>DDWR01000024.1:0-140737 GCA_002347655.1 Verrucomicrobia bacterium UBA2281 | reverse complement strand
AACAGCCGCACGCTGAAGCGTGGACGACGTACCCGGACCGTCCAGGTTCGGCGCCGAAGCGCGGACGCGCCGGAATTTTACGTACTACGTAAAATTTCGGCTCCGGTTTTACGTGGAACGTAAAAAGTTTCAGGCGATTTTACGTAGAACGTAAAAACTTTGCGGCGGGCTATTTTTCGAGCCAGATGCGGTCGATTTCGAGGCGGAAGGGTTCGGCGCGGCCGTCGCCGGCGAGGAGCTGGACGCGGGCGAGGGTCTGGCCGGGGTAGTTGGGGAGGTCGAGGCGGTCGCCGTGGCGGATGGCGAAGAAATCCGCGAAGGGCAGGACGATTTCCTGCCAGTCGCCGCTGGTCCGGAAGTCGGCGGCGTAGGAATGGCGGTCGCGCCGCGCGGCGTCGAGGCGCAGCTGGTAGCGCTTGCCGTCGCCCTTGAGGCCAAGATGGATGGTGCGGTAGGCGGCGACGTCGAGCTCGGGGACGTCGCACTGGATGGAGGCGAAGCCGCCGTCGTTTTCGAGGGAGATGGTGCCGGCGAAGACGGCGTTGCCGGCGTCGTCGACGGCCAGGCGGGACTGGGAGCGCCCGCCCATGACGTCGTCGTTCTCGACGTGCCAGCCGGCGAGGCCCTCGGCGCGGCTGAACTGGACGAGGGTGCGGTTGGCGGAGGGCACGGCGGCGGGCCCGGAGGAATGGCCGAGGGTGCAGCCGGCGACGGCGAGGGCAAGCAGCGGGAGCCAGAATTTCGTTTTCACGGGCGGGTCTCCTTGGTCGGGTTGCGCCGGGCCAGCGTACCACGTCGGCGGGCCGTTTGCCGCCGTTTTTTGGAAATGGGGGCCGGCGCCTTGCGGGCGACGCAGAGCCAATCCCAGGGGTAGGGGGCTTGCATCCAGCGCGGGGGCTCGGTGAATTCGGAGGTCCAGGGGTATTCGATTTTCTCGAATTCCAGCGGGCGCAGCCCGCGGGCGGCGAGCAGCGCGGCGATTTCGTCGCGGAGGTAGTGCTTGGTGGGGACGCCGGCGATGGACACGACGCCTTCGTGGAGGCGCGGGCGGCGGACGGACCGGAAGGCGCGGTAGCCGGCGCCGGCGGCCCGGGCCGGGGGCTGGCCGTCGCGCAGGTTCCATTCGATCAGTCGGAAATCGGTCAGGAGGATGGATTCGAGGGCGGGGACGACGAGGACGAGCTGGCCGCCGGGGCGCAGGTGGCGCGCGACGACGTCGAGGAGCCGGGCGCGGAGGGCGAGGTCGGGAGCGATGAGCACGTTGACGCAGAGGGCGAAGTCGGCGGCGGGCAGGCGCGCGCGGGGCGCGGCCAGATCGGCGGCGCGGTAGTCCACGTTGGCCAGCCCGGCGTGCCGGCGGCGGGCCCGGGCGACGTTCTTGGGCGACAGGTCCACCGCGAGGACGCGGCGGAAGTTCGCGGCCAGCAGGGGCAGGAAGTGGCCGATGCCGCAGCCGACGTCGGTGGCGGTCTGGTCCGTTCCGCCGCAGCGCCGCACGCGGTCCGCGACGAGCGCCGCGCGGTCGTGGGCCAGCACGCTGAAGATCTCGTCTTCGTAGCGGGCCGCCAGCCGGTTCCAATACCCGCGGTTCATGGAAGCATTCTCGGGATTTTTCCGCGGGGAGGCGAGGGAAAAATCGGCGGGCGGTTTGGTTTTCGCGACGCCGGAGGCCCGGCGGACCTGATTCACCCGCGGGGGTCTGGGAACCGGGGCAGGGACAACCACGGATGGACACGGATGGACACGGATGAGGAGGCGCGGGCAGGGGAAAAATATCCAATGTCCAATATCCAATATCCAATCATCAAGTGGGGACAAAAAAGGGCCGCGGATGTCCGCGGCCCTGGGAGCGGCGTGAACGCCTAGCGCTTCACGGCCTGGATCGCTGCGAGGACCTTTTCGGGGGTGAAGGGGAACTCGTTGAGGCGGGCGCCGGTGGCGTTGTAGATGGCGTTGCCGAAGACGGGCGCGGGCCCGTTGATGCAGATTTCGGAAACGGACTTGGCGCCGAACGGACCGGTGTCTTCGAACGAGGGCACGATGATCGCCTTGATGGGGGCGCTGTCGCGCATCGAGAAGATGTGGTAGTCCGTGAAGGAGGCGTTGGTCATGCGGCCGTTCTTGAACAGGTACTGCTCGGTCAGGGCGTAGCTGATGCCGTTGAGGGTGCCGCCTTCGGTCTGGCCTTCGCACAGGGCCGGGTTGATGGCCGTGCCGCAGTCGATGGTGGAGACGTACTTGAGCACCTTGATGATGCCGGTCCAGGTGTCCACTTCGATTTCGGCGAAGTGGGCGGCGAAGGGCGGCGGCGACTTCTGCGTGAAGTGCGAGGCGGTGCCGATGATCTGGTACTGGTTCTTGGAATAGAGCGAGTAGCAGGAGATGTCGCCGTAGCTGACCTTGAGCTTGCCGTCGAGGCTCTGGACGTGGGCGTCCTTGCAGACGACCTGGTCTTCGGGCAGGTTGAGCATCTCGGCGCCGGTGTGCAGGATCTGGCGCTTGGCGTCGGCGGCGGCCTTGCGGGCGGCCTCGCCGGAAAGATAGGTGGTCGAGGAGGCGTAGGCGCCGACGTCGAACGGGGTCATGTCGGTGTCGGACGAATACACGATCATCTTGTCGGTGGCGGTGCACAGCTCTTCGGCGGCGATCTGGGCGAGGACGGTGTCCGAGCCGGTGCCGAGGTCGGTGGCGCCGACGAGGAGGTTGAAGGAGCCGTCTTCGTTCATCTTGATGGACGCGCCGCCCATGTCGATGTGGGGGATGGACGAGCCCTGCATGAGGCAGGCCATGCCGATGCCGCGGCGGTAGCGGCCGGTCTTGGTGCGCCAGTCGGTGCGGTTCTGCCAGCCGATTTCGGCGGCGCCCTTCACGATGCATTCGCCGAGGGCGCAGGAGCCGACGGTCATGGGGACGCCTTCCTTGCCTTCGCCGAGGGCGGCGAAAACGGGCGAGCCTTCGCCGGACTTGATGTGGTTGAGCTGGCGGAGCTTGAGGGGGTCCATGCCGATCGCCTCGGCCATCTTGTCCATGGTGGATTCCATGCCGAAGAAGGCCTGGGTGGCGCCGAAGCCGCGGTAGGCGCCGCCGACGGGCAGGTTGGTGTAGTAGACCTTGCCGAGGAAGTGGATGTTCTCGCAGCGGTAGAGGGGCAGGACCTTCGAGCCGCAGCAGGAAACGACGGTCAGCCCGTGGCCGCCGTAGGCGCCGGTGTTGTTCCAGCAGTCCATGCCGATGGCGGTGATCGTGCCGTCCTTCTGGATGCCGGCGCGGATGCGGACGCGGATGGGGTGGCGGGTGCGGCCGGTGCGGAAGTTTTCCTCGCGGGTGAACTGCCAGAAGCAGGGCCGCCCGGTGCGCAGGGCGAACATCGCGACGACGTCCTCGAGCAGGATTTCCTGCTTGGAGCCGAAGCCGCCGCCGATGCGGGGCTTGATGACGCGGATCTTCTGCACGGGGATGCCGAGGGTCTGCGCGACGATGCGCCGGCAATGGAAGGGCACCTGCGTGGAGGTGGTGATGACGATGCGGCCGGCGGAGTCGATCTGCGCGAGGGAGACGTAGGGCTCGATGGGGCAGTGCTGGGCGTAGGGCGTCTCGTAGGTATCGTCGAAGGTGAAGTCGGCTTCCTTCATGCCCTTTTCGAAGTCGCCGGTTTCGCAGCCGACGCGGGCGACGAGGTTCTTCTTGGGTTCGTAGGGGATCGGGATCGGGACGTGGGCTTCGGGCTCGTCGTGGATGATCGGGGCGCCGTCGGCCATGGCTTCGTCGATGGAGAAGACGGGGGTGAGCTTTTCGTAGACGACCTTGATCTTGGCGAGGGCGGCCTGGGCCTGTTCCGCGGTCTCGGCGGCGACGGCGGCGACGCGGTCGCCGACGAAGCGCACCTTGGTATCGAACATGAAGGTGTCGTAGGGGGAGGGTTCGGGGTAGCCCTGGCCGGCGGTGCAGTGGGCGATGCGCGGCACGTTGCCGTGCCAGAGGACCGCCTTGACGCCGGGCATCTTCTCGGCCGCGGAGACGTCCATGGAGACGATCTTCGCGTGCGGATGCGGGCTCCAGAGCATCTTGACGATCAGGGCGTCGCGGGGCGCGAAGTCGGCGACGTAGGACGGCTTGCCGAGGGCCAGCTGCACGGCGTCCACCTTGCGGACGGAGTGGTTGACCTGCTTGAAGTTGGCGGTGGGGTTGGCGCTCATGGGGACCTCACGGGTTCAGGGTTCGGGGGTCAGGGTTCAGAAAAACCAAGTACTGGAAATCGGCGGGCATGCGTTTCAGGATTTGGGCCGGGAACTGGCGCCTGAACCCTGAACCCCGTTTCCTTCTTTGCGGTCGAGGACGCGGCGGAGGGCGCCCCAGATCTTCTCGTAGCCGGTGCAGCGGCAGAGGTTGCCGTCCATGTATTCGCGGACGATGTCGTCGGGATAGGTATCCTCGGCCTGCATGAGGGCCTCGGCGCTCATGATCATGCCGGGGATGCAGAAGCCGCACTGGACGGCCGCGCCGTCGATGAGCTCCTGCTGGAACTCGCTGGGTTTTTCGTGCGTGCCGACGCTTTCGATGGTGCGGACGTCGCGGTTTTCGGCCTGCATGGCGAAGAGCAGGCAGGAGTAGATGGCCCGGCCGTCCATGAGGACGGTGCAGGCCCCGCAGGTGCCCTGCCCGCAGCCGTACTTGGTGCCCTTGTAGCCTTCGCGGCGGAGCAGATCGAGGAGCTTCTCGTCGGGGCGGGTGATGAAGGTTTTGAGTTCGCCGTTGAGGGTGAACGTGACGGTATGGGGATGCTTGATCATTATTCGGTCCTCCCGCGGGCGAACGTGGCGGCCCGCTCCAGTGCGTCGAACAAGGTGACTTCGGCCAGATGCCGGGAATATTCGGGGGTCATGCCTTCGCGGCCGCGCCAAGGGGCGTCCTGGCCGGCCTTGGCGGCGGCCTCCTGGAAGACGGCGGCGACGGCTTCGCGGCCGACGAGGGCGGCCTCGACCGACGGCAGCCGGCGGGGGAAGGGGATGGCGGAGCCGGCGGCGATGCGCGCGGATTTGATGGTCGCGCCGTCGAGCTCGAGGAACGCGGCGGCGGTGACGAGGGCGAAGGAGGCCTGGGTGCGGACGACCTTGATGGAGCCGAAGCCGTGGTGGGCCATCAGCGCGGGCACCTTCACGGACTTGAGGACGTTGCCGTCGAGGAAGCGTTTGGCGGGCTGGGTGGCGAAGTATTCGTCGGCGGGCAGTTCCTCGTCCTGGCCGGAATAGATGACCATGCGCGCATCCATCGCGAGCAGCACGACGGGGAGGTCGGCCCACGGAAACACGCGGCAGACGTTGCCGCCGATGGTGGAGACGTTGCGGATCTGGTGGGTGGAGATGCGCCGGCAGATTTCGTGGAGGGCCCAGCGGGGGGCGCGGTAGCGCTGGATGTCGGCCAGCGGCGTCGTGGCGCCGATGTCGTAGAAGTCGCCTTCTTGTTTGATGTAGGACAGCCCGAGCCGGGTGATGTCGACCGCGGTGACGGGGGTGTGGTCTTGCATGAAGTGGAGGGCGGTGCCGCCGGCCAGGATCATGCCTTTGCGGCCCAGTTCGCGCAGATTGTCGCGCGCGGCGGACAACGAGGCCGGGCGGATGAATTCGCACAGTTTCATAGAGGACTCCTTGGATGGGGAAACAACAAGCGCGGGCAGTATAGGGGAGGGCAAGCGCGGCGGGAAAGCGAAAATTGCGCCCGGCGGGGTGGAGCGCTTGACCGGAAGGGGGCGCGCGGCCCGACCCTCGGCTCGGCGCATATATGGGCTTATACACATATGCACATAAGCAAAATATCGGTTGGGAGTTTTCTTTCGGGCGCGGGAGGCGTATCCTGCCGGCATGAGTTGCAAGTGGACGATCAGGGCATTGGCGGCGGCCTGGGTCTTGGCGGGGTGCGCGCCGGCGCCGGAGAGCCCGGCGGCGGCCGGAACGCCGGCAGGCGCGGCGCAGGCCCCGGTCGAGGTGTCGGGGGAACGGGCGCTGGAGGAAGTCCGCGCCTTTCTCGAAGTCGGTCCGCGCGACGCGGGCACGCCCGGCGCCGAGCGCGCCGCGACGTATCTGCGCGACCGGCTGCGCGCGCTGGGCGTGGAAGCGGAAATCCAGGAATTCCGCGACCGCGCACCGTCCGGGGAACTGACCTTCCGCAACGTGCTCGGGCGGATGCCCGGGCGCACCGACCGGATCGTGCTGCTGGCTTCGCATTACGACACGAAGGTGGGTATTCCGGGTTTCGTCGGCGCGAACGATTCCGGTTCAAGCACCGGCTTGCTGCTCGAACTGGCGCGGGCCTTCGCGGTCGGCGCCCCGCATGCGCTGGAAATCCGCTTCGCGATCTTCGATGGCGAGGAAAGCCAGGTGGAATACGGGCCGAACGACGGCTTCCACGGCAGCCGGCACCTGGCCCGGACGATGGCGGCGGACGGCAGCTTGTCCAACGTCGTCGCCATGATCCTGCTGGACATGGTGGGGGACCGCGACCTGACGATCACGATTCCGCGCAACAGCACGCCGGAACTGGTCGCCTTGGCGTTCGCCGCGGCGCGGACGGAAGGCGTGCGGAAGCATTTCCAGCTCTATCCCTACAACGTCGGCGACGACCACGTGGCGTTTTTCGAGCGCGGCGTGCCGGCGATCGACCTGATCGATTTCGAATTCGGCAGCGCGCCGGGGAAGAACGACTACTGGCATACGGCGGCGGACACGCTGGACAAGCTGTCGGCGGAGAGCCTGGACGTCGTCGGCCGCGTGGCCGCGCGCATGGTGGCCGAACTGCTGGCGCGCGCGGCGGGAAAATGAAACCGCCGCGGGATTTTTCCTCGACAGGCGGCGGCCGCGGAGTCCAGCATTTGCGGGCGTGACAACAAGGAGGGCGACGATGTTCAATCCACAAGCGGAAGCGATGCCGGTCCCGGAACTGCGCAAGCTGCAGGGCGAACGGCTGAAAACCTTGGTGAAGCGGGCGTATGAAAACGTGCCGTTCTACCGGGCGAAATTCGACGCCCAGGGCGTGAAGCCCGGCGATATCCGGAGCATCGAGGACATCGCCAAGCTGCCGTTCACGCTGAAGCCGGAATTCCGCGAGCAGTATCCGTTCGGAATGTTCGCCGCGCCCATGAAAGACGTCGTGCGCATCCACGCCAGCTCGGGCACGACCGGCAAGCCGACGGTCGTGGGCTACACGCAGAACGACGTCGACAACTGGGCCGAATGCGCGGCGCGGTCGCTGGCGTGCGGCGGCGCGACGGCGGCCGACGTGGTGCAGATCGCCTACGGCTATGGCCTGTTCACCGGCGGGCTGGGCATGCACTACGGCGCCGAAAAGCTGGGCGCGGCGGCGCTGCCGATGTCGTCCGGCAACACCGAAAAGCAGATCATGCTGATGAAGGATTTCGGCGTGACGGTCCTGTGCTGCACGCCGAGCTACGCGCTGCAGATCGCCGAAGTGGCCGCGCAGATGGACGAAGATCTCATGAAGCTGCCCCTCAAGAGCGGGCATTTCGGCGCCGAGCCGTGGACGGAAGCGATGCGCACGCGCATCGAGGAACTTTTCCCGCTGAAGGCGCTGGACATCTACGGGCTCTCCGAGGTGGCCGGGCCGGGCGTCGCCAACGAATGCCTCGAGCAGCACGGGTTGCACGTGTTCGAGGACCATTTCTACCCCGAAATCATCGACCCCGAAACGGGCGCGCCGCTGCCGGACGGGCAAAAGGGCGAACTGGTCTTCACCTGCCTGACGAAGGAAGGCGTGCCGCTCATCCGCTACCGGACGCGCGACATCACGATGATCCTGGCCGACGGGCCGTGCCCGTGCGGGCGCACGAGCCGGAAGATCGCGCGGCTGATGGGCCGGACGGACGACATGCTGATCATCCGCGGCATCAACGTCTTCCCGTCGCAGGTGGAAGACGTGCTGGTGCGGATCGAGGGCGTGCAGCCGCAGTACCTGATCGTGGTGGACCGGCAGGGCAACCTCGACACGATGGAGATCAAGGTGGAAGTGACCGAAGCGCTCTTCAGCGACGAGGTGAAGAAGCTCGAAGCGCTGCGCGACAAGATCCACCACCAGATCAAGACGATGCTGAACGTGAGCGCGAAGATCACGCTCGTGGAGCCCCAGACGATCGAGCGCACGCTGGGCAAGGCCAAGCGCGTGCAGGACCGGCGGAAACTGACCTAGGAACAAAGGAGCGGAACCATGAAAGTGCGGCAAATCTCGATCTTCCTGGAAAACCGGTCGGGCCGGCTGGCGAGCGTGCTGAAGGAAGTCGGCCGCGCCGGGGTCAACATCCGGGCGCTGTCGCTGGCGGACACGAGCGATTTCGGCATCCTGCGGCTGATCGTGGACGACGTGGACAAGGGCGTGCAGGCGCTGAAGGGCACGGGCCACACGGTGTCGCTGACGGAAGTGCTGGCGGTGGAAGTGCCGGACCGGCCGGGCGGCCTGGCGGGCATCCTCGACGCGCTGTCGGCGGCGGGCCTGAACGTGGAATACATGTACGCGTTCGTCTGCCGCGCCACCGACAAGGCCGTGGTGGTCTTCCGCTTCGAGGACGCCGATGCGGCCATCGCCGCGCTGAAAAAGGCCGGCATCTCGATCCTGCCGGCCGAGACGGTGTATGCGCTGTAGAAAAAGGCGACTACCTTCGCTGCGCTCGCCTACGTCGGAAAAAGGCGTTCGATGAAAAATCCGATGGACCGGAAGCTGGAAAAGCGGCTTTCGGACCGCGCCGTGGCGATCGGACGGGAGGGGGAGGTCGGGGCCTGCGGGGAATTGCTGGTCTTGCTGCGGTCTTCGTCGGACAACGCGCGGCGCTTGGCGGCGTCGGCATTGGGCAAATTGGCGTGGCTGGGGGTGAACCAGGCGGCGGCGGTGGCGGCGTTGGCGCCGGTGGCGCGGCGCGATCCGCACGCCCAGACCCGGCAATACGCCATCAAGGCATTGAAGGCCTACGGGGTCGCGGCGCGAAAATGCCTGCCCGATCTGCGGGACATGGCGGCGAACGGGGCGGAGAAGGATTACGTTCGGCGGGACGCGGAGGCGGCGGTGCGATTCATCGAAGAGGCCGTGCACATCGCGGCGGCGGCGACCGAACACAAATGCCAGCGGTGCGGCGCGAAGGTGTCGGCGGAGGAATTCGCGCGCTCCGCGCAGGCCTTCCAGCGGACGTTTTGCGACCGTTGTTTCGACGAGACGTTCCTCGAGCGGCGAAATTTCGAGACCCGGGTCGAACTGCAGAAAACCATCCAGGCGGACGACGGCACGGTGGTGCAGTCCGAAGGCGAACGCCGGATCGCGGATTGGCTGGCCGCCCACGGATTGGCCTATCGGTACGACGCGAAGTTCCGCATCATCGGCGAATTCCAGATCCGGCCCGATTTCTATCTGCCCGAGTTGGACGTCTACGTCGAATACTGGGGCTTGGACACGCCGCAATACAAGATGAGCATGCACAAGAAGCAGATGCTCTATCAGCAGGAGGGCAAGAAACTGATTTCGGTCTTTCCGCAGGACTTGTCGCAACTGGATGCGCTGCTGACCGGCAAACTGCGCCACTTCGGCATCGTCCCCTGACGTAGCCGAACGCAGCGAAGACAGCTCAGGGCATCCGGAGTTGATAGATTTCGGCTCGCCGCGCGCGGGAAAGCAGGGCGATTTCGCGGGCTTCGCCGGCGCCGGCCGCGCGGAGTTCGCGCGCGGCGGCGATGACGGCGGCGTTCCGGACGGCCGTTTCGGCGGGGGTCAGCACGATCATCTGCCAGCCGGCGCCCGGCGGCGGGGCCGGCCATTGGTCGGGGTGGTAGCCCAGAGGACGGTCGGGGCCGGGGGCCGGTGCGTAGATCCGGTCCGCCGCGAAGGCGCCGAGTTCCGTGCCGGCGGCAAAGACGCGCACCTCCGCGCCGGCGGCGCGGGCGCGCTGGATCAGGCCAAGCGCTTCGTCCGGCAGGCGGTTTTCGGGGTCGGAAACGACGAGGGCGATGCGCTCGCCGGCGGCGAACGGCGCGATTTCCGGCAGGTCGGGCCGCGGCCCCCGCCGCGGGACGGGCACCCACCAGGCGGCCGCGGCCAGCAGGGCCAGGCCAGCGGTTCCGAGGAGCAGGCGGCGAGGATTCATGGGGAAATCCTAAAGAATCCCGGCCGCCGGGGCAAGTGGCGCTTGTCCGATCGGAGGGGGACAGGCATAATCGGCCCCCAAAGAAAAAGGAACCAACCCGGGAGACAAGGCCATGGCCAACGAAACACATGAATCGGTAATCGGATCGGACGTCGAAATCGTCGGTACGATCAAGAGCAGCGGCACGGTCCGCCTGGACGGCAAGCTGGACGGCGAGCTGATCTGCGGCGGCAACGCCATTCTCGGCAAGAGCGCGCAGGTGAAAGGCAACGTCTCGGCCACCTCCGTGTCCATCGAGGGCAAGATCAACGGCAACCTGCTCGCGAAGGACAAGATCGAGATGAAGGCGACGGCCACCGTCAACGGCGACATCAAGGCGCGCCGGCTGTCGGTCGAGGACGGCGTGACCTTCGTGGGCCGCTCGGAAGTCAATCCGAACAGCCAACCGGTGCCGGCGCCGCAGCCGAACGTTCCGCAGCGCTAGGCGGACGTTCCCGTTGGCAGGCGCCTCGGCGGTCCCGCATCGGCGGGCCGGCCGGGAGGGCGCCGGCGGAAGGAACCGGACGTGGCGGACAAAAAAGCAAAGATGATGGACGGCTATTCCGTCGTGCGTTCGCTGGCCAAGGCGAAGCAGGACGGCGTATTGCCCGCGCCGGGCACCCACCGGGCCGCGGAAGACTTGTCGTCGCATCCGCCGCCGCCCGCGCTGCCGAAGGACAGCCCGCACATCGTCAAGACGATCCAGCCGACCAAGCGGACGATCCGCTGCTTCAAGTGCGGCTACGAATTCCAGCTGTCGGGCACGACCAAGACCATCTATTGCTCGAAATGCCGCGAGAAGATCGACCTGGGCGACTACGTCGTGGAAGGTCCCTGGTCCGAGGAAATCCAGACGGGCGGCAGCGTCATCGTCCGGCCGACCGGCCGGCTGGAAAACGTCCGCATCCGGGCCGGCAACGTGATCCTCGAGGGGGAACTGGACGAAAACTCGTCCATCGAATGCTCCCAATGGCTGGAACTGGGCGGGGCGGCGAAGGCGCACCCCCGGCAACTGACGATGCGCAACCTGCGCGTGGCGGCCGGGGCGACGCTGGCGTTCAGGTACAAGCTGCAGGTGCACCATCTGGAATTGCTCGGAACGCTGGAAGCGGACGTGGAGGCAACCGGGTTGGTCTCCATCCGCGCCGGCGGACATCTGAAGGGGACGGTGCGCGGCGCGCACCTGCAGGTGGAAGAAGGCGGCGGGCTGTCGGCCCGCGCATTCATTTGGCCGCAGGGGAATCCGGCGGCGCGCGGGGAAAGTTGAGCGCGGCGATGGGCGGGCACGTCCACGTGGCGGGGGTGGCGGGCGTGGGGATGAGCGCGTTGGCGCAGGCGTTGCGCTGGTCGTACGCCCGCGTGACCGGCTCCGATCGTTTTTTCGACCAAGGCCAGGATTTGCCGACGTTCGGGGCGCTGCGCGCGGCGGGCGTGGAATTCGTTCCGCAAGACGGTTCGATCATGGCGGCCGGCCCGGAAGCCGTGGTCTACAGCACGGCGATCGAGGCAAACAATCCGGATTTCGTCGCGGCGCAAAAGGCCGGCGTGCCGCTGCGGCACCGCGCGGAAATGCTCGCGGAACTCGCGCGGGGGAAAACGGTGCTGGCGGTGGCCGGCACGGCCGGCAAGACCACGACGACGGGCATGCTGGGCTGGACGCTGGAACAGCTCGGCGCCGATCCGACGGTCGTCAACGGCGGCGCGCTGGTGGACTGGGCCGATGCGCGGCACGTCGGCAACGTGCGCCGCGGCTCCGCCGCCGCGCCGTGGGTGCTGGAAGTGGACGAAAGCGACCGCTCGCTGCTGAATTTTTCCCCGGAGTGGTCGATCCTGACGAATATCTCGCAGGACCACTTCACGCTGGCGGAAGTGCAGGAACTGTTCCGCGCGTATGCGGCGCAGGTGCGGACGGGGCTCGTGTGCGGCGCGGGCGTGGCGGCGGTCTTGGGCGAGCCGAAGGCGAGAATCGTCGAGCTGGCTGGAACCCCGGAACGAACGAAGGAAGGTTACGCGGTGGCGTGGCGCGGGCTGAAGCTGGCGGTGCCGCAACCGGGCGCGCACAACGCCCTGAACGCGCAGGCCGCGGCGGAATGTTGCGCGCAGCTGGGCTACGCGCCGGAAAAAATCGCGGCGGCGCTGGCGCGGTTCGGGGGCATCCAGCGGCGGCTGGAACGCGTGGACGCCGGCGGCGGGGTGCGCGTGGTGGACGACTACGGGCACAATCCCGCCAAGCTGGCTGCGGCGTGGGCCGCCGTGGCTGCGCCCGGCAACCGCGTGCTGGGCGTCTGGCGGCCGCACGGCTACGGGCCATTGCGGGCGATGCTGGATCCGCTCGCGGACGCCTTCGCGTCCGTCTGCCGCCCGCAGGACAAGCTGTGGCTTTTGCCCGTGTACGACGCGGGCGGAACAACCGACCGGTCGATCAATTCGGATGCGCTGGTTGCGAAGCTGGCCGCGCGCGGCGTGGCTGTGGCCGTGGCCGAGGGCTATGCCGACCTGGGCGAAGCGCTGGCGCGAGATGCGCAAGCCGGGGACACGATCCTGACGATGGGGGCGCGCGATCCGCAACTGCCGGTTTTCGCGCGCGAAATGGCGGCGAAAACGGCGACGCTTTGAGAGGCATGGCATGGATGCGGCATGGCAGGAAGAAAACTCGATTTTCGACGTGGGACCGGTCTATCGGGCGCGTCTGGGGCTGTTGATTTGGGGCGTGCTGCTGCTGCCGGTCGTCGGACTCGGGCTGATCCTGCTGGCGCGGGCGTGGTATCTGGTGGCCTCCACGCGCTACCGCCTGACGACCCAGCGGCTTTTCGCGCAAACCGGGGTGATCGCGAAGCACCTCGAAGAAGTCGAACTGTTCCGGGTGAAGGACGTGACCCTTCGCCAAGGCGTGCTGGACCGGCTGCTGGGGGTGGGGACGGTGACGGTGCTATCGACCGACGACACGGCGCCGGAACTCGAACTGGCTGGGATTTGCGATCCGCTGGCGGTCAAAGAAGCGATCCGGACCGCCTTCCGGGCGGCGCGCCAGCGCGAAGGCTTGCGCACCGGCGAGTTCATTGCCTCATAAGCCCGTTTTTGCTTTGGCTTCTGGCCGCAAGCGTTCCATACGGTCCCGTGGCCGGAAATCGAAACTCGTTCGGGACCGTCGCGGCGTCTCGGTTATCATTATAAGTGAGACTTGTCCAGAATCCGCATAACGCGATGGATATCTAGGAATATAGACTGAAACAGTCTCGCATATAATTATAACCGAGACTGGCTCAACGAGCTCCGAAACAAGACGCTCCGAAACAAGACGCTTGACGATCCGTTCAGTATTCTGTAATGCGTAATACATGATGCGGAGTAGCTCATGATCGACGGCTGGATCACGCAATTGCGCAAGGGGGTGCTGGAGTACTGCGTGCTGCTGGCGCTGCGGCGGGGGGAAAGCTACGGCTACGAGCTCGTGCAGGCGCTCCAGCGCATCGAAGACCTCGCCGTTTCCGAAAGCACGGTCTATCCCATCCTCGCGCGGTTGCGCCAGGAAGGCTTCCTGAAATCGCGCGACGTGCCCTCGGCCGCCGGGCCCCCGCGTCGCTATTTCTCGCTGACGCCGCGCGGCAAGGTGCGCCTCGCGGAAATGAACGCCTATTGGCCGATGTTGACGAATGCGTTGGAACAATTGAAGTCCGACAAGGAAAAGGAATCCGGATCATGAAGTGGAGCGGGGCGGCGGAACGGCGCGTGGAGGAGTACCTCGGCGCGGTGGAAAAGCATTTGGCGCACAAGCCGGCGACCGTGCGCAAGGACGTGGTGGGCGGGCTGCGCAACCAGATTTCGGAAGCGCTGAACCGGCTGGGGACCGAAGGCGGCGAAATCGGCCTCGACGTTGTCGAACGCGTCCTGGCGGAGATGGATCCGCCGGAGACCTTCGCCGAGGCCGCGGCCGAAGTCGCCGCGGAGGCCGCCGTCGCCGTCGCGCCGAAGCTGGCGCGCGGGGGATCGTCGCGCTGGTTCTGGCTGGGCGTGGCGTTCCTGCTGGTGAATGCCTACGGCGTGTGGAAAACGACGCGCCTGGAACCGCCGGTTGCGCCGCCGGCGGAAGAAACGCCGGCGGTCGCGCAACCGGCCAAGGCGTTCGACCGGGTGTTGCGGCTGCGGAGCGTGGAGCAGGTGGACGTTTCGGCGGACCGCGAAGTGACGCTGCGGCTCGCGTTCAACGACGAACCGGACCGCAACCAGCTCACGCGCTTCTTCCACCTGACGGCGGCCGGGCAGGGCGAGGTGAAGTATTGGCTGATGGGCGCGGCCGGCAGCGGCGCCGTCATGATCGAAACGGAGCCGGTGCTGGCGGACAACCTGGAATACGTGCTGGAGCCGGGATTGCCTTCGGCGACCGGTTCGAAACCCGAAGACCAGCCCCGGCGCGGAACGTTGGCCATGACGATGAACCTTTCGCTGCGCGGGGTGAAAGCGGAAACCCCGTCGTTCGATGCCCCGGAGCTGTGGGCGGATTTGACGGCGTTTCCGGACGCCAACGGCCTGAAGGAATTCCTGGCGGTGGAACCGGCGACGGACTTCACGGTCGAGGCCGTGGACGAATGGCGGCGCAGCGGGCTGGTGCTCCGCGGCGCATTCCAGCCGGGCGAAATCTATGAAGTCACCTTCAAGAAAGGCTTGCCCGCGGCAAACGGATCGAGCCTCCCGCAGGAAATCCGCCGCCGCGTCCAGTTCCCGTTGCCGAAGCCGGCCATCCGCCTGGATGCCCCGGGGCGCTATCTGTCGCCGCGCGGCACGCTTTCCGTGCCGGTGGCGGCGGTGAACCTGCAAACATTCGTCGCGCGGCTGCGGCCGGTGTACGCGAACAACCTCGTCGAATTGGCCCGGCGCGAATCGCAATGGTCGTATTACGGAGCTCTGACGGCGGATCTGGACGGGCCGACGCGCGTCGCCACGAACGCGTTGGCGCCGGCGAAAAGCGGCGGCGCAACAAGCGGCGCGGTGGATCTGCGCGCGCTGGCGGGCGGCGCGCCGCGCGGGGCCTACTGGCTGGAAGTCGCCGGCGAGAAGGCGGCCGGCGACGGCCGCTTGGTCGTGGTGACCGATCTGGGGATCGCCGTGCGGACGCATGCGGGCGGCGCGGTCGTCTGGGTGAATTCCCTGCGGACGGCGCAGCCGGCGGCCGGCGCGGCGGTGACGGTCTATGCCCGCAACAACCAAACGCTCGCGCGCGGCACGGCCGATGAACAGGGTCTTGCGCGCCTGGCCTGGGAAACGGGCGAGGGCGCGGAGCCGTTCGTGGTCGTGGCGGAATTGGATGGCGACTTGTCCTACGTCGATCTGGCGCGGACGGGCGTGGACCAAGGCGAGGGACTGGGCGGTGCGCCGTACCTCGAGCCCGGCCAGCTCGAAGCGGCGGTTTTCAGCGAGCGCGGGGTGTACCGGCCCGGCGAGACGATCTTCATGCAGGCCATCGCGCGCGACGACCGGCGGCAAGCGCCGGAGCCGTTCCCCGCGCTGCTGCGGGTGCGGCGTCCGGACGGGCGGATCTTCCGCGACGTGCCGGTCGGGCTGGACGAATTCGGTTCGGCGCAGGCCGAAGTCGAAATGCCGGAGTATTTGCCGACGGGACGCTACGGGCTGGAGCTGGCGATGCCGGGCACGTTCACGGTGCTGGGCGAAACGTCCGTCGCGCTGGAAGATTTCGTGCCGCCGCAGATCCGCGTGGCCGTGCCGCCGCCGGCCGGGCGCGGCCGGGCGGGCGACGTGCTGGCCTTCGGCGTGGACGCCGCGCATCTGTTCGGTCGGCCGGCGGCCGGGTTGAAGGCGACCGGCGCGGCGACGTTCAAGCCGGCGCCGTTCGCGCCGTCGAATTGGCCGGGCTGGACGTTCGGCGACGCGGAAAAGGCGTTTGCGGCCGTGTACCAGAATCTGGGGGCGAGGATGCTGGATGAAAACGGGCATGCCGAATTCGAAGCGGAGAGCCGCGCGGCCTGGCGGCCGCCGGCGGCCTTGCAGATGGTGCAGCAGGCCACGGTGCTGGAAACCGGCGGACGCGCGGTGACGGCCTACGGGTCGGCGCTGCTCGATCCGTATCCGTTCTACGTCGGCCTGAAAACCCCGTGGGAAGGGGCGGTGCGCGCGGGCGCGACGCAGCGCGTGGCGGTGGTCGAGGTCCAGCCCGACGGCACGCCCGTCGCGGAAGGCCGGCCGCTGGTGCTGACGCTCTCGCGGGTGACCTGGAATTCCGTGCTGCGGCGCAATTCCAACGGCCGCTACGAATGGAAATCCGAACGGCAGATCGTGGACGTCCGCAAGGACACGCTGGCGGCGGGCGGGGAAGCGCGGGACTGGGCCTTCGCGGTGGATGGCGCGGGCGACTACATGCTGGTCGCGGCCGACCCGGCGTCGGGGACCTCCACGCGGATTTCCTTCCGCGCGGGTTCGGCGGATCCGGAATGGCTGGCGTGGAGCCGCGAGAAGCCGGGCCGCGTCGAATTGGCCTGGGACAAAGAATCCTACCGGCCCGGCGAGACGGCGCGCCTGCAGGTGCGCGCGCCCTTCGCGGGGCCCGCGCTGCTGACGGTGGAGACCGATCGCGTGCGCGAGGCGCGCCGGGTGACGCTGGAAAAAAACACCGCGGAATTCGAAGTGCCCGTGCTGGCGGACTACGCACCCAACGCGTATTGCTCGCTGACGCTGATCCGGCCGGCGGAAGCGGAAGCCGTTTGGAGCGCGCACCGCGCCGTCGGTGCCATCGCGCTGCCGGTGGAATGGCCCGGCAGCCGGCTGCGGGTGGTGGTGGACGCGCCCGCCGTCGCGCGGCCGCAGGCGGTGCTGGATGCCGTCGTGACCGTACGCGACGAGGCGGGGAACCCCGCGCGGGGCGCGGTGACGGTGATGGCGGTGGACGAAGCGATCTGCATGCTGACGGCGTTCGCGACGCCGGATCCCGACCAAACGTTTTCGGCGCAGCGCGCGCTGGGCGTGTCGCCGTTCGATCTCTACGCCGAACTGATGCCGGTGACGGACGACCGCACCGAAGGCGTGCCGGCGCCCGGCGGCGACGGCGGCGACGCCTTGCGGCGGCGGCTGAATCCGATCAAGGCCAGCCGGTTCAAACCGGTGGCCCTGTGGCAGGCGGCCTTGCCGCTGGACACCAACGGGCAGGCCGCGGTGCGGCTGGATCTGCCCGAGTTCAACGGCGAACTGCGGCTGATGGCGGTGGCCTACGATGCGACGCAGACCGGCGCGACGTCGATGCCCATGAAGGTCAAGCGCGATCTCGTCGTGCAGCCCGCGCTGCCGCGGTTCCTGGCCATCGGCGACCGCTGCGAAGCGTCGGTCGTGCTCTACAACGAAGGGAAGGCGCCGCGGACGGTCACGGTGCGCGCGACCTGCGGCGGGCCGCTGCGGGCCGAAACGGCGGAACAGGTCCTCGAAATCCCGGCGGGCGGTGCGGCGACGGCCGCGCTGCCGCTGATGGCGGGGCCCGGCCCGGGCAAGGCGCTGTGCACGATCGAAGTCGAAGCCGGCGCGGATTCTTTCCGCGATACGATCGAGCTGGCGGTGCGGCCGGCGGCGGGCAGTCGCGTGGCAACGGTCAACCGCGTGCTGAAGGCCGGCGAGAGCGCGACGCTCGAACCGCCGGCAGGTTGGCTGCCGGAATCGGTTTCCATGTCGGGCGCCTTGTCGACGCTGCCGTCGCTGCAGCTAGGCCGGGCGTTGGACCACGTCGTGCATTATCCGTACGGCTGCCTCGAGCAGACGGTGTCCGGCGCGTTCCCGCTGCTGTATGCGGGCGACTGGGCGCAACGCCTATTGCCGGGCAACCGGGCCATCGGCGACGTGGCGGCCTTCGTGCCAGCGGCGATCCGGCGCGTGACTTCCATGCAGCAGGAAAACGGCGGCTTCGCGTTGTGGCCGTTCGCGCGCGGCGCGGCGGACGACGCCTCGATCTATGCCGTCCATTTCCTCGTGGAAGCGAAAGCGGCGGGTTTCGACGTGCCCGCCGACCGCCTCGACGCGGCGCTGGGCTGGGTGCGCGGGCGTCTCGACCGGACGATGCCCTCGGACGCGTCGGAAAACGAATGGATCCTCGACATGCAGGCGCGGGCCTACCTGTGCCACGTGCTGGCGCTGGCGGGGCGGCCGGACGCGGGCTGGAACGCGCGGCTGCGCGAGCAGACCGCCCGGCTGAATTTCGCGGCGCGGGCGCATGCGGCGTCGGCCCTGCTGCTGGCGGGCGAGCCGCGGGGGGCGCTGCCGCTGATGGAATCCATGGTTCTGCCGGTGGCGCGTCCGCGCGTGCCGGGGCGGCTGCTGGACAGCGACGTGCGCGACGCCGCGCTGCTGCTGTCCGCGTGGCTCGACGTGGAACCGGAAAACGACGCCGTGGCGCGGCTGGCGCAATATCTGCGCGACCGGCAGCAAGACGGCCACTGGGGCAATACGCAGGACGACGCCTTGGCGTTGCTGGCGTTCGGCAAGCTGGCCCGGCATCTGCCCGACGAAGCGCAGCCATTCGCCGGAAAACTGGAATTGCCGGCCGGGGACGTCCGCGCGTTTGCGGGCACGAACGACGTGGCGTGGTCGTTGGAGCCCGGTGCGGGCGGCGCGGCGACGGTGCAAAACGACGGGCCGGGCAAGCTCTACCTGGGCGCGCGGTTCGAAGGCGTCTCCAGCGAGCCGGAACCGGAACGCGCGGACGGCATCGCCATCCGCCGCGAGTTCCTGGATCAGGCCGGGAACGCGCTCGCTGCCGCCGCGCTGCCGCAGGGCGAACTGATCGTGGTGCGGTTGAAGGTGGATACGAAGGGGCGGCGGCTCGACCAGCTCGCCATCGAGGACCTGCTGCCGGCGGGCTGGGAGATCGAGAACCCGAATCTGGCGACCTCCCAGCAGTTCGGCTGGCTGCGCGAGAAGAACGAAGGCGACCTGCACCGCGAGGCGCGCGACGACCGGATGCTGATCTTCACCGGGCCGATCCAGGGCGAAACGGCGTTCCACTACGCCGTGCGGGCGACGACGCCGGGGACCTATGCGCTGCCGCCGCCGACGGTGACGGGTATGTACGAGCCGGAGATCCGCGGCGTGGGCGTGGGCGGACAGGTGCGCGTGGCGCCGTGATTTGGAAGCATCCAAAGCGGTTCCACCGGTTTTGGGTGGGGCGAACCCTCCGGGTGAGCCGTCCGAACAGCCCGGCTCGGCGTGGACGCCTCGCCCTACCTTGGTTAAGCCTTCCGATCATTGCCGTCGCCGCGTTCGTCGCGGCCGTGCGCTGGGTGCCGTTTCCCGAGAATAAGCTGGCGCGGCTGGATGCGGCGGCGGTGCTGGCGGACCGGAACGGCGAGCCGCTGCGCGTGAAACTGGCGGCAGGCGGCTTCGATTGCCGGCCGGGCCACGTGCCGGCGCCGGAGCATTGGATCGCACAGGCGCTGGTGGCGGCGGAAGACCGCCGCTTCTGGGCGCATCCGGGCGTAGACGTCTGGGCGCTGGCGCGGGCCGTTGCGCAGAATCTGGCCGGCGGCCGGCGCGTGTCGGGGGCTTCCACGATTTCCACGCAGGTGATCCGCCTGGCGGAGCCGCGGCGGCGGACGCTGGCGACGAAGGCCATCGAGGCCTTCCGCGCGCTGCAGATGGAACGGCGGCTGGACAAGCGCGCGATCCTGGCGCAATACCTCGACCGCGCGCCGTTCGGCGGCAACCTCGTAGGCATCGAGGCCGCGGCCCGGCGTTATTTCGGCAAGGGCGCGGCGGACCTGAGCCTGGCGGAAGCGGCGCTGCTGGCGGGCTTGCCGCAATCGCCATCGCGCCTGCGGCCCGACCGGCATCCGGACGCGGCGAAAAAGCGTCAGGCCTACGTGCTGGAGCGGATGGAGGCGTGCGGATTCATCACGGCGCCGGAGCGCGCCGAGGCGCTGGCGCAGCCGCTGGCCGCGCGGCCGGGAAAGTATCCGTTCCGCGCGCCGCACTTCTGCGATCTCGTCGGCGTGCCGGGGCAACTTGCGCCCGACGCGACGGTGCGCACGACGCTCGACGGCGCTCTGCAGCGGCAGGCGGAAGCCGTCTTGCGGCGGCATCTGGCGGGCGGCCCGGCGTCCGGCGGGGCGGTCGTGGTGCTGGAGGTGCAGACCGGCGCGGTGCGGGCGCTGGCGGGCTCCCCAGACTACTTCGCCGAGCGAAAGGCGGGCCAGGTCAACGGCGCCGTCGCGCGGCGCGCGGCGGGCTCGACCCTCAAGCCTTTTGCCTATGCGCTGGCGCTCGACCGCGGACTGGCCGTGCCCGCGACGGTGATTCCCGACGTGCCGCTGCGCTTCCGCGATCTCGATCCGCGCAATTTCTCGCTGGATTGCCGCGGATTGGTCAGCGTGCGCGACGCCTTGGTGGCGTCGCTGAATCTGCCCGCGATCGAGATCGAGCGGCGCGTCGGGCAGGAGCGCTTCTGGGGAACGCTGCGCGCGCTGGGGCTGGCGACGATCGACCGGCCGGCGGCGCATTACGGCTTGGGGCTCGTGCTGGGCAACGCGGAAGTGCGGCTGCTGGATTTGGCGAACGCCTACGCCTGCCTGGCGCGCGGCGGCGGCTGGGCGCCGGCGCGGTTCGTGGAGACGGGGAAACCTCTGGCGCCGAAACCGATCTTTTCGCCCGAAGCCTGCTGGCTGGTGAGCGACATGCTCTCCGGCGAAGAACGCGCGATGGATACGACGGGGCACGCGGCCGACGTGCGCCTGCCGCCGATGGCCTGGAAGACGGGGACCTCGGCGGGGCTGCGCGACGCCTGGACCGTGGCGTGGAATCCGGAATACGTGATCGGCACGTGGGTGGGCAATCCCGACGGCTCGCCGGCGGAGGGGCTCGTGGGGCGCGAGGTCGCGACGCCCATCGCGTGGGATCTCTTCCGGCAGCTGTACCCGGACAACGCGGGGCCGTGGTTCGCGCGGCCGGCGGGGGTGGAGAGGCGCGAGTTGTGCGCCGTCAGCGGCTGCGCGCCGGGCCCGCATTGCGCGCACCGCACCGAAGACTGGGCCATCGCGAAAGTGTCGCGGCGCGAAATCTGCCCGGTGCACCGCGCGGGGCCGGAGGATGCGTGGCCGGCGGCGGTGGCGTCGTTCCTGGCGCGGCGCGCGGCGCCCGCGCCGGAGGAGCCGGCGGCCGCCGTGCGCATCCTCGCGCCGGCGCGCGGCAGCGTCTACCGGCGGCTGGCCGGGCTGGAAGCGGACGCGCAGCGGCTGGCGCTGGAGGCGGCCAGCGACCGCGCGGGCGAGACGATCCATTGGTTTGTGGACGACCGGCCGATCGGCCGGTCCCGCCCCGGCGAGAAGCTGTTCTGGCCGCTGGAACGCGGCGCGCACCAGATCGTGTGCAGCACCGCCCGGGGCCTCGGCGACCGCGTCCAGATCGCCGTGGAATGATCCGCGCGAAAGTTTTTACGTGCTACGTAAAACATTTTACGTTCTACGTAAAACCCCGGAAAACCGGGCCAAATCGGGGCTTGGCCGGGGCGGGGCGGGGGCGTAGGATGGGGACGTCGGCAGACGCCGTGGAGGAGCTGCGCATGAAGACGAAGAAGGACGGGGAGAAGAAGCTCAAGTACGAGAAGGAACTCGCCAAACTGCAGGTCGAGCTGGTGAAATTGCAGGAGTGGATCAAGCAGAAGGGCTTGCGGGTCGTCGTGATTTTCGAGGGGCGCGACGCGGCGGGCAAGGGCGGCGCGATCAAGCGCATCACGGAATGCCTGAATCCCCGCATCTGCCGCGTGGTGGCTTTGGGCACGCCCACGGACAAGGAAAAGACGCAGTGGTATTTCCAGCGCTACGTGCCGCATCTGCCCGCCGCGGGGGAAATGGTGTTGTTCGACCGCAGCTGGTACAACCGCGCCGGCGTGGAGCGCGTGATGGGGTTCTGCACCGAAGAGCAATATCAGGAATTCATGCGCTCGTGCCCCGAGTTCGAGTGCATGCTCGTCCGGTCCGGAATCGTCCTGATCAAGTACTGGTTCTCCGTTTCCGACGACGAGCAGGAGAAGCGGTTCAAGGCGCGGATCGAAGATCCCACCAAGCGCTGGAAGCTCAGCCCGATGGATTTGGAAGCCCGCTCGAAGTGGGTGGACTATTCCAAGGCCAAAGACAAGATGTTCGCGGTCTGCGACATCCCGCAGGCGCGCTGGAACGTCGTCAACGCCGACAACAAGAAGCGCGCGCGCCTGAACTGCATCCACGACCTGTTGACCAAAATCCCCTACAAGGATCTGACGCCTGCGCCGATCAAGCTTCCGCCCAAGCAAAAGCGCCGGGGCTACGTCCGCCCGCCGCTCACCGACCAGTTGTTCGTGCCGGAAGTGTATTAGGGCAAGCAAAAGGTCGGCCAGTGCGGCCGACCTCGTTTACCCATGGCGTCAGGCCATGGGGGTCTCATTCTTCCGTCGGCATCATCTGCTGCATCTGCTGCATCATGGCGCCGAGGTCCAGGCCTTCCATCATGACGGCCTGCAGGCTGGCGGCCTGGACGTAGTCGGCCGGAAGCGCGAACTGCGCGGCGTTCGGCGTGGAGAAGTCGTAGTTCTTGAAGAGGACGACGGATTGGATGGGCATGGATGGCTGGCCTTCGCCCATGGAGGCGTTGGCGGTGACGGTCATCTTGACGGGCATGTTCTTCTGCTTGGGCGAGAAGAGCATGATCATGTCGGTGGAAATGCCTTGTTCGGTCAGGGTCACGCGGCGCTTGATGCAGGCCTCGCCTTCGTAGGTCTCCGTGCCGAGTTCCTCGATCTTCGGCATGGCGGAGGAAATACCATCGTTGTCGGTTTCCTCGTTGCGGACGTATTTCTTCTTGTCGGGGAAGAGGGTGTAGGAGACGGACTGGCCGCCCTGGGGGATTTCGAGGGCGACCATCTTGAGGTTCATGAAGGGCATGGACATTTCGGTGCGGGTTTTGCCGCCGTCGCGGACGGTGCGGGAGGTCATGTTCATGCCCATGGCCTGCATGACCATGTCGACGGAGTAGGTGGTCTGGAGCCCGAGTTCCTTCTCGAGCTTCATCCAGGGCTGCGAAGCCTTCGAATCGGATTCCTGGGCGAAGGCAGGCGCGGCGCAGGCCAGCGCGAGGAAAAGGGCGGCGAACAAACGGAGCGGCGATTTCATGGGGACCTCCTGGGGCGGTTGGTTTTCGCCGAAGATACCACGGATGCGGCGCGGGCGGAAAAAGTTTTCTTGGGACGGCGGCCTTGGTAAGGTTCCCGCATGAACAAGCCGACTTTGATGATCCTGGCCGCCGGGATGGGCAGCCGCTACGGGGGACTGAAGCAGATCGATCCGGTGGGGCCCTCGGGCGAGATCGTGCTGGATTACTCCATCTTCGATGCGATCCGCGCCGGTTTTGGCCGCGTCGTCTTCGTGATCCGGCGGGATCTCGAGGCGGCGTTCCGGGAGACGGTCGGAGCGAAGTGGGAGGCGCGGATCCCCTGCGCCTATGCGTTCCAGGATCTGGCCGACGTGCCGGCGGGCTTCGCGGTGCCGGCGGGCCGGGCGAAGCCGTGGGGCACGGCGCACGCGATTCGAGCGGGACGCCGCGAGATCGCGGAGCCGTTCGCGGCGATCAACGCGGACGATTTCTACGGCGCGGCCTCGTTCCGCGCCTTGGCGGCGCACCTGACCGGCGAGCAGCGCGCGGCGGGCCACTGCATGGTCGCGTTCCGCCTGGACCAGACGCTCTCCGAACACGGCAGCGTGAGCCGCGGGGTGTGCCTGTGCGGGACGGATCGGCTGCTGACGGGCATCCAGGAGCGCACGAAGATCACGCGGCACGCGGACGGGTCGCTGTGGGACGAACCGGACGGCGGAACGGCGGCGGCGCTGACGGGCGCGGAACCGGTTTCGATGAATTGCTGGGGGTTCATGCCGTCGGTCTTCGGGGACCTGGACGCGGCGTTCGAGCAATTCCTGCGGGGCGAGGGCGGGCAGTCGCCGAAGAAGGAATTTACGATCCCGGCGGTGGTGGACGGGTTGATCCGGTCGGGGCGGGGCACCGTGAAGGTGCTGGAGACGGCGTCGCGGTGGTTCGGGGTGACCTACCGCGAGGACAAGGCGACGGTGCAGGAGTCGATCCGCGCGCTTGTCGCCGCGGGGGAGTATCCGGAAAAGCTGTAGGGGGAACAGGGGCTCGGAAATAACGGGGGCGGAATATTCAATATCCAATATTCAATGTTCAATTTCCAAGTGAACAGCCCGGGTCGGTTGTTGATCGAGGCGATTGTCCGTGTCCAATGAAACCAATCCGGCATCCCCGGCTGTTCACTTGAACATTGGATATTGGACATTGGTTATTGAAGATTGATCTCGCATGGGCAAAAAAAGGTCCGTGCCAGGCGTTATCGGGGGGGGTAGCCTGGCACGGATGAGTGCAGACGGGCGGAGTATGGGGGGGTCTCCGTAGTCCCATCTGCTTGCTGCGTGGTTAGCAGCAAGTCGCTAAAATGGATTTAAAAAAGAACGGCGGGAAATCAACGAATCCCCGATTTGTCCAACGACTATACGGGACGGAGGGGGGGGTGTCAACCCTTGGGGCGGAATATTTTCATCTGGCCCCGGACCGGTTTTCGGGCAGGGGATTAACGGGTTGGCGGAGAGCGGGAAAGGTGCGGAGAATGTCCTTGGGGAACCGGTATTCGGGGAAGGCGCGCTGCCGGTATTCGGCGACCTGCCAGGCCAGATCGCGCCGCTGGGCGCCGATCCAGGCTCGGACCAGCTGGTCCATGATGGCGATCTGGATTTCCGGCGAGCGCTTGAGCGCGCGGGCCCAGGCCCGTTCGAGATAGCGCGCGGCGGCGGGGGCGTCGCCGATCCGGAGATTGATGCTGCCGAGCGTTTCGAGGACGAGCGGATTTTCGGGATCGAGCCGGTCGGCCTTGGCGGCGTGGCGCAGCGCGGTCATCAACTCGCCGCCGCCGTGAAGCATGCAGTAGGCGAGGTTGTTGAGGATCCGGGGATTGTCCGGTTCGAGAGCGAGGGCGGCGCGGAAAACCGGAATCGCTTCCTTGTAGCGCTTCTTGCGGACGAGGACGTTGCCTTGGCCGACGAGCGCGTCCACGTCGGTGGTGCCCAGCGGGGCTTCTTCCTGGATGGCGGAATAGGCGGCCTGGGCGCGGCGGTAGAAGCCCTGGTCGAACCAGAAATCCGCCAGCACGAGTTTCTGGTCGCGCGTGGGCTGCATGCGCTCCAGGGCGCCGGGCTTGAGCAGGCACAGCGCGGCGTGCTTGAGCGGTTCGCGGCGCGCGAAGAATTCCGCCTCGGGCAAGGTCTGGATTTCCCCGTTGCCGTCGAGCAGGTCCACGGTGCCTTTCGCCCGGTCCCAGGCGACGGGCACGAAGGCGGCGGCGTTGGGCTCGTAGCGCAGTCCCGGCGGCAGCAGCACCAGCAAGGGCCGATTGCCGGCGAGCCACTTGGCCAACTCCGCCTCGTCGGCCTTCACGACCGCCAGCACGCGATGGTTGGCACGGGCCGCGGCGCGCAGGGCGTTGCGGTCCATCTGGGCGGGCCGCGCGGCCGGGGGCAGGATCTTCTCGAGTTGCTGGGCGTCGAGCCGCGCGCCGTTGGCGGCGAAAAAGGCGGCGACGATGGCGCGGTCGGCGCGCGCCGAATCCGCCGGCACTTCGGGCAGACGTTTCAAGGCCCAGCGTTCGGCGCCGGGCCGGCCGGGCGTGGCGCAGCCGGCGGCCAGCGCCAGCAGCGGCAGGAGCCCGAGCCAGCCGCCCTGCCGGCGCAGGAACGAGTGGCGGGGGCAGCACATGGGCGGGCCTAGCGTTTGCGCGTGCGGTCCAGCACGTCGAAAATGCCCGGCGTGCCGCGGACGATCTGGAGGGCCCGCTGGCGGGAGGCTTCGTCGGGGACGGTGCCGTAGAGCGTGGCGAGACCGTTGTCCACGGTCACGCTCAGGGTGGCGCGGCCGACCATGGAATCGTCGTTGAGGCGGCTGGTTGCGACGGCGGCGATGCCGTCGTCGGAAACGGGTTCGGCGGCCAGGTCCCGACCTTCGAGGGCGGCGCAACCGGACCAGGCGAGCAAGGCGGCCAAGACCAGGAACGGAATCGTGCGTTTCATGAACGGTCTCCATAAACGGCGGGGACGGAGTTGTCCACCGCGGTTTTCACGCCCGGAATCTATGCCGCGAAAAGGGGAAAGTCAATGGTCGGGCGGTTGCCAGCGGGGGTGGGGTCTGCTAGGGTCCGAACCATGACGGACAAGAAGAATTCGTACACGATCAAGCTGACGCCGGACCAGATGGACGCGGCGGCGCGGATCCTGCGGGAGGGCAACTACCGGCCCCGGCGCGTGGAGTACGCCCTCGCGGCGGCGGAGGGCGAAGACTGCCAGATCGTGCTCTACCAAAGCGGCAAGTGCCTGGTGCAGGGCAAGGGCGCGGCGGACTGGGTGACGTTCGTGCTCGAGCCGCAGGTGCTGGGCGAGGCCCGCCTGGGCTACGAGGACGTGCTCAACCCCGAAGCCAACGCCCCGCACATGGGCGTGGACGAAAGCGGCAAGGGCGATTTCTTCGGCCCGCTGGTCATCGCGGCGGCCTACGTCGACGAAACCATCGCCAAGGATCTCAAGGCGCTGAACGTGCGCGACAGCAAGACCATCACGACCGACAAGGCGGCGCAGGACCTGGCCAAGAAGATCCGGACGCGGCTGGGCGACAAGTTCGTCGTGGTGTCCATCGGCCCGGCGGCCTACAACCGGCTCTACGCCACGATGGGCAGCGTGAACCGCATTCTGGCGTGGGGCCATGCCCGCGCCATCGAAAACCTGCTCGAAAAAGTGCCGACCTGTCCCCGCGCCCTGAGCGACCAGTTCGGCCCCGAGCAGCAGATCCAGCGCGCCCTGCAGCAGAAGGGGCGGAAGATCAAGCTCGAGCAGCGCCACAAGGCGGAAAGCGACGTTGCCGTGGCCGCGGCCTCGATTCTCGCGCGGTCGGGTTTCCTGACGGCGATGGACAAGCTGGGCGAGAAATACGGCGTCAAGCTGCCCAAGGGCGCATCCGACAAGGTCAAGCAGGTGGCCGGCGAAATCGCCAAGAAACACGGCGGTGCCGCGTTTCTCGACGTGGCCAAGTGCCACTTCAAGACGACCGACGACGTGCTCGGCCCGCTCGGCAAATCGCGCGCGAGCGAAAACCTGCCCGCCGCGCCGGAACGCAAGGCGTTCGTGCCCCGGAGACCGGCAAAGGCATAAGCGGATATGATCGGTATTTTGTCCAAGCGAAAATCCCGACGTCCCCAAGCAGTCGAACTCGACGCCCGTGCGGGGAAAAGGGCCGAACTGGGCCAGATCATGACGCCGTTGGAGATTGCCGATTTCATGGCTTCGCTGTTCGACTTCAAGGGCGACAATGCCACCTTTGTGCTGGATGCCGGTGCTGGGCAAGGTGCGCTTTCCGGAGCTTTCATCCGGGCGTGGAGCGAGAAAACGGATCTGCGGATGCCGTTGTTTTTAACGGCATACGAGGTGGATCCCGGCATGCAGGAATATTTGCGTCCATTCCTACGTCGCTGCGCTTTGGACGTGGAGCGGCAAGGTGGGAAGTTGGAGGTGGCCATTCAGCCTTGTGATTTCATCCAGGCCGTGGCCAGTCCCTTCGAGTTCGGGAATCCAGGCACCTACACCCACGCAATTTTGAACCCCCCCTATAAGAAAATCGCCAGCGATTCCCCGCATCGGAAATGGCTGCGGGATTTGGGGATCGAGACGGTGAACCTGTATTCGGGATTCGTTGCCGTGGCGTTGCAGCTCCTCAAGCCCGGCGGCCAACTGGTGGCCATCGTGCCCCGCAGCTTTTGCAATGGGCCCTATTATCGGCCGTTCCGCGAGATGGTCTTAAGGAATGCGGCCATTGAACGCATCCACCTGTTCGAGTCCCGTACGGCGGCGTTCAAGGCGGACGGGGTGCTACAGGAAAACGTCATCATCAAACTGGTTCGCGGCGGCCGACAGGGACCGGTGGGCATCAGCGTCAGCCGGGATGATTCATCCGGTGATTGCGAAATCCGGTTTTTGCCTTTCGATTCCGTCGTGAATGCTGGCGATGCGGAGAAATTCATTCGGATTCCGCAGGCAGCCGATGCGGTTGCAGCAACGTTGCCCTTCGCTCACGACCTGAATGAACTGGGGCTTCAGGTTTCCACCGGTCCGGTCGTGGATTTCCGTCTTCGAGAATTCCTGTTGGATCAGGCGGCCGGCAACTCCGTGCCACTGGTCTATCCCTGCCATTTCGCCGACGGGAAAATGCGCTGGCCTTTGGGCTCGACTAAAAAGAAGTGCGCCATTATGGACGTTCCGGAAACACGCCGCTGGTTGTATCCGGCCGGGTGCTATGTCGTGACGCGCCGCCTTTCATCCAAGGAAGAGTCGCGGCGGATCGTGGCCAGCGTCGTTGCACGCGCCGCCATGCCGGAATATGCACGGGTCGGCTTCGAAAATCATTTGAACGTGTTCCACACCGCGAAAAACGGTTTAGATGAAGACTTGGCGCGGGGCCTGTGCGCATATTTGAATTCCACGCCGGTCGATCGTTATTTCCGGGCCTTCAACGGCCATACCCAAGTCAACGCGACGGATTTAAGGAAATTGCCCTATCCATCCGTCCGGCAATTGACGGGCTTGGGGAAAAAGATGGCCAAAGTCCGGCGATATAGCCAAGAGCGCATTGATTCGCTGGTGGAGAAATTGAATGAACGCTAAGTCGAGAATCCGCGAGGCGGTTCAGGTCCTGCGGGCAATGGGAATGCCGCGAGAACAGCAAAACGACCGAACGGCGCTATGCT
This sequence comes from Verrucomicrobia bacterium UBA2281, assembly GCA_002347655.1. Lineage (GTDB taxonomy): Bacteria > Verrucomicrobiota > Kiritimatiellia > CAIQIC01 > Lenti-01 > Lenti-01. The sequence continues at coordinate 111,764 of DDWR01000024.1, read as the reverse complement.
TGTTGGCGCTCTTGGATCTCGATCCGGACAAGAAGTGGTGTGATGCTGCAGAGCCGCTGGTTGGCATTACGCCCATGATGGACTTCGCGCGTGATCGCTACGGGGTTCAATATGCGCCCAATACACGCGAAACGTTCCGGCGTTTTTCTGTTCATCAATTGGTGCAGGCCGGACTCGTCTTGCCGAATCCGGACAATCCCGCCCGGCCCGTGAACAGTCCGAAAACGGTTTATAAAATCGCGCCTGAAGCGTTGCGGTTGCTGAGAGCGCGGAAATCGAAAAACTGGACGGAAATGGTGGCGACCTCCGGGGCGCAGAGAAGCACTTTGGCGGATCGCTATGCGCACATTCGCGATTTGAAGCGCGTTCCGGTTCGCATGGCGGGCAATCGCATTCTGCATTTGACCCCAGGGGCGCACAGCCTGTTGATTCGTGCGGTGGTGGAGCAATTTGCTTCTCGGTTTGTTCCGGGGGGCAACTTGCTGTATGTCGGCGACACGGGTAAAAAGTGGGCTTTTCGGGATGAAAAGGGCTTCGGCACGCTCGGCATCCAACTCGATGAACACGGAAAGATGCCGGACGTGGTCGTGCATGACGGAAGGCGAAAATGGCTGGTGTTGATCGAGGTAGTCACCAGTCATGGGCCGGTGAATCCCAAGCGGCACGAGGAGTTGAAAAGGTTGTTTGGAAAGTCCATGGCGGGATTGGTTTTCGTCACGGCGTTTCCGTCCCGCGCCATTATGTCCAAATACTGGAATGAATTGGCATGGGAAACCGAGGTGTGGGTTGCGGAGCATCCCGACCACCTGATTCATTTGAATGGCAGTCGTTTTCTCGGCCCATATGCGCAACCGGCCCGAAAGAAGGGGTGCCGATGAAACTGGTGAGATACGGCGCGCCCGGCGCCGAACGGCCGGGCATCTGGCTGGACGCGACGAAAAAGGAGCCTGCGCGGATCTTGGACGTGCGCGGCATGGTCTTCGACATCGCCGACTACGACGCGCGCTTCTGGGCCGCGCACGGCGTCGAGCGCCTGCAGGCCCTGCTCAAAGAGCCGAACCTCAAGACGATCCCGGCCGAGGGCGTCCGCCTGGGACCGCCGGTGGCGCCGCCGCGGCAGATCATCTGCCTGGGCAAGAACTACCGCGACCACGCCAAGGAATTCGACGCCAAGGTGCCCGAATTTCCCGTCTATTTTTCCAAGAGCCCCGGCTCCCTGAGCGGCCCGCACGATCCCATCCGGCTCAAGCCCGGCATGGAACGCGTGGACGGCGAGGCCGAACTGGCCGTCGTGATCGGCAAGCGCGCGCGCGATATCCACGAAGGCGAGGCCCTGGCCCACGTCGCCGGCTACGCGGTGCTCAACGACGTGACCAACCGCGACCTCCAGAAGGCGCGCCTGCAGTGGTTCTTCGCCAAGAGCGCGGACTCGTTCGGGCCGATGGGCCCGTGGCTCGTCACGCGCGACGAAATCAAGCGGCCGCACGCCTTGGGCATCCGCCAGCGCGTCAACGGCGAGATCCTCCAGGAATCCAAGACCGCCCAGATGATCTTCCGCATCGACATGGTGCTGGCGGACCTGAGCCGGGTGCTGACGCTGGAGCCGGGCGACGTGATCTCCATGGGCACGCCGGGGGGCATCGGGTCCGCGCGCAAGCCGCCCGTGGTGCTGCACGACGGCGACGTGGTCGAGTGCGAAATCGACGGCATCGGCACGCTGCGCAATCCGGTCGTCCTGGCCTACGGCTGAGCGCGGCGATGATCGCGGACAGCCTGCGGCGGGAGCCGCAAACGGAAGCCGAATGGCTCGGGCCCTTGCCCGTGCGCGAGGGATTCGCGCATCCGGAGCGGCGGCTGGAGATCGATCTGGGCAGCGGCAAGGGGCGGTTCCTGCTGGCCCGCGCGGCGAAATGCCCCGAAACCAATTTCCTCGGCATCGACCGCATGCTGCGGCGCATCCGCAAGGTGGACAACCGCGCGCGGCGGCTCGACCTGGACAACGTGCGCCTGATGCGCGTGGAAGGTTACTACGCGGTGGCCTATCTGATTCCGCCCGCCGCGGTGGACGTCTACTACGTCTTTTTCCCCGATCCGTGGCCCAAGGCCCGGCACGAAGGCCACCGGCTGTTCAACAAGTTGTTCCTCGACGCCCTGCACCGGACGCTCGCGCCCGGCGGCGTCGTGCACGTGGCGACCGACCACCTGCCGTACTTCGAGCAGCTCTCGGGCATCTTCGCGGGCGATGCGCGCTTCGCGCCCGTTGCGCCCTACGTCCCGCCGGAAGACGAACAGACCGACTTCGAGCGCTACTACGTCGCCACCAAGCCCATCGGGCGGCTGTCCGTGCGAAAGATTTAGCCTGAATATTCGCCAAACGGATGGGGGCGGAATATCCAATATCCAATAATCAATGTCCAAGGTTCAAGTTTGGGCCGGGGCAGGATTAAGGCGGGACGAAGCGGAGAGCATCGGCGCGGGTCAGCGGCTCTTTTTCAGGTGCTTGGCCGCGAGGGCGCGGAATTCCTCCCACTCCTCGGCGGTGAACAGCCGGCGCGGGAAGAGGAAGTACGTCGCGTCCGTCGGGTACAGCAGGATCAGCCGCCGGTTCTCTTTCCACTTGCGCAGGTGGTCCCACGGGATTTCCGTCGTGCCGAGGTCCGACTGAACGTGCACTCCGGTCTCGTCGATCCGGTATTCGGTCGGGTGGGCCAAGAAGCGATTTTGCCTGAAGTGCCGGGTGGCCTGCCAGGGGAGCACGACGAAGAAGAAAACGGCGAGGAACGCCAAGCTGGCCAATGGCACGAACGTGGACGAGGTCCACGGGTTGGGCGAACAAATCTTCTGGATGGTTCCCAGGGCGGCCAGCGCCAGGATCAGGGTCCCGGCCACCCCGTAGCCTGGCCGCGGCCGCAGGTACAAAAATACCGCGCGCCGGCAATCCTCCGGCCGGATGTCTTGGCGAATGGCGATCATGGTGTCCAGCAATTGGCGTCGGCGTTCACCCGCGCACCACATGCGGCGCGCAGGGGCGCAACGAAATGAAACTCCTTATGGTCTGGCCATGACATCTGCCGCCTGCTGCAGCCGACCATCCAACGTCCATAACGTCGCATGGGAAATTGCGCAGGATGCGAGGATGTGCATATCGACCAATCCCAGGCCACGCCCGCTAAGGCGGCGTTGTTCGATGAAAAAGAGTATTTCATCGTCCGACACGCGCTCGACCAAGGGCAGGGCGTGCAACAGCGCCAGAAGTTCTTTCCGGCGCTTGAGGTTTCCGCAAGCCAATTCGCCGATCACCATTGGATGGCATGCCACCTCGTCCTTGAGCAGCAACTCGGCCAAAGCCTCGTTGCCATTGCGCAGGTGGTCGACCCATACGGACGTGTCGACGAGGATCATTTACGGAATCCTGCGCCGCGGGATGGGCCGCAAGCCCCGCTCCGATCGGCCCAGCCTGGCGAGTCGTGCCGCGCTGGCCCGCGCAATGAGGGCTTCCAGCCCCATATGGACGAGCGCGGTCTTTTCTTTCACGCCCGTCAAGGCCGAGGCCTTGGAGAGCACGTCTTCTTTGATGATGATGGTGGTCCTCATGTGCATGAATATGCTTCATTCATATGCATATGTCAAGGCGAACGTCAATCCGGATGGATCACCACTCGCTGGACGATTCCGTCTTGCGGATAGACCACGCACCAATCGGCGGGGTGGTCCTTGTGCGTGTAGAGAATCCGCGCATCGTGCTCGGCGGCGGATTCGGCGATGCCGACCATGTGCGCACCCGACAGGGGGCCGGAGGGGTTTTTGACGTACTTCGCCATGATTTCATCGACTTGGGCGACGCTCATGCCGCGCTTGAGGCTCCACGCGTCCACGTAAAACCCTTTGAGCTCGCTGGATCTCGATTGGGGAAGAACCGCCAGAAGCCAAACGGCGAATATAGCCAGGGCTGCCGTTTTAACCATCCACGGCCCTTTGGGCACAAGCGGAACAAGAACGGCCGCGCACGCACCTAGCGCCAGCCAGTAGGGCATGTAGGCGAACAGCATCTGGTTGTCGAGTCCGTGGAGCACATAGCCTGCGGCTCCGAGCAGGAGGAAATATGCCGCGGATCGCTTGGTGCCGGTTTTCATCGGTAACTTGGCGGACAATGATGTGGCCTCAAATCGAGTTGCCTGTTCCATGCCTTGTGAGTTGGCCTTTACTGGCCTGATATTAGGCAAAACGCGGAAGGGGGTCAACGGGCCGCAGCATTGGGAATAGACCCGGCGGGGCCATGATTCAATCCGTGCCCATCCGTATTGGGGCTCCGAAGGCCCTATTTGCAAATGAACGCGAATTCACGCGAATGGGGCAAAAGCCGGGTCAAACAACGAATTATTTGATCGAGGGAAGCCGGATTTTCTCGCGCAAAGACGCAGAGGCGCCGAGAAGACGGAATTTATCTTTTTGCGGCTTGGTGCCTTTGCGTGAGCCGTTCGGGGCTCTATCCTTGATTCTTGCGGGCCTTGCGTGGGGCTAGCGCGGGATGAAGCGGAGGGCGACGGGGGTTTTGACTGCGGGGACGACGTTGGTGTTGACGACGAGGAGTTCGTCGTTGGATCCGGCGGGGTGGGAAAGATTGACGATGGCGTAGGGATCCCAGTAGGTGACGACGAAGGATTCTTCGGCGAAGGCCTTGAACTGCCCCTCCTTGATCATGGAGCCGGTGAAGGTCCAGGGGGCGTCGGGCAAAACGGCGTTTTCTTCGACGTTCCACACGAACGACTCGGCGCGGGCGGTCTTGGGCTCGCCGTCGGCCTGCCAATCGACGAAAATATCCACGGGCGAGCCCTTGGGCGGTCCTTGGCCGATGGCGGGCATGGGTTCGCCGCCCTTGAGGCCGGCAAGCAGCAGCGCGGCCTGCAGATCGAGGGCGTTGACGGGCAGGACGAAGACGGATTCATGGACCTTGCCGGCGAGGCCGCAGGCGAGGACTTCGATGGCCCCGGCGGTCTGGTTGACCCAGCCGGTGGCGGTCACGGTCTTGGTGGCGGAATCGAGCCGCACGGCGCCGAGGAGGGCGGTCTGGCCTTCCCAGCGGACGGGCGAGGGCTCGGGCTGGGGCTCGGAGCCGACGGGGTAGACGGGAGGAGGGGCGAAGTCCGAGGTCCGAGATCCGAGGTCCGAAGCCGGAGAGAGGGGATCTGAAGCCGGGGAGGAGTCCTGGGCGAAGGCGGGGCGGGCGAGGATCAGTCCAAGGGCGAGAAGACGGACAAGGCGTCGGTGCATGCGATCTCCTGTTGCTGGTAGAGGGCCGTGGTTTCGGGGTCGGAAGGATTCCGGGCGTCGAGTTCGACGGCGCGGCGGGCGGCTTCGGCGCCGGCGGCGTAGTCGCCGTCGAGGTGGCACAGGACGGAGAGCCCGTGCCAGGCTTCGGGGCGGTCGGGCTGGAGCTGCGCGGCCCGGTCGGCGAGGGCGCGGCCTTCGGCCACGTCGGCGCGGCGCAGGTCGGGCTGGCGGGCGATGGCGGCGGCGAGGGCTTCGAGGATTTCCGGTTCGCCGGGGAACGAAACGGCCAGCCGCCGGAAAACCTTGAGGGCTTCGGCGGGGCGATCCTGGTCGAGCAGGGCGCGCCCGAGGCCGTAGAGGGCGGGCCCGTTGCGCGGCGCCAGCTTGAGGGACTGGGCGTAGAGCCGGACGGCCGTGGCGGCGCTGGCGGCGTGGTCGGCGGTGCGGTTGAGCCGCTCGGCCTCGGGCGGCACCGGCAGGTCGCGCCAGCCGGCGCCGGCGGGCGCAAGGAGCAGCCAACCGACAAGCGGCCAGGCGGCGAGGACCCACGGGCGGCGCATCGCTACTCCTTCGACCGGGCCTCGACGGCGGACGGCTCGGTCCGCACGAAGACGATGCCGTTGGGCAACACGGCCCGCACGGGCAGGGCCTTGGCCGGCTTGTCGTCGTCGAGTTCCGACAGATCCACGAACAGGCGGAGATCTTCGGCGGCGAGGGCGTTGATGAGTTCGGGCCGGCCCTTGACGGTGAGGGTGGCGACGTCGGGTTCGAGATCGACGCGGCGGGCGCGGCCGGGCGGCAGCATCGGCAGAATGGGCATGTCCGGGAAGCGGGTGCTGACGGAGCGCTCGACGATCGCCATATCGAGGGTGACGGCGACCGGGTCGAGCTTGACGCCGGCGAAATTGTCGCCGGGAACGAGCGGCAGGCGGCGCTTGTTGAACGAGCGGATGCGGCCGTCGAGATCGACGGGCGCGGTACGGATGGATTCGACGCCGTCGACGATCTGGGCCGGGCCGGACAACAGCACGGTCGCCGGAGTCACGACGGTCTTTTCGATCTCGTAGCCGTCCGGCAACAGGTTCTGGGTTTCGACCTTGACGGGGACTTGCCTCTGGATTTCCCGGTCGAGGCGCAGCGTGACGGTGGCCGGGCGGATGAAATCGATGCGGGCGTTGCCGAAGATGTTGACGTTGGCCGAACCGAGGACGACGGTGACCGGGCGGTTGTGCTGCTGGTCGCGGGCGTCGACGGTGGCCTTGATCAGTTCGCGGTTGAGATAGCGCAGGTCGTCGCGCGTGCCGAGGAAGGCGACGTCGACGGTCTTGGCGGAGCAGTCCACGACGCTCCAGTCCGGCGGCGGCTGGATGGTCAGGGCGATGTCCGTGACGAGGGTGGAATTGCTGGTGGCGGAGCGGATGGCGTACCAGACCGCGACGGCGGCCACCGCGGAAACCAGGCGCAGGCCGTTGCGGGTGCCGAGATACTCAAGGATTTTTCGGGGGCTCTTCAAATTCGCGCTCCATCAGTTCGTCGGTGTGGGCGAGGCCTTCGGCGGAGAGGTCGAGGTTGCGGCGGAGGCGCTGCCAGCGGCCCTGGGTGGATTTGGCGCCGCGCATCAGGACGGACGCGAGGATGCGGCGGAGCCGTTCTTCGTCGAGGCCGCGGATGAGCCGGCCCTTGTAGGCGAGGGAAATGGCGCCGGTTTCCTCGGACACGACGACGACGAGGGCGTCGGTTTCCTCGGAGAGGCCGACGGCGGCGCGGTGGCGGGTGCCGGTTTTGCCGATGTCGCGCGAGGAGAGCGGAAACACGCAGCCGGCGGCGCGGACGCGGTCGCCTTCGATGATGACGCCGCCGTCGTGCAGCGCGGTGCGGGGATAGAAGATCGTGGCGAGCAGGTCGGCGGAGACCGCCGCGTCGAGGCGCGTGCCGGACTCCTGCACGGCGAGGGTGCCGATTTCGCGCTCGATGGCGATGAGCGCGCCGATCTTGTCCGCGGCCAGCAACGCGACGGCCTTGACGATTTCGTCGAGCATGCCGCGCTCGCGCTGGGTGGAAAACACGTGCTGCTTGCCCAGTTCGGCGAGGGCCCGGCGGATTTCGGGCTGGAAGATGACGACGAAGGCGATGACGAGATAGACGGAGACCTGCTGGAGCAGCCAATTCAAGGTGTCGAGGCTGAAAATCCGCGTCAGGACCAGCAGCGCGACCAAGGCGGTGACGAAACCGAGCAGGACCTGGGCGCCGCGGGTGCCGCGGAAGAAGAGGATGGTGTAGTAGAACAGCACGGCCAGGACGAGGATCTCCAGCAGCCCGCCCACGCCGGGCAAGGGGATGTGCCGGAGCCATTCTGTCCACGAGCCGTCCATGGCGACAATTTGCCACGCGGCGCAAGTCGGCGCAAGCGCCAAAGGGCCGGATGGGGTATATTGGCGGGCATGAAACGCGAAATCATCATCATGGCCTTGGCGGCGGGGTTCGTCTCCGTTGGGCGCGGGGCGGAACCGGCGGAAGGAGTCCCCATGGAAAAGATCGTGAAAACCGATGCCGAGTGGCGGGCGCTGTTGACGCCCGAGCAGTACCGCGTGACGCGGCAGCAAGGGACGGAGCGCGCCTGCACGGGGGCGTTCCACGACCACCACGAGGCGGGCATCTACCATTGCGTGGGCTGCGATCTGCCGCTGTTTTCGTCGGCCGCCAAGTTCGAGTCGGGCACGGGTTGGCCGAGCTATTTCCAGCCGGCGGCGCCGGGGCACGTGGCGGAACGGAAGGACCGCAGCCGCGGCATGGTGCGCACGGAGGTGCTCTGCGCGCGGTGCGACGCGCACTTGGGGCACGTGTTCGACGACGGGCCGCGGCCGACGGGGCTGCGCTACTGCATCAACTCCGCCGCGCTGCGGTTCGTGCCCCAGACGCCGGAGAAGTAATGGCTGGAGAAAGGCCGCGTCGAATGGCGGATATCTCACGGAAGAACCGTTCATTAATTACAATATATGAATTCATGTATTGCAATACATGGCGTCACTATATGTAATTAATTAAATTCCGTTGACGAGATTTCGGGGGCTGAAAGGTCGGCTAAAACCATGCGAATGAATTCGCAGGCTGAGCATTGGGCGGAGGGGTTTCCCGCGGTGGAGCCGCGGCGGGCGCGGGTGCTGATCCTGGGCACGCTACCGAGCGCGGAATCGATCCGGCAGGGGCAGTACTATGCGCATCCGCGCAACGCGTTCTGGCCGATCATGGGGGAAGTGTTCGGCACGGGGCGGGAGTGGCCGTACGACCGGCGCCTGCGCAGGCTGGGGGCGCGCGGGGTGATGCTGTGGGACGTGCTGCGGGCCGCGCACCGGCCGGGGAGCCTGGATTCCGCGATCCATCCGCGGCGGCGGGAAGCGAACGCGATCCCCGAATTGCTGGCGCGGCATCCGGAACTGGAAGCGATCGTCTTCAACGGCGCTCCGGCGGAAGCGCTGTTCCGGCGGCACGTGGCGCCGGAATGCGGCGCGCGGCTGGCGAAGCTGAAACTGGCGCGGCTGCCCTCCACGAGCCCGGCGCACGCGGCGCGCACGTTCGCGCAGAAGCTGGCGGCGTGGCGGGCGGCGCTGGCCCCGTTCAGAACGCCCAGGCGAGGAACAGCGGGACCGTCACGAGCGCCCAGAGATGGGTCAGGAGCAAACCGCCGGCGATGAAGTCCGTGTCGCCGCCGTAGCGTTCGGAGAAGAGGACGCTGACCATGGCGGAGGGCATGACGGAGACGATGTAGAGGATGCCGCGCGCGACGGGGGCCATGGGGATCGCGCCGAGCAGGGGGATCATGACGAGGGGCACGGCGACGAGTCGGATGACCGAGACGAACCAGATGCGCCAGCCGAGGATGGTCGCGAACTTCAGCGTGGCGAACCGGCTGCCGGCGACGAGCATGGACAGGGCGATGGTGGCGGCGCCGAGGGTCTTGAGGCCGCCGCGGAAAGTGTCGGCCGCCAAGGCCAGCCACGGCGGCGGCGCGGGCCAGGGCAGGAGATCGCGCGCGGCGACGAGGGCTAGGCTGGCCAGCAGCGTGACGAACGGCGGGCTGAAGAGGGACTTGAGCCGGTCGCGCTTGCGGTCGGCGCGGGAGAACAGCATGACGCCGAGCGACCACAGCAGGAGCTCGTAGCCCACGGAGGAAAACACCAGCAGGGCCACGCCGGAGTCGCCGTAGCGGAACAGCACGAGCGGCAGAGGCAGGAACGAATAGTTGTTGATCAGGCAGTGGAAGAGGAAGGCCCGGGACGTTTCCGGCGGCACGCGCCCGAGGAAGCGCACGGCCAGCAGGCCCAGCCCGAAACCGACCATGGCGATGGCCATGACGAGCAGAGGCAGCGTCAGGTTCGTGCGCAGGTCGGCGAAGGACAGTTCGAGGATCGAGACGAAGATGAGCGCGGGATAGACGATGGAGAGCGCGACGTGGGCGAGGTCGTTGGTGCCGTGCGCGGAGAGCAGGCCGCGCCGCCGGGCGAAGAAGCCGGCGGAAACGAGCCCGAGCACGCACAGGATCTGGAAGAAGAACACCATGGAGCGCCCACTATACCCCAAGCGGGCCGGCGTGGCAAAGCGAACGGCTCGCCGCGTCCGGCCCGGCTCAGCTCCGTGGGTTTTTCCCTTGCAGGGTCTTGCGCGCTTGGCGCAGCGCGACGGCGGCGGCGCAGGCGAGGCGAATGCGGATTTGCCGGAATCTCGAGGCGCCGAGCGCCGCGAAATAGAGCGGCCGGAAGGCGCGCCACAACGCGTCGTCCCAGCGGAAGCCTTCGCGCCGCAGCTTGGCGAGTTCGCAGCCGATGGCGGCATCGAAGCGCCACCCCGCGCGCCGGTAGGGCCGGGCGCGGCCGAAATCGAGGAACTCCATCTGGCCGTCGGGGGTGCGGAGGAAATTGCCGGCGCTGGCATCGTCGGTGAAGACGGCCAGGGCGTGGACGCCCGCCAGCAGGCGGGCGGCGGCGGGCAGATCGCCCACGGCGAAGGTTTCGACGGGTGTGCCGGCGACGTATTCCTTCACCAGCCAGACGACGCGCCAGTCGCCGGCGGTTTCCTCGTGCCAGCCGAAGGAGCGCGGCGCGCCGCGGCCGTCGAGGCGGCGCAGGCAGGCGTCTTCGGCAAGCCAGGGGCGCCGGTAGCGGCGCGCGGTCCGCGGGAGCTCGAATTTCTTGACGACGTAGCGGTCGTCCACGCGGAAGACGGAGCGCTCGGTTTCCTTGGCGCGGCGCTTGCGCAGGAGTTCCCAGCGCTGGGCGCCGGCGAGGATGTCTTGGGCGGTGGACATGGATTCGAGAATCAATCTTCGCAAGGTTGGCCGGATTTCGCAAGCGCTTCGCCTCTGGGCCGGCCGGTGAAGAGGGTGTAGATCAGCGGCAGGACGGTCAGGGTGAGCAGGCCGGCGACGAGGATGCCGCCGACGGAGGCAATGCCGATGCCCGCGCGGTTTTCCGAGCCGATGCCGGAACTGACGGCGATGGGCAGCATGCCGAGGCCCGAGGCCAGCACGACCATCAGCACGGGCCGGAACTGCTCGACCATGGCGGTGAGCATGGCCTCGCGACGGCAAACGCCTTCGCGCAGATGCTGGGCCATCTTGTCCACGATCAGGATGGCTCCGTTGACGACGACGCCGATGAGCATGAGGATGCCCAGCAGGACGAGGATGGTGATGGCGGAGCCGCTGAACACGAGCCCCGCGACGACGCCGATGAGGGCCATGGGCAGCGTGAGCAGCACGAAGCCGGGGCGGCTCCAGGATTCGAGGATGGCGGCGAGGGTCAGCAAGGTGAGGAAGACGGCGAGCAGGATCGCCTCGCCGAAATCGGCGATGGCATCGTCCATGATCTCGGACATGCCGGAATTGCCGAGGGTATAGCCGGCGGGCAGCAGGTTCTTTTCCGCGACGGTGCGGGCCAGGTCGGCGCCGACGCCGCTCATGGTGGCGCCGGGCCGGATGTCGCCGAGGATCTTGACGGTGCGGCGCTTGTCGACGCGGTAGATCTGGATGAAGGAGCGCGCGTCGACGACGTCGGCGACGGTTTCGAGGGGGATGGGGCGGCCATCGGCACCGGGCAGCATGAACTGGCGGATCTGATCCTTGCCTTCGCGCTCGGCGAGCTTGACGCGGACGTCGTAGGTGCGGTCGCCGCGCTTGTAGCTGGCGGCCTCGATGCCGTCGACGTTGGCGCGGACGATGGCCCCGAGCCGGGCGGCCGGCAGGCCGAGGTCGGACAGCACGGCGCGCTTGGGCTGGATGCAGATTTCGGGCTTGGTGTCGCGGACGGTGGTTTCGAGCGTGCTGACGCCGGGCCGGGCGAGCGCGGCGGCCTGGATGGCGAGCGCGGCGCGGTCGAGCTCCTCGAGGTCGTCGCCGGAAAGGTTTTGGTCGATCTGGAAATTCTGGCCGCCCATCTTGCTGGGCAGCGCGGCGGAGACCAGGCAGTCGGTTTCGTCGCGCAGCAAGGCGCGGATTTCCTCGATGCGGTCGACGATCTTCCAGCGGCGTTCGGTCTTGGGGGCGAAGAACAGCTCGATCTGGCCCATGTAGACGCCTTCGCTGGCCTGGCCGCTCATGGACTCGGCCTTGCCGGCGGTGGTGAGGACGTGTTCGAGGTCGGGGAAGCCCATCAGGCGCGCCTGGATGCCCTCGATGCGGGCGACGGTCTTTTCGAGGTCGTAGTAGGGAGGCGTTTCGACGCGGACGAAGATGCGCCCGTTGTCGGCGGTTTCGAAGAACGTGAAACCGAGCCGGCCGCCGCCGAATTTCATCGTGCCCAGGAACAGCGCGACGAACCCGAGGACGACGGCGGCGGTGAAGAAGCGGCTGCGGGCGATGCGCCGGAGGCCGTTGGCGTAGCGGACGGCGAAGGCCTGGAAGCCGGCGTCCCAGCGCTGGCCGAAGCGGGCCAGCGCGTTGTCCTTGCGCTTCGAAGCCGGCTGCATCAGGAGCGCGCACAGGATGGGGGTGAGGGTGAAGCTGACGAAGATGGACGCAGCGTTGACGATGAGGGTGGCGACGGCGAAGGGGGCCAGGATGCGGCCCACCATGCTGGACATCATGGCGATGGGGAACATGACGACGACGTTGGTGCCCGCCGAGGCCAGCACGGCGACGGTGACCTCCGAGGCGCCTTCGCCCGCGGCGGCCCAATGGTCGTCCATGGTCTCGAACTTCGAGACGACGTTTTCGAGGACGACGATGGAATTGGAGACCAGCACGCCGGTCGAGAGGCCGATGGCCAGCAAGGTGACGGTGTTGAGGGTCTGGCCGACCAGTTGCATGAAAAACAGGCCGATCAGGATGGTGACGGGCATCGTGATGGCCACGACGACGGTCGTGCGGAGGTTGACGAGGAAGAGGAAGAGGATCAGGGCGCAGACGCCGACGGCCTGGAGCACGCCGGAGATGGCGGAATCGACGGAGGCCTGGATGTTGGCGGCCTCGTCCGAAACCCAGGTGAGTTCCATGCCGCCGGGGAGGGTTTCGCGGATTTCCTCGAAGCGCCGGCGGGATTCCTCGACGACGGAGACGATGTTGCCTTCCGCCTTTTTGACGACCTTGAGCACGATGCCCTGTTTCCCGTCGAGAATGGCGCGCTGGCGGACTTCGGCGGTGGCGAGGCGCACGGAGCCGAGGTCGCCGAGGCGGCGGCGGGCGCCGTCGCGGTTGGCGACTTCGAGGTTGGCGATGTCGGCGACGTCCTGGTATTCGGCGTCGAACCGGATGGAGTATTCGTTGCCGCGCTCGCGGATGCGGCCGCCGGGGAGGGAGAGGACGCCGCCTTGCAGCGCGGCCGTGGCGTCCATGGCGGTCAGGCCGGCGGCGGCGAGGGCGTCGCGGTCGAGCTCGACCCACACTTCGCGCTCGTTGCCGCCGATGACCTGGACTTCGGCGACGCCGGGAATGGTGGCGAAACGGTCGGCGACCACGTTGTCGGCGTAGTCGTAAAGGTCGTCGATGGGCGCTTCGCCGGAAAGGAAGACGTTGGCGATGGGCTTGGCGTTGATGTTGATTTTCTGGATGACGGGGCGTTCGGCGTCCGCGGGCAGCTTGGAAAGGATGGGGTCGAGCTTTTCGCGCACGTCCTGCGCGGCCGTGTCCACGTCGACGGACAAGTTGAACTCGAGGACGACCTGGGACACGTTCTCGAGGCTGGAGGACTCGATGTGCTTGAGGCCGTCGATGCCGGAGACGGCGTCCTCAATGTACTTGCTGACGTCCTTCTCGACGTCTTCGGGCGAGGCGCCGACCCAGGTGGTGATGACGGCGATGTAGGGGATGTCGACCGCGGGCATGTCCTCGATGGAAAGCTTGCGGGCGGAATTCAATCCGAGCACGACGAGGGCGATGAGCAGGCAGCCCATCGCGATCGGTCGTTTCGTGGAGGCATTGGCGAGGAACATGGGATTCTCCTATGTGGGTTTCAGAAAATTCAATGGCACCGAACAGCCCCGATCCCTGTCTCTCACAGAGGGCCACAGAGGTTCACAGAGAGAAGCCGACAAGACAATCTTCTCTGTGGATCTCCGTGAATCTCCGTGTGAAAAACAGCTGTTCATGGAGTTAAAGGATCTCGACGGCCAGGCCGTCGCGGAGCTGGGTCTGGCCTTCGGTCACGATGCTTCCGCCGGCTTCGAGCCCGGAGAGGATTTCGGTCCAGGCGTCGTTCTGGAGGCCGGGTTGGACTTCGCGGGCGGCGGCTAGGCCGTCCTGCGCGACGAAGACGATGGTCCGGCCGTTGCGGGTCAGGATGGACGCGGAGGGGACGCCGAGGCCCGCCCGGGTCTCGAAGACGATCGTCAGATCGGCCATCTGGCCGGGGACGGCGAGGCCGTCGGCGGCGGCGACCCGCCCCTTGATTTCGAACGTGCGCAAGGTGGGGTCGATGACGGGGCTGCGATAGGCGACGACGTGCGTGCCGGCGGCGCGGCCGCCGACGCCGAGGCGGAATTCGGTTTTGCCCGGCTCGACTTCCGGATAGTACTGGGCGGGGAGATAGGCGGCGGCTTCGACGACGGAGAGGTCGTCGATGCGCAGAACGGGCTTGCCGACGGACATCTGTTCGCCGGGCTCGGCGTGGCGGGCGCTGACGACGCCGGTGATCGGCGCGAGGATCCGGGCGTCGGCGAGGTTTTTCTCGGCGATGGCGAGATTGGCTTCGGCCTGCTTGACCTGGCGCTCGGCGAGATCCACCTGCGCTTCGGCGACGGCGCGGCCGGCCTGGGCCTGGGCGCGGGCGACCTCGGCGGACTCGAATTCGTTGTCGCTGACCTTGCCGGCCTGGTGGAGGCGTTCGTAGCGCGCGAAGTCGAGCGTGGCCTTGCGGGCTTCGGCCTCGGTTTTCTTCGCGGAGGCCTGGGCGACGTCCAGGGAAGCCTGGGCGACGGCGAGGTTCTGCTTGGCGATGGTCCGCGCGTTTTCGCGGCCGACGGGATCGATCTGGAAGAGGGCGGTTTCGCCGGCGACGACGGCGTCGCCTTCGTCCACCCAGATGGCGTCGAGGTTGCCGTCGGCGCGGGAGGCGACGGTGGCGTAGTTCTTGGCCTCGAGCGTGCCCTGCACGGTCAGGCGGCGCTCGAAATCGCGCGCGGCGACGGGCTGGACGCGGACGGCGAGCGCGCGGACGGTGTCGGCGGCGGCGGCTTCTTTTTTCCCGCAGCCGGTCGCGAGGAGCGCGGCGGGCAAGACGGCGGCGAAGAGGACAAGGGCGAGGCGGGCGGTTTTCATGTTACTTCTCTGCTTTCGTTTCGGAATCGTTTTCGGGGACGAGGGTGAGGCCCATGGCCAGTTCGAGGCTCGCGACGGCGATCTTTTCCTGGTAACGGCTTTGGACGAGCGCGACCTGGGCGAGGTCCATGGCGGCGCGCGCGTCGAGCGCGTCGGAAAGGGGGCGGAGTCCTTCGCGGGCCTGGGCGTCGTAATCCGCCCATTTGGCGGCGGCCACGTCGTAGGCGCGCCGACGGACGCGGGCGCCATCCGCGGCATCGCGCGCGGCGGCTTCGGCGGCGACGACGCCGACCATGACGGACAAGAAGGTGTTTTCGCGTTCGAGCTTTGTCTGCTGCCGCTCGACCTTGGCGGCCTTGTAGCGCGCGACGTTGGCGAGGCCGTCGAACAGCGTCCACGCGCCGTGGAATCCGGAGACCCAGTTTTCGGCGTGCGCGGCCAGGTCGTTGCCGGTCCACGAACCGGTGGAGAACAGGGAGATCGTTGGCAGGAAGTTGCAGAACGCCTGCCGTACCTGGTGGTCCTGGATGACGACCTGCCGGTCGGCGAGGGCCAGTTCGGGATGGATTTCCAGCGCCTGCAGCACGAGATCCTCGACGGAACCCGCCGGCATGTCTTTTGCACCGGTTTCGCCGGAGAGCGCGATGGGCGCGGCCGGCGAGAGGCCGAGGCCTTGGAGGAGTTCGCCGCGAAACACGGTCAATTGCCGCCGGGCCTTGTTCAGTTCGCTCTCGCGCAGTTCGGCGGCGAGGCGCGCCTGGTCGCCCTCCCACTGCGCGACGAGACCTTCGTCGGCGAGGCCCGCCACGCGGTCGGCGGTCTGGCGCGCGGCCTCGAGCTGGGTTTCGAGGGCGGCGACGGTGTCCTGCTGGACGAGGACGTTGTAGTAATCGACGCTGGTCTGCAGGACGATGCCCTGCCGCACGTAGTGGGCGGCGACGCCGGCGGCGGCGTAGCCCTGGCGCGCGGCGGCGTAGAGGAACCACGTCGACGGCATGAAGATCGGCATGCTGGCCGTGAGGTCGGCCGTGCCGAACCGCTGCTCGTGCTGTTGCGGCATGGCCTTCTCATAGGAAGTGTAGCCGGCGGAAGCCGCGACGTTGGGCAGGAAGGCGGTGAAGGCGACGTTCTTGCCGATGCGGTAGAGCTCGCGGTCGAGATCGGCCTTGCGCACTGCGTAGTTGTTGGACATGGCGATGCGGATGCAGGCGTCGAGCGAAAGCGGCTGGGCCAGCTCGGTCGCGGCGCGGGCCGCGAGGTTCGTCGTGAAGGCGTCGGTCTGCTCGCGGCGGGCGCGGGCCGGCTCGAAGCGGGCGCAGCCGGAAGCCGCAACCAGCAACAGCAGGCCGAGGAGAATCGGAGGAAAATCGGAGCGGGAACGCATGGGGATTCCTTTCAGGCTTTCAAATCGCGGTCGTTCTGGGCGGCGAGGGCATCCGCATAGCGGGTCAGGAAGGATTGCAGGCGGGGGAGATCCACGTCCGCGATGGTGCGCAGGGCGGCGGATTCGAATGCGATCATGTCCCGGACCATTTCCTCGGCTTTCTCCTTGCCCTTGGACGTCAGCACGACGAGCTTGCGGCGGCGGTCGTTGGGGTGGGGCTGGCGGACGGCGAGGCCTTCGCGTTCCAGCAGATCGAGGATGAACGTGATGGTTTGGCGGGGAAAATAATTGGCGGCGGCCACGGCGGCCGGTTCCGAATCCTCGGGATGCAGATGGAGATGGACGAGGACCATGGCGACGTTGGTGGGGAGGTTCCACTTCTGGCCGCGGATCATCAGCTCCTGGTGGACGCGCCGCCAGAGGGGCAACATGCTAGTGGCGGGCACCTGTTCATGCGGATGGCAGTCGCGCCGATAGGGATGCTGGGCTGGAGAGGTAGTCATGGCCGTTCCTTTGATTCGGAATGGGATAATACAACATTGGATCATCTTGTCAACGGCCGGCCGCCGCGCGAATTCCGAAATCCGGCCATAATCCCAATAAAATAGTAGGGTAAATCGCTTGACTGCGCCGCGGAATATTTGGTTTATGGCCGCGGAAAGAAGGAGAATCGACCATGCTGGGCACTCGTGGACGGTGGATATTGGCGATGGCGGCGATGTGGCTGGGTTCGGCAGGAATCGCGGCCGCGGCCGGTTTGGCGTGGGACAATGCCGGGGAAGGCGCCTATGGCGACGGCTGGCAGACCGGCGACGCCGGCGGCTCCGGCTGGGGCGGCGCGTGGAACCTGAACACGTCGGTCGTGCCGCCGGACGGCAACGTCGCCGGGCATTTCGTCGGAACCTCGCAGAACAACGGCAACGGCGACGGCAACGTCGACGTGTCCGGCGCGTCGTGGGGGCTCTATGCGAACAGCGGCTACATGAGCTACGCCACGCGGCCCTTCGCCGGCACGCTGGGCATCGGCCAGTCGGTGATCCTCGACATGGACAACGGCTACGTCGAGGCGGGCGGCCAGTTCGGCTTCACGCTGACGGCCTATGGCGACATCGGCTCCACCGAGCGGTTCAGTTTCTATTTCCTGGGCGGCTCGAACAACTATTTCACGGGCACGGGCCAGATGTATTGGATCACCCAGACCGATACGGGCGTGCCGTTCACCTCGGCGGGCTTGCAGGTGGCCTTCACGCTGACCGGCGCGCAGGCCTATTCGGTGGCCATCACGCCCGCCGGCGGCTCGACGACGACCCTGAACGGGTCGTTCCTGATCGATGCGACCAATTTCGACCACATCGAGCTATACAACTTCAACGCGGGCGGCGCTTCCGCCAACGACGGCTTTTTCAACAGCATCCAGGTCGTTCCGGAGCCCGGCACGACGGCGCTGGCTCTCGCCGGCCTGGCCGGCCTGCTGGCCTTCCGCCGCCGCCGCGCCTGAGCGGCCGCGCAGCGGCAAAAAGAATTGCGTTCGCCTTCGGGGGGGGCTAGGTTGTCCGACGCTCGCCGGGACGGGTTTCGGCGGGCGGTTCCGGGCTCCGTCCGGGCCGGTCGTCGCGGGTTGGGTCCCATGCGACGGATGCCGCCAAAACCCCGCCAGGGCCGGAAGGCAGCAACGGTATGGCGGTCCTTCCGGGTGCCGTGGGAATCCTGGCTCGCGGCGGCCGGCTCGGACGGGGCGCGGGCGCGGTGACCCGCCGGAGAGGACAGCATGTCATACGAAGTTTTGGCGCGCAAATGGCGCCCGCAGCAGTTCGAGCAGGTGGTCGGCCAGGACCACGTGATCCAGACGCTCGCGCGCGCGATCCAGACGAACCGGGTGGCGCACGCCTACCTGTTCGTGGGGCCGCGGGGCACGGGCAAGACCACCACCGCGCGCCTGCTCGCGAAGGCGCTGAATTGTCCCAAGCGCGGGAAGAACGCCGACCCCTGCGACAAGTGCGATTCCTGCAAGGAGATCGTCGCGGGCAACAGCCTCGACGTGATCGAGATCGACGGCGCCTCGAACAACAACGTCGACCAGGTGCGCGACCTGCGCGACAACGTGCGCTACGCGCCGGCGCGGGGGCCCTACAAGATCTACATCATCGACGAAGTCCACATGCTGAGCGCGGGCGCCTTCAACGCCCTGCTCAAGACGCTGGAAGAACCTCCCCCGCACGCGAAATTCCTGCTGGCCACGACGGACGTCCACAAGGTGCCGGCGACGATCCTCTCGCGCTGCCAGCGGTTCGACCTGCGGCGCATCGGGCTCAAGGAAATCGTCGGACGGCTGAAGGAAATCGCCCAGGCGGAGAAGTGGAAGATCAGCGAAGAGGCGCTGCTGGCGATCGCCCGCGGCGCGGAAGGCGGCCTGCGCGACGCGGAGTCGGCGCTGGACCAGATCGTCGCCTTCAAGGGCGAGAAGATCGAAGAGGCCGACGTGCTCGGCACGTTCGGGCTGGTGTCGTGGACGACGATCGACCAGCTCGCGACGGCGGTCCTGAAAGGCGACGCCGCGGCGGCGCTGAAGACCGTGGCGGAACTGGACGAGGGCGGCCGCGACCTGCAGCGCCTGGTGCAGGAGCTGCTGGGGCATTTCCGCAACGTCCTGGTGTGGAAACACGCGCCGGAGCTGGCGGATTCGTTCGACCTGACGAGCGCGCAGCTCGACGGCCTGAAGGCGCAGGCGGCGCTCGCCGACGGCGAGAAGCTGCTGCGCGTGGTGGAAATCCTGACCGAGGCGGCGAATCAGGCGCGTTTCGCGCTCTCGCGCCGCACGGTGGTGGAAGTGGCGCTGCTGAAAGCGGCGCGCGCGGCCACGGTGGTCAGCCTCGACGAGCTGATCGCGCAGATCCAGGCGAGTTCGGCGGATGGCGGCGCGCCGGCGCCGTCCGCCGGCACCTATATCCCTCCGGCGCGCGCGGCGGCGCCTCCGCCTCCGGCCCACGGCAAGCGCCCGGGCCACGACGAAGCCGCCCACCTCAAGAGCCGCTGGCCGGCGCTGCTGGGGGTGATCGCCGAAACGGCGCAACTGGCCGCGCCCTATCTGAAGGAAGCCGAACCGCTGCGGGTGGAGGGCGACCATGTCATCCTCGGGTTCGATCCGGAATTCGGCGAACATCTCAAGCGGGTGGATACGTCCCGGACGCGCTTGGCGATCGAAAAAGCCCTCGGGCACGAGTTGAAACGGACCGTCGGCGTGAAGTTCGCGATCGAGGAGCGCCCGCAGGCCGAGTCCGAGCCGCAGCCGCCGCCTCCGCCGGCGCCCGCGCCGAAAGCGCAGGAAGCGCCGGCCAAGGCGCCGGCGGCGAAAAAACGAAATTTGGCCGACGATCCGATCGTCAAGAAGACGGCGGAACTGTTCGGCGGCGACGTGTTCGACGTCCGGGAATAGGAGCAGCAGATGGCGAATATCATGAAGATGATGAAGCAGGCCGCGGACATGCAGAAAAACATGGCCAAGGCCCAGGAGTCGCTGGCGGCGCTGGAGCTGGAACACACCAGCGGCGGCGGGGCGGTGACGGTCAAGATCGCCGGCGACGGCAATATCACGGCCATCCGGATCGATCCGAAGGCGATCCAGCCGGGCGACGCGGACATGCTGGAAGATTTGATCCTGACGGCGGTGCGCGGCGCGCAGGAGCTGGCGCGGGATACGGCGGCGAGCGAGATGCAAAAACTGACCGCCGGGCTTAACCTGCCGCCGGGCTTTGGTTTCTAGGCGCCGCATGGAGCCGCTGCACCAGCTGACGGAAGCGCTGGCGAAGCTGCCGGGCATCGGCCGGCGGACGGCCGAACGGCTGGCCACGCACCTGGCGCGGAATCCGGCGGGACCGGCGCGCGAACTGGCCGCAGCGCTCGACGGGGCGCGGACGAAGCTGACGGCCTGCAAGTTGTGCGGCAGCGTGACGTCCAAGGACGAAAACCCCTGCCGGCTATGTGCCGATCCGCGGCGCGACGACGCCATCCTGTGCGTGGTGGAGGATCCGTCCGACATCGCGCTGATCGAGCGCAGCGGGGAATACCGCGGACGCTATTTCGCGCTGATGGGGAAGATTTCGCCCATGCGCGGCGAGGGCATCGGGGATCTGCGGCTGCCGGCGCTGCTGGAGCGGGCCGCGCGGGCGCAGGAAGTCCTGCTGGCGCTGAACTGCGACGTGGAAAGCGAAGCGACGGCGTCCTATCTGCGGCACGTGATTTCGCAGAAACTGCCGCAGCTGAAGCTCAGCCGCCTGGCGCTGGGGATTCCGGCGGGCAGCGCGATCGCCTTCTCCGATCCGGTGACGCTGGGGCGGGCGATCCGCGGGCGCACCGAGGCGTGAAAAGGGTTCAGGGTTCGGAGTTCAGGGGGGAAAGCAAAAGGGTTCAGGGTTCGGGGTTCGGGATTCGATCCCGGCCCGTCTTCCCTGAACCCTGACCTCTGAACTCTGGCTACTTCTTCTTGGCCTTCTTGGCGGCCTTCTTGGCCTTGGGCGGCAGCCAGGCGACGATGCGGCACATGCTGGATTCCAGCTCGATGCCGCGCAGCGGGAAGCAGCCGATCCAGCAGCGGGTGCTGCCGAGCTTGGCGATGTCGCCCGCGATGTTTTCGGCGTGCACGATGCCCTTGGGGAAGAGCTTGAGGTGCATGACCTGGTAGTACTTCTTGAGCGGGAAGATCTCGTCGAAGGACTTGCCGTAGATCTTCTTCATCTTGGCGTCGCATTCCTGGAAGCGGCCCGGATGCCAGGTGCGGATGATCGTGTTCATGGGGTGGTCTGCGCTGCCGCAGTCCACGCCGATCCACTTGATCTGCATCTTCTCGCACCAGTCGTCGAAGTCCGGGCTCGGGCCGGGGTGCATGACGAAGTAGCGGATTTCATCGCCGGTCTTCTGGTCCCAGGAATAGCGGTGGTAGCCGGTGTTGATGATCAGGATGTCGCCCTTCTTCACCTCGACCTTGTCGGTGATCATCTTGGGGGTGTAGAGCGAGTAGTCGGAGACGTCCTTGGAGATGTCTACGACGACGCCGGGGCCGACCCACTCGCGCAGGGGCACGTTGCCGATCGAGCGGCCGGCGGGATAGAAGTGGATCTCGCCGTCCATGTGCGTGCCGACGTGGTTGGAGGTGGTGATGATCTGCCCGTTGGCGCCCTGGCCCATGTGCGCGCCGGCGAGGCGCTTGAAGTACTGGATGCCCAGCGGCATGTACGACGGCCACGGCGGCGTGTGCACGCTGAGGCGCATCGTCAGATCGAACATCTGCGCGTTGTCCAGGAAGTCGATGAATTGGTTGTTGTTCATTTTGGAGGGTCCTTTCTTTTTTTCAATAGGGGTCAGGGTTCGGGGTTCAGGGTTCAGTTGAAGAGGGGTCCGGAAAGCCGACGGCGCTGTAATCGCCGGGTTGCTCCTGCACGGCCGGCCAGCGGCGAGCGGCTTCGGGAAGCTGTTTTCCCAAAGTTCGTTCCATGCCGTTCAGCATACGGATGCATTCCTGATAGCGCAAACGGTATGATTCGTACGTTTCAAGGGTTTCGTATCTTTTCAAATGGGCCATGAACAGATGATGGACGGACTCTGCGGCCTCGCCGCGGCTGCGGTTGATCCCCTCGATTTTGTTGCGAATATGGCGATCATCGTACTTTTCGGCCAACTGGGCGGCCGCGCTGTTCGAGGAACGCCGGATTTGCGCTCCCAACTCGAATTTTTCCTCGGCCGGCCAGCGATGGGATATGCCCGAGATCTCGATATGGAGCTGGCAGAGCTTCTGGTAGACGATCAGATCCTCCAATTTCCGAAACTCGCCCATCTTGCCTGAACCCTGAACTCTGAACCCTGACTCCTACTTCAGGATCTTGGCCAATGCGTCGTAGGCCTTGGCGAAAGGTCCCATGGGGGCGGAGACGATGCCGGCGCCGACCTGGCCGACGCCGGCCTGCTTGTGGGCGACGCCGGTGTCGATGACGGGGACGAGGTTCTTCTCGACGACCTTGCGGACGTCGATGCCGGTGGGGGTGCCGCGGAAATCGAGGGCGGGGATCTGGTACATGCGGCTTTCGCCGGCGGTGATCTCGTACATCTGGTGGGTGTAGCGCACCGCGTCGGCGGCGGAGCCGCCGACGAACTGCACGATGGCGGGGGCGGCGGCGATGGCGAAGCCGCCGAGGCCGCCGGTCTCCGTGATGGCGCTGTCGCCGATGTCGGGATTGGCGTCGGCCTTGGTGAAGCCGGCGAAATACAGCGCGTCGGGCACTTCGGCGGGAGCCGTGAACCACAGGTCGCCCGTGCCGGCGAGCTGGACGCCGAAATCGGTGCCGTTGCGGGCCATGACGACGGCGATGGAGCTGCCTTTGACGTTGCGGGCGGCGTCGAGCGTGGCCTTGCAGACGGGCATGGAGAGGTTCAGGAAGAAGTGATCGTTGCCGTTGATGAAGTTGAGCACGGCGACGGCGTCGTCCTTGTTGTCGCAGGTGGCGACGATGGCGGGGGCGAGGGCGCGGTAGAGCAGCGAGGTGCCGGCGCGGTTGCGGTTGTGGACTTCGTCGCCCATGTGCAGGGCCTGGGCGATCAGGTTCTTCAGGTCGATGGGCCCGGAGTGCGCGACGGCGGCCTTGAGGACGGGATAGAGGACGGTTTCCATCCACTTGAGGCGCTGGGTGACTTCGTCGCCGAACGCGCCGTAGCGCAGGACTTTGCCGAGGCCTTCATTGAGGGTGCAGAAAGCGATGTTGCCGTATTTCTCGTTCTTGACGATCCAAACGGGCATGGACGGCGTGACGATGCCGGCCATGGGCCCGACGGCGCCATGCTCGTGGCAGGGGGCGTATTTGATTTTGCCGGAGGAAGCGAGTTTTTCGGCTTCCTCGATCGTCTTGGCGCGGCCTTCGTAGACGAGGCCGGCCATGACGCCGCCGCGCATCGGGCCGCACATGCGGTCCCAGGTGATCGGCGGACCGGCGTGCAGGATGGTGTCCTCGGTCATGCCCGGGATCACGTTGCGGGCGACGTCGAGCCCGACGAGCTTGGGCGTGCCGGCCAGGATGATCTCCATGACCTTCTGGTTGGCCTTCTCGATCTTCGCGGCGCGCTTGGCCAAGATGGCTTCGGATTCCGGCGCGACCTCGACGGGGGGGCGCCAATCGACCTGGACGGCCGGGGCGCCGTTCTTTTCGCAAGCTTCCTTGAAGGATTCGATGCCGACGTTGACGACCTGGAGGGGGGCGGAGAAGAGTTTCTGGATGCTCATGGCGGATTCCTTTGCGATCAGCGGTTCTTGCGGGCCACCTCGGCGGCGATCAGGCCGGCGAGCTTGCAGGCGGCGGCGTTGGTGAGCTGGACGTGGGCGCCGGCTTCGCGGAGGGCTTCGACGACCTGGGCGCGGTTCTGGGGATCGCCGATGGTCCCGTTGACGCCCGCGACGACGAAGACCTTCTTCGCCGCCTGCTTGATCGCGGGAACCAGTTCGCCGGCGGGGTCGAGATTGGCGCCGTAGCCGAGGACGACGTCGAGGAGAATCACGGCGACGTCGGGGGCGGCGGCCTGCTCGAGGATCATCTTGTTGCGCAGCGTGAAATCGATCATCGGATGGGCGCGGCCGACGGTGAATTCGTCCTCGCCGAGATCGACGACGGCGTTCTTTTCGGGCTTCCAGGCGTTCTTGAGCTTGTGGGAATCGCCGAGGGGAGCGTTGGAATAGACGTTGCGGATCAGGCCGTCGAGGACGACCTGGGCCTCGGCGCAGAAGGTGCCGCCGCTGAAGAGGCCGCGGAGATGGCGGCCTTTGGGTTTCTTCCGCTTGGCGACGATCTGGCGGGCTTCGGCCGCGAGGATCTCGTCGCGGCGGGTCAGATGGGCGAGCGCCTTCACGGGATCTTCGCCCTTGGCGTGGGCGACGGCGAGGAGCGCGGCCTGTTCGAGCGTGGCCGGGGTGCCGTCCTCGCCGAGGAACAGGGATACGACGGGCTTGTTGATTTTGCGGATGAGGGTGTAGATCTTCTTGAGGACGCCGGGCTGGGGCGGTTTGGAGACGAGGAGGATGACCTTGGTTTCCCGATCGTCGGCCAGCGCCTGCATGGCGTCGAGGAACGCGATGCCGCCGACGGCGTCCTTGACGTCGCGCCCGCCGGTGCCGATGGCCTGCGACACGCCGGAGCCCTCGTTGGCGATGATGCAGGTGACCTCCTGCGTGCCGGTGCCGGAGGCGCCGACGATGCCGATGGACCCCTTGGGCACGACGTTGGCGAAAGCCAGCGGCACGCCGTTGAGGATGGCGGTCCCGCAGTCGGGGCCCATGACGAGCAGGCCCTTCTTGTGGGCGAGTTTTTTCAGGGCGACTTCGTCCGCGATGGAAACGTTGTCGGAAAAGAGCATGACGTTGAGCCCGAGGTCGAGGGCTCGCCGGGCTTCGCGCGCGGCGTAGCGGCCGGCGACGGAAATCAGGGCGAGGTTCGCGCCGGGGAGGGCGGCGGCGGCGGAAGCGAGGTCGCGCGGTGCGGGGGCTTCCGCGGCGCCGCCGGCGGCGGGCTTCCTCTTGCGGGAAAGCATCTCCTCGGCCTTGGCCAGGGCCTCGTTGGCGGTCTTGGCGTCCTTGGCGCGCACGACGATCGCCAGGTCCTGGTCGCCGCACTTCTTGAATTCGGGCAGCAGCAGGTCCGACATCGCGAGGATGGACTTGTTGGCCTCGGTGGCCATGACGACGGAAGCCTCGGCGACGCCGGGGAAGCCGGACAGTTCGCGGCCGACGCGCATGAGGGTGACGGAATCGAAGTAGAAGCCTTGCTTGACGCGGCCGAGGGTATTCATCTGTGGTGCATCTCCTGAATCGGCAAGGCGGTATCGTCCGCCCGCCGAACTTCTATTCTTAGCGCAATTTCACGGGTCGAAGCGAGGAAAAACCGGACCGGGGCCGGCCGCCGCGACGAAACGCTTTAACGGGGCGTGGTGTTTGCCAAAGCGGGCCCCACGGCCTTGCGCCGTGGGGGGCCGACTTGGCCTCCCACCTTCGCCAAGGCTACGGTGGGCAGGCCCACGGCACAAGGCCGCGGGGGGCCTAGAGCCCGAGCGTCAGCGCAACGCGCGCTAGAACGCGAGTTTCAGGCCGACGTTGGCGGCGAAGCCGTCGAGGGAGTTTTTCTGCTTGGTGTCGCTGCCTTGCCAGCGCCACTCGTCGTCGTCCTGGATGATGTTGTATTTGGCTTCGGCGAAGAGCACGACGGGGCCGAGGAGGACGTTGGCGCCGGCGAGGGCGAAGTAGCCGACGCTGTCCTTGTCGTCGGCCTCGTCGATCACGTCGTCGGCTTTCCAATCGACGTTCTTCAGGTAGTAGCCCGCGCCTGCGCCGACGTAGGGCTTGATGGATTCGCTGACGTCGAGCGTCCAGGTGACGGCCGCTTCAAGGGGCACGAGTTCCAGTTCGGTCGAGACGTTGCGGCCTTCGACGACCTCGTCCCGGTCTTCGGAGACCAGGTAGGAGACGCGGGCTTCGAGGGCGAGGCCGCTGAAGATCTCGGCGCCGAAGCGGACGCCGCCGCCGTAGAGCGCGCCGTAATCCTTGCTGTCCCACCAGGAACCGAAAACACCCAAGCCGCCGGCTCCGTCGCCGGCCGCGAAGGCCAGAGGCGCGAGAACGAGAACCAACAGAATTCCAACGATCGTTTTTTTCATGGTGCGCTCCTTTGGTTGTGGGAAAACCCGATCCAAGCATGGGCCGGGGCGACCGGGGAGGCAAGCCGGAAAATACGGAATCAGAACCCGAGCTTGAATCCGGCGGAGAAGGAGAAGCCGTCGAGGGAGTTTTTCGCTTCGACGTCGTCGCCGCGCCATTCGAGATCGTCGTCGGTGCCGACGAGGTTGTACTTGGCCTCGGCGAAGAGAGAGAAGGCGCCGAGGTAGAAATTGAGGCCGGCCATCCCGAAGTAGCCGGCGACTTCCTCCGACGATTCCCACGTGTCGGTATCGTCTTCGTATTCGGCGTCCTTGAAATAATAGCCGGCGCCGCCGCCGACGTAGGGGACGAAGCGGCGGTGGAACGGCAGGCGCAGGACGAGGGCGGCTTCGAGAGGCAGGACGGTGGTCTCGATTTCGTCGTCCTTGGATTCGTAGTAGGACGCGCGGGCTTCGAGGCCGAGGTGCTCGATCACGTTCCAGCCAAGCCGGACGCCGTAGCCGGTCAGCGTGCCGTAGTCCTGGCTATCCCAGCGGGAGGCGAAGACGCCGAGCCCGGCGTAGGGGACGTTGACGAAGCCGCTGGCGGCGCGCGCCCCGAGGGTCGAGGCGGCGGTGGCCGCCAGCACGCCGCCGTCGGCCCGCGCGCCGGACGCGGCGGCCAGGACGAGCACTGCGGCGAGAGCGAGGCGCTTCATGCGGTCAGCGGACGGGACAGGCGCCGCCGGCGCATTCGTTGCCCATGTCCACGGCGTCCTCGGACTGGGCCTTGACCCGCTCGAGATCGATGGGCTTGAGGCTGGCGACGTAGGCGTCGTATTCGGCCTTGGAGACGGGCTGTTGCGGCAGGTAGGGGAAGCCGAGATCCGCGGCGGTCTTCAGCGGATCGGCGCGCAGCAGGAACGACACGCCGACGTAGTGGTCCCAATATTGCAGCAGCCACTCCACGATGGCGTCCACTTCCGAGGGATCGTAGCTGACGGTGATCGAGCAGTTCTGCTCGACGTAGTTGTCCATCAGAAGCTTGTACCGCTCGAGCTGGTCGATGGCGGATTCTTCGTTCACTTCGAGGTCGCCGACCTTCTCGAAATCCACGTCGTCCCACGCCACGGGCAGCGTGATGACCCAGTCGCCGGTGCCGTTGGGGTGGGGCATGATCTTGTAGCCGGCCTCGCGCAGGACGGGCACGAGCGGGTCGTGCTTGACGAAGGTGACGTTGTTGAAAACGTGGCGCGCGAGCGGCTTGTGGGCGCCTTCCGTCGTGTCGTAGCACTTCGAGATGGTACCCTCGGGCTTGAGGGTGGTGACGTTCTTGGGCCGCGGCAGGCCGAGTTCGTCGGCCATGGAATAGGCGCCCATGATGGCCGCGTTGCGCAGCAGGCGCAGCTCGTAGGGGCCGAGATCCGGCCGGCGCACGACGCCGGTGAGCGATACGCCGCAGAGGTGCAGGAAGTCGTTGTTCTCGTGCCAGGAGTGCTGGAGGATGCCGTCCTTGAGGTTGACGCAGGTCTGGCGGTAGTTGGCGCGCGCGATGACGGAAATGGCGCGGTGCATGCCGCTGGGGTTGTCCTTGAACTTGGCGAGATCGATCGTCGTCAGGTTGCAGAACGCGCGGTTGCCCAGCAGGATTTCGGCGCAGGGATTGACGCCGGAGAACCACGGCGCGCGGTTGAGCGCCGCCGCGCCGTTGATGAAGCCGGGCTCCGAGCCGCCCGCGGCGAGCATGAGGTCGAAGAGGCCGCGCAATTCCGCGCGCGTGGGCTTGTCGTAGAAAACGAGCGAATTGTTGGACATGCCGCGCTGGGGCTGGCCTTTGCTCCAGTAGTCCTTCTTGCAGACGGCGAATTCCTGCCATTCGGGGGAGCCGTATTCGAACAGGCTGATTTCCGCCGAGCGGCGCGTGCTGAGGATCGTGCCCAGCCAGTTGCAGACGTCGTGGATGTCCATCTTGCGCAGAAGCTGGCCCGCGCGGCGGTTCATGATTTCGGCGATGGCCCGGTAGGCCACGGAGATCGTCTCGTCGCCTTGGCCGATCCAGCCGTAGCCGGTGAGGCGCGTGCCGGCGGGGCGGATTTCCGAGAAATCGAGGATCAGCTTGTCGGCCGCGTACTTGCCGGCGAGCAGCTTGCCGACGGACTTCGCCCAGGCTTCGGCAGAATCGCCGACGCTGATGGTCCAGACCTTGGTTTCGGGATCCCAGGTTTCCAAGTTGCCATCGCGCCCGTTCTTGTCCTGGCGCGTGGAGCGGACGATCTGGATGTCGAGGATCGGCTGGGTGAAGCCGCTGATGCCGCCGGATTTCGGCGTGACGCCCACGCCGCAGCCCTGCAGCAGGAGCCAGAGCGCGTCCACCATGTCGTCGACGGTCTGGATTTCGAGATGGGCGCAATTGAACTGGCAGGCTTCGCGGACCTTCGAGATTTCGGTGCCGCCGAGCCACAGCGTGCGGCCGGCGACGCCGACCTTGCGGGCGAGGAGCAGGCCGCGGAGCTCTTCAAGTTCCGCTTCCTGCGTCTTGTTGAGCGCGCGGCGCATCTGGCGCTTCCACAGCCAGCGCTGGTGTTCGATGACGCGATCCACGGTCTGCGCCCAGGTCTCGAAGACGGTGCCTTTGTCGTCGAGGACGCGGTTGTAGGTGCGGCGGGTGAGGATCTGGGCGCGGAGCGACGGCTGGTAGGTTTCGGGCATGGTGTTCTCCGGAAAAACGCGGTGCAAAATTCGGGCGGATTCTAGGTCAAAAGGAGGGGAGAGGAAAGCGGAAGTTTGGCCCGATTGGATCTTAGCCCCCCCACGGGCTTGTCCCGTGGGAGGCAAAGTTTGCTCCCCCACGGCACAAGACCGTGGGGCCCGCCGGAAAACCATTCGTCAAGCGGGCGGCGTGAATCTCGCGATGTGCTCGTTGGAGAGCATCTTGCGATACTGCCGCCAGCCGCGGAAATTGCCGTGCTGGGCCGGGAACTGCCACGATTCGGCATCGGCGGCGTCGCGCAGGCGGTCGGGCGTGGCCTGGTGTTCCATCGGCGAGGCGTGCAGCGGGTGCGGCGGGCCGTTGGGATCGCCGGCCAGCTTGGCGAACGTGTCGAGGTCCTTGGCGACGTTGGGCGTGGTGCCGTCGTGGTTGAGGTAGGACACGCGCGCGCAGCGCGCGGCCGAGCAGCGCCGGGCGACGTCGAGACCGAGGGCTTTTTCCTCGTCGGCGGAGACGTAGGGCAGGTGCCACTGGTCGGGTTCCAGGGGGCGGGGCGTGGCGGACTGCAGGGCCGAAAACATCTGCCGGGCCAGTTCCTGGATTTCGGGCTGCGCGTCGGGATGCCAGCGCACGCCGAAGAAATTGTCGAACGCCGTGGCCGACACAAGCACGGAAATGGACGTGAACCATTCCAGCGGGCGGTTGGCCCACTGCTTGTGCAGGCCCAGCTCGGCGAGCTCGGCGACGCCTTCGATGCAGGCGTCGGCCATGCGGTCCCAGATGGCCTTGGCCTTGGTGCCCTGCTCGTCGGAGAGCTTCCCGCCGGCCTGCATGCCGGGAATGTTGGCGCCCCACCAGAGGGGATACTCGCGCTCCAGCGCGCGCAGGCGCTTCGACGGCACGGCGCGCGAGCTGCTGGCGTTGCGCGAAAACAGGCGGTGCGTCATGAATTCCGCGTGGATCCAGCGGGGATATTTCAGCGAAAGCGTGGAGAGGCGGATGCCCTGCGGCGAAACGCTGTCGGCGACGATCTGGGCGGTGATGGTCATGAAAAATATCCTTGGACTGGCTAGGTGACTACAAATACCATGCTAATACCTCCGTATGAAAACATTAAATTAGAATCCAAAGGTCTGTTTGCCCAGAGAGATAAAAAACGGCCGCCTCATAGAGGCGGCCCATAGACAATTATCAGGACAAACTACGGCTGCACCGACACTTGATAAACTTTAATTTCGTCCATTTTATCGGCCCAAAGCTGTCGGACATTCCAATCTGCCGCCTCCGAAATATCTTCTAAAGTAACCGATTCTCTTTCCTGCAGGCGACCGGCAGTATCTAACCTTGTAAATACGGTTTTTCGCGGATAGGCAGAGCTGATATTTTGAATTGTTGCATCCCGGGTGAAAGCCCACAGGGAGGTAGCTTGAGGCATTGCGGATTTCTTGCTTATCAGCACGCCGATCTTCTTAGGGTCCAGTTGGAATTCGATAGACGAAGACTCCACCGCGTCTTGATAGGTCAAAAGAAGATGGGCTGGATCGGCATCCTCCCGGGATTCCAGCTTCATTGACTTGGTGCCTGCCGACAGGGTTTCGCCGCTACACAACGCATCGACCGCGGCGTCTTGGCTCATGTTCGGCAGGATTCGGAAAAATATAATCAGCAGTAACTGGTCCATGCTATTAAACATGCCCGTCTCTCGATAATCGGTGAAAATGCCTTTCGCTCCTTTCTGCAAGGAGGCAGTAAGTCGGTCGTGGTCGATCTGGAGCGTCTGCCAGTTTTGCCCGTCAACGCGGTATTGAATGACCTCCTTGGACACATGATCGCCGTCGGTTCCGTATTCCCGAAGATGCTGGCACTGCGTGGAGGTCGTGATGCGTTGGCTGGTTTTCTGGAATTGATTGGACTGAGTCGTCCTCACCTCGGCCGCATATGCCTCCAGAGTTGAAAATTCGCTCCGAATTCTTTCGCTCGACTCATAACATTCGCGAATACGCTCATTAAGTAGGGCGCCATCCGCGACGACTTGAACCGCCTTTTCCTTCTGGATGTCCATGTGAAGAACATGTTGTGCTGGAAATGCAATTGGGTTGAATAGTGCTTGGACATACTCCTGCCGGGAGGGTGCTTGTCCGTATGCGAACCCTTTCAGGAGTAGAACCCCGGCCATCCCAATACAAATCATCAACTTATCGAATCTATTCATTTATATATCCCTCGTAAAAAACATTACTCGCCGCATCCTTCGCCCAACAAGGTGCATTTAAAAACCGCCCCCTGCCATTGGATGTCAGCCACCTCGCAACCGGAGTAGTAAGTAGAAACATCATAATTATAATAATTGGCAAGACTCTCAAGACAACTTGCGACATTAGACGCATCTGGATAGTTGCCCGCCCCTTGGGTTGCTGCAACTAATTGCAGCAGCACCTCAAGGCAGGAAGCAGCTAGCCCTGCGGCATTTTTAATGTCATCAGCGATTGAAGGGCCTACATATCGGGGACGGCATGTTGTAATTATCCATGTATATATAACATTCCTTGAATCGTGTTCATAGGCGTAGTGACCTTTACACCAGCTTTTGTGCTCTTGATATTTGATGGTTTTAGTTTTTGTCCCGCATATCGGGACATCCCTGGTGTTGTAGGTGATTCCCTGATTGCAATCTCCATCATCGCGGTCTTCTCCAAACCACGCCAAAATAACACAATTTTTTGGCATATCAACGCAATCGTGTTCGTATTCATCCCATTCTTGACATTCCTCAACCTTGCAATCTCCGGGGGATTTTCCGGCGGGCCGAGCAGGCAAAACAAGCCCTATAAGCAATAGCCCCGCGAGCCAGACTGAGCTGGTCCAAAGGCCGGTGTGATTTCTGTATTTCACTTTATCTCCTTTGCATTGGCAGCATCCGCCGTTAGGGCGGACGCCATGATCTTTTCAAAATCCTTACGCATTCTGGCTACATAGGCGGGTTGGCGGATCTCGACGTTCATTTCGTCGCTTTGGAGGGTGCCGGCCATGGTGAGGTTGGCGCTGCCGAGCAGGGCGATTTGGCTGTCCACCAGGATCATCTTCTTGTGCAGGATGCGGTAGCCGCTCATGAACAGGACGCGGATGCCGGATTGCTCCAGTTCGCGGGCGAAGTTGTAGGTGGCTTCGCGCACGCGGGCGCTGGTGCCGGGGCCGTATTCGCTGACGACGACCACGTCGAGCCCTTGTTGTGCCTTCTCGGCCAGGGCGGCGTAGAAATCCTTGATAGGGCTCGTGGAGCTTCCGGAAATATAGTAGGCGCTGACCCAAATGGAGGCATGCGCGTTTTGGACGGCTTCGAGGATGGCTTGGCCGAAAGGGCGGGTGGGGAGGAGGCGGACAAAACTGGCCTCCCCTTCGGCGTGACGCAGCGCACTGCGGATTCCGAGGACGCGGTCGGCCTGCGCGGGATCGTCGTAGAGGGCATATCGAACGGCGGCCTTGGGGATGTTTTGCATCGTTCCGCGGGGGGCGCCGTCCTGGAACACGTAGCCGCCGGATTGAACCATGAGGACCCGGCCGGTCAGGCTGGTGCCATCGCGGAGGGAAATTTCGTCGGCTCGAACGGCGGGGCATAGAAGAAGGAGCACGCCCAAAGTGCTCAGAACGGATGGGGATCGGCTGTAGGCCAGGGCGTTGACCCGGTGGGATCGAAATCCGCCCGGCTCAACGCGCCGGGCTACAGGCTGGAGAAATCTCAACATCCAATGTCCAACGCCCAATATCCAATGACCAATTGGATCGAACAGCCCGGACGACACGGAGGAGCGCGGCGGTCTCGGCGAGACCGCCCTACCTTTCCGAACATGGGCCATGGCGGTACTCACGGGGTGGCCTCCGTTTCCACGCCGAGCGATTCGAGGAATTGGTATTTTTCAAGATTATCATCCATGTTCTTGGCATGGCGGATGAGGGTGAGTTCGCGTTCCCAGGCCTCGCGGCTGGACATGTCGCTGACCGAGGGGCGGCTGAAGAAGTAGTCGGCCAGCCATTTTTGCTGCTGCGGGTAGACGACGAGGGCGCTGGACTCGTAGACGCGGGAGCCATCGAGGGCGCCTTCCGACCAGTTGTGCGAACCGACAAGGACCTTGCACAGGTCCACCGACACGAATTTCTCGTGCATGGGCAGGGTGGGGAGGCTCAGGCGGACGTCGATGCCTTTGGCGCGCAAACGCTCGGCCCAATGGGAATGGGCGTCGTACAGGGCGTCTTGCGGCGACACGGGCACGTGGAGCAAAAGGCTCACATATACGCCTCGGGCGGCGGCTTTTTCCAGTTCGGAGACTATTTGCCCATGGAAACCCGCCGCGGCTTTTTCGCCCGATTCGGCGACCTTGTACATAGCGATCAAGATGGTTTGGTGGGCTTTGCGGATCAGGTCGAGCAGCACGGGAGCATAGGCCTCGTCCGGCAGGTAGGCGGTCCAGGCGTTGGTTTCCAACGGCGGAAAATCCACGTGTTCCACCAGATGATCCCAATCGGCGCGGGGTGCCGTGGACGGAAGGCCGACCGGCCATTTTCCGGCGGGCGCCGGATGGGTCGCGTTGGACGCCGTTTGCGCCTGAAGCGGAGCAAACGGCTGGCAGACTTTGGCGAATCCATCCATCCATTTGCCGTACCAGGCGGCCAGTTCGGGAGCATCGAAACAGAGCATATCTTCCACGTTCAAGGACATGGCCCCTTTGGTCCAGTTGGCGGAACCCGTCCAGAAGAAATGGCCGTCGATGACGCCGGTTTTCATATGCAGGTTTTCGCGGTCCGAACCGAACGTGCGGATTTCGACGCCGGCGGTCGCCAGGTTTTGGAGGACTTCCAGATTGCCCGAGCCCAGCATGCCGACGTCGGCCAGAATCCGGATGGCGCAACCTCGGGCTTTGGCGCGTTCGGTCAAAGCGGAAACGATCCGGTCCTCGTTCAAGAGGAAGATGGCGACGTCGATGCGGCTGGTGGCGGAACGGATTTGCGCGGCCAAGCGGTCGAACGGTTCGGGATTGGGCAGGAAAAAGCTCTCGGGAGCCGGCACCGTGAATTTTCGGCCCCCGGGTGCGTTCACCCGGCCGGGAGGCGTACGAACGACCGGTGGCTTGGGAAGGGGGAAATTCAGGCGCGCGGGCTTCGCGCCGGAGCCATGGACTTCGGAGGCCATGTCGGAGGACGTCAATTCATCCATCTTGGCCAAATAGACCGCAGCCAGCGCGGGCGAGGCGATTTTGAGGGTGTCCTCGAAATTCAGATCGAAAGCCTGCTGGGTCCAGTTGGCGGTGCCTGCGACGACGGTTTTGGCGTCCACCACGAGGCACTTCATGTGCATCTTGCCGCGCTTGGGCGGTTCGATCAAGTAGAGCAGCACGCCGTGGCGAGTCAGCTTGTCCAAAGTGGGTTGCTGGGCCGCCTCGCCCATGGTGACGTCCGTCAGCAGGCGCACTTGGATGCCTTTGGCCGGCAATGCACACAGCGCATCGATCAAGTCGGGGTGGGTGACGTAGAACTGGGCGAGATCCACGCGACCGGTGGCGGCGCGCAACTCGTTCAGGACCAGATTGAGCGCCTCGCCGCGCGGGGAAAACGCAACGGTGACTTCATCGGCGCTGGCGGAGAACGGTTTTGCCAGCAGAAACAGGATAACCGTCAGATGCTTGGCATCAGCAGGAATCCACCAGCGCCGAAGCGTCTGGCGTCTGGCGTCTGGCGTCTGGCGTCTGGCGTCTGAAAATCACGCCATGCATCATGTATAGAATTGATTGAAAATCAAGCCGGGAATGGCGGCAAATGATAATTTAACATTTGTCGAGAGGGCGGTTCACTTGATGATTGGATATTGAATATGGGTTATTGGAAATTGAGATCGAAAGCCGTCGGGCTTCAATGACCAATATCCAACGCCCAATAACCAACGTTCAAGGAAGGGGCCGGGTGATGCCCTGCCGCAGCGCGGGGAGGGTTTCGTCGCGGAGGGTGCCGGAGAGGTCGAAGAGCATGAAGCCGGGGCAGCCGGCTTGGCGCAGCAGCGCGATCTGGCGCACGACCTGCGCGGGATCGAGGCGCGATTCGTCGGCCGTGACGCCGATGCCGGGGATAATGCGGCCGGCGGCGCCGGGATAGGCAACCTGCGTGCGCACGAGGCGGGCGAATTCGGCGGACGACTCGGTGTAGTTCATCGGCGTCAGGAAATCGACGGTGCCGGCCTTGAGCCAGTCGGGCCAGTATTGCGCGATGTTGCCGCCGTCGGGCGCGGCGATGCCGAAGACCGCGGCGGAGAGCTTGGCGCGGGGATTCGCGCGGCGCAGCGTGGCGCGGATGTCGGCGACGAGCCGGGTGACGTCGGCGGTGCGCCATTTGCGGAACTCGGCGTTGCGCTTGCCGCCGGTCTTGACCTCGGCGGGCCAGACCTTGCACTTCTTGCGGGTGTCGGACTCGAAGCGCGCGCGGGTGGAGGCGGAATAGCAGCTGAGCGAGTCCGGCAGCCGGATGTAGTCGAGGTGGATGCCGTCGATGCCCGGATAATTCCGCGCGATTTCCTCGACGACGGCGAGCAGCAGCGCGCGGTTGGCGTTGTGGTGGGGGCTCAGCCACGGGCGCACGACGCCGGCGTCGGAGACCTGCAGGCGGCCTTCCTTCTTCATGCGCTCGACGAACTCGGGCGGCGCGCCGTCGAGTTTGCCCAGCACCATCCAGACGTGGTACTCGAGGCCCTTGGCCTTGGCGGCGGCGAGGCCGGCGGCGATCTGGTCGCCGTAGAGCCGCAGGGTGGCGGAGGCGGGCAGGAACTTGGAGGGATAGTGCGCGCAGCCGCCCCAGACGACGTTGGGGAAGATGGCGGTGACGCCGTTGGCCGCGAGCAGATTCGCGGTGAAATTCCAGTCGCCGGGGACGAACCCGGTACCGTCGTGGTCCCACACGCCGACGAATTCGCCGGGCCGGGGCGGCTGGACGGCGGCGTCGGCGCGCAGCAGGAGCTGGCGCTGGCGTCGGGCCAGCAACAGGGCCTTCTGGGGTTGGCCGCCGGCGAGGGCGGTCTGGATCTGCGCGGAGAGCACGGCGGCCTGGTCAAGCAGGGCGCGGACGTCGCCGGGCCGCGCGGCGAGCGGCAACTGGCGGGCGATGCCCGCCAGCGCGCTGGCGATCCCGGCGTAGTCGTTGATGCGGCCGGCATCCTGCATGGCGCGGAGGGCGGCCGGCGTCCAGAGCGCGGGATCGAGCCGCGCGCACAAGGCCACAAGGAGTTCTTTCTTCGAGGGCTGATCGTCGCTTTGCAGGATATGCGACATCCAGAAGCCGCGCGGCGAGGCGACGAGGGCGGGCTCGGGCTGGCGGACGTCGCGGGCGTCGTGCCAATAGGCGACGACCTGCGCGCCGGGGCCGGCGGGGAACGCGGGCATGAGGTTGGATGAATCCTGCCAGATGCGCGGCGGCACCAATCCGCCCATGGGATCGGCGAACACGATGGACCGCCAGCGGCCGGGGCGGTCGGACTTGACGTAGGGCCCGAGCCGGAAGCCCAAGGCGGCGGCCAGCGCGGGCGACGAACCGTAGAAGACGCCCAGCTTGCCGCCGCGGGCGACGAAATCGGTCAGCGCCTTGAGCTGCGCCGGCGTGGGATTGGGATTGTAGGGCAGCAGCGCCACGCGGGCGTCTTTCAGCGCGCCCTTGGGCAGATCGTCGTCGGTCACGAGGGCATGGCCGAGGCCGGCTTCGATCAGCAGGCCGCTGACGCGCGCGGCGGTTTTTTCGGCGACGGTGCGGGCGCCGGCGTCGGGGCACGACGTCGTGCCGCGCACGACGACGAGCGCCGAGCCTTCGACCGTGGCGAGGCGGCGAAAGACCAGCGCGACGTCCGCGGCGCGGGCGCCTTTCCACGGAGAGAGGCGGATGCCGTCGATGCGGTTCCAGCCGGCGGGCTGGCCTTCGGTCGTGAAGTCGCTCTTGTTGAAAACGAGGGTGTGGAGCGTGGGGCCGGCGAGGGGTTTGTTGGCGACATACCAGCCCGCGCCGCTCTTGAAGTACAGCCCCAGCGCGCGCACGGCGTCGGGCGCGGGACAGGCGACGTCCAGTTCGAAGGCGACGGCGGCGGAGAGGTCGAAGTTGACCGCCTTGTCCCACGCGGCGCGGTCGACGGCCTGCGCAAACGGCGCGGGAAAGGCCAGACCGTCGGCCGTGGCCACCACGGCGGGCGATTTCAGGTAGGGCTTCCACGCGCCGGCCGTGCCGGGGGCGAAATTCTCGACCAGGCGCGCGGCGGTGGCGGCGAGGGGCGCGGCGAGCAGCCAGGCAAGGGCCCCAAAAATTACTAGATTACGGGACTGACCCCTTGGCGGCGACCCCCGCGGCCTTGCGTCGCGGGTGAAGGAGGCCGGTCCCGCGGGAAAACGGACCTGATTCACCCACGGGGCAAGCCCGTGGGGGTCTGGGGCGAAAGTTTTACGTAGAACGTAAAAACTTTCGCGGAGTTTTACGTAGAACGTAAAAACTTTGGAATGGGGGGCCATGCCGCGGTCTCCGCGCGGCTAGACGTTGGCGTGCTGGTTGCGGCGAACGACTTGGTAGCCCTTGATGAGCTCGGCGATGGCGCGCTGGATGGAAACCTGGGGCTGGTAGCCGGTGGCTTCGATCTTGGCGTTGCTGACGACGTAGTTGCGCTGGTCGGGGTCCTTGCCGATCGGGGCTTCCATGATCGTGAAGTCGGGGATCTGCTTCTGGATTTCCTGGCAGAGCTCCATCTTGGAGAGGTTGGCGTCGGAGAGGCCGACGTTGTAGGGCTGGCCCTGCATGGCGTCGAAGTGGTCCAGCGCGTGGCAGAAGGCGCGGGCGACGTCGCGGACGTGGACGTAGTTGCGCTTGAAGTGGGCTTCGAAGAGGACGACGAAGCGGTCGACGACGGCGCGGTAGGTGAAGTCGTTGACGAGCAGGTCGAGGCGCATGCGGGGGCTGACGCCGCAGACGGTGGCGAGGCGCAGGGAGACGGCGCCGGCGGCGAGCAGGGCCTGTTCGAGCTCGACCTTGAGGACGCCGTAGAGGGAGATGGGGTTCATGGGCGTTTCTTCGGTGCAGAAGACGCCGGTCTGGCCGACCCCGTAGCCGGAGTTGGTCGTGGGGGAGATGAAGCGCTGGGCCTTCGAGGCGTTCTTGAGCAGCATGAGGATGGCGTCGAGGTTGATGGAACGGGCCTCGATGGGTTTCTGGGCGCAGAGGGGCGCGCCGACGAGGCAGGCCAGCGGCATGATCACGTCGGCCTTCTTCAGCAGCGGCAGCATGAGGCGTTCGTCGCGGACGTCGCCGCGGACGATGGTGAAGTTCTCGTAGGCGCAGCAGTCGAGGAGGGAGGTCTGGCCGTAGAGGAAGTTGTCGACGACGGTGACGGCACAGCCGCGGGCGAGCAGGGTGGGCACGAGGATGGAGCCGAGGTAGCCGGCGCCGCCGGTGACGAGGACGTGGGGGGTGCTGTTCATGGTGGCCGAACCCTAGCCGATTGGGCGGGGAGGGGCAAGCGGAAGAGGGTTCAGAAACAGGGGTCAGGGTTCGGGGTTCAGGAAAAGAAGATCCGATCCGGCTGAATCCTGAACCCTGGCCCCTGACCCCCGCCTGCGGAGCAGGCCGGTCCAGGCCAGCCAGAAGCAGGCGCAGACGGGGCCGAAGGGCAGGTAGCCGGCGTAGCCGACGGCGGGCATGGCGAAGACGCGGAAGCGGCCGACGTAGGGCACGGCGTAGGCCCAGCGCGGGGAGCTGAAGGCGTTCCACAGCTCCCAGAAGAAGCCGCAGACCAGCGCGGCGAGGGCGAGGGTCAGGATGGGTGTCCAGTTGCCGGCGCGGATGGGAGCGAAGGGCGATTTCGCGCCGGCGAGGCCAAGGGCGCCGGCGAGGAGGGCGAGAGGCGCGAGCCAGACGGCGAAAAAGAGCGGATCGGGGAAAAGCGGAATCAGCGGCAGCAGCGCGGCGCCCAGAATGAAAAATATCGCGCCGGCGCGCGGCAGGCGGACGCGCGGGCCGTGGGACCAGCGGCGGCGCAGGGCGGGGACAGTCATGAGCAGTTCGCGGATTTCGAAGATGGCCGGGAGGACGGTGGAAAAGCAGAGCGAGGAGTAGACCAAGTAATGGACGGGGCCGAAATCCAGGCGGTCGGGATACCACCAGTTCCGGACGAAGCGGTTGAGGAACTCGAAATACCACCACGAGAGGGCGGAGACGGGGAACATCAGGAGGAAGGTTGAGCGGCGGTTCGCGAAGAGCGAGCGTCCCGCGCGGCGGTAGGTGAGTCCGTCGAGGAAAAAGATGAATCCGAGCCAGAGCGGAAAAAAG
The DNA here is from genome assembly GCA_002347655.1 of Verrucomicrobia bacterium UBA2281. Taxonomy (GTDB): domain Bacteria; phylum Verrucomicrobiota; class Kiritimatiellia; order CAIQIC01; family Lenti-01; genus Lenti-01. Next base: position 72,662 of record DDWR01000024.1, on the reverse strand, counting down.
GTGTGTTGTTCGGCGGGGCCGGGCAGATCGAGGCGGCTCCAGGCGAGAAACCAGGCGACGAGGAGCAGGCCGAGGCCAAGGCGGCCGTGGCGGGGGAAGGGGCCCTTGGGCGGCGGCGGCGGAGCGGATGAAACCGATCCATCCGTGCCGCAAAGGCGCGGGGGCTTGAAGCCGACGATCAGGATGGCGGCGGCGAGAAGGCCGATCACCGCGAAAACGGCGAACACCGGCCAGGAAAAAGGCGCGTGGATGGGCGGATGCGTCACCAGCGGCGGGAATCGGAAGAACCGGGCATCAAAGCCGCATGCCGCGCCCCCGGCCAGCGGCAATCCCCACAACAACGCCATTCCCAGCCCGATGATCCCTCGTTTCCTCACGCCCCCACGATACCATGCTCCCAAAAACTTGCCGGGGTCAGCCCTTAAGAATCAAGAAACCATTTCTTGATTCTTAAGGGCTGACCCCAACGGGCGCGCCTTATTCGGGCGTCGCCTCCGTCATGGCGTAGAGGTAGCGCTTGATCTTGCCGGTGGAGGTCTTGTTGAACTCTTCCCAGCGGATCTGGACGCGGCGGGGATGCTTGTAGTCGGCCAGGGCGGCGACCTGTTTCTTGACCTCGGCGCGCAGGCGCGCTTCGATTTCCGCTTCGCTGAATTTCCGTTTTTCGGCGGCTTCGAGGGCGGCGATGCCTTCTTCGTCGGGCACGACGATGACGCCGACCTGTTCGCCGACGGTTTCGCCGACCGGCCGGTAGCCCAGCACCACGGACTCGAGGATGAGCGGCGACTGGTTGATCTGGAGTTCGACCTCTTCGGGGTAGATGTTCTTGCCTTCGCGGTTGACGATGAGGGCTTTCTTGCGGCCGGTGATGAAGACGTAGCCGTCGGCGTCGATGTAGCCGAGGTCGCCGGTCAGGAACCAGCCGTCGCGGAAGACGTCGTCGGTGGCGGCGGGGTTGTTGTAATAGCCCTTCATGACGTTCTCGCCCTTGGCGGCGAGTTCGCCGACGCCTTCGGCGTTGGCGTCGAAGACCTGCATTTCGACGAAGGGCAGGATCTTGCCGCAGGAGCCGGGGCGAATGGGGGCGTCGAACGGGGAGATGGTCAGGACGGGGGCGCATTCGGTCAGGCCGTAGCCTTCGCGGGCCTTCAACCCGAGTTCTTCGAGGCCGCGGAGCAGTTGCGGATCGGCCGGGGCGCCGCCGGAAATCATCAGGCGCAGGCGCCCGCCGAGCTTTTCGCGGATGCCCTGGCGCACGGGGTTGCGGACGCCGAGTTTCCACAGCAGGCTGCCCATGCGGTTGGCCTTGAGGCCGGCGAGGAGCTTGTTGTAGACCTTTTCGAGGAGCAGGGGCACGGCCAGCACGAGCGTGGGCGAGGCTTCGCGGATGTTTTCGCCGACGGTGCGGAGGCTCTCGACGAAGCTCATCTGCGTGCCGGAGGCGATGGGGGTGACGAGGCAGGCGGTGAAGGCGAAGGAATGGTGGAGGGGCAGGATCACCATGAAGTTGTCGTCCGGGAGGATTTCGATGGCGGCATCGATAGACTTGAAGTTGGCGGTGAAGTTGCCGTGGGTGAGCATGGCGCCCTTCTGGCGGCCGGTGGTCCCGGAGGTGTAGATGAAGGAGGCGACGTCGTCTTCCTTGGGCTGGAGGCGGTCGTAGGCCGCGCCGTGGCTTTCGGCCTGCTCCCGGGTTTCGGCCAGGAGCTTGTCGAAGTCGTGCATCACGATGCCGCGGGCCCGGCCGTTGTCGAGTTCGGGCTTGCGGTCGCCGAAGAGGATGACGTGGCGGAGATTGGGGCAGCGCCCGGCGAGGCCGTAGACGTTGGCTTCGCTGGCGGAATCCATCAGCAGGGCGGCGGCGCCGGAATCGGAGAGGATGTGGGTGACTTCCTGGTCCTGCAGCTTGACGTCGACCGGGACGGCGGTGGCGCCGAGGCCGGTGATGGCGTAGTGGATGGCGCACCATTCGGGCGAGTTGGCGCCCAGCAGGGCGACGCGGTCGCCGGGGCGGACGTGGCAGACCCGGACGAGGGCTTCGGCCACGTTGCGCACCAAGGCGAGGAACTGGCGGTAGGTCAGGGTCTGCCAAGCCCCGTCCCGCTTGTATTTCATCGCGATTTTGTCGCCGTTTTTCAGCGCGGAACGTTCGAGCGTTTCCTTGAGCGTCATGGTCCGGTTCTCCATCAGGGGCGGCGGCCGCCCGGGTTCGGTTTTGCGGTACGGCCGCGGCGGGAAAAGCGCCGCCGCGGGTTGGGCCACCCAGAGGCGATGGCGAAAATCCAATCCTAGCCCTCCGCCGTTCGGCAGGCAAGGGAAACGAACCCCGGAAAACGAAAAAGGCCGCCGGGCGAACCCGGCGGCCGTGGCGCACAGGCCGGACTACTTCTTGGCTTCGCCCTTTTCGGCCATGGCGGCCTTGCGGGAGAGGCGGACCTTGCCGTTGTCTTCCACGCTGAGCACCTTGACCCAGATTTCCTCGCCCATCTTGACGACGTCTTCCGTGCGGTTGACGCGGAAGTCGGCGAGTTCGCTGATGTGGACGAGGCCTTCCTGGCCGGGGAGGAACTCGGCGAAGCAGCCGAAGTCCTTGATGCCGGTGACGGTGGCGCGGTAGATCTTGCCGACCTCGGCTTCCGCCGTGAGGGCCGAGACTTCGCGCAGGGCGGCGTCCAGGTTCTCCTTGTTGTTGGAGAAGATGGAGACCTTGCCGTCGTCCTCGATGTCGATCTGGGTGCCGGTGGTTTCGGTGATGCGGCGGATGTTCTTGCCGCCGGGGCCGATGAGGGCGCCGATCTTCTCGGGGTTGATGTTGACGACGACGATGCGCGGGGCGTAGGGCGAGAGATCCGGACGCGGGGCGGGCAGGGCCTGCTCCATGACGTCGAGGATCTTCAGGCGGGCTTCCCGGGCGCGGTCGAAGGCGCCCTTCACCAGATCCCAGTCCAGGCCGTGGATCTTCAGATCGACCTGGAAGCCGGTGATGCCGTCGCGCGTGCCGCCGACCTTGAAGTCCATGTCGCCGCAGTGATCTTCGGCGCCGAGGATGTCGGTGAGCAGGACGGGCTTCTTGCCTTCGCCGGTGACGAGGCCGATGGAGATGCCCGCGACGGGCTTCTTCAGGGGCACGCCGGCATCCATCAGGGCGAGGGTGCCCGCGCAGATGGAGGCCATGGAGGAGGAGCCGTTGGAGCCCATGATCTCGGAGACCACGCGCACGGAGTAGGGATAATCCTTCGGCACCATCGGTTCGATGGAGCGTTCGGCGAGCGCGCCGTGGCCGATTTCGCGGCGGTTCAGGCCGCCCAGCCGGCGGACTTCGCCCACGCTGTACGGCGGGAAGTTGTAATGCAGCGTGAAGCGCTTCGTGGTCGGGCCGCCGGTGAGGCCGTCCATTTCCTGCTCGTCGCGGCCGGTGCCGAGGGTGACGGTCGCGATCGCCTGGGTTTCGCCCCGGGAGAAGAGCGAGGACCCGTGCACGCGCGGGAGAATCGCCACGTCGGCGACGAGCTGGCGGAGCTGATCCATCGCCCGGCCGTCCATGCGGCGGTTTTCGTCGAGGACGCCCTTGCGGACGATGTCGATTTCGACGGCGTCGAAGATCATCTTGAAGTACTTCTCGTTCATGACCTCTGCGCCGTAGATTTCCTGCATCTGGGCGAAGGCCTTGTCGAAGACGACGCTCATCTTGTTGCCGCGTTCGACTTTCGAGACGGTGAAGAGCGCTTCGGTGAGATCGGCGCGGCAGAGTTCGTTGAGCTTGGCGATCTGCCCGGCATCGAGGCTCTTCTGCGTGAAGGTCTTGGGCGGCAGGCCCATCTTGGCGCGCAGTTCGAGCTGGGCGTCGCAGATTTTCACGACGGCTTCGTGGCCGAACTTCATGGCGGCGACCATGTCCTCGTTGCTGACTTCCAGGGCGGACCCTTCGATCATCATCGGGAGGTCGCGCTTGCCGACGTACATCAGGTCGATGTCCGAAACGAGCGTCTGTTCCTGGGTCGGATTCAGGATGAACTGGCCATCGATGCGGCCGACGCGGACGGCGCCGAGGGGGCCGTTGAAGGGCAGTTCGCTGAGCATGAGGGCGGCGGAGGCGGCGTTGACGCTGAGGGCGTCGCTTTCATAGACGCCGTCGCAGGTCATCAGGGCGTTGTTGATCTGGACTTCGTTGTAGTAGCCCTCGGCGAACAGGGGGCGGATGGGGCGGTCGGTGATGCGCGCCGTGAGGATTTCCTTCTCGGTGGGGCGGCCTTCGCGCTTGAAATAGCCGCCGGGGAAGCGGCCCGCCGCGTAGAAGCGCTCGCGGTATTCGACCTGCAGCGGGAAGAAATCGACGCCTTCGCGCGGCTTCTTGCTGTTGGAGACGGCGGAGAAGACCATGGTCTCTCCCAGTTGGCAGGTGGCCTGGCCGGCCGCCTGGCGGGCCAGCAGGCCCGTTTCGAACGTCAACGTCTGGTCGCCGAGGGCGACGCTGACGGAGGTGGTATTCTTCATTTCTTCTTTCCTTGCTGCTTGCTTCTCTTCTTGTCTTGTTCCATCGGTGCGCGCGGAGGCGCGGCGCGGCGGGGATCCCGGCGCGGCACGTTGAAAGGAAAGAGAAAGACTCGGTCCGTCCACGGCCGCGGAGGCCGCCAGCGGACGGGGGTCTGCGCTCCCCCAAACGGGGGAAACCGACCCCCGGGGGACTAGCGGCGCAGGCCGAGACGCTCGATGAGCTTCTGGTAGCGGGCGAGGTCCGAGTCGCGCAGGTAGTCCAGCAACCGGCGGCGTTGGCTGACCATGACGATCAGGCCGCGGCGCGAGTTGTGGTCGCCCTTGTGGGTTTGAAGATGCCCGGTCAGGTCCTGGATCCGCTTGGAAAGGAGGGCCACCTGGACCTCCACGGAGCCGCTATCCTTCTCGTGCTGTTGATATTCCTGCTTGATCGCCGCTTTGACTGCGCTGTCCATCATAACTGTTTGATCCAACTTTGCTGCTTGTCTTCTGGTTGATTGAAGGCCGGACTATACGGAGGGGGGCGGGTGGATGCAAGGGCAAAAAAGGCCTCTTTCCGGACGCCCTGCGGCGCCGGGGGGGCGCGCCGGATCCGCCTGCCGGCCGCATTGGAGGTTGCGCTTCCAGGCGGGGAAGGTAGGATTCCGGCCGGTGATGGCGGCGAATTCCGCCGCGGATTTTCATTCCAGGAGTGGATGGCGTGCACCCGAAAAGCCTTTCGACAACCGAACCGGTTTTCGCCGCCGCATCGGGCCCGCACCGCACCGAACCGCTGGCCGGCGCCTGGCCGCGGCGGGGCCTGATGCTCGCCGTCTTGGCGTTGCTGGCGTTTTTGCCGTTCCTGCCGACGTTGCAGCACGACTTTCTGCCGACCTGGGACGACGGGGTCTACGTGCTCCAGAACTACCGGATCCACCAGCTCGACTGGGGCAACGTCGCGGACGTGTTCCGGCTCCATCCGCAACGGGGCCGGATGCCCAACGCGCAGTACACGCCGTTGGTCGAACTGTCCTTCATGCTGGAGAAGCGCCTGTTCGGGCTGGCGCCGGGCCTGTTCCACCTGACCAACGTGCTGCTGCACGGGCTGAACGTGCTGCTGGTGTTCCTCTTCCTGCGGCGGTTGGCCGGGAAGGCGGACGTGGCCTGGCTGGCGGCGGCCTTTTTCGCCGTGCATCCCCTGCACGTCGAATCGGTGGCGTGGGTGACCGAACGCAAGGACCTGCTCAGCGCGTTGTTCTATTTGCTCGCGTTGACGTTCCATCTCCGCCGCCGGGACGGCGGCGGCCCCTGGAACGGACGGGCGGTTTGGCTCGCGGGGCTGGCCGCCTTCCTGTCCAAACCCTTGGCGGTGACGCTGCCGGCGGCCTGCCTCCTGTGCGACTACTATCGGCAAGGGCGGGTGGGGGGAAAAGCCGTCGTCCGCCTGTGGCCGCTGTGGGCGCTGTCGGCGGCGGGCATCTGGATCACGTTCTATACCCACGTCTCGACGCACGTGGCCAAGAGCCACGAAGTCCTGGCGCTGGGGAGCAATCTGCTGATCGCCGCGCGCGGCATCGCGCTCTATCTGGAGAAATTCGTCTGGCCGTTCGGCTTGAGCGCGTTCTATCCGGTGCCCGAGCCCGGCCAGCCGTTCGGTCTTTCCTATTATATGGCCTTGGCGGCGTTGGCGGCGACCCTGGGCGGCGTGGCTTGGCTGGCCATCCGGGGCAAGGGGCGACCTTTCGTCTTCGGCGTCCTGTTTTTCCTGGTCGTGTTGTCGCCGAGTTCGCGCATTCTTCCGGTCGGCATGCGGTTTCTCGCCGCAGATCGCTTCTTCTATTTGCCCGGGATCGGGTTTTTCCTGCTGCTGGCCGGCGGGGTGCTTGGGCTCATGCGGGGGCGGCCGGTGGCGCGGTGGGCCGGCCGCGGCCTGGCGGGCGGCCTGGTTGTGCTCTGGGCGGTCGCCACCTGGCAACGCAGCCAGGTCTGGGGCGACGACGAAACGCTCTGGCGCGACGCCCTGGCGAAATATCCGGACTCGGCCTACGTCCTGGGCGGAATGGCCCAGGCCGTGGCGGCGCGGGATCCGGAGGAAGCCGGGCGCTATGCCGACCGGGCCTTGGCGATCTCGGCGCGCGACGGGCAGACGATGCTGGTCAAGGCGTTCCAGACCCAGCGGGCGGGCCAGTTCGAGGCCAGTTTGGACTGGCTGGCCCGAGCGGAAGCCAAAGGGGTCCATCCGGCGTACGTCGCGCTCATGGTCGGCCGGACCTATTCCCTGAGCGGCGATCACGACAAGGCCATCGAGGCCTATGCCCGCGTCGTGGCGCTCGAACCCCGCTCCACCGAATACCTGGGATGGATGGCGCTTTCCCGGCTGGCGCTGGGCCACGAGGCCGCCGCGCTGGAATGCCTGCTGGACATGCAGAAAATCGACACGACCTTGGCCGCGCGCGCGCGGCTTCTGGAAGAATACGCGCCCCGGCCGCCCACCCCCTTGCAGCAAGCTTTTTGCCTGAGCCCGGATTTGATGCGGTTTCAATACGAATTGGCCCAAAACAGCCAGTTCGTCTTGAAGGACAAGGCGAGAGCCCTGCGCGAATACCGGCTGCTGTTGGAGTATTATCCGGCGGTGGTCGATGCTTGGCAGGCCGTCGCCGCGCAGGTGCCGAGCCGCCGGTGGCCGGCCCAGGTCCGGGAAGTCCAGGACCTGCACGTCCGCAAGTTGGCCGTCGCTTTCTACAACTACGCCTGTCTGCTGGCTTCGCGCGGGGATGCATCCTCGGCCTTGGCGGCGCTCCGGTCGGCTTTCGGTTACGACGACTCGTTGAAGGATACCGCCCGGGCGGATTCCGATCTGGCTGGATTGAGGGATACGCCGGTGTTCATCGAAATGACGCGGTCCATCGGGGAACACTAGGGGGGGGCGCTTTCGATGGTATGCGGGGACGGCGGCCAGACGGCCGGCATCCAGCGCGAGGCACCGGCGGCGTAACGCAAAACGAACAATAAACCGGTTGCCGACGCTTTGGTTTTTAAGCTAGAAATCCGAATAAGCGTTGGAAAAGCGACGACCGCCCAGCGGCGCGGGACGCAAGGCGTTTGCCCGGTCTCGGCCGCAAGGACAATTTAAAAAAGGAACACGAGGGTCGACACATGAAAACAATCGGTTCGCAGACGTGGAAATGGTGCGCGGGGCTCGGTTTGGCGGCGGTCCTGTGGGGACAACCCCAGCAGGCCGTGGCCGACCTGTCGGAAGGCTTCGAGACCGGCATGCCGACAAGCTATGCGACCGGCGACTATTCGCTCGGTTCGGGCACCTGGTCCTTCGTGAACGTGATCCGGGGCACGACCAGGTATGCCGGCTCCTACTCTTGCCAAATCCGCAGTTCCACCGGGGCGCAAGCCCAAACGCCCACCCTGGCCGGGGGCGTGGGGACGATTAGTTTCTGGGTGTATTGCACCACGACAACGGGCAGCTTGCAGGTCAATCTCTCGACCGACGGCGGTGCCAATTGGACCCCGGCTCCCGGTTCGCCGTTCACAAGTCTGGGGACCGCGTGGGCCCAGAAACAAATCACGGTCGACAGCGCCAGCGTGAACAAGGTGCAGTTCTACCGCACGGCCGGCACGCTCAGCCTCGACGAAGTGGCGATCACCTCGTATTCCGGCGGCCCCGCGGCCCCGTCCGTGGCCACGGTGGCGGCCAGCGCCATCGACACGACCTCCGCCACGGCCAACGGCGACGTGACCGACGACGGCGGCGACACGGTGACGGAACGCGGCGTGTGCTACAAGACCTCCAGCGGCGTGACGCTCACGGACAACCCGACGCCGGCGGCGGCCGGCGGGACGGGCGAATTCTCGGTCGACCTCTCCTCGCTCGACGTCAACCAGATCTACTACTTCCGCGCCTATGCGGAAAACAGCGTGGACACGACGCTGGCGGCCAATGAACTGAACTTCACCACGCTGGCCAACGTGCCCGCTGCCCCGACCGTGGACAACCCCACGGCCACGACCCTCGACGTGGCGGTCAACGCCAACGGCAACCCCGCGGCGACGGAATTCGCGATCCAGCGCACGAGCGACGACAACTATCTGCAGGCCGACGGGACCTTCGGCGCTTCGGAAGATTGGCAGACGGCGGCGGAATGGGACACCACGACCGCCACCGGCCTCTCCCCCGAGACCGAGTATTCCTTCCAGGTCAAGGCCCGCAACGGCGCGAACGTGGAAACCGCGTTCGGCACGGCGGCCAGCGAGTCCACCACCGCGGCGGCGACCGGCATCTGGATCAATCCGCTGAGCGCCGGCACCCCGATGGGCAGCTACTTCCTCGGCGACACGCTGGGCGAGTGGTTCGTGAACTTCGAAATCGGCCAGGAATCCTGGAACTACGCGCAGGTCGGCATCGGCACCAGCGCCGAAGGCACCGGCTACGGCTGGGGCGAGGCAAGCTGGTATGAAGACGGCGATTGGCCCAACAAGCGCGTCCGCCGCAACCTGAGCGGCGTTCAGTTCACCTCCGTCGCCAACCACTACGTGATCTGCCAGGCCCGGGCCGCCGCCGAAGACGACTACACCTCGAAGTCCGCCAACGGCTGGGGCAATTCGACGCTCTATCCGCCCGAGGATCTCGCCTCGGCCTATTTTGCCGTCAGCGCGATCAACGACGCCGCCGACCCAGACGCCGAGCCCAACGACGCGGATCCGACGGGCGCTCTCGACCTGAGCTGGTCGAAGAACGCCCAGAGCCACGACGTGATGATCGTCCGCAAGGCCGCCGCCGCGTCCTGGACCGAGCCCACGCAGGGCAGTTCCTATTCGGTTTCCGACCCCCTCGGCGACGGCACGGTCGTCTACGTCGGCTCCGGCACGGAGACCACGGACAGCGGCCTGAGCGCCGACTCGACCTACGACTACAAGTTCTACTCGGTCAACAACGACTATTACGCCGCCGGCGTGACCGCCCAGGGCGCGACCCTGCCGTGCGAGCCGGACGCCCCCACGGGCCTCCATGCCGGCGAAACCAATGAAACGGACTTCACCGCGACGTGGGACGCCACCGCCCGCGCGACGGGCTATCGCCTCGACGTCAGCGAGAGCGAGACGTTCTCCAGCGCCGGCGATACCCCCGAAGCCGTCTTCGCCGAATCGATGGGCACGGTGGGCACCACCACCACGATTGCCAACCACGAAGCGGCCGACGGCTTCGACAACGACGCCTACACGATGTCGGCGGGCGGCGCCGCCAACCCGGCCGACGTCCGGGCCACCAGCGCCTCCAGCGGCTATACCGGGGCGTCCGGCGTGGCGAACATCTGGTTCCCCAGCACGGCGGGCGAGTACGGGTTCGGCATCGCGGGCATCGACGCCTCCGGCTACGGTTCCCTGAGCCTGAGCTTCGGCTACCGCAAGGAATCCGCCAGCGCCAACGCCACGTTCGAGCTGGCCTATTCGACGGATGGATCGACCTGGACGCCGGTCACCGTGACCGGGCTGCCGGCGGAAGGCGCCGCGACCGGCTGGTATCTGATTTCGGGCATCGAGCTGCCTCCGGCCGCCGCCAGCGCGACCCTGAGCCTGCGCTGGGTCAAGTCCGGCAGCGTCGCCATGCGCCTCGACGACGTGACGCTGGAAGGCACGCCCTCCACGCCGTCCTTCGTGGCCGGCTACGAGAATCTCGCGGTGGCGGGAACCAGCCAGTTGGTCGAAGGCTTGGACGACAACACGACCTATTATTTCCGCGTGCGCGCGGAAGGCGAAGGCGGCTGCCCGAGCGAAAACTCGGAAACCGCTTCCGTGACCACGCTCGAGTCCATCGGCGGGCCGCAGACGATCGACTTCCCGGCCATCGCCGACAAGGTGACCACCGACGTGGTCGAACTGTCCGCCACGGCCTCCAGCGGCCTGGACGTCTCGTTCGCCGTGCTGTCCGGCCCGGCCGAGCTCGACGTGGACGGCGTGACCCTGACCTTCACCGGCGCGGGCGAAGTGAGCGTCGTGGCCAGCCAGGCCGGCGGCGGCGGCTGGGATCCGGCCGACCCCGTCACCAACACCTTCGACGTGACGAAGGCCATCGCCACCGTGACCCTGAGCGATCTGGCGCAGGCCTACGACGGCACGCCGCGCGCCGCGTCCGTCGCGACGGATCCCGAAGGCCTGACGGTGGACGTCACCTACGACGGCGAAGCCACCGTGCCGACGGACCCCGGCCAATACGAAGTGGTCGCCACGGTCGTGGACGACCTCTACCAGGGCTCGGACACGGAAACCTTGACGGTGTCGGTGGCCAGTCCGGTCTCGTTCTCCGGCCTCTCGGCCGGCATGGATGCCGTGGAATTGTCCTTCGCGCCGAATGCCGCGGGCAACGACGTGGTGATCGTCGTCAACTCCACCGGCATTTTCGAAGCGCCGGCCGGCGCTCCGGTCGTGGGCGAAGCTCTCGCCGGCGGCACCGTGCTCTACGTCGGGACCGAGTCCCCGCAGACGCACGACAATCTGGATGCGTGCACGCCCTACTACTACAAGGCGTGGTCGTACGTGGACGGCTTCTACTCCTCGGGCTTGGCGGGCAGCGCCAACACCGATGGCCCGGACGCTCCGACCGGCCTGTCGGCCGTTCCGGACTACACCAGCTTCGTCGCGAGCTGGGACGCCGTCTCCGGCGCCACCGGCTACCGCCTCGACGTCAGCACGGAAGCGGATTTCCAGACCTCCGGCAACGGCGGGCTGATCATCTCCGAAGTGGCGGATCCGCTGGATGCGGCCAACGCCAAGTTCGTCGAGCTCTACAACGCCTCCGGATCGGCGATCGATTTCGGAACCTCGACTTGGTACGTGTGGCGGCAGGCGAACGGCGGCAGCTGGGGCAACGTCCAGTTGGCGGGCACGATCCCGGCCGGAGGCACCTTCGTCGTGGCCTACAGCCTAACGACGTATGAGAGCACCTTCGGCAAGGCCGCCGACCAGTATTCCGGCATCATTTCCGGCAACGGCGACGACGGATACTTCCTCGTGCAGGGCGGCGATGCCGTCACGATGGGGACCATCGTGGATGCCTATGGCGTGATCGACCAGGACGGCACCGGCTACGCTTGGGAATATCTCGACAAGAACGCCGTGCGCAACGCGGACGTGGCGGATCCCAACGCGACCTGGACGGTCTCCGAGTGGACCATTCCCGCCGGCACCGTCAACGCGGCGGACATGACCCCGGGCACCCACGTTTGCACCGGCGACACCGCCCCGTCCTTCGTCTCCGGCTACGACAACTACGCGGTGGCCGGCACCGCCCAGCTGGTGGAGGGTCTTGAGGAAGGCACCGTCTACTACTTCCGCGTCCGCGCGGAGAGCGACAACTGCGCGAGCGGCGATTCCGCAACGGCCAGCACGACCACCTTGGAACACCTCCGGCCGGTGCTCAGCCAAGCGACGGTCAACGTCCGCGAAGGCGGCGAAGGCCGCTTCTTCGTGCGCTTGAACCAGGATCCGGGCGGAATCGTCCAGGTCGACGTGAGCCACAGCGCGGGCAACGCGAGCATCGCGATCCCCGGTGCGACGACTTCGCTGACGTTCAAGTCGTCGGATTGGAGCATCTGGCAGGTGGTGACCCTGACCGCGCCCGAAGACGCCAACGCGGACAGCGAGTCGGCGACCTTCACGCTGGCGCTGGCCGGCGCGGACGACGTGACGGTGGACGCCGCCACGTTGGACGACGAGATCGGCGACAACCTGGCGCTGGCGTCGGCGGGCGCGACGATCTCGGGCGTGCGCGGCTACCGGGCGGCCCAGGCCATCGACGGCGTGCACGCGGCCAGCACGAACTACGCCTTCACGACGTTCACGAGCGTGCCGCCGGGCACCCTCACGCTGGATCTGCAGGCGACGACGACCGTGGCGCGCGTGCGGCTGCTGACCTGGGACTGGAACTACCGCAGCCACAGCTATACCATCGAGTCCTCGCTGGACGGCGCGAGCTGGTCGACGCTGGTGGACGCCAGCGCCGGGGACCACCGCGGGTGGGAGGACTGGAACGCCGGCGGCGCGCAGCTGCGCTACCTGCGGCTGACCGGGCTGACGAACAGCGTCAACGCCGGCTTCTGCCTGCCGGAATGGGAAGTGTACGGCACCCGGCTCAATCCGGTCGCGCTGGAGTTCTCGGCGGCGAACGTCAACGTGCGCGAAGCGGGCGAAGGCCGGCTGTTCGTGCGCCTGACCTCCGCGCCGGAAGGCAACGTGCTGGTCAACGCCGAACTGGACGCGGGCGACGCGGACGTGGCGCTGTCGGGCCCGGCGACGCTGACCTTCAAACCCTCGGACTGGAGCACGTGGCAGGCGCTCACGGTGACGGCGGGCGCGGACGCCGACGCGGTCAACGAGACGGCCACGCTGCGGATCACGACGGTGGGCGTGGCCGACGAGATGGTGGACGTGACGGTGCTGGACGACGACGTGGGCGAAAACCTGGCACTGGCTTCCGGCGGCGCGACGGTCGCGGGCGTGCGGGGCTACCGGACGGCCGACCTGATCGACGGCGTGCACGCGGTCAGCACCAACTACGCCTTCACGACGTTCACGAGCGTGCCGCCGGGCACCCTCACGGTGGACCTGCAGACGGCCATGACGGTCTCGCGCGTGCGCATCCTGACGTGGGACTGGAACTACCGGGACCACCGCTACACGATCGAATGGTCGGCGGACGGCGCAAGCTGGACGACGCTGGCGGACGCCAGCGCGGGCGCGCACCGGGGCTGGGAAGACTGGCCGGTGGCCGACGAATCGATCCGCTACCTGCGGTTCACGGGGCTGACGAACAGCGTGAACGCGGGGGTGTGCGTGCCGGAACTGGAAGTGTACGGGACGCGGCCGCTGCCGGAACTGATCCAGCTGTCGAAGACCGCCGTCAACGTGCGCGAGGGCGGCGAAGGCCGGTTCTTCGTGCGGCTGGCCAGCCAGCCGGCGGCGAACGTGGTGGTGAGCGTGGCGCGGACGGCCGGGGACGAAAGCCTGGTGGTCGCGGGCGGCGCGAGCCTGACGTTCAAGCCCTCGAACTGGAGCATCTGGCAGAAGGTGACGCTGACGCAGGTGGACGACGCGAACGCGGACGCCGAAACGGCGACGCTGGAAGTCTCGATGCCGGGCGTGCTGCCGCGCACGATGTCGGTGGCCGCGCTGGACGACGACATCGGCGACAACCTGGCGCTGGCGTCGGCGGGCACGACGATGACGGGCCGCAAGGCGTATTACATGGGCTACGTGATCGACGGGGCGCACACGGTCGGGACGCAGTATGGCTACACGATCTGGACGAACGACCCGCCGGGAACGATGACGCTGGACCTGCAGGCGGCGACGACGGTGTCGCGGGTGCGGGTGCTGAACTGGGACTGGACCTGCCGGTTCCACCGCTACGTGGTGGAAGGCTCGGCGGACGGCGAGACCTGGACGGCGTTGGCGGACGCGAGCGGTTCGGACCGGCAGGGCTGGGACGACTGGGCGGTGGCCGACGAGACGGTCCGGTACGTGCGCTTCACGGGCTTGACCAATACCTTCAATACGGCGGTCTGCATTTCCGAACTGGAAGTGATCGGCACGCGCGCCGCGGGCCGGCGGTCGCTGCGGGCGACGGCCGGCGGCGAAAGCGAGCCGGTGGCGGTGCTGACCAGCGACGGACCGGAAGACGAAAGCGGCTGGAACGCGCTGGACGGCGACGAGGCCACCGCTTGGGTCGGCCAGAAGCTCGGCGGCGGCTACCTCGTGGTCGAATACCAGCCGACGCTGGCGCTCGCGGGCCTGGAAGTGGACGTGACGGAGGCCGCGCTGGCCGCCGCACAGGTCCTGACCAGCCTCGACGCCCAGGATTGGCAGCCGCTGCCGGAAGATCTGGAGGCGAATCCCGTCTCCTTGAACTTCCTGTGGATCGTCTTCCCGGACGACGGCACCGACGCCGTGCCGGAAGTCATCGAGATCCGCCCGAACCCCTAGGCGAGCCTCCATCGCAGGAGCCCAACGCCGGGCGGCGCGCAAGCGCCGTCCGGCTTTATTTCGCTTGGATTAGCAAATGATGAACCGGATGGCTGCCCATTGCCGTCCGAATGGCTGCCATCGCCAACAATAGCCGCGTAAAACCGCACAGGCCACCTCCGGCGCGTAATTGTTTCGCAACAAACCTTGCATCGTAATTTAACCATACAATCTTTGACGTGATTGCATGAACCCGATGAAATGGGCAGTACATGAAAACCTGCTCTCAAGCTCGTCGCGGTTGTTTTGCGGACGCCTGTCGCATGGCGTTTTTCGGCTTGCTGGCGCTCGGCCTGCCGCTTTCGGCCGCGGCGGCGCCGACGGCGAAAAGCGGCGACGGCACGCTGTCCGTTTCGCCGGCGACGGTCGCGGCGGCCAGTGCGGGGAACCGCTTGGAATTCCAATTCCGCAACCAAAATCGCGGCGCGTACAACGTCGGTTCGCAGCTGGAACTTTCCGTGCCCGCCGGCTGGAGCGTCCCGCAGACGGCGGATCCGGCCGCGCCGGGCTACGTGGACGTGTTTTCGACGGCCGGCACGGCGGTCGCCGCGGTATCTTCGATTTCCGGATCCGGCCCCTGGCAGGTGACGGTGGATTTCACGGCGGCCAAGGGGACCGCCAACGGGTTCGGGCTGGCCTACGCCGCCGCCGCGCCGAGCGCGACCGGAACGCATTCGTTTGCGGCGCGGACGCGGCAGGCCGGCGGAACCTTCGTCGAGCTGGGCGCCAGCCCCGTCGTCGAAGTCGTTCCGGCCCCGGCGCTCGTCGCGCTGGACGACCTGATTCAGGACTACGACGGCACTCCGCGCGCCGTGACGGTCGCGACGGATCCGGCCGGTTTGGCCGTGGCGGTGACCTACGACGGTGCGCCGGCGGCCCCGGTCGCGACGGGCATCTACGCGGTGGTGGCCACGGTCGTCGAGCCGGGCTACGAAGGTTCGGCCACCGGCCTGTTGGTGGTGCGGGAAGCGGGCGGCGGCGAACCGGCCGTCGGCCTCGAAACCTTCGAGAACTTCGCTCCTGCGGGCAGCGATTATGAAAGCGGCGCTTTTTTGGGCCAAGACGGGTCGGTCTGGACCTATGCGCAGGCGCGCGGCGATCTGAGCATTGCCGGCCGGTCGCCGACGCTGGAAAAGGCCAAGGGCGCCTTCATCCGCTCGGGCGCCATTCCGGGCGGGGTGGGCACGGTTTCCTTGAAGTACCGCAAGGCGGGCACCCAGAACGTGGCCTGCGGCGTGTTCGTCAACGACGTCCAGATCGGCACGATCTCCGGCGGCGACGGCTCGGTCCAGACGTGGACCAGCGGGCCGATCGACGTCTGCGGCGACGTCGTCCTGGTGCTGACCAACAACGTGAATGCCGGCGCCATCACCCTGGACGACGTCGAATGGACCGGCTGCAAGCTGCCGGCGACCGTGACCTTGGCGGATCTGGCGCAGACCTACGACGGCACGCCGCGGCCCGTGGCCGCGCCGACGGAACCGGAGGGGTTGGCGGTCGAAATCACCTACGACGGCTCCGCCACGGCGCCGACGGCTGCCGGGACCTATGCGGTCGTGGCTACGGTCGTCGATGACGATTACGCCGGCACCGCATCCGGTACGCTGACGGTCGCCAAGGCCGACCAGAACATCGATTTCGCGGTCCTCGCGGCCCCGGCCGAATTCCAGACGTTGCCGCTGGGCGCCGTTGCGTCCAGCGGATTGCCGGTTTCGTTTGCCGTGAGCTTTGGTCCGGCGGCGATCGCGGCCGACGGCGCGAGCGTTTCCTTCTCCGGAACAGGCCGCGTGGCGATCGCGGCGTCGCAAGCGGGCGATGGCAACTGGAACGCGGCGCCGAGCGTCGCGCGCGAGTTCGACGTCTTGCCGGCATTCGCGCTCAGCGCGGAGTCCGTCAACGTGCGCGAGGACGGCGAAGGCCGTCTGTTCGTGCGGCTCAACGGGGCTCCGGCCGCGACCATGACCGTGACCGTCGCCCGGGTCGGCGGCGACGTGGATCTCCGGGTCAAGAGCGGCGCGGCGCTGGCGTTCGGCCCCGCGAACTGGAACTGGTGGCAGACCGTCACGCTGGCGGCGGCGGACGACGAAGACAAGGTCGGCGGCACGGCGACGTTCCGGGTGTCGTTGCCGGGGTACGAGCCCCGGATGGTGGCGGCCAAGGAGTTGGACGGGGACGTCGCCATGAACCTGGCGGCGGCGACGAACGGAGCGACGATTTCCGGCGGGGCGAACGCGGACCAGTTGATCGACGGCGTCCATAAGACGTTTTTCAACTATGGCTGCCTGGTTTGGACCAATGAGCCCGTGCCGGCGATGACCTTGGCGCTGAAGGCGCCCAGCGCCGTTTCGCGGATCCGGGTGCTGAACTGGAACTGGCTGTATCCCGTCCTCCATCGCTACCGGATCGAAGGTTCGGCGGACGGCACGAATTGGACGACGCTGGTCGATGCCGGCGGCAGCGACCGCCAGGGCTGGGACGAATGGGAGCTCCCGGAACAGCCCCTGAGCCATCTGCGCTTCGTCGGTTTGTCGAATTCGGCGAACCAACTGGTCTGCATCGCGGAGTGGGAAGTGTTCGGCAAGCGCATCCCGAAGCCCGCCGAGATCACGCTGGGCAATCTCCGGCAGGTCTACGACGGCCAGCCCAAGGCCGTCGACGTGGAAACCGATCCGCCGGCCCTGCCGGTCGCGGTCGCCTACGAAGATGCGCCGGTGCTTCGCCGGTCCGAACCCGTGCTCGCGACGGAAACCGATCTGCCGGTGGCCGCGGGCACCTACCTCGTGCAGGCCGAAGTGGACGACGAGGACTACGACGGATACGCGGAAGACGTTCTGGTCATCGAAAAGGCCGCGCAAACGTTGTCGTTTCCGAATCCCGGATTCCAGAGCCGCCTGGACCGTCCGTATCTGCAAGCCGCCGCGTCCAGCGGCCTGCCGGTGTCGTACGCGGTGGTGGCCGGCCCGGCCGCGCTCGACGACGCCGGCATCCGGCTGTCGTTCACCGGAACGGGCACGGTGACGGTCGTTGCGTCCCAGGCCGGCGACGCCAACTGGAATCCGGCGGAAGACGTGGCCGTGTCGTTCGACGTGGGGTGCGCGGGCCTTGTCGTGCAGCTCAGCCAAACGAACGTCAACGTGCGCGAGGGCGGCGAAGGCCGGCTCTTCGTGCGGCTGGGCATGGCGCCGACGGCAAACGTCGCGGTGACCGTCAGCCGCATCGGCGGCAGCACGAACGTCGCGGTGGCCAGCGGCGCGGACCTGACCTTCAAGCCGTCGAACTGGGATGTCTGGCAGCCCGTGACGCTGATCGCCGGCGAGGACGACGACGCCATCGACGAAACGGCCGAATTCCGGATCGCGGGTCTATGTCCGACGGGCCGGATCGTGACCGTCACCGTGCTGGACGACGATCTCGGCGAAAATCTGGCGTTGGCGACCGGCGGGGCGACCATTTCGGGCACGCGCGGCTATCGCTTGGCGGACGCGATCGACGGCATGCATGCGGTCATGACCAACTACGCCTTCACGACCTGGGCCAGCGTCCCGCCGGGGACGATCCAACTCGACCTGCAGGCCACGGCGGCCGTGGCGCGCGTGCGCATCTTGACTTGGGATTGGACCTATCGCGACCACCGCTATACCATCGAAGGGTCGGCGGACGGCGTGGCCTGGACGCTGCTGGCGGACGCGAGCGCCGAAGCCCGGCGCGGCTGGGACGACTGGCCGGGGGCGGCGGAACCGGTCCGCTACTTGCGCTTCACCGGGCTGGAAAATTCCGTGAATTCGGCCGTGTGCGTGCCCGAATGGGAAGTGTACGGCACGCGTCCGGCGTTGCCCGCGCTGGAAACGTCGAAGACGAACGTCCTCGTCCGGGAAGGCGGCGAAGGGCGGTTCTTCGTGCGCTTGGCGCAGGAACCGGCCTCGAACGTCGTGGCCCGCGTGGAGCGGATCGCCGGCGACGCAAGCCTGGAAATCCAGGACGGCGCGAGCCTGACCTTCAAGCCGTCGAATTGGAGCGTGTGGCAACGGGTCACGCTGGCCCAGGCCGCCGACGCGAACGCCGCCGCCGAGACCGCGACCTTCCGCGTTTCCGCGCCCGGCATGGCCAGCCTCGACGTGGCGGTCGCGGCGTTGGAAGGCGACGTCGGCGAAAATCTGGCGCTGGCCTCGGGCGGCGCCACCCTGACGGGGTTCCGGGCATATTTCCTGCCCTACGTGATCGATGGGGAGCACGCCGTTTCCAGCCAATACGGCTATACGGTCTGGACGAACGCGAAGCCCGGCACCATGACCTTGGATTTGGGCGGTCTGCTGGACGTGACGCACGTGCGCCTGCTCAATTGGGATTGGTCCTTCCGGAGCCACAACTACGTCCTCGAGTCGTCGGCGGACGGCGCCACTTGGACGTTGCTGGCGGATGCAAGCGCGGGTCGGCACCAGGGCTGGGAAGAATGGCCGACGGCCGGTGGCGCCGTCCGCTACCTGCGGTTTACAGGCATGTCCAACACGGCCAACTCGGCGGTCTGCTTGGCGGAACTCGAGGTGTGGGGTACGCGTTCGGCGGCCCGGCGCCGCTTGGCTCCGTCGCCGTCCACCGCTTCCGCGGCGGAAGAACCGATGGATGCGGCCGGGAGCGCCGGCGCCGCATTCCTCGAATCCATTCCCGTGACCGTCCTGACCAGCGACGGGCCGGCCGACGAGACCGGCTGGAACGCCGTGGACGGCGACGACGCGACGGCGTGGGTCGGCCAGAAGCACGGCGGCGGCTACGTCGTGGTTGAATACCAACCGACGCTGACGCTGGCGGGCCTGGACGTGGACGTGTCGGGAACCTCGCTGGCCGATGCGCAGATCCTGACCAGCTTGGACGCCCGGAACTGGCAGCCCTTGCCGGCAGATCTGGAGGCCCATCCGGTCGAACTGAATTTCCTCTGGGTGATCTTCCCGGACGACGGCACGGACGCCGTGCCGGAAGTGCTCGAGATCCGGCCGAATCCCTGATCCCGCGGCGGCCCGAACGCGCCGGACGGCGGATGCGCGCCGTCCGGCGCTTTTTTTATGGTTGAGCGGGGGCGGGGGCGCGGCATAGACTGACCTTCCAGTTCCTTTTGGGACCCCCACGGACGGAGCGCAGAGACATGTTGAACCTGATGGGCAATGGCGGACCGGTGATCTGGATCCTGCTGGCGTGCGGCTTGTTCGCCGCGCTGGTGTTTTTCGAGCGCCTGTTCAACCTGCACCGGGCCCAGATCGCCGCGGACGACTTCCTCAAAGGCGTCTACAACATCTTGAACCGCGACAATCCGGTCGAGGCCGCCGCGATCTGCGAGGAAGCCCCCGGTCCCGTCGCGCGGCTGGCGCTGGCGGCGGTGCTGCACCACGACGACACCCTGGAGAGCATCGGCCGGGCGATCGAAGACGCCGGCCTCGAGGAAATCCCGCGCATGGAACGCGGCCTGGGGTGGCTGGCGACCTTGGCGCGCATCACGCCGCTGATCGGGCTGCTGGGGACGGTGCTGGGCCTGATGGAGATCCTGCTGGCGGCGCACCGCGCCGCGCCGCTCGTGCAGTCGGCCGACCTGACGGGCGGCCTGTGGAACGCCCTGTCCGCGACGGCCCTGAGCCTCGTGATCGCGATCCTGGCCTACGCCGGCTACAACCTGCTCGTCTCGCGCGTGGAATCCATCCTGCTGGACATGGAACGGTCGGCGTCGGCGCTGCTGAACTTCATGCGGCAATGGAAGCGCAACCGGGAAGCGCCGGAATGAGGATTCCCGACCAGCCCATCCAGATGCAGTTCCGCAGCGTGCGGCGGCGCTTCCGGGGACGCTACCGCCGCGCGGTGGGGCCGATCGAGGTGACGGCGCTGCTGAACGTGGTGGTGCTGGTGGGCTTGTTCCATTTCGCCTCGGCCCGCTTCGTGCTGCAGCCCGGCGTCCGCGTCCGCCTGCCGGAGGCGCCCTTCGCGGACGGCGTCCCCTACGGCGCCCGGGTGCTGACGCTGGCCCAGGGCGGCCTGATGTTTTTCAACGACGAACGGATGACGCTGGCGACGCTCGGGCCGGCGCTGGCCCGGTCCGGCCGCGACGACGTTGAAGCGCCGTTGCTGATCGAAGCCGACGAAGGCACGCCGTACGGCACCTTGATGGCGGTGTATGCCTTGGCGGCGGAGGCGGGGCTCCGCGACGTGGTGTTGGCGACGCGGCCGCCGCCGGTGGCGCCGTAGGGGCGGGCGGGCCGTGCATCGTCTCCGTCCATCCGAAGATCCCGCCCGGCGCTGGCGGCGGTTCTGCCGGCCGGGCGCGCGGTGGGCCGCGGCGTTTGCCGCGGTCTGGTTCGGCGCATGGGCGCTGCTGTTCCGGATCGCGCCGGTCCCGGCCGCGCCGTTGCGCGATTCGCCGGCCCGGATGGCGTGGTGGTGGCCCGCGGCCGACGCGCCGGCCTTGGACGTCCGCGCCCACTGGACGCCGGCGGTCTTCGCCCTGGCGACCCCGGCGGGGTTCAGCCATGCCTTGCGCGGGGGCCGCGCCAGCCTCGCGCCGCCGGTCCAGGCGGACCGGCCCGCGCCCGTCTTTTGGACGGCCCCGCCGGCCTACGCGCCGCTGGATTTCGCCTCGCCGGCGCCGGCGCCGATCGAAGGCGCCGCGGCGGTCTTTCCGGCGCGGCCGTTGCCCCGGGAAACGCCGCGCCTGGCCTTTTCCGCCGGCTGGGAATCGCGGCTGTTCTCCGGCATCGATCTGGATTATCCCGCCTGGACCAATGCCCCGTGGCAAGCGCGGGTGGAACTGCGCTTCGACGACCGGGGCGTGCCGACGTCCGTCCTGCTGGCCCAGGCCAGCGGGATTCCGGCCGTGGACCGGCGGTTGGCGCGTTCGGTCAGCGGCTGGCGCCTGCTGGAGCCGGCCGCGCCCCGGTCCGGCACCGCGACCTGGACCGCGCCCGCCCCGGCGCCGGGAGGGACGCCATGATGCCGCTGGCCTGGCCGGATTGGTACTTGGCCTTCCTGGTCGCGAATCTTTCGGTGGTATTCGCCGCCACGCTCTACTATGCTGTGCGGCGATATCGGCGGAGACCCCGGCGCCGCGCCGCGCCGTTCATCTTCCGGTGCGCGGCCTGCGGCCACGTCTACGTGGACCGCCGCAACGTGCCGATGTCCGAATGCGGCAAGTGCGGCGCCATGAACGAAAACGTGAAGAGTTTTTAGCGGCGGAATTTCAAGCGAAGCCCTCATTCCCTGAACCCTGAACCCAGATTGCCTGCCATGAGCCTGACCATTCCCATCCTGAAATACACGCCCCACAAGGCCTTGCCGGAGCTGGAGGCCTTCCTGGCGCGGCCGGCGTTCGACCCGGAAGCCGAGGAGACGGCCCGGCGCGTGCTGGCGGACGTGCGCGCGTCCGGCGACAAGGCGGTGCAGAAGTACGTCAAGGAATTCAACGGCATCCAGTTGGCGCCGGGGCGGTTCGCGGTGCCGAAAGAAGAACGGATGGCCGCTTCCGAGCAGGTGGATTTGATGTTCAAGCGCTGCGCGTCGGACGTGTTCGCGCGCATCGTGCGCTTCGGCAAGGCCGGCATGCGCAAGGACTGGAGCATGGCCACGCCGAAGGGCGGGGTGCTGGGCGAGAAGTTCACGCCGTTGGCGCGCGTGGGCGCCTACGTCCCCGGCGGGGCCGCTCCGCTGGCCTCGACGGCCCTGATGAGCGTCTCGCTCGCGAAGATCGCCGGCGTGCCCGAGATCGTCGCCTGCACGCCGTGCGACAAGAAAGGGCGGGTGGATCCCTTCCTGCTGCACGCGCTGGAAGTGGCCGGCGCGACGGAAATCTACCGCATCGGCGGCATCCAGGCCATCGGCGCCATGGCCTTCGGCACCGCCGCGATCCGCAAGGTGCAGAAGATCGTCGGCCCCGGCGGCCCCTACGTCACCGCCGCCAAGAAGCTGGTCTACGGCGACGTGGACCTCGACATGGTCGCCGGCCCCAGCGAGATCGCCGTGCTGGCCGACGAAACGGCCGTGCCGGCGCACGTGGCCGCCGATCTGATTTCCCAGCTCGAGCACGGCACGGGCCACGAAAAGGCGCTGCTGGTGACCCCCTACATGGGCCTGGCGGCCAAGGTGCTCGCGGAAATGGAGCGCCAGATCGCGTCGCTCTCGCGCCGCGAGGCCATCGCGCGCGCGGCCGCCGCCGGCGCGCTGTTCGTCGTGACCGACCACCTCGACACGGGCATGGACGTCGTCAACCGGTTCGCGCCGGAACATTTCGAGATCATGACGAAGGAACCGCGGCGCTGGCTGCAGAAGGTCAAGAACGCCGGCGCGGTGTTCGTCGGCGCGTGGACGCCGGAGAGCGCGGGCGATTTCGTCGCCGGCCCCAGCCACGTGCTGCCCACGGGCGGCACGGCGGCGTTCTTCTCCGGGCTGACGGTGGATTCCTTCCGCAAGCGGACCAGCGTGGTGGCCTTCACCCGCGCCGACCTGATCGAAACCCTGCCGCTGATCGAGGCGATGGGGCGGGTCGAAGGCCTCGACGGCCACGCCCGCGCCGCCGCCATCCGGTTCGACGCGCCCGCGGGTTGACGCGCGCCGGCGGGGCGTGAAAATTACGTGGTACGTAAAAGTCCGCCCCGATTTTTACGTAGAACGTAAAAACTTTGCGGGAGTTTTACGTAGAACGTAAAAACTTTCGCCGCGCGCCGGCGGGCGGGCTCAGCCGGCGGCTTTGGAGTCGTTCCACTCGTCGTCGGCGTCGTCGCCCTTGGCGACGACGACCTTTTGGCCGCGGTTGAGCAGCCAGCGCAGGGCGCCGAAGACCAGGCCCGGGATCACCAGGCCGACCATCATGAGATGGACGAAGCCGAAGTGGTAGGTCATGGCGGGCTGGCCGCGGTAGAGGTTCCAGAAGATCAGCAGGCAGCAGATCCACACGGTCAGGAAGTTGGGCAGGCCGTCGCCGGAGTGCATCCAGTGCAGGCCGGGGGTGCGCAGCTTGGTGATCGGGTAGAAGATGTTGGAGCCCATGTGGCCGAGCTGGTCCTCGACGACGTGCACGCCGTAGCAGGCGGCGATGGTGACGAAGCTCTGCCAGGCGGGGGTCCAGCCGGCGGCCAGCCAGACGCCGGCGCCCACCAGCGCGCCGAGCATGGCGCCGATCGTCAGGGAGTGCGACCACTCGCGGTGCCACGGCAGGAACTCGAGATCGAGATCGCCGTTTTCCATCGGCTTGAGGCCGATGGTCGGGCCGTCGAAGATGTCCACCTTCATGCCGGCGTCGTAGGTCTGGATGACCTTGGCCTTGAGCTTGGCGCGGGCGACCGTCGGGTAGCGGTTTTCGGTGCCCTCGACGGGCACCTGGCCGGTGTTGACGACGGGGCCGAACTTGACGAGGACTTCCAGCTTTTCGTTGTCGATCTTGACGGAATACTGCTGCCAGAAGTCGGCGCCGAGCCGGATGGAGACGAGTTTGACGCGGACGTAGCGCTTCTCGTCCACGGCCAAGGCGACGGCGCGGGCGTATTCGTCGGCGACGTACTGCGGGTCGGGGTTCTTCGGGTCGGGGGTGACGTAGACGTCGTGCTCGTAGAAGAAGCGGTAGAACTTGAAGTCGAGGGTGTCGGGCAGGATGCCGCAGGCGCCGCCGAGGACGAAGAACAGCGGGTTGCCGTTGAGCGCCGCGTCGATGGCCCACGGGCCGAAGGAGGCGACCGCCACGCCGGACATGAAATGGGAAAATCCTTTCATTTTCTCGCTCCTTTCGGGGTCAGGTGAGGCCGAGCCAGCCGGTGATGGTTTCGCCGAAGCCGGACATGTTGCAGGCGATGGGCAGCAGCAGGATGCCCAGGCAGTTGAGGCGCCGCGAGCCGAACAGCACCGGCAAGAGGCCGATGCCCGTCGCCACCGTCGCGATGAACAGGCCCACCCAGCCGGTGACGGCATAGACCATGATGAGGATGATGCCGAGCGCGAAGGTCGAGACGTGGCGGTAGTTGAACCGGTCGATGAACTTGAGCGTCAGCTTGGTCAGCGGCTCCATCATCAGGTAGGAGAGGCCGGCGGCGATGGCGATGCTGCCGAGCACCAGGTAGTAGTCGGCCACGCCCATGGGCGTGTAGAGCGCCTTGACCATCCAGGCGCCGCCGCCGCGCGTCAGGTTCAGCCCCGGCACGAACATCAGCATGAACGCACCGACGTAGTAGATGAACTTCGAGACGCCCTGGCCCATGATGAAGATGCGCTCGTCGCGCTGGGCGGTGGCGTGGCCGGCCAGCATGCCGCCGACGCCGCCGGTCACCACCGGGAAATAGGCCGCGATGCCGCCGCCGAGGCCGCCCGACCAGACCGAGCGCAGGATCACGTCGCCGTTGATTTCGAGGCTCTTGGCGATGCGTTGCGGCGGGACGCCGGCCGCCGAAATCATGTTCAGCAGGCACCACGGGATCGCGAACAAGCCCACGAACGCGGGCATGATGTTCTGGAAGGCGACTTCGTGGTTCACCGGCGAGCGGGTGAGGAGGATGAAGCCCAGCAGGCCCGCCAGCACGAAGGTGGCCAGGCCGGCGAGCAGGGTCTTCCACGCGTCGTAGAACTTGGCCCAGCCGGCGGGTCCGCGGTTGCCGCCCTTGGGCCATTCGGACATCAGCATGAAGGTGATGATGACCCACAGGACCCAATGCATGTGGCCCTTGAGCACCTGCTGCGAAACGGGCAGGTAGCGCGGGGCCAGCGGCGCCATCACGCACACGAGGAAAAACGCGCCGGCCAGGCCGCCGACGGCCGTGATCATCGTGCCCTCGAAGCCGCGGCCGGCCATCAGGTACTTCTGGCCGGGCAGCACCGTGAACATGGCCGACTCGTCCGGCGTGCCCAGCAGCACGGCCGGAATCGTGTTGAGCATGGACCAGCCGACGACCATGCCGGTGAAAGCCGGCAGATAGACGTCCGCCGGAACGGCGTGGGCCGTGCCTTCCAGCGCCAGGATGCCCAGCACCAGCGCGCCCATCACGTTGTAGATGTGCAGGCCCGGCAGGCAGGCCAGCACGCTCGAAATCACCGTCCCGGCGGTGACCGATAAGAGAACCATCCAAAATGCGGACATGGCGTCGCCTCCCTCGGGGTTACGGAATCACCATGGCGGAATGGCCGGAGGCCGCCGTGAGCTGCAGCTTGCCTTCGTATTCCTTCACTTCGCCGGTGGCGGCCACCTTGGCGCCTTCCTCGAGGGCGTCGAGCACCTCGACGGGAATGATCGATTCCCACAGGACCAGGTCGATCGTGCCGGTGTCGTCGGTCAGCGCGTAGGTCACGCCGCCGCGCAGGGCGCGCGGCGCGCCGAGCGTGCCCTGCACCGTGCGGGTCTGGCCCAGCGCCGCGGCGGTGATGGAAGAAACGCGCACCGCTTTCGACACGTCCACCGCGGGGGTAGAGGCCGGCGTATCGTCCACCAGTTTCACCTTGTAGCCGCTTTCGACCTGGAGTTGCGGGCGGTCCTGATAGACGTCGACCACGCCTTCCATCTCGAAGAGCGCGCCCGGCGTGGGCTTCACGGCGATGACCGCATCCGCGTTCGACCAGTAGGTCGCGCGCAGCTTCGCGCCGCCGTCGCTCAGGATGACCGCGAAGGGCTGCTTGGTGCCTTCTTGCGGCGCCTTGACCGATTCGACGCGGCCGCGCACGCGCACCGTCTGGCCTTTCATGGCGGCCGTGACGGCGGAGACGGAGAGGCTGGTGGAGGCCACCGAGCGGCCGCGCGAGAAGTCGCGCGGGGCCGGGGCGGGTGCGGCTTGCTGGCGGTAGGTCGCCGCGGCCTTCTGGGCGGGCGAGGCGTAGGCGGCCGCGGCGGGCGGGCCGTCGAGGATTTCCAGGTCCTGGCCGGACGCGAGCTTGAGCTGCAGCTTGTCCTGGTAGGCCGCCACCGACACGCGCGCGCGGACGTAGGCGCCGACCAGCACGTCCTTGTTCGCGATCTGGTCGTACTCCGCCTGCCAGAAGTTGAGCGTCTGCTCGCCGGAATCGTCCTTCAGCTTCAGCGCGTAGGGGCGCTTGGAATTCGCCGGGGGCGGGAACAGGTCCATGACCTTGCCTTCGACCGTGATCGACGAGCCCTTCAGATCCGTCGTGACGTCCGCCAGCCGCAGGGCCGCGGCGGGGGCGCGGACGACCTGGAATTCGTCCACGCTCAGCAGGCGCATGGAGGACCGGTCGTCGGAGATGTTCAGCCCGCCCGCGAAGCTGACCTGGTCGCCGGCTTTCGGCACGAGATTGCGTGCGACCATTTCCTGGGCTTGCTTCTGGCTGATGAACACCATGATCGTGCCGGTGCCGTCGGAGAAGTTGAAGCCCATGCCGCCGCCGCTGCGGAACGTGCGCGCGTCGCTGTCGGCCACGCCTTCCACGCGGATCTGCGCGAAGTTCATCGTCGGCTTCACGTCCGCCAGCTTGACCACCGGGATGTCGCGGTGCTTCGCCATCAGGAACAGGAGGAACAACCCGACGGTCGCCAGCAGCACGGCTGCCCACCGGATGGCCACCAGGCTCATGCGCTTTTCGACTTTGGCGCCGCAGTACGGGCATTTGGTCACCGCGCCGACGAACCGGCCGCAGCTCGGGCAGTTCATCTCGCTGGATTGGGTTTCGTGTCCGGGCAAGGCCTCTTTGTTCACCGTCATGCTCGTGTCTCCTTGAAGAATTCCGCCGCGGGCGCGGTCTGAATCGCAGTTGGGACACTATACCGGCGCAATGGCCCCGGCACAACGGCCAAAACCGCGGCGCGTCCGATTTCCGGTGGAGCGTTTTCGCGCCGCGGTGTCCGCGCCGGCCGGCCGGCGTCGAAAAAGAAAAAGTTCCGTCGCCGTGGCGGCTTCATGGTACGGTGTTCGCGATGAATGCTGAATCCGCATCCAAACCCCTGCGCGTCCTGTTCGTCAACCGCATGGCCGGCCTCGAACGGGGCGGGGGCGAGACGTTCGATCTGGAGATCTCCCGCCATCTGGCCCAAGCCGGCGCGCGGGTGACCTTTCTGTGCGGCGCGCCGCTGCTGCGGCCGGCGCCCTTGCCCGTGCCCGGCGCCCGGACGTTGCGCACGCCCTGGCTGCGGCGGTTCCCGTGGGACAAGGTCAAAGGCGGCTGGCGCGTGCGGCAACTGGAATTCGAGCTCTTCGAATGGCGCGCCGCGCGCTGGATCGCGCGGCACGCCGCCGAGTTCGACGTGATCCAGGTCTGCGAACTGCCCAATCTGGTCCACTGGCTGAAGAAACGCGGCGTAAAGACCCCGGTCGTGATGCGCCTGACCGCGCCGAACTACTACGATCCGCGCGGCGGCGTGAAACAGGCGGACGCGCTGATCGCCAGCGGCACCAGCATCCAGAAACTGCGCGAACGCGGCCACGCCGCCGTGGTGGATATTCCGAATGCGGTGGATGCGGAGCTGTTCCGGCCGCAGCCCTCCGATTTCCGGGCGAAGCACGGCATCGCCCGCGACGAGTTCGTGGTGCTGTACGTCGCGCGGTTCCAGGCGTTCAAGAACCATGCGATGCTCTTGGACGCGTTTGCCAAGCTGGCGCAGGATCATCCCGTTGTGCGGCTGGTGCTGGCCGGCAGCGGCCCCCTGCGGGAGCGCTGCGAGCAGCAAGCGGCCGACCTCGGCCTCGCGGACAAGGTGTTGTTCCTCGGCGAAACGCCCTACGGCGAGTTGCCCGCCGTCTATGCCGCGGCGGACGTGAAAGCGATTTCCAGCGACTACGAATCGTTTTGCTTCGCCGCGCTCGAGGCGATGGCCACCGGCTTGCCCGTGCTGACGACCGACTGCGCCTGGGTGCCCCGCCTGGTGGCCGACGGGGCCGGACTGGTGGTGCCCGTCGGCGACGCCGAAGCGTTTGCCGCCGCCTTGAAGAAACTGGCCGACAACCCCGCTCTGCGCCGGCGCATGGGCGCCACCGGTCGCCAGCAGGTCCTCGAGCGCCACGTCTGGCCCGCCAGCGCGGAGAAGCTGCTGGGGCTGTATCGGAATCTCCTATGGCCGGATGCCAGCTGAGTTCGGATTTTTCGCAGGTGCGCAACCACGTCGCTGCCGGAGGCGGCCGTTGAACATGCGTGCGCGCAAGGCGTCGTGGGGTGCGGCGGCCGTTTGCGTTTGTTGCGTGGTTGGTCTGCTGTGGATCAAGCTTTTCAAGGCAACGGAAGGGACACCCGTTGTGGAACGGCTGGCTCTGCGGGAATCGGACGACGGCGCTGCGATCACGATTTATCATCCCCGCGGCGCGGGCCGCGCCGCCGTCGTGATTTGTCCGGGTGGCGGCTACGGCGCTCTGGTGCTGGAAGCCGAAGGCCGACGCGTGGCCCAGTGGCTGAATCGAATGGGCATGGTCGGCGTGGTGTTGGAATATCGCCTTCCTCAGGGCGATCCTGACCGGCCGCTGGCGGATGCCCAGGATGCGATCCGCTTCGTGCGAAGCCGGGCGGCGGAATGGGGCGTGTCGACCAACCAGGTCGGAATCATCGGGTTTTCGGCCGGCGGGCACTTGGCGGCCTTGGCGGCAACGATGCCGGACGCGGGCCCGCCGCCGGATCGGGCGGCCGGGCCGTCTTCGAGGCCGGACTTCGCCATTCTCGTCTATCCCGTCGTATCCATGGAGGATCTGGCCGATGCCGGGTCCCGAATCAATTTCCTTGGGCCGGATCCTGCGCCAGATCGGATTGCCGACTATTCCGCGGATCGACAGGTATCGGCCGCCACGCCGCCGGTGTTTTTGGTGCATGCGCGCGACGATGCGGTGGTCTCCGCGGAAAACAGCCGGAGATTCCACGCGGCCTTGCAGGCGCACGGGGTGGCCTGCGCCTATCTCGAACTGGATTCCGGCGGGCATGGTTTGGGCTATGGCGGGCCGCTGTGGGACCAGTGGCAGGCGCAGGCGTTGGCTTGGCTGCGCGGCCAAGGCTTGATCGATCCGAGGTCCGGCGGCGAATAGGCATTGCATGCCCGGGCCGGTTGATGACACTATCCCGGGCCCATGGAAACGGCCCGGCAACACGTTGTCCCGCTGACCAGCATCCGGATTTTCGCCGCGGTACTGGTGGTCGTCTTTCACTATGGCCGGGGCGTGTGGCCGTTCGCGGACGGCGCGCTGCACCGCATCTCGGCTTCCGCGGGTTCGTCCGTCGCGTTTTTCTTTTTCCTGTCCGGCTATATCCTGGCCTATGCCTATCAAGGCTTTGCCTGGCGCCAGGCGGGGGCTCTGCGCGATTACTACGTGGCCCGGCTGGCCCGGATCTATCCGCTGTATCTGCTGGCGTTGCTTGCCGCGATCGCCGTGGGCTGGGGCAACGTCTATTGGGATCGCCTGTCCGCCTTGAATGCGGCGGTGGATTTTCCGATCCATGCCGGCTTGCTGCAGGCCTGGTTGCCGGACCGCGTCTTCCGGTGGAACGTGCCGGGCTGGTCGCTTTCGGTGGAAGCCAGCTTCTACTTGTTGTTCCCCTTGGTGGCGGCTCCGGTGCTGGCCCTGCGCCGCGGGGCGGCCTTGGCGGCGTTTGCCGGACTGTATCTGGTCTCGCAGGCGGGATGGGCCATCGCCCGGAGTTGGATCTGGGTCGATTGGTTTTACCGGAGCCATGCCGTCCACCATCTGCTGATGTACCATCCGGTGATCTATTGGCCGGTGTTCGCCTTGGGCATGCTGGCGTTTCGCATTGTCCGCGACGAGATCGTTCATCCCCGCCTGTCGCCGGCGGGGATGGGAATCCTGTCGGCGCTCGCGCTGGCGGCGATCGTGTTTTGCGCCTATGCCGCCGGCGATCGGATGAACTACAGCATCCACGTCGGCTTGATGGCGCCGGTCTACGGCGCGCTGCTGTTTTCTCTCGGCGATGCTCGCAACGGGGTGGCCCGGCTCTTGTCGGCGCGCTGGCTGCATTATCTGGGCGAAGCCAGCTACGGGGTGTACATCCTCCAGCTGCCGGTTTACGGCGTCTGGCGGCTCGCGGGCGTCGTTCCGTCCGAATCCGCCGCAGGGTTTTATCTGTATCTAGCCTCCTTGCTGGCCGTGTCCGCCCTGCTGTTCCGGTGGTTCGAAATCCCGATGCGCCGGTGGATGCGGCGCGCGTTGTCCGGCCGGCCGCAATAACCGTCCAACCGGCGGGAATCGGTTCCGGCCCATGCCGCCGTCACTCGGGGTCGAATGGAATTCCGGGGTTCAGCGGATCGGCCAAGATTCTCAGCCGGCGCTCGGTGACTTCCCAAATCACGACGTCGGGTTGGATCCAATCCAGGTATTCCGGGGCCAAATGGTCGTTCCACAAGAACACGGAATAGGAAAAAGCCTCCGCAAACAAGCGGGTGAAATTGCCGCGCATGAAAAACGAATCGCCCAGGCACAAGAGTCGCGGGGCGCTCGAATCCGGGGTCTCGAAGATTTTCCAGGTCGCGTCTTTCAGCCAAATCGATTGTGCCAACCGGCCCCCGAGCGAATCCTCGGGAATCAGCCGGGCGGTTTCCGGCACCCGGCGCACCTCGGTCGTCGGTTCACTGCCGTCCGCGGCGCTTTTCCCTTCCATTTTGGCCAAATCGCCGTGATGAAGACCCGCTTGGCGCGCGACGGTTTCCCACCGGGTTTCGAGGCCGATGCGTTCTGCCAGGAGGCGACAGCCGCACAGCATGCCCTCGTCGCTCCAATGGGTGTCCGTCTTGTGGTAGATTTGCGCTTGTTCCTTGCACCGGAGCAGCCCGGGCCGAAGGTTGACGACATGCGGTTCCCCGTGGTCTTGAAGATGCCGGGCCACGACGTCGATGGCGCTCATTTCGGCCGGCGGTTTTCCGCCCCGCATGTATTCCGGGTAAACGCTGATTTTGCTCGGCACGAGAACCAGATAGTAGCGGATGCCGCGGGCCTCGAAATAATGCCGCAGCCGGGATTGGACGCGCCGCGCCTTCTCGAGGAAATCCGAGTCCAACGGATAGGTTCCCAGGAAGATCTGCAGATTGCTTTGGGGCGTTCCGCGGATATGCTCGCCTTTGTAGAACAGCCAACCCTCCCGGCCCGCCACCACGTCGGGGGTGATCGTGCCCCGCAGCAGCCGCGAATGGATCTTCGCGTTGATCTTGATCATGGCCGCGCGCAGGCCGAAGGCGTCGTTGAAAAAAGCCTCGAACGCGCGCGGGAACTCGCGCAGGGGTTGCCCGTTCAGGGTCGGCAGGGGAGCGGGCGGGCGATTTTCGGTTTCCGGAGAAAACCCGCCCTGGCCTGCCAACATCAATGCCGTGGGGGTGGCCAAAGCCGCGACGAATGCCCAGAACAGCAGCCGCGCGCGCAGGGAAAATGATCTAGGCTCGTTCATGGTTTGGTCAGAAGCGGAAATAGATGAACGGGTTGTAGGCGCTGCAGGCCACGGAGATCGCGGAATAGGTCAACAACGCCAGCAAGCCTGCCGTTGCGGCCAGCCGCAACGAAAAGCGAATCCGGGCAGAAGGCGCGGCGCGGAGGGCCCGCTGCGCAAGAGCGGCCGGGATGGGGGTGCAGGCGACGCATCCGGCGGCGGCCGTCAGAAGCCAGAGCGGGGTGAGGTATAAATGCGCGCTGTATCCACTGCCCGACTCTGCTCCCGCGCCGACCAAGGTCCGCAGGATCCGCCAGGCCTCCGGCAGGGTTGCCGCCCGGAAAAACACCCAGCCGGCCATCACCACGGCCATGACGTAGAGATGCCGGACCGGCCGCCAGGCGCGTTCCAGCGCCGCCCCGATGCCCATGCGCTCCAAGACCAGGAACATTCCGTGCCAAAGCCCCCAAACGACGAACGTCCAGCTGGCGCCATGCCACAAGCCGCACAGCAGGAAAACGATCAGTTGGTTGAGATAAAGCCGGGCGGATCCATTCCGGCTGCCGCCCAGCGGCACGTAGACGTAGTCGCGGAACCAGGTCGACAGGGAGATGTGCCAGCGCCGCCAGAATTCGCGGATGGACTGGGACACGTAGGGATGACGGAAGTTTTCGAGAAACTCGAACCCGAAAATCCGTCCCAATCCGATGGCCATGTCGGAATAACCGGAAAAGTCGAAGTAGATTTGCAGCGTGTAGCTGGCAACGGCCAGCCAGGCCATGCCCCCGGTCCAGTTGGCGACCGGAACGCCGAAGATCTGGTCGGCCACTTCGCCGGCGACGTTGGCCACCATGACCTTCTTGGCCAGGCCAACGATGAACAAGGCGACGCCGCGCAGCATTTGGCGGTAATCCGTCTTCCGGGCGCGGATCTGCGCGTCGACGTCCCGATAGCGGACAATGGGACCGGCAATCAGCTGGGGAAACAGGGAGATGTACAGCGCGAGCGAAAAGACGTTTTTCTGGACGGTGCCTTCTTCGCGGTAGACGTCGATCACGTAGGAAAGCGCCTGGAAGGTGAAAAACGAGATGCCGATGGGGAGCGGAATATTGGGGAGCGGGAGGTTCAGGTCCAGCAGGGAATTGAGATTGAAGACGAGGAAATCGGAATACTTGTAGACGACGAGCATGCCGATATTCAAGGCCACGGCCGCCACCAAGGTGCCCCGGACGATTGCCGCGCGGCCGGCCGCCATGCTCCAGGCGATCAGCCGCCCCATCAGATAGTTGCCGGCGATGGAAAACAGCATGAGAAAAACGGCCAGCGGCTCTCCCCAGGCGTAAAACACGAGACTGGCCGCAAGCAGCAGGAAGTTTTTCAGTTTCGCCGGCAGGGCGTAATAGAGGACGATCGTCAGCGGCAAGAACAGAAACAAAAATATGGTTGAACTGAATACCATGGGCGTAAGCTGGTCTAGGGCGCGGGGGCAAGGGCCTGGGCCGGCCGCGGCGGCTGACGGGAGATTTCAGTCATGGCGGGGGCCTCGTGCCGCCGGCGGTTTCGAGGGCGGCGCCCAGCGCATCGATCAAAACGGCGTTTCCCGCGGCGTTGAGGTGGAGCCCGTCGCCGACGTGGAAGTCTGGAGCTAGATTCCCGGTTGCGTCCTGCAGCCGGGCGGAAGGATCGACGAAATGCCGGTTCTCGCGCCGCGCGAGCTGGGCGGCCAGCCGCTCGTTCAGCGAGCGGATGAGGCCGCGATTGCGGCCGGCCCACCGGGGTTGGCGGCTTTCGTCGATCGGCAGGATCGCCACGAAGAAGGTCGGCACGTGGGCGGGCAGGCCATCGGCGATGGCCGCCCAATTGCGGACGATTTTCCGATCGGGCAGTCCGCTCAGATCATTCACGCCCACCGAGACCACGATGGCCCGGGCTCGGTCCAGCGATGGATATGCCGGCAGCCGCGAAAGCACCCCGCGCGTCGTGTCGCCGGCAATGCCGTAGTTCACGGCGCCGGCGGCAATGGCGGAGACGCAAAGGCCCTGAATGGTGCTGTCGCCGATGAACACAACGGCCCCGGCCGGAACGTTGGCGTCCACGCGGGCATGGCAGTCGAGCATGCGGGCTTGGAACGACCGGTTGCGGAAATCCGCGGCATTCCGAAGCCCGAGTTTCTCGGCGACCATGGGCAGGAAGTCGCTTGTGGCCAAGGCTGCCAGCAACAGCAGATGCATGCCGCCTAGATA
This sequence comes from Verrucomicrobia bacterium UBA2281, assembly GCA_002347655.1. Taxonomy (GTDB): domain Bacteria; phylum Verrucomicrobiota; class Kiritimatiellia; order CAIQIC01; family Lenti-01; genus Lenti-01. The sequence continues at coordinate 38,616 of DDWR01000024.1, read as the reverse complement.
GACCCATCGCAATGCGGTTTTGGCATCCGTGGGCAAGCGGGCAGGGCGGGGGTTGGGCGGCATGGTCCGTTACCTGCGAAGAGCATATCGATAAGCGCTGCGAACCAATTCGGCGGCCTGCCAGAACGGGGAGCGCCGGGTGCGATGGACCGAGACGAATGCAAATCCGCCGGGCCAATACACGCCGCGCAGGCGGTTGGCCACGTTTTCCCCGTGGATGGTCTGGCACCACATCGGGCGGGTCCAGTCGAACACCACGGGGGCGACGTCGGCCACGTAGCGGTGGTCCGTCCCCAAGACCGTGCGATCGGTTTCCGGCGCCGACACGTAGCTGGCAAAGGGATTGTAGCGGTAGCGCTGGAGATAGAAATCCCCGTCGCGCTCGCAGCAGCCGAGCGGAAAGCTGACGTAAAACCCGCGCCGCAGGTCCAGCCGCGGCGCTTGGCGTTCCGCAATCCGGCGCACGCGCTCGACCAGGCGCGGATGGATGGCGTCGTCGTTGTCGAGCCGCGTGGTGATGCGCAGGCGGCCGGGCGTTTCGCGGCCGCGGATTTCCGGCAGGACGGTTGCTTCCTCGAAGCGGTCGCAGTAGACGGGCAACAGGAAGGGGTGGGCGGCGGCCAGTCCCGCCAAACGGTCGCGAAAGGCCTCCGGCGTGGCCGCGTCCATGAACACCAGCCATTGGAAATCCCGCACGACCTGGCGGGCGACGGAGGCGAGGCAAACCCGTTCGAACAGATCGAACCGCCGGGCCAGCCAGCCCGGATCGAGTCCCAGCCGCGCCGGTTGTTGCCCCGGCGGCAAATCGAACCGCAGCGGCACGTTGAAGCGGGTCAGGATGAAATGCCCAAAGGTATTCACGCTGGGCGCATCGTGCCAGCGCGCCCGGCCCCTTACAAGGCGATTTCCGGCGCCGGCCGACGAAAACGATTCCGCTGGGCGCCGCCCTTTGCTAACATGTCGGAATAGGAATGGAAACCGGCGCGATCTGTCCGCAGCGCCGGCGCAGGCGCAGCCCCGGACCCGAGAGAGAGGCCCTATGAAGTTCAACCAAGTCTATGAAACGGTCGGCCATCTGCCTTGCACCGAAGAAGCCCAATGCCGGGTGCTGTACGATTGGATTCTGGAAGCCCGGCCCAAGGAATGCCTGGAACTGGGATTCCTGTACGGCAAGACGTCCTGCGTCATCGCCGCCGCTTTGCACGAACTCGGAGCCGGCCATTTGACCTCGATCGACATGGAAGCCGTCCGGAACCACAAGGGCAATCCCAACATCTTGGACAATCTGGGGAAAACCGGCTTGCAGGCCTATGCGACGCCGGTGTTTTCGCGTATTTCCTACACGTGGGAACTGAAAAAGCTCATCGAGAAGCATACGGTGGACGGACGGTGCCAGCCGTTCCTGGATTTCATTTTTCTGGACGGTGCCCATCTGTGGGAGCCCGATGTTTGCGCATTCTATCTGGCCATGAAATTGCTGAAACCGGGCGGGTGGTTTCTGTTCGACGACTACATGTTTTCGATCGAGAAATCGGATTGGTGGAGCCGGGCGCCCGAAATGCAGGACAAGCCGGCCGACTACCGGAAGGAATCGCAGGTGGAACGTCTGGTCACGCTCGTCGTTTCCCAGCATCCCGACGTGGAGTCGGTGGTGATCCGGGACAATTGGGCTTGGGCCCGCAAGAAAACGGATGCCGCGGTGCCGGCCGGGCCCGCCGTGACCCACCTGACGAAGACCATCGCCTGGCGCTGGTTGCTGAACAAGCTGCTGCCGGCCAGGCGGTAGGGCGACTCGACGGCGGCGGCGCGCCGGCGGAAACGATCGCGGACGGGTGAATCCAATGAAAACCGAACCCTATCAGGCCTATTTCTACGACAAACGTTTTGCGCAAACCGCCGATGCCGCGCGGCGGATCCTGGATCTGGTGTTGCCGCGACTGCCGCCGGTTCATTCCGCGCTGGACGTCGGCTGCGGAGTCGGCGCATGGCTCTCCGTCCTGCAAGAGCGGGGCGTGGGTGATTTGCTGGGCGTGGATGGTGCGTGGGTGGACGAGAAGCTGCTGAAAATTCCCGCAGACCAGTTCCGCCGGGCCGATTTGTCCGCGCCGTTGAATCTGGAGCGGCGGTTCGATCTAGCGATTTGCCTGGAAGTGGCCGAGCATCTGCCGCCGGACCGCGCGGACGGATTCGTCGCCGAACTGGCCGGGGCGGCCGATTTCGTTCTGTTTTCGGCGGCGATTCCGTTTCAGGGCGGTTATGGCCACGTCAACGAGCAGTGGCAATCCTATTGGGCCGCGCGCTTCGCGCGCCGCGGTTTCGCCGTGCGGGATTGGGTGCGGCCGCGCCTGTGGACGGACCCGAAGATTTCGGGTTGGTATCGGCAAAACCTGCTGCTGTACGTCGCCGAACGCCGGCTGGCGGAATTGCGGCCGGCGGCAGATGGTTCGGAAGATCCAACTTGTCCGGTGGATTTGGTTCACCCGGATGAATACCTGTCGAAAGTCGATCCGGTCTCCGTGCGTTATGGCTTGAGCCTCGCCAAGCGCGCCTGGAAAAAACGCCGGGGCAAGTAGGGAATGGGCCGCCGGCTGGAACAATTCAAGATCCGGGCCAACCGCTGGGTGCGGCGGCGGATGGCGTGGGCCGGTCTGCGGCGGGTGGATGGACGGCCGTTGCCGGAATGGAAACCGGACGAAGTCTGGATGATCGTGGTCTGCCGCAACGAGGCGTTGCGGCTGCCGTTCATGCTGAAGTACCACTTCGATCTCGGCGTGTCGCGGGTGCTGCTGGTGGACAACGATTCGACCGACGGCACGCGGGAACTGGCGGTCGCCGATCCGCGCATCCACGTGTGGACGTCGAAGGAGCGCTATAAGGGTCCGCTGTACTGGCAGGAGCCCCTCCTGCGCCGCTTCGCGGTCGGTCGCTGGTGCCTGGTGCTGGATGCGGACGAATTATTCGTGTATCCGCAGATGGATCGAATGCCGTTGCCCGATCTGGCCACCGCGTTGGAAGCGGAAGGCGCTGCGGCGCTGCATTGCCTGTTCCTCGAGATGTTTTCGCGCGAGCCGATCGGCCAAGTGCGGTATCGGGCGGGCGCGGATTTGCGGGTGGCGGCGCCGTGGTTCGACGCGGAGGGCTATGACCGCAAGAAATACCATCCTGTTTTCGATGGGCCGGCGCCCGAATCCATCTACATGGGCGGTACGCGCGGCCGGATGTTCGCCGAAGAATTCGGGTGCTCGAAGTATCCGTTTTTCAAGTATTCCCCGGGCCTGTTTCTGCGCCGCGGGCTGCACACGATCGAGGGTGCTCCGCTCGCGTCGGCGCAAGGAGCCGTCCTGCATTTCAAGTATCTCCAGGACTTCAAGGAAAAGGCCTTCCGGGAAGCGGAGCGGGGGGCGTACTGGAACGCATCGGCGGAATACAAGGCCTATGCCGAGCGTTTTCGGCAGGAGGGCGATTTCTCCCTGTGGCATCCCGGCGCGAAACGCTTTGAAGGCTGGCGGCACCTGGCCGAGCTCGGACTCGTGCAGAGCAGTCCGGCGTTGGCGGCCGCGGCGGAAAAGCGGGTGCGCGCATGAGCCTGTGGGGTTTCCGATTCCTGTTGTGGTACGTCTGCATTCTGTTCGTGCAGCCCCAGAACCGGTTCACGTTCCTGTGGCCGCTGCGGATCGCCAACCTGTCGTTCATCATTGCGACCGGTCTCCACGTTCTCTCCTGCCTCGACGGCCGGCGGCCCATCGTGCGCCTGGGGCCGGGCACCGTGACGGCGTTGGTTTTGTTGTTTTTCGCCGCGTTGTCGCAGCAGTTCGGCGTGTACCAGATTTCGCCGGCTTGGAACAACTACCTGGACCTCATCGTGAAAAACGCGCTCTTGTTGATCATGGTGGAGGCGATGGCCACCTCGGTCGAGCGGGTCTGGGCGGTGCAGATGGCGATGCTGTTTTCCACGCTGTGGTGGGTCAAGGGCGGGCTGCGGCTGTCGGCGCTGGGCGCGACGTACAGCGGCGACCGGCTGATGGGGTTGGCGGTTTCCATGATCGAGAATCCCAACGGATTCGCCTACATGATGGCCGTGTTCCTGCCGCTTTATCTCTATGCCTTCCAACAGGCAACGAAGAAATGGATCAAGGTGTCGTTCTTGGCCTGCGCGCTGGCGGCGGTTTGGATCGTGTTCGAAACCGGCAGCCGCACCGGACTGGTGACCCTGATCGCGATCGGGGCATTCCTGCTCCCGTACTACGGAAAAAACCATTTCAAGGCCCTGCTGATCATCGCGGCGACCTTGTATTTGCTTTTCCCGCTGACGGGTGCGAAGAACCGGGATCGTTTCCGCACGATCCCGCAGTCCATCGCCGCGTTCTTCGATCCCTCCGACGAGGCGCCGACCAAGGCCCGGACCCAGGATGAAAAGAGCGCCGATGAACGGCAGGCCAAGAACCGAGACACGTGGGCGCTGATCAAGGCCTATCCCGCGTTCGGCGTCGGGATCAATCCGGATTCGACGAAATACGTCGATCGGTTCCCCATGGCCAGCGGGCAGGTGCACTGCGAAATCCTGATGGCGGGCCGGCAAATGGGGTTCATCGGCATGGGGCTGTATCTGAGCTTCGTCGGGATCGTTTTCTTCGGGGGCATGTGGATCCGGCGCCATGCCGCGCATTGGCCGGCCGTGCGGGATCTGGGCTGGACCTTCCAAATACAGGCGGTGGCCATTGGCGTCGGCGGGGCGTTCAGCCCCTTGCCCTGGCATGCGCCCATGATGATCTTGGTCGGCTCCGCTTCGGCGCTGGTCCACGTCCTGAAGGAAGAACACGCGGCGAAAATGGAACGCCTCGCGGGATTTTGATCCATGCTGTTCAATTCCTACGAATTTCTGTTCTTGCTGCTGCCGGTCGTCCTCGCCGGCTACTACCTGCTCTGGCCAAAAGGGTGGCGGCACGGCTGGCTGGCGCTGGCCAGCTACGTGTTCTACGGCTGGTGGGATTACCGATTTTGCGGCCTGTTGCTGCTGACGACGACGATCGACTACGTGGCGGGGGGGCGGATCGCGGCCGCCCGGTCGCCGGCCGCGAAAAAACGCTGGTTGCTGGCGTCGGTCTGCAGCGATTTGTCCATCTTGGGATTCTTCAAGTATTACGACCTCGGTGCGGAGACGGCCAACGCGTTGGCCCAGGCGTTTGGGGCCTCTTCCGGGCCGTTGCCGCTGCTGCACCTGGTGCTGCCGGTCGGCATCTCGTTCTACACGTTCCAGGCGATGAGCTATTCGATCGACATCTATCGCGGCCAGGCCCGCCCGGCGCGGAGTTTCATCGACTTCGCCTGCTACGTGTCGCTGTTTCCCCAGTTGGTGGCCGGGCCGATCGTGCGGTACCACGAGATCGACCGCCAATTGCGCGAACGCACCCATACCTGGGCCAAGGCCGGTGCCGGCATGGTTCTGTTCGTGTTGGGCTTGGCGAAAAAAGTGTTGTTGGCGGACGCGGTCGCCCCCATGGCCGCGTGGGGCTTCGCGCAGGAATCCATCGGGTTGGTCGGCGCCTGGAGCAGCTTGCTGGCCTACACCCTCCAGATCTATTTCGATTTCAGCGGCTATTCGGACATGGCGGTGGGACTGGGCCTGATGCTGGGGTTCCGGTTTCCGCAGAACTTCCACTCGCCCTACAAGTCCGCGTCCATCACGGAATTCTGGCGGCGGTGGCATATTTCGCTGTCCGCGTGGCTGCGGGATTACCTATACGTGCCGCTCGGCGGCAACCGGCGGGGACCGGTGCGGACCTACGTCAACCTGTTCCTGACGATGTTGCTGGGCGGCCTGTGGCACGGCGCGAATTGGACGTTCGTGCTGTGGGGGGCCTACCACGGGCTGCTGCTGGCCGCGGAACGGATGCTGGGCAAGCGCGGGTTGGCGGGGTCGCTGCCGCGGCCGCTGCAGATCGCCTTTACCTTCGTGTTGGTCATGTTCGGCTGGGTGCTGTTCCGCGCGCCGACGCTGGCCGAGGTCGGACGGATGTTCGCGGGGCTGGCGGGGTTCAATGGGTGGGGCGCGGCTTGGCCGCTGGCGGGATCCGGCGCCTTGAACTGGAGCCTGTTGGCGCTGGGACTGGGGCTGACGTTTGGAGCCCGGAACACGTGGGAAATCCGCTGGCGACCGAGCGGGTGGTTGGCAGCGGCCTTGTTGGTGCTGTTTGCGCTATGCGTGGCGACCTTCCTCGTCAACACAAGCTCGCCGTTCCTGTATTTCCAATTCTGAAAAAGCCATGACCGAACGCGAACCCCATCCAGAAATGCTCGCAGCTTTCGCGACTAGTCGTCCCGGTCGGGTACGGGTCTGGGGCGGCGCATGGTTGGCGGCCGGGCTGCTGTTGTTCGTCGGCGATTGGGCGGCGCGGTTCGGCATGTTCCGCTGGCAGGACGTTTGGCGTCCGCCTTCCGGGCCGGCCGCGGCGGCGGCGGTTTCCGCGGCGACCCGCGCCCGGACGCTGCCCGCGCAGACCGGCGCCGGCTTGACGCAGATGTTGCCGTTTCCCGGCATGGCCGCCCGGTATGCGGAATTCCATCCCGAAACCGTCCAGCCGCGCGATCCGTGGGGTTACTTCAACGCTTCGACGCCGGAAGAAGGCTATTGTCCGATCGTGATGGCCGGCGACAGTTTCATGGTCTCGCTGGGCACGCAGACCGTGGCCCAGGCGCTGGCTGCGGCCGGCGCCGTCCGCGTCTACAACCATGCCCGGCCGGGCACAGGACCTTTTCTGGAATTGCGCCGGTTCATCGCTTCCGACCGGTTCGATCCACCGCCGCAAGTCGTGGTGTGGAATCTCACGGCGCGGGAATTGGGGGCGCCGTTGTTCCGGCGGCAAGCGCCCGCGGCCTGGTTCGATCGCTCCATGGCGGCGGAAGCCGCGCCGGGCGCCAAGCCCACCGGAATCTTGTGGGATCATCTGGCCCCGTCCGCGTTGCGGAGCGCTTGGCCCAACACCTCGCTGGCGGCCTATTTCAGCCGGAAGGCCTGGCGGCAAATCAAGCTGTTGGCCTTCCGGGAATGGCCGGCCGAAGTGCAGGGAGCGGACGATCCCCGGTTCGGGCCCATGCTGTTCTATGGGGAAAACCTGCGCGTGCTGCCGCTGTTGTCGCCGGAAACGGACGCGCCGGCCGTCGTGCGGACCGTGGCGCAAGTGGCCCGGGGCTTGCGGGATCGGGGCATGGCGTTGGTCGTGCTGCTGGTGCCCGAGAAGGAGCAGGTCCACGCGCAGGCGCTTTCGCCGGAGCAGCGCCGGTCGTTGGCGGGCAGCGTGGACTTGTTGGCGGCCATCGCTTCGGGCCTGGAGGCGGAGAGCGTGCCCGTCGTGGATTTGATGCCGGTGTTCCGGGAGGCGACGGATGCCGGCCGCCGCCTCTATTGGCGGGACGACACGCATTGGAACGACGCCGGCATCCAACTGGCCGCGGATGAACTCTGGCGCAAAGTGGAGCCGCTGCTGGAGGAAAATCTGGAATGAATATCCAATGTCCGACACCCAATATCCAATGACCAAGTTTCGGACAGGTGAACCAAGGATTCCGCCCCCTTGCAGAGTCGGTGCGGATCGGCGTGGATGGCCTTCACTTGAATATTGGATGTTGAATATTGGACATTGGATATTCTGCCCTAAGGCTGTTCGCCCATGACGGCTCCCCGCGTTGCCCATCTGGTGTTCGATCTCATCCGCGGCGGCACGGAAGGCCAGTGCGCGCGCGTCGCCATGGGCTTGGCGGGGCGAGGAACCCTCCAGCGCGTGGGGGTTTTCCGTCGCCGCGGGTTTTTCCTGGAGGCCGTCGAGGCGGCGTGCGGCCCCGTGCGCGAGGTGGCGATCCGTCATCTGGCGCGGCCGGGCACGCTGCGCGAAATCGCGCGGCTCGCGGCGTGGTTGCGGCAAGAGCAAATCGACGTCCTGCACGCCTGGGATGCGGACGCCGCGATCTTCGGGCAGTTCGCCGCGCGCCGGGCCGGCGTGAAGTTCGTGACCAGCCGCCGCGATCTCGGCCAGATCTATCCGAGCTGGAAGATGGCCCTGATGCGGCGGGCCGATCGGCAGGCCGACCGCGTGGTGGCCAACGCGGAGGCCGTGCAAACCCATTTCATCGCGCAGGGCTTGCCGGCGGACAAGATCGTCGTGTTGCCCAATCTGCTGGATCTGGAAGAGCGCGACCGGCTGGCGGCGGCGCCGTTTTCGCGCGCGGCCGAACTGCCGGCGGGCCGCCGCCTGGTCGTCGTGAACCGCCTGGACCCGGAAAAAAACGTGGGCTTGCTTATCGACGCCCTCCCGTTGGTCCGCAGCGATTTTTCCGATGCGGTTCTGGTCGTCGCCGGCGCCGGCCGGGAATTGCCGGTGCTGCGCGCGCAGGCCGCGGCGCGCGGAGTGGCGGCGGCCGTATATTTTCTCGGGGAAACCCACGAGGTGCCGGCGTTGCTGCCGCTATGCGAGATCGGCGCGCTGGTACCGAGCCGCAACGAGGGACTCTCCAACACGATCCTGGAATACATGGCCGCCGGCTTGCCCGTGCTGGCGACGGATTGCGGGGGCAACCGCGAACTGGTGCGGGACGGCGCGACCGGCCGGTTGGTGCCGGCCACGACCGACGCGGCGGCCGTGGCCCGCGCCTGGACGTCGCTGCTGCGGGATCGGGCCGGAGCGGCCGCCATGGGCCAAACCGGGCGTGCTCACGTCGAACGGAACCATGCGCGGGAAACCGTTCTGGACCGCTTTGCCGACCTGTACGCGCAGACGGCGGTCTGAATCCGCATGCGGAATGAGGCGGAGGATCCTAACCACAGATGGACACGGATCAACACGGATGGAGGTAAGGAAAAACAATCCTTTCAGCAGGAAAACAGGAAAATTGCAGGAAAACAACAGATGGACTGGGAATGAGGAGGGGCGCAACCACGGATGGACACGGATGGGAATGGGGGGAACAGCGGAATCCCATGAGTCATAGGCTCGAAATTCTCGGTTCGAACCTCCGTGTCCATCCGTGTGAATCCGTGGTTGAAGTTTGGTTGTGGATTTGTTGCGGCTGGCCTCGCTGAGGCCGCAATCGGCTTCAGGCTGTCCGCCATGGTGGCTTAAACGGGCGATCCGGCCGAAGGCATCTCGCCCGCCAAACGATCCGCCGCCTCTTCCAGCGCCGCGTCGGCTTCGGCCGGGGCGCCGACGTTGGGAATCCGCACCACGGGCACGCCGCGCCGGACGAGCGCGGCATCCGTCAGGTCGGCGATGGCTTGCAACCGCTCCATCTTGCGGACGATTTCGGCGGGGTCCGGATGGTTGACGAACGGCGCGAATCCGCGTTGCCGCATCCGTTCGATGCAGCAGTGCGGATCGGCGGTTACGTGGAACGTGAGCGCGGGCGGCGGCAGGGCGGCGACGTAGGCTTCGATCTCGTCCGCGGGAGCCGATCCCGGCCAGCGGCCCCAGAGCGATGCGGCCCGGTGGCACGGGCCTTCGTCCCACACCAGGATTTCCCGCGCCTGCCGGTGGGCGGCGAACAACTGGAGCCCCGCGAATTCGCGGAACAAATACTGCAAGATGCGGTCGCGTTCAGCGGGGTATTTTCCGCTCGCGGCCAGAATCCGCGCCAAACTGGCCAGCAGGGCCGGGTGGTCCGCGCCGAACGCGCACCCGGCCAGGACTTGTTCGCGGGGCCAAAAGGCGCCGCGCCCGAGGCGCCGGAACGCGCCGCGGAACAACAGCGCCTTGGCGCGGGCTTTCCAGCCACCCTCCTGGCGCGCGGCCCGCGCCAGGCCCAGGGCCAAGGCGGCGTCGAAGTCCAGCGCCCGGAAGGATCGCTCCCGCAGCAGGCGGATCAGGCGTTGCGCCAGCAGGGATTTTCCGGAGCCGGGCAGTCCGATGAACTCCACGTGGCCGGGCGCGGGCGAGACCGTCGGTTGCGTTTCCGCCTTCATCGGCTTGGGCATCCAATTGGAGTAGACATGTTCCGCACAACTGTGTTGAAGTACCCCACCTATGAAAATCCAAAAGCTGAAGCAAGCCTATTTTGGAGACGTGGCGACCGAGTACGACGCCATTCGGGCCGGTTCCAAATGGCAGGGGGAACAGGAAGCGATCCGGGAATTCCTGGGCCGCCTGCGCGAAACGCTGGGGGACTTTTCGCTTTTAGACATCCCCGTCGGCACGGGGCGTTTTCTGGAGTTCTATCGGGAATTCGGCGTGGCGGCGACGGGCCTGGACGTGTCCGGCGACATGTTGGCCGAAGCCGAAAAGAAAGCCACCGCGCTGGCCTATCCGATCAAGCTGGAACTCGGCAACGTCCTTGATCTGCGCGACCGGGCCGGCGGGTTCGACGTGGCGCTGTGCATCCGGCTGTCCAACTGGCTGGATGCCGATTGTCTGGCCAAAGCACTCGGGGAATTGAGCCGGACCGCCCGCCGGTTCGTCGTGTTCGGCGTGCGGGTTTATCCGGAGGCCGAACGGACCTTGCCGCGCGCGCTGGTCCAGGGACTGCGGGAACAGGTCCGGCGGCTCAAAGGCAACCGGATCGCCATCCACCGCGAAAAAACCGTTCAAGACGCCTTCGCCGCCGCCGGCCTGGCGGTGCGGGACGAACGGGAAATCGAACGCGGCGCCGAAGGCAGCCGCTACGCCATCTATTGGCTGGAAAAAACGGCGCCGGCCTAGCCGGCCGAGGCCGGGGCGCTTGCTTGAGATTTGCTTGCGCGCGCGGAAGCCGGACGGAGTTCGGCGCCGTCTTTGCGGAACCAGCGGTCTTTCAGGGCGATGAATTGTTTTTCGAACAGCTCGTAGCTCAGCGCCGAGACGGCGATCGTGCCCGCCAGCATGAAGGCGTTGAGGAGTAACGTCGGAATGCGCCCGTTGCCGAGGCGATGGAAGAGCCAGATCACGGGATAATGGTAGACGTAGAGCCCGTAGGATATTTTGCCGAGATACTGCAGCGGGGCGGGGGAAAACAGCGCCGGCAAGAACGTGTTGCTCTTCACGGCTTTCAGGATGCAGGCGAAGGTGAGGTTCAGCAGGGAGTAGCCCCACACCAATTTCCATCCGCCGCTCATGAACGGGGGATATCCCATGGAACTCCAAACGACCTGATCGGCGCCCAGATACTGCGCCGCATACCCGGCCGTGCCGGCGATCACCGCCAAGGGGAAGGCGATCCGGGACCACCGACCCTCCCGCGCGAGCGCCAGCAACCCGCCGATGGCAAAGGCATCGAAATGGGAGAAGGGCAGCCCGTATATGGCCCGGGTCGGGTCGCCGATGAAGCGGGACAGGCCCCACCGCAAGTAGGCGAAATAGATCGCAAACCGGATCAAGGGATTCAGGATGACGACGACGCCGAGACAACGGTTCAGCTTTTCGCGCGGAACCAGCCAGATGAAGAGCGGCCAGACCAAATAGAATTGCTCTTCCACCGCCAGCGACCAAAAGTGCGACAGCAGCGGAGTTTCGCGGAAGGCGGCGGAAGCATAGAAGAAATCGTAGAGATAGGTGGCCGCGTACAACCACTGCTTGCGGAACAGGACCAAGGCGGGCTCGTGGTGGTGCCCCAAGGCGAAGGCGATGCCGACAAAGAGGGCGGCGCCAAGCAAATACAAGTAATACAGCGGAAAAATCCGGAGCATCCGCCGGCCATAGAAGTTGGCCATGTAGCGCCGGAACGACATGTTCTTTTTGGTGTCGACCAAAATGGGCGTAAGCAGGAAGCCGGAGAGCACGAAAAAGGCTTGGACGCCGAGATAACCTCCGTCGAACAATTTCACGTGGAAAAGAAAAACCGCCAGGAAGGCGTAAAAACGGAAGGAATCGAGGGCCTTGATCATGGAGATTCCTTGGCGGTGGCTGGCAGCGGCAGGAAACGCGGGAATGCGGCCGAAATCGGTTCCGCCAAACGATAGATTTGTCGTTGCGGATAAGCATCGGCCAGGCAGGGGAGTTCGGCGGGGATGTCCCGGGCATACAGAATGGGGGCTTGCAGTTTCGGATCGTTGTGGGGAAAGCCGGAGGAATAGCCGAAGCCGGCATCCGGTAGCAGCACGAGGGCGGGGAGTTCCAGAGTCGCGGTTTGCGCGGCGTGGTGGATCGCAGGCGTGGCTTCTTCATATGCGCCGGCATAGCGGGGGACGATGAGCCGGGGCCAGTAGAAGAACCCGGCATACAGGAAAAACGCGGCCGCCCAGGCGATCAGAGGGCGGCGGACGACAAGCTGGCGGCAACCGGCGACCAGCGTGCGGGCGAGGATCGCCACCAAGAACGGCGCGGATGCGGCCGCATAGCGCGCTTCCAGTTCGAAGCCGTAGTAGTGAAAAAAGAAATAGGGCAGATACAGCAGGCCGGCCGCCGCCAGGCAAATCCAATTGCCCCGCCGCACGGGGCGCCACAGCAGCGCCGGAACCAGCAGCGGCAGGGCGGCTGGCCACCCGAGCAGGGCTTGGTTCAAGCGTAGTGCGGTCCAGAACGATTGCTTCAGCGCGCGCGCGGCGGAAAAGCCATCCGAAAATCCGACGGTGTCGCGGATGATGGGCGTCTGGGATTGCGGGGCGGCGCCGGCCCAGTTGTAGCCGCTGGCCCAGAAGCTGCCGTAAAGGCGGTGGTTCCAGAAAAGCAGGAAACCCAGCGGCAGCGCCGCGCCGGCCAGCAAGCCAGCCATCACCGGCCCGAAGCGGAATGGCCGGGACGGTCTCGAAAACCAGATGAAGCCGACGAGCACGATGCCCGCCAGCGCCGCGTCGTGCGCGCGGGTCAGCACGCCCATGCCGCCGCAGAATCCGGCCGCCGCCGCGAATCCGAAGGCGGCGCCGGGGCTTTCCGCATCGACGGCCCGGAGCCCGAACGCCCAGCATCCGGCCATCCACGTCAGCAGCGTCAGGTGGGACATGAACGACCCGGCCAGCAGCAGCAGCAGGGGCGATGCGGCCAGCAACGCGGCGGCCACGTGGGCGGTCGGCCGATCCAGATGGCGGGCAACGATGCGGTGCGCCGCGGCGAGGAACAGCGCGAATGCCAATGGCATCATGACGAGCCGCAACGGCCAGATCAACCAGAGGGCTTGGCCGGGAAAATACTTCGTGTGCCACAGGCCGTGGAGGCCGACGACGACGTTGTGCTGGAAGAACGCCGCCGCGCACGGCGGCGCCGGAGCCGCCAGCCGGCCCGTCGCGAAAATCCGGGCTTGGAACCAGTGGCTGGTGGCATCGGTGATATGGGGAATATTCCCGAACAGGCCGCTTTGCACGGCCCAGGCGCCGGCAAAACCCGCCAGGCAGATGGCCAGCGGCCAGCCGCGGTCCCGCCGGGCCGGCCCGCGCAGTCGCGCGGCCAGCGCCCCGCCAAGTCCCGCCAAGAGGCCGGCGGCAAGACATGTCCAGGCCACGGCCCATTGGGAATTCGCCAGTTGGGCCATGTAGGCGGCGGATAACCCGCCGGCATCGGCCAAGCTCGCCGCCAGCCGCACGCCGGGAAAGACGCCCAGCCAAGACAGTCCCAGCAGGCCGAGGCCCCAGATGCCGGGCATGGCCAGCCACGCCGGGCGCGGTTGGAAGGACGGGCGTTCGGAGTTCATTTGGCAAGCCGCGGTTTCACGGTCCGCACCATACTGGGGCCGCGCGAGTGGGGCAACGGAAAACGGCGATCCGGGCGGTTGCAATATCGTTGCGCGGGAGGCAGTCCCGGGTTAATGTCTCGCGGATTTTGCATGAGACCCATCGGACAATTGGAAAGCGAAGAACAGGCGCGGACGTTCGCGGACTATCTCTTCGTCCACGACATCGAAGCGCAGGTGGATCCGGGCGCCAAGGGCGGCTGGACGCTGTGGGTGGTCGACGAAGACCGGGTGGACGAAAGCCAGGCCCTGCTCTCGCGGTTCCGCAGCATGCCGGATGCCGAGGAATTCTACCAGGCGCCCCAGCTGGCGGCCGCCCGGCGGCGGGATGCGGCCCAGGAATCCAAAAAAGAAGAGAAAATCCTCCGGCGGTCGACGGCGTTTCCTTGGCGGATGCGCGGCGGCGGGCTGACGGCGGTCCTGCTGGTGGCCTGCGTTGCGGTGGGATTGGCGACCCAACTGGGCCGGAATCCGGAATGGACGGGCTGGCTGTTGATGTCCTTGGACCGGGTGCAGGCCGGGCAGGTGTGGCGGGTGTTCACGCCGGCACTACTGCATTTTAGGCTCTGGCATTTGCTGTTCAACCTGCTGTGGTTGCAGGACTTGGGCACGGTGCTGGAGGCCAAGCTCGGCACGGCCCGGTTTGCCGCGGTCGTGGCGGTCGTGGCGCTGGTTTCCAATTCCGCCCAATACGTGGCCGGCGGCGCCGGCTTCGGCGGCATGAGCGGCGTGATCTACGGTCTGTTCGGCTATTTGTGGGTCCGCGGCAAGCGGGACTTCCGTTTCGGCGTGACCCTTTCCCCGATGACTTCGGGGTTGCTGCTGATCTTCCTGGCGCTGGGCATCTTCGGCTTGCTGGGGCCCACGGCCAACGCCGCCCATTTCTCGGGACTGGTCGTCGGCGGAGCGTTGGGCTGGATCGCCGCGAAGCGCGGCTAGAGGAGTACAGGAGTTCAGAAGTACAGAAGTATCGGAGTTGGGAATCCATGGCGGAAGATGCGGCGAGGAGTTTTGAGGATTTAGTGGTTTGGCAGCGGGCGCACCAGTTTGTTCTCGCCACTTATCGGCTGACGCAGGGATTTCCAAAGTCCGAAGTCTACGGTTTGTCCTCTCAATTTCGCCGGGCGGCGGTATCCGTCGCGGCCAATATCGCCGAGGGTTTCCGCAAGCGCGGACAAGCGGACAAACTGCGGTTCTTCAACATCGCCCAGGGATCCATCGAAGAATGCCGATATTATCTGATATTGACCCGTGATCTAGAATACGGCGATGGTGCGGATGCCTTGGCCGTGTTGCAAGAAACCAGCCGTTTGCTCGTTTCCTATTGCCGACGCATCGCGGCACCCGCCTGATCGTTTCTTCATTCTGTACTTCTGTACTCCTGAACTTCTATACTTCCCCCCGCAATGAACTCCAAACCCATCCTCATCCTTCCCTCCATCCTGTCCGCGCGGATGGGGCATCTGGCCGAGGACTGCCGCCGCGCCATGGACGCGGGGGCGGATGGACTGCACGTGGACGTCATGGACGGGCATTTCGTGCCGAACCTGACGATGGGACCGGACATCCTGCGCGCCGTGCGCGAAGCGGTGCCGCAGGCCTACCTGAACGTGCACCTGATGGTCATGCGGCCCGACCTCTACGCCCCGAAGTTCATCGAAGCCGGCGCGGACACGGTGCTGATCCACGCGGAAGCGTCCTGCGACCTGCGGGCGACGCTGGCGGCCATCCGCGCCGCCGGCAAGCGGGCGGGCCTGACGCTGAACCCCGAAACGCCGGTCGCGGCGCTGCAGGGATTCGAAGACCTGCTGGACGAAGTCCTGATCATGACCGTGCATCCGGGCTTCGGCGGGCAGGCCTTCATCGAGGCCGGCGTGCCGAAAATCGCGGAAGTGGCCCGGCGGCTGCCGGCGGTGGACATTTCGGTGGACGGGGGCATCAACGCGGAAACCGGCGCGCGCTGCGCGGCGGCGGGAGCGAACGTGCTGCTGGCGGGCTCGTTCCTGTTCAAGGCCGCGGACATGCGCGATGCCATCGCCAACATGCGCTGGCAGGTCGAATCGGCCCGGAAAGCCGGCGGCTGACCGCCGTTTCGGCACCACCTCTTTTTCGCGAAGGAACCATGGCTACGAAATTCTACAGGGAAAACGACGACGGCGCGCCCTCGCGGCCCGCGCCGGCGGCGCCGGCCGGCCCGGCGCACGACCTGGCGCGCATCCGCAACTTCAGCATCATCGCGCACATCGACCACGGCAAGACGACGCTGTCCGACCGGCTGCTGGAGCTGACGGGCGCGGTCGCCAAGCGCGACCAGCGCGACCAGCTGCTGGACGACATGGACCTCGAGCGCGAGCGCGGCATCACGATCAAGGCCCATCCCGTCACGATGAAATACAAGGCGCGGGACGGGCAAACCTACGAATTCAATTTCATCGACACGCCCGGCCACGTGGATTTCTCCTACGAGGTGAGCCGCAGCCTGGCCGCGTGCGAAGGCGCGCTGCTGGTGGTGGACGCCACGCAGGGCGTGGAGGCCCAGACGGTGGCGCACGCGTTCCTCGCCGCCGCCAACCACGTCAAGATCATCCCGGTCCTGAACAAGACCGACATGCCGGCGGCCGATCCGGAGACGGTGGCGCGCCAGATCGAGGACATCTTCGCGATCGGGCGCGAGGAATGCTTCCACGTCAGCGCCAAGACGGGCGTCGGCGTGGCGGAAGTGCTCGAAGCGCTGGTGGCGCGCATCCCGCCGCCCCAATCGGAACATCCCGGGGAAGTGCGCGCGCTGGTGTTCGACTCGGAATACGACACCTTCCGGGGCGGCATCATCTACGTGCGGATGTTCGACGGCGCGATCCGCCGCGGCGACCGCATCCGCATGATGGGCGCCGGCAAGGACTACGAAGTGCAGGAGGTCGGCCTCTTCAATCCCAAGCCGCAGCCGACGGAAGCGCTGCAGGCGGGGCAGGTGGGCTATTTCCTCGCCAACATCAAGGCCACCGCGGAAATCCTGATCGGCGACACCGTGACGACCGCGCGCAATCCCACGGCGCATCCGCTGACCGGCTTCAAGGCCATGCATCCGATGGTGTTCACGGGGCTGTATCCCATCGACGCGGACGACTACGAGAAGCTCAAATACTCGCTGGAGAAGCTGGCGCTGAACGACAGCTCGTTCCAGTACCAGACCGAGTCGAGCGTGGCCCTGGGCTTCGGGTTCCGCTGCGGCTTCCTCGGGTTGCTGCACATGGAAATCGTGCAGGAACGCCTGCGCCGGGAATACGACTGCGACATCATCGCGACCTATCCGGGCGTCGTGTACCGCGTGCGCATGCACGACGGCAGCGTCAAGGAGGTGGACAACCCCGTGTTCCTGCCGGATCCCACGGAGTTCGACGCCATCGAGGAGCCCATCGTCAAGATGTTCCTGATCTGCATGGGCGACCAGATCGGCGACATGATGAAACTGGTGATGGACAAGCGCGGCGCGATCGACCGCACGGAGACCCTCGACGCCAAGCGGGTGATGCTGACGTGCACCATGCCGCTCAACGAAATCCTGATCGACTTCCACGACCGGCTCAAGAGCCTGTCGCGCGGCTACGCCTCGATGGACTACGAAGAGGCCGGCTACCGCGAGGACGATCTGGTGAAGCTGGACATCCTCGTCCACGGCGACGTCGTCGAGGCGTTCTCCTGCATCGTGCACCGCGACAAGGCGGAGGCGCGCGGGCGGCAGATCTGCGAGGTGCTGGTGGACCTGATCCCGCCGGCGCAGTTCGCCATCGCCATCCAGGCCGCGCTCGGCGCGAAGGTCATCGCGCGCACCACCGTGCGCCCGTACCGCAAGGACGTCACCGCCAAGTGCTACGGCGGCGACGTCAGCCGCAAGCGCAAGCTGCTGGAGAAGCAGAAGGAAGGCAAGAAGCGCATGAAGCAGTTCGGCAAAGTCGGCATTCCGCAGGAGGCGTTCATCGCCGTCCTGAAGACGAAGCATTGAGGGCGCCGCGATGGACTTCTTCGAAAAACGACGGCTGAAAAAGACGGTCCACGGCGTCCGCCACCTGGTGCGCCACGCGTTGCGCACGCGGGAAGACGTCGCGGCGCCGGCGGTCCTGGCCGCGGCGCAGGCCGCGGAATCCGCGCTGGCCGCGGCCTGGCGCGCCCGCGCGTGGGACCGCCTGGACCCCGCCTGCGAAACGGCCGTCGCGGCGGCCGAGACCCTGATGCCGCCGCGGCCGTTCCCCAAATGGCGCGAGAACGTGGAAGTGCTCGTCGTCGCCATCTCGCTGGCGATGGCGTGCCGCACCTATTTCATCCAGCCGTTCAAGATCCCGACGGGTTCGATGCAGCCGACGCTCAACGGCGTGACGGCGCAGCCGCAGGAAGGCCGGCGCTGGTCCGACCGGCTGCCGTTCAGCCTCGTCAACCTGGCGCTGTTCGGCGAGCGCTACGTCGAGGTCCGCGCGCGGAATTCCGGCCGGCTGGAATATGCCGGTAACATGAACGACCAGTACGTCCTGCGCATCGGCGCGGAACTGTATCCGCTCTGGGTCGCCATGAAACCCGACAGCCCGTTTTTCAATCCCGATCCCGGCAAGAGCATGAAGCTGTTTTTCGCGCTCGGCGACCGCGTGGAGGCCGGCCAGCTCATCGCCTGCGGCCGGGTGCGGCAGGGCGACCACATCTTCGTCAACAAGGTGGCCAACAACTTCGCCCGCCCGAAGCGCGGGCAGGTGGTCGTGTTCGACACCAACTACATTCCCGAAAAGGAACGCCTCGGCATCCGGCCCGATTCCTTCTACATCAAGCGCCTCGTGGGGTTGCCGGGCGAGACGATTTCCATCCGCGCCCGCCATCTGGTGGCGGACGGGCAGCCCGTGACGGCGCCGTTCCCGTTCAAGCGGCTGACGACGGATCCGCGCTACCGCGGCTACGTGCCGCGGCCCAATTCCCTGCTGCCGACGGAAAGCGCCGAGATCCGGATCGGCGAAAAGCAATTCCTGCCGTTCGGCGACAACACCTATTCCAGCCTCGACGGCCGCTACTTCGGACCCGTCGCGGAACAGGCGCTCGTCGGCCCCTCGTTCTTCGTCTACTGGCCCCTCGGTCCGCACTGGGGCTGGGCGCGCTGACATCGACATTGCTACAAATCACGGGCTGCCCCCTTTTCGCGCTTGCGGTGACGGAAGGCAAAGGGCGATCCTGCCGACGATGGTTCCACACCCGTCCAGATGGAACGCCGCGGCGTTGGTCTTGCTGGTCGCGCTGGTTTTCGGCGCGTTCGGAGGCGCGCTGCAGTGCGGTTTCGTGCGGTTCGACGACCATGGGTACGTCTATGAAAATCCCGTGGTCGCGCAAGGTCTGACGGCCGCCGGCGTGCGCTGGGCGTTCACGACCGTCTGGCAGCAGTGGTGGTTGCCGCTGCTGTGGATTTCCTTCATGGCGGACGTCGACGTGTTCGGCCCCGGGCCTTGGGGCCACCATCTGGCGAACCTGATGCTGCATGCCGCCAACGCCGTTCTTTGCTTTTGGTTCTTGTACCGGGCGACGGGCGCGCGCGGGCGCAGTTGGCTCGCCGCGGCGCTGTGGGCGGTGCATCCCTTGCGGGTGGAGTCCGTCGTCTGGATCACCGAGCGCAAGGACGTGCTCAGCGGGCTGTTCTTCTTCCTGGCGCTGTTGGCCTACCTGCGGTACGTCCGCCAGCCGGGGTTCCGGCACATGGCGGCGGTTTCGGCCGCCATGTTGGCGGGGCTGATGTCCAAGGCGACGGTCATCGTGTTGCCGGCGCTGTTGCTGCTGCTGGACTACTGGCCGTTGCGCCGCGCCGGGTTGCCCTGGACGCGCGGCGCGAGCCGGCGCTGGCTCCGCCTGGCCGGAGAAAAGACCCCCTTGTTCGTTTTGGCCGCGATCTTTGCCGTCGTCAATCTGCATACGCACGAGGGCGGGGCGGGCACCGTCGCCTGGTCCGCGCGCCTGGCCCTGATGGCCGGCAACGTGTGGACCTATCTGCGGCTGGTCTTTTGGCCCGCGCGCCTGGCGTTTTTCTATCCGGAGAACGACGTGGTCGCCTGGGGCCCGGCGCTGGCGGCGCTGGCGGGCACGCTGGCGGTGCTTGCGTGGCTGGCGAGCCAGGGGCGTCGGCGGCCCTGGCTGCTGGTGGGCGGGCTGTGGTTTGGGGTCGCGCTGCTGCCGATCCTGCGCGGCATCCGGCTGGGACTGGCCGCCTATGCCGACCGATTCACCTATCTGCCGGCCGTCGGCTTGACGCTGGCGGTGGTCTGGGGGGCAGGGGAGATCTGGGAACGTTGGCGCGGCCGGCGCCTTCTGCGGGTCATGGCGGGAACGCTGGCCTTGGCGCTCGGGCTGGGCCTGGTCGGAGCGGCGCGCCGGCAGACGGAAACCTGGCGCGACAGCGAAACGCTGTTTCGCCGCGGCTTGGCCGTCACGGAAAACAATTCAGTGGCCCATGCCAACTTGGCGACTTGCCTCCAGGAGACGGGGAGGAAAACCGAAGCGCGCGCGCATCTTGAAGCGGCGCTGGCGATCAAGCCGGATCGGGCGGACGTCCTGAACAACTTGGCGTGGGTGCTGGCCACGGATCCCGCGGCTACGCCGGAACAGGCGGTCCGGGCGCGCGACCTGGCCCGCCGCGCGGTGTATTTGGCCCCCAAAGATCTTCACGCGATGCTGGATACCTTGGCGGCGGCGCAGGCCGCTTGCGGGGATTACGTCACGGCGTGGCAAACCGCGGAACAGGCGCGGGCCGGAGCGTTGGCCCAAGGCAACCTGCCGCTGGCCCGGCGGATCGAAACCCGCATGCAACGCTACCGGGCCGGCCAGCCCTACCGCGAGTGAGCGCCGGAATGGGCTGGTTTCATTCCGCGCCATGCGCTAAAAACGCCCCATGAACGGCCCTGCGCCCATTTCGCTTTGGATGCGCCACCGGGATTGGGGGCTGGCGCTGGCGCTGGTGGCGTTGACGGCGGCCCTCTTCTGGCCGGCGCGGGGATTCGCCTATCTCAATCTGGACGACGACGTCTACGTCCGGGATAATCCGCTGGTGGCCGGCGGGTTGAATCCGGAGGCGGTCCGGCAGGCGTTCACGACGGTCCACGAGAACTGGTGGCTGCCGCTGCTCTGGATTTCGTACCTGGCGGACGTCGTGTTGTTCGGGCGCGGCCCCCAGGGGCACCATCTGATGAACGTGCTGCTGCACGCGGCGAACGCGGGGCTGTTGTTTTGGACGTTGCGGCGGCTGACCGGCTCGCGCTGGCGCAGTTTCTTCGTGGCGGCGCTGTTCGCGTGGCATCCCCTGCGGGTGGAAAGCGTGGCGTGGATCGCCGCGCGCAAGGACGTGCTGAGCGGATTGTTCTTCCTGCTGGCGCTGGGCGTCTATGCGCGGCAGGCGCAACGGCCTTCCGCCGGGCGACTGGCGGCCGTGGGGGCGCTGATGCTGGGGGGACTGATGGCCAAGGCGATCCTGGTCGTGTTGCCGCCGATCCTGCTGGTGCTGGATGGGTGGCCGTTGCGGCGGGCCGGCGACCCGCGGGAGAATGGCGCCTGGCGCGCCTGGCGACCCCTGCTGGCGGAGAAACTCCCGCTGTTCGGCGTGGCGGCGGTCTTCAGCCTGCTCAATCTGGGAACGCATCGCGTGGACGTGGCCGGAGCATATTTGAGCTGGCCGGTGCGCCTGGGCCTGATCGCGCCCAATTACGCGACGTATCTCGGCAAGATTTTCTGGCCGGCGAACTTGTCCATTCTGTATCCCGAGAACGACGTGGCCAACTGGCCGGTGGCCTTGGCCGCGCTGGTGGGTTTGGCGGCCGTCACGGGGGCGTTGGTCCGCTGGCGGCGGCAAGCGCCGTACGCCCTGGCGGGCTGGCTCTGGTTTCTCGTGGCGCTGGTCCCGGTGATCCGCGGCGTGCGGCTGGGGTTGGCCGGCCACGCGAATCGCTTCGTCTATCTGCCGTCGATCGGCTTGGCCATCGCGGTGGTCTGGGGCGTGGCGGCGCTCGCGGAGCGCGGCCGGTGGCGGCGCGGCGCGATCGCGCTGGGCGTCGGCACGCTGGCGCTGCTGGCGTGGGGCACGGCGCGCGAGCTGCCGCACTGGCGGAATTCGGGCACCGTCTTCGGCCGGGCGCTGGAACTACCGCCCGCGCACCCGGCGGCGCTGCTGAACTACGGCGTCTTCCGGTTTTCGGAAGGGGAACTGGACGAAGCGGAGCGCTGTTTCCTGGACGTGCTCGCGCTGATGCCGGACGATTCGCAGACCCTCGGGAACGTCGGCCAGATCCGGGTGCTGCAGGGGCGGGCCGCGGAAGCGCGGGCGATCTTGGCGCCGGCGGTCGGCCGGCCGGATGCCCATTGGCTGACGACCGGTTCCTGGGGGATGCTGCTGTTGCAGGAGGGGCGCGCGGCGGAAGCCTTGCCCTATTTCCGGAAAACGCTGGCGCAACGTCCGCAGGAACTGGGCATGCGCATGGAATGGCTGCGGGCCTGTTGGGAAGCCGGCGCGGAGGCGGAAGCGCGCCGCCAGGCCGCGCTCGTGGGGGGCCGGACAGGGGTTGCGCCCGCCGCGTATGCCGCGCTGTTTTCCCACTATCTGCAGTGGTGGCGGTTCGGCGGCCGGGCCTATGCCTGGGGCTATTTCCGGCGGCTGGCGGAGCGAAATCCGGACGACGTGGCTTTGTTGAACAACGTGGCGTGGCTGGCGGCGACGGACCCGGAAACGCCGCCGGACGTCGCCGCGCAGGCCGTGGCGTTGGCGGAACGAGCCGTGGCGGCGACGCAGGGCCGCGACGCGTCGATTCTGGACACGCTGGGCGCGGCGCGCGCGGCGACGGGCGATTTCATCGGCGCGGCGGCGGCGGCAGAACAGGCGTTGGCCCTGGAGACCGATGCGGCGGCGGCGGAAAAGATCCGCGCCCGGTGGCGGACCTACCGGGAGCGGCTGCCCGCCGGCGCGGCGGCCGCGCAGCCGGGAGGGCGGGCGGCCGAATGAACCGGAGGTTGCGCCAACTGCGGGACGTGGTCTGGAGCCGCGCGGGCGCGGCCTGCGCCGTGTTCGTTTCCACGGCCGTGTTGTTCGGGCCGTCGCTTCGGTTCGGTTCCGTCCTGCTGGACGACGATCTGTACGTGTTCGCCAACCCCCTCGTCCTTTCGGGACTGACCGCGGAGGGGTTGCGGGCGGCCTTCGGTGCTTTCCATGAAAGTCTCTGGGCGCCGGTGCTGTGGACGTCCTACATGCTGGACGTGGAGGTGTTCGGAACGGCGCCATGGGGATTCCATCTGACCAACGTCCTGCTGCACGCGGCGAACGCCGCGCTGGCGTTTCTGCTGTTGCGCCGTTGGACCGGCCGGACTTGGGTGGTCGCGGCGGGCGCGCTCTTCTGGGCGTGGCATCCGCTGCGGGTCGAGAGCGTCGCGTGGATCGCGGAACGCAAGGACGTCCTGAGCGGCTTCTTCTTCCTGCTGTGCCTGGGGGCTTATGATCGGAGCGTCCGGGGGCCGGACCGCGCGCGCGGTTGGCTGTGGGCTTCGGCGGGGGGCTTGGCGCTGGGCCTGATGGCCAAGCCGATGCTGATGACGACGCCGTTCCTGTTGCTGGTGCTGGATGTCTGGCCGCTGGGCCGGTGGCGGGCGGATGCGCCCGGGCGCTGGAAACGGCTGGGCGTGCTGGCGGCGGAGAAGTGGCCGTTCTGGCTGGCGAGCGCGGCAGCGGCGGCCCTGACGCTCGGCGGCCATGCCGTCCAAGGAGGCCTGCACGAAAGCGGCTTGGGGGTCCGCGCCGCGCGCGCGCTGATCCATCCGGTCTATTATCTCTGGAGAACCGTTTGGCCCCGCCATCTGGCCGTGCTGGTCCCGGACGTGGCGGCGACATGGCCGCTCGTCGCCGGCGCGCTGCTCGTGTTGGCGCTGCTCACGGCGTTCCTCTGGCACCGGCGGAAGGCCTGGCCCGGCGGCCTGGTCGGCTGGCTGTGGTATTTGGGCACCTTGTTGCCGGTGGGCGGCATCGTGTCGTTCGGAGTGCAGAGCCGCGCCGATCGCTTCACCTACTTGCCGGCGCTCGGCCTGTCGCTGTGGCTGGCGAGCGGTTGGCCTCTGCCCGGGAAACGGGCCCGGCTCTGGGGCCTCGCCTGCGCCGTCGCCTTGGCGGCGCTGGCCGGCGCGACCGCCCGGCAACTGCCGATCTGGCGCGATTCCGGCGCGCTGTTCGGCCGGACGTTGGTCTTGTATCCCGGCCAGCCCGTCGCGCTGCTGAACGCGGGGGTGTGGCATTTCGGCCGGGGCGAGCTGGCCGAAGCGGAACAAATGTACGCGCGTTTGCTGCGGCAGGATCCGGACCAGCGGCACGCGCTGGGAAACCTCGCGCACATCTGGGTGCTGCAAGGCCGCGTTGCGGAGGCCCGGCGCCTGCTGGAGCCGGAACGGGAACGGGCGGACGCGCACTGGCTGGTGCCGGGCACCTGGGGCATGGCGCGGTTGCACGAAGGGCAACCCGCCGCCGCCCTCCCGCATCTGCGCGAATCCTTGGCGCGCCAGCCCGACGACCCGGGCATGAACGTCGAACTGCTGCGCGCCTTGTACGAGGCGGAGGACGCCCCCGGCGCGGCGGCGCAGGCGGCGCACGTCGCCGCGCGGTTCGGGCCGGCGTACCCGGCCCTGGCCGCCTTGCAATCCTATTACGTCCAGCGCTGGAAGCAGCACGGCGCGCGCGCCTACGCCTGGCGTTATTTCGAACGCCTGGCGGAGCGGGAACCGCGCAACGTGGCCGTGTTGAACAACGCTGCTTGGCTGGCGGCGACGGATCCGGACACGCCGCCGGATATCGTCGCGGCGGCGGTCCGGTTCGCGGAGCGGGCCGTGGAACTGACCCAGGGGCAGAACTCGGCGGTGCTGGATACGCTGGGCGCGGCGCGCGCGGCCAACGGGGATTTCGCCGGCGCGGCGGAAGCCGCGGAACAGGCGCTGGCCGCGGCGCCGCCCGGCGCGCCGGCCGAGGCTATCGGGGTGCGGTTGCGGCTGTATCGGGCGGGCCAGCCGTTTCGGGAATGACCCGATAGACCACGAACGATCCCAGCGTCGCCAGCGGGAGCCGGTCGAATGGAATTTGCTCCAGCCAGGAGGGAACGCCGGACCGAGTCGCCAGCCGAAACGCGAGCGAGGCGCGCACGGCGGCTTCGTCGACGGCGCCGCGTCGGTTGAACGTCCACGCCGCCACGCTCCGGGGCGTGCCGTTGAGGACGATCCAGCCCATGCCGCGTTCCGCCAGCACGCGCCGCGCTTCGGCGTCGTCGGTCGCGGAAAAAACGAGCGTGGCGGCGCGCAGCCCGGCGAGATTTTCCCAGTAGAGTCCGCCGGTGGTGGCCACGTCGGCGAAGGCCTGCAGCGCCGGCGCTTCGTCGTAGCCGCACAGGACGCGGCTGCCGGCGAACCCAGGCAAACCGGCCAGTTCCCGGGCGACGTCGCGCAGGATGATCTGCGACCGCAGGCCGGTTTGGGCCAGCGGCTGTTCCAAGGCGGCGCGCGCCTGCCGGAATTCCACGCCGCCGGCGAGGCCGCACCCGACCGCAAGCGCGCCGAGCACGGCGGATTTCCAGCGGCGGGAGAACGCGCCGGCTTCCAGCGCCAGCAGCCCGGCGGCGGCCGCCGCCCACAGCGCGAGGGCCAGCAGGCTGGCGTAGCGGACGTGCCGCAGGCAAAGAACCGCGGCGAGCAACGCGGACGCGAAGGCGAGACCCAAGCCGGTCTTCGTCGGTGCCGGAATCCGGCGGGAAACCAACAGCGGCAAACCGCCGAGCGCGACAAACGGCAACAGCCCGAAGAGATACAACAACGACCAGCGGGCGGAGCCTTGGAACAGCGCCAGCAGAGGGGCGAATTCGCCGATCTGGGCATGGATGCGTCGCAACAGCGGGGAGGAGAGCAGGAAGAACCGTTCGCCGCCTCGGGCGATCAGGCCGGCCGTCAGGAGCGCCGGCAGCAAGCCGGCCAACAGGACGGCGACGCGGCGGGTGGAAAACCGCCCGGCCCGGCGCATGCGGCGGATTTGCAGCGAGGATTCCGTGGCGCCCCACCACGCCAAGGCGTAGAGGGGGTGGTTGACCTCCAGGCGCAGGCCGAGGTGCGCGGGGAAATATTCCAGAAGGTAAACGGCCAGCGAAACCAGCGCGCCGGCGACCGCCCAGGCGCGCCAGCACCGAGCGGCCTCGTCTTCTTCCGGCGCGGCCCCGACGGGGGCCAGGACCGAACGCAGGAACAACGCCGCCAGCGCGGCGGCGACGACGATCAGTTGGAGGCTGGCCTGGAGCCAGAGCCCCAGACCGCCGGCGACACCGGCGGCGACGAACCAGCGCCGCGCGCTTGACGCGTCGGCGCGCAGACCATCCAGACCGCCGAGCAGCAACAAGGGCATCCAGAGGGAAAACACGTCCACGAGTCCGTGGTGGTCGATGCGCGCCGCCGAAAAATCCTTGTGGACGGGCGGCAGGCAGGCGAGGGCGAGAACCAGGAATCCGGCGGTCCACGGACCGAGCCGGCGCGAGAGAATCCCCGCCGTGCCGATCAGGAAGAGGCCGAAAAAAAGCGGGTTGAGCCAGACGGCCGTGGACGCGAGAAGCCCGGCCGCCGGGACGCCGGCCAACGGCGCGCGCAGCTTGGCCGCCAGCGCCAGGCTCCACGGCAGCGGGGAACTCCAATGGACCTCGCGCCCGGCAGGCACGTTGTCTTGGGCGGCGTGCCGGACGCGCAAGGCCGAACCCGAAAGGACGTCGCGGGCGTATCGCAGCCAATAGAGGCCGTCGGCGTCGAGATAGACGGCGGGCAGGAGCGGTGCGCCGGAGGCGCGCCGTTCGATCGCGCCGGTGGTCGGCCGCACCTCGTGGCTGCGCGCCGGAACGATCCAGCTCTGATGGCGTGCCCAGGACAGGGCCAGCGCGAGCGCCAACGCGAGAAGCGTCAGGCCCCACAGGGGCGCGCGGCGGAGAAAAGGCGGCCGGGTAAACATGGCGGTGAGTTGGGGCAAAGAAAAAGGGCGATGCCGCGAGGCATCGCCCGTTGATCCCTTCGGGGACGATTAGCTCTTGCGGCGGCGGATCGCCAGCGCCAAGGCGCCGAAGCCCAACAGGGCCATCGTGGCGGGCTCCGGAACCGCGGCGGCGGCGACGGTGCCGTCCAGCTGCATGTCGACGCCCGTGCCTTCGATGCCGCCCGTGCCGGTCGTGGCGGAGGCGCCATAGCCGTAGATGCGGAATTCGATGGGGCCGGTGACGCTCTGCAGGCCGCCGATGCCGGTCAGCGTCGCGGTCTGCGTGCTGTTGCCGACGGAAGCCCACGCGTTGATCTCATTGCCTTCGGTGAAGCCACCGACGCTGGAGAACAGCGCCCAGCTCTGCGGGCCCGTGGCCGAGCTCTGGAAATCGACCACGAGGCTGTCCAGCGAGAACTGGTAGCCGGAGGACGCTTCGACCGTGAAGGTGAAGTAGTCGTTGTTCGAGATCGAGTCGGCCAGCAGCAACGAGAAGCCGAGGGCGTTGAACCGACCGCCGTTCGCGCCGGTGGTGAGGCCCGCGCCGCGCGTGATGGTGATCTGTTCCATGTTGCCGATCATCGTGTCCGCGGGAGCCGAGGCTTCGCCGCCCAGATACGTGTCCAGCGTCCACGAAGCGATCACGTCGGCGGAGGCGATGCCGGCCGTCAGAGCGATCATCAATCCGATAACCAATTTCTTCATGCTATCTCCTTGTTTGGTTTGTTTCTTTATTTTTTAAATCCGAACCGAAGGCCAAATGCCTTCTCAAGCTTGTGTCTTTTGTATCACGGCGGGGCAAAACAGGACAACCCCAAACCGGCAAAAAATTCAGTACCGTTTTACCTGCCGAAATATCGCCGAAATGGCGGCGGGGGCCGGCGGCGTCCGAGAAAACGCGGCGCGTCATTTCCAAAACCAGCACTCGCGGACGATCTGCGCCAGGTAGGCGGCCCCCCAGCGGAAGGGCTGGAGCTTGCGCTCGCCGCCGATGCGCGCGGGCTCGTCCACCGGGATCTCCGCGATGCGCAGCTTGCGCTTGGCGGCGCGGACGGAAAGCAACGGCTCGACGCCCAGCAGCGTGCCGAACCATTTCTCGGTGACGTAGCCTTCGGGTTTGTCCAGTTCCAGTTCGGTGAAGAGGCGGGCGGGATAGATGCGGTAGATCACCATGGCGTCGGTGTAGGGCCGGCTCCAGGCGTGGCCGTGCAGGACGTTGATGGCGTGGGTGAACAGCCAGTTGCCGAAGGACGTCAGGACGTCGTCGTCCGCGCTCTTCGCCGGCGGCAGATAGCGCGAGCCGATCACCATGTCGTAACCTTCCTGGAGCTTGGCGACGAGCCGTGGAATGGCCTCGACGGGAGAATTGCCGTCGGGGCTGAAGGTGATGACGAGGTCGCCGCGGACCTTGGCGAAGCCCTCCACGTAGGCCGCCCGCAGGCCCTTGTCCCGCTGGCGGACGACGTCGCAGCCGATGGATTCGGCGTATTCGGCCGTCCCGTCGGTCGAATCGTCCACCACCACGATCTGATCCACCCCGGCGCGGTCGATCTGCGGCATGATGACGCGCATGGCTTCGATTTCGTTTTTGGTGGGGATGAACAGCGTGAGGGTCATAATAGGCATAAGCTGGAAGGGTTCGTTGATTTAGACAAGGTAAAAAGACAAAAAGGCAAAAAGGCAAAAAATGGGCCGCCGTTCGCATGGGACTTGCATTTTGGGGGATTTGGCCGAAAATGGCGCAAATCGGATTGTAAACAGCGCGAAAGGATCACGGACATGAAACGGATGCTTGGATGGATGGTTTCGGTGGCGGCGGTGCTCGTCGTTTCCGGTTGCGGCAAAAAAGAGGCGCAAACGGTGCGGCCCAACGTGCTGGGCGCGGAAGTGGCGGTGTGGGTGGACCAGACCGGCATCACCGGCGCGCAGATCCAGCGCGAAGCAGGCCGCCTGTTCTCGCACGTGCCGAAAAATCTCCCGGCGGAACAGATCCCGGCGGTCCAGGCGCAGCTGCTGAACCGGGCGATCGACAATCTGGTCGTGCGCCAGCTGGTCCGGGCGGAAATGGAACGCACCGGCACCGTCATCACCCGCGACGAACTCGAAAAGGGCAAGCAGGATCTCGAAAAGGCCCTCGGTCCCGGCGGCTCGCTGACGATGTTGCTGGCCGACGCCAACGTGCCGATGGAAGAGCTGGAGATGAACCTGAAACTGGACATCTTCAAGAACAAGATGACCAAAGACCAGCTCGCGGAAGCCGTCGCGGCCGTGACGGAGGACACCGCGCGTGAATTCTACGAGGCCAACCTGAAGGAGTTCACGGAACCGGCCGGCCGGTTGGCGTGGCATATCCTCGTGCGGGTGCCCGCCGGGGTTGCCGCCGAACTCAAGACGGATGCCCGCGCGAAAGCGGAAGGCATCCGCCGGGCGCTGCTGGAAGGGGCGGACTTCGCCAAGCTGGCCGGCGAGGTGTCGGAATGCACGAGCCGCGCGCGCGGCGGCGACCTGGGCGTGATTCCCCGCGGCCGCGAGGCCAAGGCATTCGAAGACGCCGTCTATGGCCAGCCCATCGGCGAAATCGGCGAGGTGGTCGAATCGCCCGTCGGCTTCCACGTGATCAAGGTGACCGGCGAACAGGACGAAAAAGTGCTGCCGTTCGAGCAGGTGCAGGATCGCCTGGTCGTCGTGCTGAAGGGCCGGGCCCAGCAGAAGGTCGCCGCCGAGTACGTCAAGAGCCTGCGGGAACGGGCGACCATCAAGCTCGACGGGCCGCTGGCCGCCATGGCCGGCGCCGCGGAACAGCCGGCGGCGGAAGAAAAACCGGCGGCGGGCATTCTCGACGCCGCGCCCGTGACGGCGCCGGTCTCGACTCCGTAGCTGGCGCCGGCGGGCGTTCGGTCCGCCGGGCGGAAGCGCATTCGATGCCCTCCGGGGGAGCGCGATGATTGCGCCCATCCAGAACGGGTCCCCCGCGGATCCGCGTCCGCTGGACGAACAGGCCGCGGCCACGTTCCTGCCGGGCGGCGCGCTGGTCGATGCCGCGCAGGGGGATTTCGAATACGAAGCGCGCCCGCAGCAGGTCGACATGGCCCGCGCGGTCGCCGCCGCGCTGGAGGCGAACCGCCACCTGATCGTGGAGGCGGGCACCGGGATCGGCAAGAGCCTGGCCTATCTGGTGCCGCTGATCCTGCACGCCAAGCGCACCGGCACCCGGGCGCTGGTCTCCACCCACACGATCTCCCTGCAGGAACAGCTCGTCGGCAAGGATCTGCCGTTGCTGCAGGATCGCCTGGGGACGGCGTTCCGCGCCGTGCTGGTCAAGGGCCGCTCGAATTATCTGTGCCTGCGGCGCCTGGCGCGCGCGCGCGGCCACCAGCGCGAATTGTTTCCCGACGGCGTCGCGGCGGAGCTGGAGCGCATCCGCGCCTGGGCCGACCGGACCGAAGACGGCAGCGTGCAGGAACTGCGCCGGCCGCCCGCGCCGGAGGCCTGGTCCGCCGTCTGCGCGGAGCACGGCAACTGCATGGGCGGGAAATGCCCCGAGCGCAAGCGGTGTTTCTTGTTCCGGGCGCGCGCCCGGATGCAGGATGCCGACCTGCTCATCGCCAACCACCACCTGCTGTTTTCCGATCTGGCGCTGCGGCGCGAAGGGGCGTCCTTCCTGCCCGACGTGGCCGCCATCGTCATGGACGAAGCGCATACCGTCGAGGCCGCGGCCAGCGAACATCTGGGCATCCGGCTCTCGCCCAACGGATTCGAATACTGGCTGCGGCGGCTCTATGCGCCGGATTCGGGCAAGGGCCTGCTGGGCTACTTGCGGGCCGGACCGGCGGCCCAGACCGTCACGCGCCTGTGGGATGCCGTCGCCGAATTGTTCCACGACGTCGCGCGGGTCGCGGGTCTGGGCGCGCGCGACGGCCTGATCGCCGTGGCCGCGCCGCTGGCCGTGGAGTCGGCGGTGCCCGAGCTGCTGCGCGAGCTGTCGGGCCGGCTCGGCGCGCTGATCGAGGAACTGGAAGACCAGGACGAGGATTCGCGCGCGGAGCTGCGCCATCTGCGCGGCACGGGGATCGCGCTGGGCGGGATGCTGGAATCGTTTTTGGCGCAGGCGCTGCCGGATCAGGTCTATTGGCTCGAGCGCGAAGGCAAGCGCCGGCAGCCCGTGCTGCACTCGGCGCCGATCGAAGTGGCCCCCATCCTGCGCGACGTGCTGTTCGAGCCGATTCCGGCGGTGACGCTGACCAGCGCGACGCTGGCCGTGGGCAGTCGGCTGGAGTATTGCCGCGACCGCCTCGGCGTGGGCGAGGAGGCCGCGCTGCTGTGCCTGGGCTCGCCCTTCGACCATGCCCGGCAAATGCGCCTGCACGTGGCGACCAACGCGCCCGACCCCAAGGACAAGGAGGCCTTCGCCGCCGCGGTGGCGCGGGGCGTGCTGCGCTGGGCGTTGAAGACGCGCGGGCGGGCGTTCGCGCTGTTCACCAGCGACGAACTGCTCAAGCGCACGGCGACCGCCCTGCGCGCCCCGCTGGAAGAAGCCGGCCTGGTCCTGCTGGCGCAAGGCGAAGGCCTGGCCCGCCGGGCGATGCTCGACGTTTTCCGCAAGAACGAGGGCTACGTCCTCTTCGGCCTGGACAGCTTCTGGATGGGGGTGGACGTGCGCGGCGACGCGCTCAGCAACGTCATCCTCACGCGCCTGCCGTTCGCCGTGCCGGACCACCCCGTCGTGGCCGCGCGCCTGAAGCGCATCAAGGAAAAAGGCGGCGACCCGTTCCGGGACTATTCCTTGCCGGAAGCGGTGCTGAAGTTCCGTCAGGGCTTCGGCCGGCTGCTCCGCTCGCAGACGGACGAAGGCATCGTCGTCGTCCTCGATTCGCGGATCCTGACCAAGTGGTACGGGCGGGTCTTCCTGCGGTCGCTGCCGGAATGCCCCGTGGACACGTTTGAATTGTAGGGCGCGGCCCGCATGCTATGATGCCGGACATGTCGAACGACCGACAACCAAAGGCGGCGGCCGGGCGGTGGTGGCCGGTGCCGGCGCTGGCGGCGCTCTTGGCCGTCTACGTGCTGTGGATGGGCCAGACGCTGGATTGGCACCAGCAACGCGGCGCCTACTGGTATTTCCTGGCGCCGTGGTGGACGGCGTCCAGCCTGAAATTCCTCGCGATCGCGGCGGGAGCAGCGGTGGCTTGCCATCTCGCCGGCGACGCGCGCCGACGGCGTTGGCTGCCGTGGTTGCTGGGTTTGTTGTTGCTGGGCGGCCAGTTGGCGTGCGCGCGCGCCGCGTGGGGCATCCTGGGCGGCCAGGTGCCGTGGGGGTTCGACCACCCGTCGTTCATGTTCCGGCTGAAGGAATTCGGCGCCCTGTTTCCGTTCGCCCTCGGCGGCTACAATCCGTGGTGGAACGCGGGCACGGAGCATTTCGTGGGCGTGACGAGCGGCTCGCACGGCTACGGCCTGCTGCTGCTGCCGCTGCTGAAGATCTGGGAACCCCACGTGTTCTACGGCGCGGCGTTCATCTTCTGGTTCGTCTTCGGTTTTCCCTGGCTGGCGGTCGGTTCCGCGCGCGCCGCGGGCCTTGGACGCGCCGGCGCGCTGTGCGCGGGCATCCTCGCGTGCGGCGCCAGCCGCGGCATCTTCCTGTGGGCTTGGCATTTCGGCACCGTCGGCGCGATGACCTCGGCCATGATGGCGTTCCCGACGGCGGCGCTGGGCTACCGGCTGGCGGTGCGCGGGCGCGGCGGCGCCGGCAGCGCGCTGGCGCTGGGGCTTTCGGCATGGCTGACCTGCCTGTGGACGCCGGGCGTTTTCATCTGCGCCGGGCTGGGACTGGGCTGGCTGTGGAATTTCCGGGCGTGGACCTGGTGCGCGAACCGCTGGCTGGTCGCGGCGGGCGCGCTGGCGCTGGCCCTGCTCGCGCCGTGGCTCTGGACAACGCTGTATCCGTGCCGCATCGTGGTTGAATACGTCGGCATGGAGCTGGCCCGGCCCGCGTGGCCGACGATGCTGGCGCACGGCGCCACCCGCCTGCTGCGCTCCGTCCAGGAATACCATCCGGTCATCGCCATCCTGGGCCTGCTGGGCACCGCCGTGGCCGTGCGGCCCGAGCTGCGCCGCTGGATGCTGCCGGCGGTGCTGCTGCTGGCGGCCATCGCCGGCTGGAGCCGCGAACTCAAGCCGCTCTCGCAGCTCGACCGCATGGCGATTCCGCTGGCCATGGTCGCGGCGTTTCCGGCGGCCGCGCTGTGCGACCGGTTGTTCGGGACCGATGCCCCGCCGGGCCGCGCCCGCCGCTGGGCCTGGGCCGCGGCGCAGGGGCTCGTCCTGGCGACGCTGCTGCTGGGCTTCCGCTCCGTGCGGATGCACTACGCCAACCGCAAGCCCGGGCCGCTGCGGACGATGCCGGCCGACGTGCGCGACCTCGCCGACTGGATTCGCGCCCACGTGCCGGAAGACGGCCGCGTGGGCTTCGCCGGCCGCGCGGTCCATTTCTACGGCGGCGGCAACATCGCCTATCTGCCCGTCCTGACGCACCGCGAAATGATGGCCGACGACTACTACGGTTTTCCGCGCGGCACCATCGAATACAACTATCCGCCGGGCTTCTACCGCCAGAACGTCGCCGGCGTCCTGTTCTTCTCGCGCGCCTACGGCATCACGCATTGGATCGCCAAGAAGGGGGACGCGCTCGCGTTCCTGGAGGCGCAGCCGGAACATTTCGAACGGGTCCATGAACAGCCCATGCTGGGCAACGACGTTTGGATCTACCGCCTGAAGGATCCGGGGCCGGGCACGCGTTTTTATGAAGGCGCCGGCCGCGTCGCGGCGCGGGAGAACCGTCTGGAGGTCTTTCCGGCGGATCCGGCGGCGGACCGCGTCGTGCTGCGCTACAATTGGCGCGACGGGCTGATCTGCCGCACGCCGGGCGCCGCGATCGAGCCGTTCGCCGTGGACGGCAACCTGCGCTTCATCGCCGTCCGCCCCGGCGGCAACGCGCGCGTGGACGTCGGCTATCGCCCGCACGCCGCGCCCGTGAAACCCAATTTCGACGGTTATTTCCACCACTGAGCCGAACCGCATGGATGCCGAGCCAACCACCGCGCGCCGCTTCGAACCCGCCGACGTCCTGGCGGGGGTCGCGCTGGCGCTGGGGATCGCCGCGCGCGTCGCGGGGGCGTGGGCCACGCGCGCCATTTCCGAGCCCGATCCGACGGTGGTCGCGCTGATGGCGCGCCACTTGGCCGCGCTGAAGGAATTTCCGGTCTTCTTCTACGGCCAGGCCTACATGGGCAGCCTCGAGCCGGCGGCCAGCGCGCTGGCGGTGGCGCTGCTGGGCTCGACGGGGTTCGCGGTCAACCTCGGCCCCGTGATCTTCGCGGCGCTGGCGCTGGCGTTCCTGTGGCGCTGGGCGCGCGACGCGGCGGGGCCGTGGGGCGGGTGCGCGGCCGTGCTGGCGGGCCTGTTCGGCCCGCTGGCCTATTTCCAGTTCCAGTTCGCCGCGCGCGGCGGCTACATGGTGGCGCTGTTCGTGGACGCGCTGGCGATTTATGCGGCGGCGCGGTTGGCCGCGCGGCTGCGCGCCGGGGAACGCGTCGGCTGGGGCCGCTGGTTCGGGCTAGGCCTGCTGGCGGGCGTGGGCCTGTGGTCGAACCTGATCGTGGCGGCGGCGCTGGGCGCGGCGGCGCTGCTGCTCCTGCACGCCCTGCGCGGCAAGTTTTGGCGGCAACCGGCGGGGATCGCGGCCGGCTTGGCGGGGATCGCCGCCGGCTGCGCGCCGTGGCTGGCGTGGAACGCGCGGCACGAGTGGGCCTCGCTGGCGATGTCGCAGATCGGCGGGCACGCGCCGCTGCGCGAAGCGTTGCGGAATTCGTGGAACCGCCTCCTGCTGCTGCAGGATTCCGGCGCGCTGGGCGGGGATTCGCGCGAACCGCTCGTCCTGGCCGCGGGCGTGCTCGCGCTGGCGGCGCTGGGTGCGGCGACGGCGTTCGCGCGCCGGCGCGCGGCGACCCCGCGCGAGAACTACGCCCGGGCCGGCGCCGTGCTGTTCAGTCTGCTCTTCGCGCTGATCTTCGTCACCTCCGGCTTCACCCGCACGCACACCGCGCGCTACTGGGTGCCGTGGGTGCCGGGGCTGGCGGTGCTGGCCGGCGTCGCCTGCGCCGCGCCGCGCCGCCGCGCCGTGCGCGCGGCCGCCTGGATCCTGCTCGCCCTGCTGGCGCTGCGCCAAGGCGCCTTGGCGGTTTCGGCGCTGGCCGGCGCGAACCGCAAGGCCGGCTCCCAGCTGGCGGCCTACCGCGAAATCGGCGCCGCGCTCGATCGCACCGGCGCAACCGCCCTGCTCGCGCCGCTCCAGCTGTTCCCGCTGAACTTCGCGCTGGACGAACGCTATGCCGTCTCCAACGGCAAGCAGCTGTTCTACGAGCCCATCCTGCGCCGCGCGGAGCTGGCCGCGGTCGTGGCCTATTCGTCCGACTTCAACGGCCTCGGCCCGTTCCTGGCCCAGGACGGCGCGGCCTACGAATCCGTCGCGGCCGGCGGCCGCACCCTCGTCTGGAACCTGCGCCGCGCGCCGCTCGCGCGGCGGAACGTCCCCGCGGCGGATATCGCCGCGCTGCGCGACGGCGCGGGAGCCGATCTCGCGTCCGTTCTGGCCGACGACAATCTCGACACGGTCTGGGCGCCCGGCGCGCGGTCCGACGCGACGCTCGAATGGACGTTCGCGGAGCCGCGCGACGTCCATTCCGTCCAGTTCCTGTTCGCCCACGCGATGGGCGCGGAGGCCTTCGATTTTCCGCGGCGCATCCGTGTCGAGGCCGAGATCGACGGCGCATGGCGCCCGGTGCTGGCCGATGCGCCGGTCATTCCGCTGGAATGGTCCGGCCCGCGGCTGTTCTATCCCTCCGGGTTCGCGCGGCCGGAATTCCGCGTGGAAGCGCGCGGCGCGCGGGCGTTGCGGGCGACGTTCCCGGGCGAACCGCGCGCGGGCCGCGGGCTGGCCTGGCGCTTGGCGGAGGCCGCCGCGCTGGAAACCGACGGCAGCCTCGTGCGGCGCCACACCGCCGCGGCGGTGGACGCGCTGGCCAAATGGTTGCGCCAGCGGATGCCGGACGCCGTCGTCTATGCGCCGCGCTGGATCTCCAACCAGCTGTTGTCCGGGCGGAACGTGCCCGAGGAGCGGCTCGCGGGCCTGGCCGCGCGGGTGTTCGCGGCCGGCGCCGTCGCGCGCGACGGCGCCGTCGCGGCGGAACGTCCCGGCGCGTTCATCGTGGAACCCCGTTTCGAAGCCGCCGCGCTCCGGACGCTCGCGGCGCACGGCGCGAAATACGAGCGGACGACGGTGGACAAGTGGACCGTGATTTCCGTGGCCGCCGGCGGCTGGGACGCGGATGGCCTGGGACTGCCGCCGGCCGCGGTTTGGACCGGCGAGACGCTGCTGGCGGGCCGCGCCGCCGCGCGCGTGGCCGCGGCGCTGCGCCGTTTGCGCGCGGGCGCGGCGAGCGAGGATGCGCAGCGGGCGCTGCTGGCCGAGATCGTCCGCTGGCGGCCGTCGGCGCTTTCCGCGCTGCCGGAAGACCACGTCCGGCGCCTCGGCGGCGAAGCGGCCGTCCGGACGCGGCGCGATTCCGCGCAGGCGCCGGCGCAGCCCTGCGCGACGGTCTTCGCCAACGGCGTGCGCCTCGAAGGCGTCGCCGTCGAGCCGGCGGCCGTCCGCGCCGGCGACGAGCTCGCGGTACGCCTGCACTGGTCCGCCGGCGAAACCTTCGCGCCGGGGCAGGAAATCGTGTTCATCCATTTGCGCGACGCGCGCGGAAAGATCGTCGCGCAGGACGATTACCGCGGCTCGGCGCTGCTGTGGGGCGATCCGTCCCTGCGGCCGGTGCCCGGCGAGTGCGTCGCGGAAACGCGGCGCCTCGCGCTGCCCGCGGATCTACCGCCCGGCCCGCTCGATCTGGCGATCGGCCTCTACCAGCCCAAGAACGGCCGCCGCGTGAAAGTGCTTTCCAGCGCAGCGCCCGCCGTCCGCCGCCGCGCCCCCGTCTGGCCCGCCGCGGTTCGGATCGCGCCCTGACGCCGCCGGCAAACTTTTTTCCGCTCCGCTCGCAGGGTCTCGCTCGCTCGCCGCGCAGGGCGCGGCGCCATCGACCTCGCGTTCGCCAGGCGTCCCGCGTCCGCGGGACTTGGGCTCGGCACTCGGCCCCGCCCGTTCGACGTCAAGCCGCGCGAAAGTTTTTACGTTCTACGTAAAACTTGCGGGGCCGGCGCTAGAGCAAATTCAGATTTACTGTGGCCGTTTTTTAACCCAGATTTTGCGTTTGAATAAGGCTTGAAAAAGCAAGTGCTTCACTGTGCCCTTGTTGTGCGAACAAGAAAGGGACACGAAAAAGTGAAGCACAAGACAGAGGATATTCGACCGGATCAGGTGGGGCAAGTCAAGATCACCTTCACGGGCAAAGAACTAACGGCCGGGGGCGGGGCTTGCTCGGTGGTGGCGAAGTTTCTGGAGCAAATCGAGTTTCGCCACTGGGTGGACGGGCACATTCCGGTGGAGGAGCATTCGCCCCATGCGAAGGGGATCTATCCAAAGGTGCTGTCTCTGTTTCTGACGTGCGTGGCGGGTGGCACGCGTTTCTCAGACGTCGGCAGTTGGATGCACGGGCGGGAGGTCATCGCGGCTTGCTTCGGGGTGAAGTGGCTGCCGCACGCGGCCAGCGTGCTGACGCGGTTTCTCGGCAAGTTCAGGCGCATGCATGTCGAGCGGCTGCGGGAATCGAGCTGCGGCTTGGCCCGGCGTTTGCTGGAAGAGGAAGCCGTTGCGGAGGACGACCTGGTTCTGGACAGCACGGTCTGCACGCGCTACGGCGAGCAGGAGGGGGCGAAGAAAGGCTACAATCCGAACAAGCCCGGCCGACCGAGCCACCATCCGCTGAAGGCGAGCCTAGGCTGCGGATACGTCGTGAACCTGTGGAACCGCAGCGGCAACGTCCACACGGCCCATCAAGTCGCCGGGTTCCTCGACCAGACCTGCCGCGAACTGCCCTGGGCGCTGAAGGCCCGCCGCGTGTTGGCGGACAGCGGGTTTTGCGACAACGGCTTCCTGGAGCATCTGGAATCGGAAGGTCGCCGCTACGTCGTGGCGATGCGGCTGAGCGACTGCGTGAAGGCGGCCATCCGCCAGATCGCGGTATGGAGCAATGTGGCGCCGGGCATCGAGATGGCGGAGGCGCAGGTATGCCTCAGCACCTGGGACAAGGCCCGCCGGATGGTCTTCGTGCGCCAGCACGTGCCCACCCGGCCTCGGGCGACCGGCAAGCAACCCTCGCTCTTCGAAGATCTCGAAGACCATCGGGACTACCGCTATGGCGCGATGGTCACCAACGAAGAGGACCTGTCCATGCTCGAGGTCTGGCGCACCTACCGGCCGCGCGCCAAGATCGAAAACGTCATCAAGGAGCTGAAAGAGGGCTATGGCTGGCACGAGTTCAACGTCCGCAGCTTCTGGGGCACGGAGGCCGGCATGCTGCTGATCGGCATGGTCTTCTACAACCTGATCCACCACTTCAACCGCCGCGTTCTCAAGACCGAAGCCGAGGGCGTCTGCCGGCTCAAGAAGATCCGCCTGAAGGTGCTGGCCATCCCCGCCCTCTATGGCTCCGGCGGGCGCATGCCCGTTCTGCGCCTGGGCGTGCGCGACCCGCGCATGCGAGCCCGGATCCGCTACTGGCTCCAACGCATCTGCCGGCTGGAGCTGAGGTTGCCCAACTGCAATGCCTTTGGGCCTCCTTCGCCCGTTTGGGCTTGATCGGAGGCGAATCCGGAGGCGACATCAGACCCATCTGCATTGATCCAACGGAGAACCACTCCCGCATCGCTCAACGTTCATCGGGTGATCACACAACCGCCCTGCTCAAATGCAAAATCCGGGTTTAAACGGCCAGAGAGATCGGCTCACCCGGAGGGTTCGCCCTACC
>DDWR01000029.1 GCA_002347655.1 Verrucomicrobia bacterium UBA2281 | reverse complement strand
GGAATTACGCAACTGAGTACTAGGGAGGGGTTTTTAGCAGGAAAACAGGAAATTGGCATGAAAACAGGAGGGGGGAAGGGCCTTCGTCGTGTTTTCTGGTGTTTCCTGTTTTCCTGCTTGGCTTCAGGTTTTTTTGCCCGAGTGGCTGCTCGGCGTGCCCGAGATTCGAAATCCGAGGTTGGAGGTCCGAAAAATCCTATTTGCGTGAATTT
Source organism: Verrucomicrobia bacterium UBA2281 (assembly GCA_002347655.1). Classification (GTDB taxonomy): domain Bacteria; phylum Verrucomicrobiota; class Kiritimatiellia; order CAIQIC01; family Lenti-01; genus Lenti-01. The sequence goes on along the minus strand of DDWR01000029.1, from coordinate 17,644 downwards.
GCGTTTCCCGTTCTCCCCGAGAGGTCGGGACGGTCGATTTTGGGCTTTTGGGGCCTCCGTGGGCTCCGGAGGGCCTGAAAATGCCGATTTTGGGCCTGAAATCGCAAAAATCGCGGTTTTTATGGCTGAAAACGGCTCAAACGGCCTGGTTTTTGCCCCAGCCGGGGAGTTGGGCGGCTTGGCGGATCCAGCGGGCCAGGCGGGCGTCGTCGGGCGGGTCGCTTTCGTAGACGTCGAGATAGCGCACGAGAGGATCTTTGGAGGCGCCGGGCGGGGGCGGGCGCAGTTCGGCGCCGCGGAAGAAGGCGATTTTGACGGTGCGCGTCAGGCAATGGAACCCGAGGAACCAGCCTTGGCCGGCGACTCCGTAAAAGGGGGAGTTCCACCGCACGGCCTTGACCACGCCGGGCACGGCCTTCGCGATGAGCGCATCGAGGCGGCGGCCGACGTCGCTCTTCCAGCCGGGCATGGCCGCAAGATAGGCCTGCACCGGGGCATCGCCGTCGCCCTTGGCGATCTGCGGATTGCCGCCGGCGAGGAGCTTGGGCCGCGCGGCGCGGCGCGGGGAGGTTTTCTTGGGCTTGGATCGGGCCATGGCGTGCGCTCCTGCGGCGGAAGCTACCATCGAAGGGCGAAGGGCGCGAACGGGGGCGCAATATTCAATGGTCAATATTCAATCATCAATGTCCAATTTCCAAGGGGGAAGGCGGGAAGGGGAACGGTGGTTCAGTATTGGATTGACGGGGAGGGGGCGGGGTTTTAAGAATTGGCATGAAGGCTGGGCCGGTCCGTGGTAAGGTGGCCCATCCATTTACGAAAAGGCGCAAGGCGATGGCGGAGAACTATATTTTGGTGGAGGGGGCGCGGGAGCACAACCTCAAGAACGTGACGGTGCGGATTCCCCGCGGCAGCCTGTGCGTGGTGACGGGCCTCAGCGGCAGCGGGAAGTCGTCGCTGGCCTTCGACACGCTCTATGCCGAAGGGCAGCGGAAATACGTCGAAAGCCTGTCGTCCTACGCCCGGATGTTCCTCGAACAGCTCCAGAAGCCGGAAGTGGACCGCATCGAAGGGCTCTCGCCGGCGATCGCGATCGAGCAGCGGACGGGCGCGGCGAATCCGCGGTCGATCGTGGCGACGACGACGGAAATCCACGACTACCTGCGCCTGCTCTACGCGAGCGTGGGGCACCAGCACTGCCACCAATGCGGGAAGCCCATCGCGCGGCAGAGCGCGGAGGAGATCGTCAACCTGATCCTCCAGAAGCCGGCCGGCACGAAGGTGCAGCTGCTGGCGCCGCTGGTGGAGGGGCGCAAGGGCGAGCACGTCGAGGTCTTCGAGTCGGCGCGGCGGCTGGGGTTCACCCGCGCGCAGGTGGACGGCGAGATCGTGGAGATCGAGAACCCGCCGAAGCTGGACAAGCAGAAGAAGCACTCCATCGCGGCGGTGGTGGACCGGTTGGTGGTGGCGGACAAGATCCGCGGCCGGCTGACGGATTCGGTCGAACTGGCGCTGAAGCAGGGCGAGGGGGTACTGCACGCGCTGTTCCAGGAGCCGGGCGCGGGCGAGGCCTGGACGCCGCGGATGTTTTCGGAAAAGAATGCGTGCGCGGACTGCGGGATCAGCTTCGACGCGCTCTTGGCGCGGAATTTCTCGTTCAACAGCCCGTACGGGGCGTGTCCGACGTGCGACGGGCTGGGGCAGATGCTGGTGTTCGACGAGGACCTCGTCGTGCCGGATCCGACGAAGTCCATCGACGGCGGGGCGATCGCGGCGTGGCGGCCGGCGGGGCGGCGGGAGGCGATCTACCGCAAGGGGCTGCTGCGGGCGCTCGCGAAACATCTGGAGTTCGATCTGGCCACCCCGTGGGAGGAGCTGCCGCAGAAGATCCGCGACGTGGTGCTGCGCGGCTCGGGCGAGGAGGACGTCGAGCTGGGCTTCTGGATGCGCGGCGCGTGGCGGAAGTACCGCAAGCCCTTCGAGGGCGTCATCCCGAACCTCCAGCGGCGCTATGCCGAGACGGACAGCGACTACATCAAGCACAAACTGGCGAACTTCATGAGCCGCCTGCCCTGCACGGCCTGCGGCGGCAAGCGCCTCAAGCCCGAAAGCCTGGCGTGCAAGGTCGCGGGCAAGGGCATCATGGAGGTCATGGCGCTATCCGCGCGCGACGCGACGGAGTGGTTCGCGAACCTGCCGCTGACCGCGCAGGAACGGAAAATCGCGGCGGAAGTCCTGAAGGAAATCCGCCAGCGGCTGAAATTCCTGTGCGACGTGGGGCTGGGGTATCTGAACCTCGACCGCGAGAGCGGGACGCTCTCCGGCGGCGAGGCGCAGCGCATCCGGCTGGCGACGCAGGTCGGGGCCGGACTGGTGGGCGTGCTCTACGTGCTCGACGAGCCGAGCATCGGCCTGCACCAGCGCGACAACGAAAAACTCTTGCGCACGCTGAAGGGCCTGCGGGACCTGGGCAACACGGTGGTGGTGGTCGAGCACGACGAACAGACGATCCGCGAGGCGGACTACGTCATCGACCTGGGCCCGGCGGCGGGCGTGCACGGCGGGGAAGTCGTCTTCGCCGGAACGGTGCCGGACCTCCTGAAATCGAAGACCTCCCTGACCGCGCAGTTCCTGAACGGCGAAAAGCAGATCGCCGTGCCGGCCGAGCGCCGGGCGCCGGGCGAAGCGTGGCTGGAAATCTTCGGCGCGGCGGAAAACAACCTGAAGAACGTCGACGCGCGCTTCCCGCTGGGGCGGATCACGTGCGTGACGGGCGTCTCGGGCAGCGGCAAGAGCACGCTGGTGGACGACATCCTGCGACGGGCGCTGTTCCGCAAGTTCTACGGTTCGAAGGACAAGCCCGGCAAGCACAAGAAGATCGCCGGCATGCAGCACCTGGACAAGGTGATCGTGATCGACCAGTCGCCGATCGGGCGCACGCCGCGGTCGAATCCGGCGACGTACACCGGGGCGTTCAACGGCATCCGCGACCTGTTCGCGCAGCTGCCGGGGTCGAAGCTGCGCGGCTACGGGCCGGGACGGTTCAGCTTCAACGTCAAGGGCGGCCGCTGCGAGAAGTGCAAGGGCGACGGCATCCTGAAGATCGAGATGAACTTCCTGCCGGACGTCTACGTGACCTGCGAGCAGTGCCGCGGGCGGCGCTACAACCAGGAAACGCTGGAAGTGAAGTGGCGCGGCAAAAGCATCGCCGACGTGCTGGACATGACGATCGACGAGGCGCTGGAGTTCTTCGCGCCGGTGCCGGCGATCGCCCGCAAGTTCCGGACGATGAGCGAAGTGGGCCTGGGCTACCTGAAGGTGGGCCAGCCGGCCACGACCCTCTCCGGCGGCGAGGCGCAGCGCATGAAGCTCAGCGCGGAGCTGGCGCGGCGGGACACGGGCCGGACGCTCTACCTGCTCGACGAGCCGACGACGGGCCTGCATTTCGCGGACGTGGACCGGCTCTTGCAGGTGCTGCTGCGGCTGCGCGACGCGGGCAACAGCCTGATCGTGATCGAACACAACCTCGACGTGGTGAAGACGGCCGACTACATTGTGGATCTGGGACCGGAAGGCGGCGACGAAGGCGGCCGGGTGGTCGCCAGCGGCACGCCGGAGGAGATCGCGACGGATCCGGCCTCGCACACGGGCGAATATCTGCGCCCGCTGCTGGGGCCGGTGCCGGCGGGCCGGCGGGCCAAGCCGGCGAAGGCAAAACGAGCGAAAAAGAAGGCATGAGATTTTGGCGAGCCATGTTGTGGACGGTCGCGGCGCTGGCGTGCGCCGCGCCGGCGCTCGCCCAGGAGACGGACGAGGACGAACCGCTCTCGACGGCGAAACTGTCGGTCGAGGAGGCCGGGCGGTTGCTGGCGACGGGGCGCGCGGCCTACGAGGACGGCCTGTTCCGGCTGGCGCGCCGCCGGCTGGAGGAACTGGTGGCGGGCGCGCCCGACAAGCGCCGCCAGGCCGAGGGGGCGCTGTGGCTGGCGCGGGTGCAACTCGCCGCGGAACAGCCGGCGGAGGCGCTGGCCACGCTGGAAGAACACGGCGGGGCGGTGCGCGCGCAGGCGCTGGCGGCGAACTACGCCCTGGCCCGCGCCCAAGCCCGCTTTGCGCTGGGCCAATGGGCGGAGGCCGCCGCCGAACTGGATGGGTTCCGCGAGAAATACGCCGGGCAGGACGTCGCGCCCGCCGCGCTGCGCCTGCTGGCCCGGATTTTCATGGCGCGGCAGGATTGGACCGGCGCGCAGGATGCCGCGGCCCTGATCGAAGCGCGCCACCCGGCGAGTCCCGAAGCGCCGGCGGCCGGGATGGATCTGGCGGCGGCCTTGGCCGCCGCCGGCCGGAACGCCGCGGCCGTGGCGGCGCTGGCCCGGATCGAAACGAACTACGCGGGCCAGGTCTGGAGCGAGCGCGCGGCGCTCAAGACCGTCGAGCTGCAGCTGGCCCAGGGCCGCCGGCCGGAAACCATGGACCGCCTGCGCGAGATGGCCGCCAACCGAAGTCTTCGGCCGGAGACCCGCGCGCAGGGCTATCGCCTCGTGGCGGAATCGCTGGGGACGGAATCGAACTATCCCGTCGCGCTGAAGATGATCGATCGGAGCGTCGCCGCGGCCGCCGATCCGCTGCAGCGGCTGGAGAGCCAGGTGGTGAAGGCGCGCCTGCTGCTCCAGTCGGGAGCGACGGAAGCGGGCCGCGAGCTGTTGCGCGGCGTGGCCGCCAAGCTGCCGGACGAAACCCGCGCGGCCCGCCTGCAACTGGGCCTGGCCGACGAGTTGGCGCGGATGGGCCGGTGGGACGAGGCGGCGGAAGAATATCAGGTCTGGCTGGATGCGTTCGCGGGCGCGCCCGGCATGGCGGCCGCGCTGGCGGGGCGGGGCTGGGCGCTGTGGTCGGCCGGCCGGCCGGAGGAAGCCGCGGCGGCGTATGCGCAGGCGGCGGAGTTGGAAGCCGATCCCGCGCGCCGGCTCGAGCTGTGGCAGAAACTCGGCGACGCGCAGTTCGCCAGCCGCCGGTTTTCGCTGGCCAAGGACGCCTATGCCGCGGCGCAGGCGGCGGCCCCGACCGGCAGCGCCGCCGCCGCCCGCGCCCAGCTGCAATTGGCCGAGACGCAACTGGAACTCGGCGAGACCGAGGCCGGCGAAATCCGGTTGCTGGACCTGAGCCGCGCCGGGCCGGCCACGGAATTTTCGCGCGCGGCCGCGATGCGGCTGGGCGCGCTGTACGAGGACCGCGGCGCGTTGGAAAGCGCGATCGAGCAATACGGCCGGGTCGTCGAGACCTGCGCCGAGCCGGAACCGTGCGCGCAGGCCCTGCTGGCGCGCGGGTTGATCCGCTATCGGATGGGCGCGTTCGCGGCGGCCATGGACGACTTCACGCGGATCCGCGACCAAATGCCGCAAACGCGGCCCGCGGAGCAGGCGGCGTTCATGCGCGGCTGGTGCTTCTACCTGCTCGGCAAGGACGCCGACGCGCTGCGGGTCTGCGAGCAGTTCCTGAAGGACCATCCCGCTTCGGCATTCGCGCCGGACGTCCGGTTCTGGCTCGGCGAGCATGCGTTCAACCGCGGCGATTTCGAGGAAGCGGAACGGCGGTTCGCCGAAGTGGCGGCCGATTATCCCGACAGCCCGCGCGCCGCGGACGCGCTCTTCTGGGCGGGCCGGGCGGCGACCGCGCGCCGGAAATACCTGGCCGCGAACGAGCATTTCAATGCCTTGATGGCGCGCTATCCGGACAGTCTGCGCATGGCCGAAACCCTCCTGGCGCAGGGCGACGTGCTCAGCGAACTGGGCCAGTTCGCGGCGGCGATTTTGGCGTTCAACGAGGTGATCGTGAAGTTTCCCCAGGCGCCGGAAGCGCTGGTGGCGTGGGGGCGCAAAGGCGATTGCCAGTACACGCTCGGGCAGGAGAATCCGGCCCGCTACGAGGAGGCGCTGCTGTCGTACCGCACGCTGCTGGATTTCGCGGGGGCGCCTCCGGACCTGCGCCTGCAGGCCGGCTACAAGGTCGGGCGTTGCCTCGAAAAAATGAATCGCACCGCCGCCGCGCTCGACCGCTACATGGACGTCGTCTACGCCTTCCTGCAGGAGGAAGCCCCGCCGGCCGAGGCGAACGTGTGGTTCACGCGCGCGGCGTTCGGCGCCGCCGCGCTGCAGGAAAACGCCGGCCGCTGGCCGGAAGCCGCCCGCATCTACGGGCGGGTGGCGGAGTCCGGCGTGCCCGCCGCCGTCGAAGCCCGCGCCCGCATGGACCGCATCCGGCAGGAGCACTGGACCGTCCCGTAGAGGCCGGGCGGGGGGAGCCGGCCCGCGCCCCGGGGCCCGCGAAACCGCTTGCAAGAGGGGGGGCGGTTTTGCTTTCATCCGCCCGCGTGGACGCAACCCTCCCCGCGAAAGGAAAAACGTTTTATGGCCAAGAAAAGCGCGAAAATCGTCGGCAACATGCTGATCGCCCAGAGCGGCGGTCCCACGGTCGTCATCAACCAGAGCCTGGTCGGCGCGGTGCTGGAAGCCAAGAAGCACAAGGAGATCAAGAAGATCTACGGCGCGCTGCACGGCATCAAGGGCATCCTGAACGAGGATCTGATCGATCTGGGCCGCGAAAGCGTCGCCACGCTCAAGGCCGTCGCCCAGACGCCCTCGTCGGGCCTCGGCTCCGTCCGCAAGAAACCCACGCCGGCGGATTGCGCGAAGATCTTCGAGAAGCTCCAGAAGTACGGCGTGCGCTACTTCTTTTATATCGGCGGCAACGATTCGGCCGAGACCACGCACATCATCAACGAAGAGGCCAAGCGGGCCGGCTTCGAGATGCATTGCTTCCACATCCCCAAGACGGTGGACAACGACCTGCGCGAGAACGACCACACGCCGGGCTGGGCCAGCAGCGCCAAGTTCGTGGCGCAGGCGTTCATGGGCGACGACCTCGACAACGCCGCGCTGCCGGGCGTGAAGATCAACGTGATCATGGGCCGCCACGCCGGCTTCCTCACCGCGGCCGCCGCGCTGGCGCGCACCTATCCCGGCGCCGGTCCGCACCTGATCTACCTGCCTGAACGGCCCTTCGATCTCGAGAAGTTCCCGCAGCAGGTCAAGGCCGTCGTCGAAAAATACGGCCGTTGCGTCGTGGCGGTCTCGGAAGGCATTTCGGACATCACCGGCACGGCGATCGCGGCCGCGTTCACGAAAGAAGTGGACAGCCACGGCAACGTGCAGCTCTCCGGTTCCGGCGCCCTGGGCGACGCCCTGGCCGGCCTGATCAAGACCAAGACCGATATCACCCGCGTGCGCGCCGACACGTTCGGCTATCTGCAGCGTTCGTTCCCGGGCGTGGTCTCGGCCAACGACGCCAAGGAAGCCTTCGCGGTCGGCCGCGAAGCGGTCAAACTGGCCACCAGCAAGGACATCGACGGCAGCGTGGCCATCCGCCGCAAGAAGGGCAAGAACTACCAGGTCTATTTCGAGCGCGTCGAATTGCGCAGCGTGGCGAAGGAAACCCGCCACATGCCCGACGCCTTCATTGCGCCGAACGGCTGCGACGTGACCAAGGCCTTCCTCGACTACGCGAAGCCCATCGTCGGCGAGCTGCCCCTGATCGGCCGCTTCAAGCGGATCAAGGCGAAGAAGTAGTCCGAATGGTTTTGTTGTAGCCGCGCCCGCTGGGCGCGGGGCTGTTGGATTTCGCAGGGGTTCGGCTTGCTGAACCCGAGCCCGGTCCGAGCAAGCTCGGCCCCTACGGATGAATCCGTAAAAGGAGATTAGAACATGGCCAGGCGCAAACGACTCGACACGACCCCGGAATGGAAGGCGCTCAAGGCCCATGCGGCGCAAATGAAAACCGCCTCGCTGCGGGACCTGTTCGCGGCGGATCCGGCGCGGGCGCAGGCGTTCTCCCTCGAGGTCGGCGGCTGGTATCTGGACTACTCCAAGAACCTGGCCACGGCCGAAACGCTGAAGCTCCTGCAGGCCTTGTGCCCCATGGCCGACCTGCGCGGCGAGATCGACGCGATGTTTTCCGGCCGGAAGATCAACGAGACGGAAAACCGGCCCGTGCTGCACGTCGCGCTGCGCAACCGGGCGAATACCCCGATCCTGGTGGATCGCAAGGACGTCATGCCCGCGGTGAACGCGGTGCTGGAGAAGATGAGCGGGTTCGCCGACCTCGTGCGGGCGGGGAAGTGGCTCGGGTTCACCGGCCAGCCCATCCGGAATATCGTCAACATCGGCATCGGCGGCAGCGATCTGGGGCCGGTCATGGCCTACGAGGCCCTCAAGCCCTACAGCCAGCGCGACCTGACCGTGCGCTTCGTCTCGAACGTGGACGGCACGCATCTCGTCGAGGCCGTGCGCGATCTCGACGCGGCGGAGACGCTGTTCATCGTGGCCTCCAAGACCTTCACCACGCAGGAAACCATGACCAACGCCGAGACGGCGAAGACGTGGCTGCTGGAGAAGCTGGGCGACCCGGCGGCCGTGGCGAAGCATTTCGTGGCGGTCTCGACCGCCGCGAACGAGGTGCAGGCGTTCGGGATCGACGTGGCCAACATGTTCGAGTTCTGGGACTGGGTGGGCGGGCGCTACTCGCTGACGTCGGCCATCGGCCTGCCGCTGATGATCGCGATCGGCCCGGAGAATTTCGGGCGCATGCTGGACGGCTACCATGAGATGGACCGCCATTTCGAGACGGCGCCCTTCGAGCGCAACGCGCCGGTCATCCTGGCGCTGCTGGGCATCTGGTACGGCAATTTCTTCGGCGCGCAGAGCACGGCGCTCCTGCCGTACGACCAGTATCTGTCGCGCTTCGCGGCCTACTTCCAGCAGGGCGACATGGAGAGCAACGGCAAGCGCGTCACCAAGAACGGCAAGCCGGTGACCTACGAGACGGGCCCCGTCGTCTGGGGCGAACCCGGCACCAACGGCCAGCACGCGTTCTACCAGCTCATCCACCAGGGCACGAAGCTGGTCCCGTGCGATTTCATCGGGTTCTGCAAGAGCCACAATCCGGTGGGCGACCACCACGCCAAGCTCATGAGCAACTTCTTCGCGCAGACCGAGGCGCTGGCCTTCGGCAAGACGGCGGACGAATGCCGCGCCGAAGGCGTGCCCGAGAAGCTCGTGCCGCACAAGACCTTCCCCGGCAACCGGCCGACGAACACGCTGCTGGCCGACCAGCTGACTCCGGAGACCTTCGGGCAGCTCGTGGCGCTCTACGAGCACAAGATCTTCGTGCAGGGCGTCATTTGGAACATTTTCTCGTTCGACCAATGGGGCGTGCAGCTCGGCAAGGTGCTGGCCAACCGCATCCTGCCCGAGCTCAAGAGCAAGGATTCCGAGCTCAAGCACGACGGCTCCACCAACGAGCTGATCCGCCGCTTCCGGGCCCGGGCCTGACCGGCCAGTTCCGCGCGCGAAAGGCATCCGGGAAAACCGTTCCCATTCGATAAGCGTCTTTTGCGGGGTCCCGGAATAGTCTCGCTTATAATTATAAGCGAGACGCGGACTAGATTGAAAACATTCGAAAATACTCCGAGAATCCGGCAACATCAGTCTCGGTTATAATTATAAGCGAGACTGGTGGAAGCGGGCCGGTGGACAGCCGGCGACAGTGGCGGAAATGGTCAGCGGAGGCATCGTTGGCGCGGTGCGTTCGTCCGGGAGGTCGGGGCGGAGCTGGGCCGTCGCGCCAGCGACGTGGACGGCATCCGGGTTTGGTCGCGCTTCGTCATTCCGCGGGATCGTGAGGCGGCCGAAGCCGGTGAACGCTCGCCCGCTTGCCGCACTCGTTTTTAGGGTTGATGGGCAACTGCGCGGCGTGTATCGTGGCGGGGCGTTTTCGTACTTCTATGGAGCAAAGGAAAAGCCATGGCTGAAGAATTGCAACACTTGATCGAGCGTATCCGCAAAGAGGGGGTCGAATCCGGAGAGAAGGCGGCGGAATCGCTGGTGGCCGAGGCGAAGCAGAAGGCGGCGAAGATCGTGGCCGACGCCCAGAAGCAGGCGAAGGACCTGGTCGAGAAGGCCGAAAAGGATTCGGCGGCGTTTGCGGAACGGGGCCGGGCGACGTTGCAGCAGGCGGCGCGCGATCTGTTGATCAGCATCCACTCTTCCGTCAGCGACGTGGTGGGCGGCATCGCGAACGCCAAGCTGGACGAAGCCCTGACGCCGGACCTGATGGCGCAGATGTTGCTGAAGCTGGCGGAAGCCTATGCCCGGGACGGCGGCGCGGGCGGCATGGTCGCGATGCTGGGCGAAGCCGACGCGGCGGCCCTGAAGGCGGCGTTCGCCAAGGAATACCAGAACAAGCTGGCGGCGGGGATCCAGATCGAGAGCCGCAAGGAGATTTTCAAGGGGTTCCACGCCGCGAAGAAGGATGGCCAGGTGTTCCACGATTTCACCAAGGAAGCGATCGCCGAGTCGCTCGCGAATTTCCTGCGGCCTGAACTGGCGCAGATCGTCAAGAAGGCGGCGGAATAAGGGCCGGGGATGGGCGGCTACGAATATCTCGTTTCGTCGCTCCCGGCGCTGTCGCTGGCGCCGCCGCCGCCGTTTGCGCCGGCCGAGTTCCGGTTCAAGTGCCAGGGCGTCTTGAGCGAAGCGGACCTGGCGGAGCTGGACCTGCTGCTGGCGGGGCGGGCGGCGGAAGGGCGCACGGCGTTCGCGCAGGCCTGGGCGGCCGGCGACGCGCAGATCCGCAACACGGCGGCCAAGATGCGCGGGGCCAAGCTGGGCGTGGAAGCGAAACCGTTCCTGAAGAGCCACCCGGGCTACGCCGTTTGGCTGGACAAGGAAGCGGGCGACGCGCTGGCCAAGGCCAGTCCGCTGGCCCGCGAGATGGGCCTGGACCTGGCGCGCTGGAAGTACGTCGAGGATCTGGCGCGGGCGGACGCCTCGGGACTGCCGGCCGTGCTGGCGTTCGCGGTCCAACTGGCGTTGGCGGCGCGCTGGGCGGCGCTGCGGGAAGAGGCGGGCCGCGAACGGCTCGAACAACTGGTTTCCGAACTGGAAGAAAGCGCGGCCGCGGGCGGCGCGGCGGATTTCAAATAGCGAAGGCGGGCGAAAATGAGCGAAAACGTCGGACAAATCGTGGGGATCAACGGCAACCTGATCACGGTGCATTTCGACAACCCGGTGACGCAGAGCGAAGTGGGCTATGCGCGCACGGGCGACGTCGCGCTGAAGTCGGAAGTCATCCGCATCCGCGGCGACAACGCGGAACTGCAGGTGTTCGAAGACACGTCGGGCCTGAAAGTGGGCGATCCGGTGGCGTTCAGCGGCAACCTGCTGGCGGTGGAACTCGGACCCGGCCTGCTCGCGCAGGTGTACGACGGCTTGCAGAATCCGCTGCCGAAACTGGCGGAGCAGTGCGGGTTCTTCCTGCAGCGCGGCACCTACCTCAAGGCGCTCGACCGCGAGAAGAAGTGGGCCTACACCCCCAAGGCGCGCAAGGGCGACGAGGTGACGGCCGGCGACACGCTCGGAACCGTGCCCGAAGGCATTTTCGAACACCGCATCATGGTGCCGTTCCGGCTGGCCGGAAAATGGCAGGTAACGGAAACGGTTGCGGCAGGGTCGTACGACGTCGACCAGGTCGTTGCCAAGCTGCGCAACGAGCGCGGCGACGAGGTGGCGGCGAAGATGGTGCAGGAATGGCCGGTGAAGGTGCCGATCAAAGCCTACGCCGAGCGCCTGCGCCCGACCGATCCGCTGGTGACGAAGGTGCGCATCATCGATACGTTCTTCCCGGTGGCGCGCGGCGGGGTGTATTGCATTCCGGGGCCGTTCGGCGCCGGCAAGACCGTCCTGCAGCAGATCACCAGCAAGCACGCGGACGTGGACGTCGTGCTGGTGGCGGCGTGCGGCGAGCGCGCGGGCGAAGTGGTGGAAACCCTCCGCGAGTTCCCCGAGCTGACCGATCCGCGCACCGGCAAGAGCCTGATGGAGCGCACGCTGATCATCTGCAACACGTCGTCCATGCCGGTGGCCGCGCGCGAGGCGTCGGTCTACACGGCGGTGACGATCTGCGAATACTACCGGCAGATGGGCCTGAACGTGATGCTGCTGGCGGACTCGACCAGCCGCTGGGCGCAGGCGTTGCGCGAAATGAGCGGCCGCCTCGAGGAAATCCCCGGCGAAGAAGCCTTCCCGGCCTACCTCGAATCCGTGATCGCGGCGTTCTACGAGCGCGGCGGGGTGGTGCGGCTCAAGGACGGCACGACGGGCTCGGTGACGATCGGCGGCACGGTGTCGCCCGCGGGCGGCAACTTCGACGAGCCGGTCACGCAGGCGACGCTGAAGGTGGTGGGCGCGTTCCACGGCCTCAATCGCGAGCGCTCCGACGCGCGGCGCTATCCCGCGATCCATCCGCTGGACAGCTGGAGCAAGTACCCGGGCGTGGTGGACGCCCAGCAGGTCGCGCAGGCGCGCAAGACGCTGCGGCAGGGCAACGAAGTCAGCCAGATGATGAAGGTGGTCGGCGAGGAAGGCACGAGCATCGAGGATTTCGTGGTCTACCTGAAGAGCGAATTCCTGGATGCGACCTACCTGCAGCAGAACAGCTTCCACGACGTGGACGCCGCGACCGGCGCCGACCGGCAGAAGTACGTGTTCGCCAAGATCCACGGCATCCTGACGGCGAAGGTGTTCTTCCCGGACAAGGACGCGGCGCGCAAGTGGTTCCTGCAGCTCACCTCGGTGACGAAGGACTGGAACCTCGTGACGATGGATTCGGCGGAATTCAAGCAACTGGAGCAGCGCATCGACGCGATGCTGGCGGAGGTTTCGGAACATGCATAAGGTCTACCATCGCATCGAGCAGATCGCGGGCAACGTGATCACGGTCCGCGCCGAGGGCGTGGCGAACGGCGAACTGGCCCAGGTGGTCGGCACGCTGAGCACCTCGCTGGCGCAGGTGATCCGCCTGGAGAAGGACAAGGTCTTCCTGCAGGTGTTCGCGGGCAGCCGCGGCATTTCCACGGACGGCCAGGTGCGCTTCCTCGGGCACAAGATGGACGTCTCGTTCACGGAGGCCCTGCTGGGCCGCGTGTTCAACGGCTCGGGCCAGCCGCGCGACAACGGGCCGGAGCTGGACGAGAACCGCATCGCGATCGGCGGCCCGTCGGTGAACCCCGCCAAGCGCATCATCCCGCGCAAGATGGTCCGCACGGGCATCCCGATGATCGACGTCTTCAACTCGCTGGTCGAATCGCAGAAGCTGCCGATCTTCGCGGCGGCGGGCGAGCCCTACAACGAGCTGCTGGCGCGCATCGCGCTGCAGGCCGAAGTGGACATCATCATCCTCGGCGGCATGGGCCTGAAGCACGACGACTACCTGCAGTTCCGCGACACGCTCGAGGCCAACGGCGCGCTTTCGCGCTCGATCCTGTTCATCCACACCGCGGCGGACCCGACGGTGGAATGCCAGATGGTGCCGGACATCTCCCTGGCCGTGGCCGAGCAGTTCGCGCTGCAGAACAAGCGCGTGCTGGTGCTGCTGACGGACATGACGAGCTTCGCCGACGCGCTGAAGGAAATCGCCATCACGATGGAGCAGATCCCCGCCAACCGCGGCTATCCGGGCGACCTGTATTCGCAGCTCGCGTCCCGCTACGAGAAGGCGGTGGACTTCGAAGGCGCCGGTTCGATCACGATCTTGGCCGTGACGACGATGCCCGGCGACGACGTGACCCATCCGGTGCCCGACAACACGGGCTACATCACCGAAGGCCAGTTCTACCTCCGCAACGGCCGCATCGAGCCGTTCGGCTCGCTGTCCCGCCTGAAACAGCAGGTCAACGGCAAGACCCGCGAGGATCACCGCACGGTCATGAACACCATGATCCAGCTCTACGCGTCCTACAAGGAGACGCTGGAGAAGCAGTCCATGGGCTTCCGCATGAGCGCGTGGGACAACAAGCTGCTGCGCTACGGCGAGCGCTTCGAGAAGGAAATGATGGACCTGTCCGTCAACATCCCGCTGGAAGCCGCGCTGGATCTCGGCTGGCAGATCATGGCCGACTGCTTCGAGCCCGCGGAAACGGGCATTTCCTCGAAACTGACCGAACAATTCTGGCCGAAGCAGACCGCGTAGGATCGGACCGGCGATGGGCAAGGTCAAGAACACCAAGACCGAACTGAAGGCGCAGCGCGACGCCCTGAAGCGCTATCGCCGCTATCTGCCGACGCTGCAGCTCAAGAAACAGCAGCTGCAGATGGAAATCCGGCAGGTGGACCAGCGCGTCGCCGAGAAGAAGGCCGAGGAAGAAGCCGCGCGCGGCGCCTTGGCCGACTGGGTCAAGCTGTACTCCGAGCCCCTGGACTATTCCGCCTGGCTCAAGGTCGAATCGATCGAAGTGGAACCGGGCAACATCGCCGGCGTGGCGGTGCGGACCCTGCGGGCCATCCGGTTCCAGCGGACGGCCCCCGATTTGTGGGCGACGCCGGTCTGGCTGGACGAAGGACTCGCGACGCTGGAGCAGCTTTTCCGCCTGCGGATCGAACGGCGCCTCCTCGAGGAGCAGCACCGGCTGCTGGCCGAGGAATTGCGCACGACCAGCCAGCGCGTGAATCTGTTCGAGAAAGTGAAGATCCCGGAGTGCGCGGAGAACATCCGGCGCATCCGCATCTTCCTAGGCGACGAAAACACGGGCGCCGTGGTGCGCTCGAAGATCGCCAAGGGCAAGGGCGTGAAGAAAGCGGCCGCGCAGGAAGCGGCGGCGCAAGAGGGGACGGCGGCATGATCGTCCAAATGAAGAAATTGACGCTGCTGTGCGTGGCGCACGACCGGGCCGCGACGCTGGACGCGTTGCGCGGTCTCGGGGTCCTGCACGTGACCCCCGTGGTCTCGCCCGCGAGCACCGGACTGGAAGACGCCCGCGAAAAGGCCGCCGGCTTGCAACGCCTGCTCGATGCGATTCCGGTCGCGGCGGAGTTGCCGCCGACCGGCCGCGATCTGCGCACCGTGATCGCCGACGTCAGCGATCTGCTCGATGCGCGCAAGGAGTGGCAGGAACGGCTCGAATTCCTGAAAGCCGAACTGGAACGGACCGCGCCGTTCGGCGCTTTCGATCCCGCCGAAATCCGCGCGCTGGCCCGGAACGGCATCGTCCTCAAGCTGTACCGGGCGTCCGCCAAATCCGTTTTGCCGCTGCCCGCGGGCGTGGCCGCCCAGAAAGTGGACGTCCGCAAAGCCGACGCCTACTGGGCGCTGTTCGCGAATCAGCCGTTCGACTGGGCCGGCGCCGAAGAGCAGAAGCTGCCCGAGGGCGCGACGGAGCAATTGCAGTTCGAAGCCGAACGGCTGGACGTCGGCCTGGCCGGCATCGCCGAGGAATTGAAGCGGACGGCCGGCGACCGCGCGCTCCTGGAACGGGCGGCGGCGGCGGCGGCGGCCGACGTGCGGTTCCAGGAAGTCCGCGCCGGCATGGGGACGACGGAAAAAATCGCCTACGTGCAGGGATTCGCGCCGATCGATGCCGTCGAGGCGGTCCGCGAAGCCGCCGCGCGCCACGGCTGGGGGGTGCTTGTCGCCGATCCCGGCCCGCAGGACGACGTGCCGGTCAAATTGCGCCAACCCCGCTGGGCCAAGCCCATCCAGGCGGTCTTCGACGGCATCAACGTCCTGCCCGGCTATGCCGAGGCGGACGTGAGCGTCGTCTTCATGCTGTTCTTCTCGCTGTTTTTCGCCATGATCATCGGCGACGCCGGTTACGGAACGCTGTTCCTGGGCCTGACGCTGCTGTTCCGCAAGAAGATGCCGCGCAACGCCTCGAATTTGCTGCTGGCGACCAGCGCCTGCACGATCGTCTGGGGGTTGGTGACCGGATCCGTCTTCGGAATCAACCAGGAATTCCTGCAAAACACGTTCTTCGCGAAGCTGTGGATCCCGTTCCTGCATCCGTTGCGCGAGCGCACGCCCCAGAACGTCATGGGCATGTGCTTCTTCGTCGGCGCCGTCCAGCTGTCCATCGGCCACCTTTGGAACGTGGTGGATCTGGTGAAGCAGAAGAGCCTCAAGGCCCTCGAGCAGATCGGCTGGACGATCACCACCTGGTACATGTTCGCCGTGGCCGACAGCATGGTGATCGGCGGCAACATGCTGAAATATCTCGGCAGCCCGGCCGCCCTGCAGCCCTTCGTCGGCTCGCCGCTGGACGTCGCCTGCCTCGTCGGCGTTGCGCTCATCGTCCTGTTCATGATGAAGCCGAGCGAGATCAAGGACGGCTGGTTCAATCTGGCGCTGCTGCCGCTGAACCTCATCGGCAACTTCACCGACGTGGTGTCCTACGTCCGCCTCTACGCGGTGGGGACCGCCGGATTCGCGGTGGCGTCGGCCTTCAACTCGATGATTTTCGGCGGCGAGGTCACGCTGCTCGGCGGCCTGCTCGGGGCCGTGCTGGCTTTCGCGGCGCACACGTTGAACGTGTTGCTGTGCGTGATGGGCGTGCTGGTGCACGGCATTCGCCTGAACACCTTGGAATTTTCGAACCACAAAGGCATTTCCTGGAGCGGTTCGCCGTACCGCCCCTTCGCGAAACCGGAAGCGGCGGCATAGGACCCCTTTAAAAACACAGGCGCGCAGGCACCTTAACTCGAGGAGAAGGAAAATGGATGCGAACATGATGATGGCATTGGCCAAGGCGGGCGGTCTCGCCGCCCTGGGGGTTGCGGCGATCGGTTCGGCGATCGGCGCGGGACTGGCGGGTTCGTCGGCGATCGGCGCGTGGAAGAAGTGCTACGCCCAGAGCAAGGCGGCGCCCTTCATCCTGATCACGTTCATCGGCGCGCCGCTGTCGCAGACGATCTACGGCATGATTTTGATGAATACCATCGTCGGCAAACTGACGGCCGAAGGCGGCGCCGACTGGGCGGCGGCCAACTGGGCGGCCAGCCTGCTGGCGGGCCTCTGCGGCGGCCTGGGCATGTGCTTCTCCGCCTGGTACCAGGGCAAGGCCGGCGCGGCCGGCGCCGACGCGCTGGCGGAGACCGGCCAGGGCTTCGGCAACTACCTGATGACCCTCGGCGTCGTCGAAACCGTCGCGTTGTTCGTGCTGGTTTTCAGCATGATGGGCCTGGGCTGAGCCCGCATCCCAGCGAACGTGCGCAGCCGCCCTTTCCGCAAGGAGGGGGCGGCTTGTCGTTGGAAATGGAATGCGGGAATCTTGGAATGACTGGAAAAACGAGAACGTCTGCAACGGTCTGGCTGTTTCCATGATTCCAGCTTGCCAATATTCCATTCCGGATGTTTTCGGTTTGAGAGCATCTCCGCCATGGCCTTGTTGAGTCTCCAGGAAATTTCCGTGCGCTTCGGCGGGCCGTGGCTGCTGGCCGGCGCGACGCTGAACGTCGAGCGCGGCGAGCGGGTCTGCCTGCTGGGCCGCAACGGCGAGGGCAAGTCCACGCTGCTGAATATCGCCGCGGGGCAGATCGCGCCGGACGCC
Organism: Verrucomicrobia bacterium UBA2281; assembly: GCA_002347655.1. Classification (GTDB taxonomy): domain Bacteria; phylum Verrucomicrobiota; class Kiritimatiellia; order CAIQIC01; family Lenti-01; genus Lenti-01. Next base: position 216 of record DDWR01000029.1, on the reverse strand, counting down.
GGCGAGGTGGTGCGCGCGCGGGATCTCGCCGTGGCGATGATGCCCCAGGTCGTGCCGGACAATCTGGCCGGCACGGTGCTGGACGTCGTGCGCCGGGGCGCGCGGCCGGATCTGGACGCGGAACGCCGCGAGCTCCAGGCCCGCAAGACGGTTTCGCTGATGGAACTGGATCCGACGGCCGAGTGCGCGGCGCTCTCCGGCGGGATGAAGCGGCGC
>DDWR01000005.1 GCA_002347655.1 Verrucomicrobia bacterium UBA2281 | reverse complement strand
GGCGGGCAGGCCAAGCTCGGGATGACCACCGCCCATGCCCACGGCCTGATCCTAGGGCTGTTTTCAGAATACCGTAGCCGCTCGAAGTCAGAAACAGCCCGGCTCGGCAGGGACGCCTCGCCCTACCCATAGGCCGTATTGAAAGCTTGGGGTAGGGCGAACCCTCCGGGTGAGCCGATCTCTCTGGCCGTTTAAAAAACGGCCACAGTAAATCTGAATTTGCTCTAAAGGGGCGGCCGCTTCTCCTTGACCCAGTTGACGGCGAACCGCAACAAATCCGCCAACGCCGGACAGCCCAGTTTTTCCTTGATGTGGATCCGGTGGACTTCCACCGTTTTGGGACTGATGTGCAGCATGCCCGCGATTTCCACCGTGCTTCGCCATTCCCCCAGCAGACGGAAGATCTCCATTTCCTTCGCCGTCAGTAAAAATATACGGTCCCGGCGCGTTCTTCCCCGGACCGGCCCCTTGGACGACAACCATCCCTCGACACGGGACTTCATCTGCTCCGGCAGGTAGGTCTCTCCGGCCCAAATGGCCCGCAGCGCTCGCTTGAATTCGCTGGCGTCGGCGGTTTTGCTGACGAATCCCCGCGCCCCCCCGAGGAGGGAGTGGAAGGCAAGCCGTTCGTCGTCGTAGGCGGAAACCGCCAGGATCTTCATGCCCGGCCGAACCTTCAGAAGGTCCGGAATGTGATCCAACAAGCAAACGTCCTGCAAGCAGAGGTTCAGGACCAAGCTGTCCGCCGGGAACTCGAAAAGCATCTGGAACAAAATGGATCGGGACTCCGCCTCACCGACGACGTGAAAGTCGGGAACGGCGTTCACGGCATGGATCAACGCCGTCCGCATCAGGGGATGGTCCTCCGCCACGACCACGCGCACGCGGCTCATGTCCGCCCCCGCGTGGCCGTATTGGAATTACGGATATCGGCATTCATGGCTTTGTGCATACCGATTGCCGCCCGCCCGGAAAATACGTTGAATTCCTTATGGGGGCACAGGAAATCCCTTACGTCGGTCGCCCCTTCGCAGAAGGTGGATTCCGCCGGGAATTCCCGAGAAGATGGCCCATCCGAGAAGACAGGCAAATGCGGATTACCGCTTCGGTCCCTTTTCGCTGACCCAATTCACGGCGTAGCGCAGGAGTTCCGGCAAGGACGTGACCCCCAGCTTTTCTTTGATGTGAATGCGGTGGACTTCCACCGTCTTGGGACTGATTTTCAACATGTCCGCGATTTCCGGCGTGCTCTTCCACTCCCCCAGCAGGCGAAAGACCTCCATTTCCCTGGAGGTCAGCGAAAACAGCGGATCTCGGAAACGCTCCACCTCATGGGCACGCTTGCTGAGCAGCTTTTCCACGATGTGCGGTTTGATATCGGCCGGGAGGTAGTGCTCGCCCCGGTGGATGGTCTGCAGCGCTGTTTCGAATTCGGAAGACATGGCGATTTTGCTGACAAAACCGTGCGCCCCGCTCCGGATGGCATGAAAGACGTTCAACTCGTCGTCATAGGCCGACACCACCAGGATTTTGAGGTTGTCCCCGGCTTTCAGAAGGTCGGGAATCAAATCCAGCATGAAAGCCCCTTGCATGCAGATGTCCAAGACCAGACCATCTGCTGGAGTGCTTTGCATGACTCGGATCAGCGTTTCACGGGAATCCGCTTCGCCGCAAACGGTAAACTCCGGCATGGAATTTACCGCCTGAACCAACGCTTCTCGCACCATCGGATGGTCGTCCGCAACAACCACGCGCTTGGGAGAGATCCCCGTATGCTTGGTGGGCAATTGCATCATTACTGGAACTCTATCGAATTGTTATAATTGGGTAAAGGAGATAGGCGTAGATTCCTTGCCTTCGCGGTAAATCCTTTTACCGCGGCCAGCAAGGTGATCTGACTCAAAATGGCATTGATTCCACCGGCTCCTGCCGATGCGGGTGGAGCGGGAAACGACAAGTCAGCCGCCCCCCCCCGTCTTTACCCGGCTGGATATCGAGCGTTCCGCCGATCAATCGCGCCCGTTGCTCCATGATCCCAAGCCCCAAGCCCGCCCGACGTTCCTGCAAAAGATCGAAGGGGCGCCCGTTGTTCTCCACGACCAATTCCGCCATGTCTTCCCCGTCCGCGGCGCGCAGAACCACCCGCACCAAAGATGCCCCCCCATGGCGCACGGCGTTGCGCATGGCTTCTTGGACAATTCGATAGAGTTGCGCCGAGATGTCGGGCAGCAACATGCCCTCAGCCAAAGACATGTCCAGCTCAGCCTGAATATCAAAGTGGCGCGTGTTGATTTCCATGAGTTCCCGCAAGGCCGATTCCAAGGTGCGGGAAAGCATCTGCTGGGAAACCAACGAGCGGGCCAAGCTCCGGACCTCGAACGCCAATTCCGAGGCGATTCGATCGAGTTTCGACACTTCCGCGGCATCCAACGGCAATTCTTCGGCGACCCGCTGTTCGAGCCGACGGCATTGGAAACGCAGCGCGGTGAGATACTGTCCAAGGCCATCATGGATGTCCTGTCCCATGGCCTGCCGTTCGTTCTCGCTGATTTCCTGCGTGAGGCGCTGGATCTTGACCCGTTCGGACAAACTGCGCGCAAAACAAACCGCGGCGGGCCGACTCTCGCAATCGAACGGTTGATACAGGCATTCCACCGGCATCTCCGCCCCTTCGCGCGTGACGAAACGGGTTTCCAGCAAAGTCCGCTCCCCCGCCCGGGAAGCGTCAAGACAAGCTTCCGCCCGCGGGCTGTCCGCAGGCGCGACCAGTTCGACGTGCTTGCGGCCGACCAATTCGGCCAAGGCGTAGCCCAACATCCGGCAGGTCGCCGGATTGGCGTGCAACACCGCCCCGGCCGGATCGAAGATCATGAACAGATCCTCGGACGACTCGAACAGCGTGCGATAGCGCGTTTCGCTGGCCTGCAAAGCCCGCTGGGCCCGGATCCGTCCCGCGCGGTTGATCAACAGCATGGCGATAATGGACAATTCCACGCCGACGATCGCCCCTCCGATCAGCAGGATCCATTTGTTCTTCTCGAAAAACGAAAGCTGTCTTCCGATGATCCGGCTGCCGGCCGGCAGACGGCGCTCATCGATCCCCCAACGCTCCAACTGGACGGCGTCGAACATCCAGACTCCATCCAGCGCCACCGGCGGGATGGACGCCGGCGATGCCCCGGCCAGCACCTGCCGGAGCATCTTCCCCGCCGTGCGCCCGATCTGCTCGCCATCGGCCACGAACCCCCCGACGGCGCCCGCGCCGACGGTTTCCGCCTGCAACGTGTAGATCGGCGCCGGCGAATCGGCCGACAACCGCGGCATCAGCCGATGCGGCAGCAACACCACCGCCCGATAGTCGCGGGCATAGCCGCCGAAAAACACGATGCTGTCCGGCTCGAACCGAGGCGCCTCCCGCCGCAACCGGCCATAGGTCCCGATTTCATCCCCGCTGAGCATTTTTACGTAAGCGGAAAACGGCTTGTCCGCCACCGCTTCCCGAATCCGGTTCCGGACCAGTTGCCCCGACGAAGTCCCGTCCGTGATGACGTGGACCTTTTGCGCTTGCGGATGCAACGCCAACGACAACTGGATCGTCTTGGCGGGATCCGGGGCGCAAAAGACGCCGGTCCAGTTGGTCAGCTCCGACATTCCCGCCGGCATGTCGTGTCCGGAACCGCACAGGAGGAGGGGGATCCGCGCAAACAGATTGGTACGGTAATAGTCCACGAACCGAATAGCATCGTCGTTCAGCGCAACGATGGCGGCGAAACGGCGGTTTTTGTACTTGCGATGGGCAACGCCGAAATAGAGTTCCAGATAGTCGTCGCGGCCCGTGATCCGGGTGACGTCCAAGTGGTCGACGACCAGTTCCGCATCCTCCGGCAGCATCTCACGCAGACCGGCAATCTCCGCCGTCTCCAACCCGTTTCCCGGGCCAGAGGATGCGAAGACCAACACCGACTGGGGCTCTTCCTGGGCCAATGCCGGCCGGACAGCTGCCAGTTCTAGAATCAAGAGTGCGCACAGCGTCGCAATCGCATAATATCCTGATTTCAAGGTCCTGGTTCCGACGGCGTTCATCTTGCTCCTGCGTAGCGCCCCATGGCACGGGAGAGGTTCGTGCTATTTCGTTGGGATGTTGTCAATCATAGAAACTTCAAAGAGATAAGATCGTTTCGGAAATCATCTCCCTAAAAACCATCCCGCCCCCGGAGGGGGCGGAAGAAGTGCACGGCGACTTGATCCTCTTGACGACATGCCGTTCTGGTCGACGAAAACATGACGCCACAAGCATGCTTTGCGCTTTCGCCAACCCCAGAGCCCCTTGGTGCGTCTTGTGCAGCATGGCGTCAACATGACCAAAGACTGTTGCGCAATCCTGTGAAGGACCGATAGATTTTGAATGTAGTTCCGCAGGTGATAAACCATTTGAACAAAGCAGGTTCTCGAGATCGCCTTTTTGGCAATCAATTTCGGCTGGTTCACCGACCAGGGCGGGGGGAGCATGGGATCCACTATGCGCCCTTCGCCCCGTAGGCGAACACCAAGTTAAGCCTTCCCAACTGGCCATTATTGCGCTTCTCCAACGCGACTATGATGCGCGTATCCCTAGCCTTGCTGGACGTTCTGACATTCAAGGGGAATTCCTCCATGGCCACGCTGCCCCTTGGAAGATCAGCTCGCTCAGGCGCTGCCGCCAAGTTGAATAAATCAATCAGCCTTCTTGCCGTACAGTAGCTCTGTCCGGCCTCAGCCACTAGAATGGACGTCGTGACGCCTTCAAGGTCTTTGAGGTGGCGCACCGCCGCTCGATACATCCGGGGGAGAGGAATGAGCCCCATCAAGCAGGGCATGCGCTGTCATTGAAATGTGTGCACGGCAGGTAGGACATATAATCAACCCTCGTGCCCGCTTGAGCTGAGCAAATTGAAGCGGCTTTGGCTTGGATGCCGACCGAGGATGCTTATACTCGCCGCAGGCGGGCTCAGCCAAACTCTCAAGTGCACATTTCGGGCATTCGAATCCGCATGGCCAATGAATCGTCTGCAGGTGCACGAGCAGTTCGGCGTCTTTGTCGCTGGATTCAATGTGTGGTGGCGGCTTGCTTTGACGGCCTTTGATGGTAGTGGCCATGCATATACCTGTACTTGGAAAAGCGTTTGAGCCAAGCTCGCGAATACATGCAAAAGAGGTGGGCCCAGACCGAGGTCGGGTTATACAACCGGTATGTTTGCGACCCTATGTCCCACGATCATGTACGCCGCACTGCGGGCGCGTTGACAATCTTTGACAACTCGTGCGCGCAAGTCTGCCAAAATGCGCGTTTCTAAGGGGGGGCGGAAAATCGTCAAGCGGCCGAAAAACATAGATAATATGGCGTTTTCGCCAATGTTGACGGGGGTTTTGGGATGGTGTGCCTGGCGGGGGTCGAACNNCTTTAGCTCCGGAGGCTAACGCTCTGTCCAATTGAGCTACAGGCACGCCGGAAAATCGACTGTTGCGGACACTACGGGGCGCCGCCCCGCCCGGCAAGCGAAAAAGGCGGCTCAACGGTTCCGGTACAAGAGCAAGCAACCGAGCAACTGGCTGCCCAGCACCGGGATCCACGGGATCATGTCCGGCCGCCACGCAGGCCGTTCCACCAGGGCATCGGCGATGATGATGAACAGGTAGAAGGCGAACATCAGCACCAGCGCCAAGGCGATACCGATGGAGGATTCCTTGCGGTGGGAGCGGATGCCCAGCGGAATCGCCAGCAGCGTGAACGAAAAGCACGACATGGCCAACGCCAGGCGCTTGTTGGCATCCACCGCCATCTTGGTCCGCAGGCGCGGAACGTTCGCTTCCTGGATGTCCGGGAAGGTCTGGCGCACGTTCTGGATGGAACGCACCAGTTCCGCGAACGTCATGTCGGAAGGTTTCTTGTTGATCTTGCCTTTGCGCAGCATCTGCCGGAGGTCGAGGGTGACGGGATAGCTTTCGGCGCTGAGGGTGCGGGCCTTGGTCTGGTCGTCGGGATGGTCCTGGTCGTATTCCGTCAGGCGCACTTGGCGCAGATCGATTTCCATCACGCGGGTCGCGGAATCGAAATGGACGGTGCCGGACTTGGCGCGCACCTCCGCCCGGGCGCCCTTGTCGTCGAACTGGTACAGGATGATGTCCTCGAGCTGCCGGTCGTCCTTTTTGCCGACGTAGACCTTCACGCCGGGAAAATCGTTCACGAAGCGGCCTTCGTCCAGCAGCGCCAGGGGATCTTCCTCGCCGAGGTCGCGGAGCATGGCGCGGCGGGCGAAATGGCTGCGGGGCGACAGTTCGGCGTTGATGTAGAGGCAGACGCCCGACAACAGCGCCGCGCACAGCACGATCGGCGCGGCCATCTGCCACAGGCTGACGCCGCACGCCTTCATCGCCGTGATTTCGCCGTCCGCGGACAGCCGGCCGAAATGCAGCAGCACCGTGGTCAGCACGCTCATCGGGATCACGAACGACAGCGTGAACGGGATGTTCAGGGCGAAAATCTTCAGGATCAGCCATCCCGAGATGCCGCGCGACATGTAGTCGATGGCCTGCACCACGGCGCCGACGTACATCACGAACGTCAGCACGCCGAGGGTGATCAGGAAATTCTTGGCGAAATCCCCCAGCAGGTAGCGGTTGAACACCCGGGTCATGCGCGGGCGTCCTTCCGGCACCGCGCGGCTTCCAAGGTGTTCTTCAGCAACATGGCGATGGTCATCGGCCCCACGCCGCCGGGCACCGGCGTCAGCGCCGCGGCCCGTTCGGCCACGCCCGCGAAATCGACGTCGCCCACCAGCCGGTAGCCCGCCGCCTTGGCGGCGTCCGGGACGCGGTTCACGCCGACGTCGATCACGACCGCGCCGGGTTTCACCATGTCGGCCGTCAGGACGTTCGGCCGGCCGGCCGCCACGACGACGACGTCCGCCGCGCGCGTGAAGCGCGCCAGATCCCGCGTCCGCGTGTGGCACAGCGTCACCGTGGCGTCCACGCCCTTCTGGGAAAGCAAGATCGACAGCGGCCGGCCCACGATCGCGCTGCGGCCGACCACGACGACGGACGCGCCGGCCAGCGCCGTGCCCGCGCGGCGCAGGATTTCCAGCACGCCGGCCGGCGTGCACGGCACGAAGGCCGGCAAGCCCTGCACCAGGCGGCCGACGTTCGTCGGGTGGAACCCGTCCACGTCCTTGGCCGGATCGATGGCTTCGAGCACCTCCCGCTCGACGGCGGCGTCGGGCAGCGGCAGCTGCACCAGGATGCCGTCGATGGCGTCGTCCGCGTTCAGCGCGCGCACCGCCGCCAGGACCTCGGCCTTGTCCGCGGACGCCGGCAGATGGATTTCGCGGGAATGGATGCCCGCGGCGGCGCAGGCCTTTTCCTTGGCGGTCACGTACGAGCGCGAGGCCGGATCGTCGCCCACCAGCACCACGGCCAGGCCCGGCGCGCGACCGGTCGCCGCGCGCAAGTCCGCCACGGCGGCGGCGATTTCCGCGCGCAGATCGGCGGCGAGGCTCTTTCCGTCCAGGATGCGGGCGACCATGCGGCGCTCCTGTTCAGAACCGATAGCGCACGGTCACCTGGCCCGACGTGCCGTCGAACCAGTCGAAGCGCGCGCCGAACGCCAAGTTTTCCAGCAGCCACAGTTCCCCGCCCCCCACCACGCCGAACGCTTCGGCTTCTTCGAAATCCCGGTCGTTTCCGGCGCGCGACCAGGTGCCGTCCAGCTTGGAATACGCCGGGCCGACGTAGAGGTGGAAGCTCTGGAACTCGCCGACGTAGGCGTTGCGGAACGTGCGGGCGAACGAGAGATGGTAGTCGAGCGGCATCATCACGAGCGTTTCGTGCCAGCGGAGCTCGCCTTCGCCGCCGTCCGCGCTGGTGCGGTAGGCCTGTTGTCCCGCCAGTTGCAGCGTGAGGCGCCAGGCGGTCTGCTGCGCGCCCTGGTAGATCTGCCAGACGTTCAGCCGGGCCCCCAGCAGTCCGCCGGCGCCGGCATCGGCCGAGGCCTGCATGTCGTCCTCCAGCCGCGCCTCGGCCGCGCCGGCCTGGCCATAGAGCAGCAGCCACGGCCACGGCGAAACGCCCACCATCGCTTCGACGACGTGCGCCTTCAAATCCCGCTCGGTCCCGTCGATTTCCACGGGCCGCGAAAGACGCAGATAGCCCAGGCCGGCCTGCCACGGCACTGGATTCTTCCAGGTCAGCAGGGCGATTTCGCCGCTGGCGTCTTCTTCCACGCCCAGCGACGCCCAGGCCGCCGGTGCAGCCAGGAGCAGCAGGCCGCAGGTCCACAACGCGATCCGGTTCATGGGGTCTCCTTTCCGGCAGATTCGGCGGGCGGCGGTGCCTCGCCGGCAGGCGGCGCCGGCGCCGCGTCGTCCTCGGGTTCCACGGGCGTCGCGCTCATCACGACGTCGCCCTCGGCCAGGTCGATCAGCTTGACGCCTTGGGCGGAACGGCCGGTGATGCGCACGCCGTCCACGGGCATGCGGATCATGGTGCCCATCTTGGTCACGATCATGATCGCGTCGTCGGCATGCACGCTCAGGGCGGTGACGAGGTCGCCGGTCTTGGCGGTCAGGTCGTTGGCGATCAGGCCCTTGCCGCCGCGCCGCTGGACGCGGTATTCGCCGAAGGGGGTGCGTTTGCCGTAGCCGTTTTCGGTGACGGTCAGCAGCATGGCGTCTTCGTGGACGACTTCGATGCCTTCGACGACGTCGTCGTCCGCGAGCGTGATGCCGCGGACGCCGCCGGTGGCGCGGCCCATGGGGCGCGCATCCGTTTCCGGGAAGCGGATGCCCTGGCCCTTGCGGGTCACCAGCAGCAGGTGGTCCTGGCCGTCCGTCAGCTCGACGCCGATGAGGCGGTCGCCTTCGTCGACGTTGATGGCGATGATGCCCGCCGCGCGGACGTTCTGGTAGGCGTCGAGGGCGGTCTTCTTGACCGTGCCCTTTTCCGTGGCGAAGAACAGGTACTTGTCCGGATCGAACGAGCGGATGGGGATGATGGCCGCGATTTTCTCGCCGCCCTGCATGTCCAGCAGATTGACGAGGGCCTTGCCGCGGGAATCGCGGGCGCCTTCGGGGATCTCGTAGGCCTTCTTGAAGTACATGCGGCCCTGCTCGGTGAAGAACAGCATCCAGTCGTGGGCGGAGCAGTTGAACACGTGTTCGACGTAGTCTTCGTCCTTCGTGTCCATGCCCACGACGCCCTTGCCGCCGCGTTTCTGCTCGCGGTAGACGCTCGTGGGGGTGCGCTTGACGTAGCCCGCGTGGGACAGCGAGATCACGCAGTCTTCGTCGGCCACCAGGTCCATGACGTCGATGTCGCCTTCGTCGGCGACGATTTCGGTGCGGCGCTCGTCGGCGTAGTCCTTGCGGATGGCCCGCAGGTCGTCCTTCATCACGCCGAAGAGCTTGGCGTCGTCCGCCAGCAGTTCCTTCAGATAGGCGATGCGCTCCTGGATGGCCTTGTATTCCGCTTCGATCTTGTCGCGCTCCAGGCCGGTGAGCTGGTAGAGGCGCATGTCGAGGATGGCGTTGGCCTGGAGCTCGGAGAAGCCGAAGCGCGCAATCAACTGGACCTTGGCTTCGTCGCGGTTGCGGGCGGCGCGGATGATCCGCACCACCTCGTCGAGGTTGTCCAGCGCCTTCAGCAAGCCTTCGAGGATGTGGGCGCGGGCTTCCGCCTCGCGCAGCTCGAACTTCGTCCGGCGCGTCAGCACCTCGAAGCGGTGGTCGATGAAGCACCGCAGCAGGTCCTTGAGGTTCATCACCCGCGGCCGGCCGTGGTCGATCGCCAGCAGGATCGCCCCGAAGGTGCCGCCGAGCTGGGTCTGCTTGAAGAGGTTGTTGAGCACCACCTGGCCGATCGCCCCGCGCTTGAGCTCGACCACCACGCGGATGCCGTCCTTGTCGGACTCGTCGCGCAGGTCGCTGATGTCCTCGATCTTCTTCTCGTGGACCAGATCGGCGATCTTCTCGATCAGCGCCGCCTTGTTCACGGCGTAGGGGATTTCGGAGATGATGATCCGCTCGCGGTCGGCCTTCCAGGGTTCCACGGCGGCCTTGCCGCGCAGCCGCAGGTGCCCGCGGCCGGTCTCGAACATTTCCCGGATCGGCCCGAATCCGCACAACGTGCCGCCGGTCGGGAAATCCGGCCCCTTCACGAACTGCATCAGGTCGGCCACCGTCGCGTCGGGGTGGTCGATCAGGTGGATCGTGCCGTCGACGATCTCGCCGAGGTTGTGCGGCGGGATGTTCGTGGCCATGCCGACGGCGATGCCGGTCGAGCCGTTGACGAGCAGGTTGGGAATGCGCGCCGGCAGCACGCGGGGCTCCCGCAGCGACTCGTCGAAGTTCGGCTGCATCTCGACGGTGTCTTTGTCGATGTCCGCCAGCAGATCCTCGGCCAGTTTGTCCAGTTTGCACTCCGTGTAGCGGTAGGCCGCCGCGGGATCGCCGTCGATGCTGCCGAAGTTGCCCTGCCCCTTGACCAGCATGTAGCGCATGGAGAAATCCTGCGCCATGCGCACGAGCGTGTCGTAGACCGCCGCGTCGCCGTGGGGGTGGTAGTTGCCGATGACTTCGCCGACGACCTTCGCGCACTTCACGAACGGTTTCGCGTGGGTCCAGCCGCGCTCGCGCATGGCGAAGAGGATGCGCCGGTTGCCCGGCTTGAGGCCGTCGCGCGCGTCCGGCAGGGCGCGGCCGACGATGACCGACATCGAGTAGTCGATGTAGGCCTTCTGCATCTCCTCTTCGATGTTGATGCGCTCGATGCGGTCGGGCGCGTTCTGGGGCGCGGCCGCCGCCGGCAGGTTGTCGCCCGCGGCCTCGCCGCCGCCATTGGGATTCAGTTCGTCGCTCATCGGTTGTCCTTGCTGCATCCATCCAGATGGAACCAGGCTCCCACCGGCCGGTTCCGTTCATCGTTCAAATAACGCTGCCGTTGCTCTTCGGTCCGAAACTGCCACGCCGCCGCAATCAGGCGCGCGTAGCCGTCCGGCCCCAGTTCGGGCGGCGGCGCAGGCGGCGCGTTTTCACGCACAAAACGCAAATCCGGGATTTCCGCCTGGAAGGTCATTGGGTCTCCCGGAAAAAATTCAGCCAGCGCGGGGAGGCATATTTCAGGCAAAGCCGTTCGAACTCCGGGCCGCGGACATCCAGCCCGTTGGCCCTTGCCAATTCCGCGATGTCGGCCATGTCTTTGAGACGCTTGCCTTGCTCCAGCGCAAACAGTTTCATGGCCAGCAGATGTTCCAGGCAAGGCGTACGGACCCGCGCGCCCAGCACGACCGATTCCTTCGCCGAAGCCTCCATCTGGGCAAAGGTCGATTCATTCGCGAAAATGAAATCCACGATGGCCCGACCGGACTGCGAATAACGGACGTACAGTTCGGTGGGTTCATGCAGCATCTCATATCCGAGCCGCTTCATCGCGCCATCGAAGCGCGAAAACAGGTCCTTGCGGCAGAACAAATCGACATCTTGCGTCGCGCGCTCGACGTGGTGCACGCTCAGGGACAGCCCGCCGACCAACAGAAATGGAATGCCGTCCGCGCGCAAGGTCTCGACCAAGCGCGCGAATTCTTCGATCCGTTCGTTCATGGGTTGGCTGGAATCCATCGGCCGCGCGGTCCTAGACGTCTAAATTCCGCACGTTGAGGGCGTTTTCCTCGATGAAGGCGCGGCGGGGTTCGACCTCGTCGCCCATCAGGACGGTGAAGGTCTGGTCGGCGCGGACGGCGTCGTCGAGCTGCACCTGGAGGAGCTTGCGCTTGGTCGGCTCCAGGGTGGTTTCCCAGAGCTGCGCGGGGTTCATTTCGCCCAAGCCTTTGTAGCGCTGGATGCTCAGGCCGCGGCGGCCGACCTCGCGCACGAGGTCCAGCAGGCCGCCCAAGGCGTAGATGGGCACTTTCTTGCCGTCCACCTCCGCCTCGTAGATGGGGGCGCCGTTGCGCAGCAGGGCCGGAATGCCGAAGCCCAGCGCCTGGAGCTGCGCGAACTGCTTGACCAGCCCGGGAGCGAGGTGCAGTTCGTCCCACTTGAACTGGGACGGATCCAGCGGGCCCATGCGCGCTTCGGCATCCTCGCGGATCTTGCGCATCTCCTCGTCCGTGAAGGCGAGGTGGATTTCCTGGTTCTCGACGTCGCCGCCGGGCGGGATCACCCGCACGCGGTAGAGCGGCAGGCGGTTGGCCGCCGCGTCGTAGCGCTTCACGTATTCGTCGAAATCCACGCTTTTGCGGGCCATGGCCTCGGCGACGTGCTCGACCTCCTCGAGGATCTTGAGCACTTCGGCCATCTTGCCGTCTTCCAGCGCGGGCGTGCCGTCGAGATTCAGCATGCGCACGTCCTCGATGCCCAGCTCGATCAGCACCTGGGTCAGGTGGCGGTCGTTGTCGATGTAGCGCTCCTGCTTCTTGCGCTTGATCTTGTAGAGCGGCGGCTGGGCGATGTAGACGAAGCCGCGCTCGATCAGCTGCGGCATCTGCCGGTAGAAGAACGTCAGCAGCAGCGTGCGGATGTGCGAGCCGTCCACGTCGGCGTCGGTCATGATGATGATCTTGTGGTAGCGCGCCTTCTCGACGTCGAAATCGTCGTGGCCGATGCCCGCGCCGATGGCGGTGATCATCGTGCGGATCTCCTGGTTGTTGAGCATCCGGTCGAGCCGCGCCTTCTCGACGTTGAGGATCTTGCCGCGCAGCGGCAGGATGGCCTGGAACTTGCGGTCGCGGCCCTGCTTGGCCGAACCGCCGGCCGAATCGCCCTCCACCAGGAACAGCTCGCACAGCGCCGGATCGCGCTCGGAACAGTCCGCCAGCTTGCCGGGCAACGAGCCGGAATCCAGCGCGCCCTTGCGGCGGGTCAGGTCGCGCGCCTTGCGCGCCGCCTCGCGGGCCCGCGCCGCCAGCACGCCCTTTTCCACCACCTTGCGGGCGACCGCCGGGTTCTCCTCGAAGTGCGTCGCCAGCCCCTCGTTGACGATGGAGGACACGATGCCTTCGACCTCGCTGTTGCCCAGCTTGGTCTTCGTCTGGCCCTCGAACTGCGGATCGGGCACCTTGACGCTCACCACCGCCACGAGGCCTTCGCGGATGTCCTCGCCGGACATCGCGTCCTCCTCCTTCAGCAGCTTGTTGGCGCGGCCGTAGACGTTGACCACGCGCGTCAGCGCGCTGCGGAACCCGCTCAGGTGCGTGCCGCCCTCGATCGTGTTGATGTTGTTCGCGTAGGTCAGCACCGACTCGGCGTAGCTGTCGTTGTACTGCAGCGCGATCTCGACGGCGACGCCGTCCTGTTCCTTCTCGAAGCAGATCGGCTCCGGATGCAGGACCACCTTGTTCAGATTCAGGTGCTGGACGAATTCGCGGATGCCGCCGTCGTAGCGGAAGGTTTCCGCCCGCATCGTCCCATCCTCGTGTTCCTGGCGGAACCGGATCTCGATGCCCTTGTTCAGGAACGCCAGCTCGCGCAGCCGCGCGGCCAGGATGTCCCAGGAAAATTCAAGCGTGCTGAAAATCTGGTCGTCGGGATACCACGTCACCTTCGTGCCGCGGTCGGTGCACGAGCCGATGACTTCCAGCGGCGAGACGGTGACGCCCCGTTCGAAACGCATGCGGTAGATCTTGCCCTCGCGCCGCACCTCGACTTCCATCCATTCGCTCAGGGCATTCACGCAGCTGACGCCCACGCCGTGCAAGCCGCCGGAAACCTTGTAGCTGCCGTGGTCGAACTTGCCGCCCGCGTGCAAAACCGTCAACGCCACCTCCACCGCCGGCTTCTTCAGCTTCGGATGCAGATCCACCGGAATCCCGCGGCCGTTGTCGGTCACGGAGACCGAGCCGTCCGCGGCCAGTTCCACCTCGATGTGCGTGCAGTGGCCCGCCAGCGCTTCGTCGATGGAGTTGTCCACCACCTCGTACACGCAGTGGTGCAGCCCGCGCTGGAAGGTGTCGCCGATGTACATCGCGGGCCGCTTGCGGACCGCCTCCAGCCCTTCCAAAACCTGGATTTTCGACCCGTCGTAGGCTTCCTGTTTGGAAACCGGGGCCGCCCCCTCCAACTCGCTTTTCTCTTGCTCTGCCATGGTACCGTCTTTTCTCTATTCAACTAATAGAGAGATGTTATCGAAATCCCCCCTGCGGCGCAACAAAAACCCGGGCACAGTCCCGCCAAAACCCAAAACAGGTAAAACGGTTATAAACGCGACGAGGGACCACCTCGGCCCCTTGGGAGCCCCTATAGAAAGGAATGTCGACGGATTATGTCCATTTTCGGTCACAGGAGGTCATTTTTCGATTAAAAATAGCCGTTTCAAGGCGCATTTTTGTGAAAAACGGCTCAAGTTGCGGAAATTTCATCCCGAAAATGCGATTTTACTCCGCAAATTCGCCGTTTTTGTTCTCTTGGCGCCGTTTTTTGAAGAAATCCTTGATCAAGGCCGCGCATTCGTCCTCCAGCACCCCCGTCAGCACGGCCGAACGATGGTTCAGCTCCGCCGATTGGAGGATTTGGAAGCGCGAGACCGCCCCGCCCCGCAATGGGTCCGTCATGCCCCACACCACCAGCGGAATCCGCGCCAGCACGATCGCCCCGGCGCACATCGGACACGGCTCTTTCGTCACGTAGAGGATGCTGTCCGTCAGCCGCCAGTCGCCCGCCGCGGCCGCCGCCTGTGTGATCGCGATGATTTCCGCATGCGCGGTCGGATCTTTGAGCGTCCGCGTCTGGTTCCAGGCCTGCCCCGCCAACTCCCCGCCGTTGTAGATCACCGCGCCCACGGGCACCTCGCCGGCTTCCGCCGCCAACTTCGCCTGGCGCAACGCCAGGCGCATCCGCGCCTCGTGCGTCGTCATTCCCGGAACGTCCGTCTTCATCTTGCCGTCTCCTTCGTTTCCCGCAACGCCCGGAAGCCGACGTCGCGCCCGCGATAGTCCGCCGGGAAGTCCTGCCGATGGCCGACTTCCAGGCGGCGCGGGGCGCGCTCCGCCCAACTGCCGCCGCAGGCCCGGCGCCGGCCGGCGGACGTCTCCGGATCCGGCGCGCACCACTCGTAGAGGTTGCCGGCCAGGTCGTGCAATCCGAAGCCGTTGGCCGGAAAAGCGCCGACCCGGGGCGCCGGCCCCTCCGCATCGAACCGGGCCCGTTCCGCGGGCTGGCCGCCCCAGCCCCACGGATGAGGCCCGCCATCTACGCCGCCCCGCGCCGCCCATTCCCATTCGGTTGCGGCCGGCAGGCGCACCGTCCGGCCTTCCCGCCCCGAGAGCCAGGCGCAATAGGTCTCCGCCTCGGCCGCGGTCACTTCCGCCACGGCCTGTCGGCCCATGCCGGCCCGGACCGCATATCCCCCGCCGGGCCGCCGGACGATCTGCGCCGTTTCCGGAAAATCCGCAGCCCCCGCCGCGTTCAGATAACCGACGAATTCGCCGACCGTCGTCTCGAACCGCGCCATCTCGAAGCCGGTCGCCGCCCCGGACTCCGGCGCCGCAGGCGGAATCGACTCCCAGCGCCCCTGGCCGCAGCCGGCGGCGCACGCCAGCCCGCCCGCCATGACCATGATCCAGCCTCGGTTCATTTCTGCATTAAAGCGCATCGGCCTTTGACATTCCACCGCGAAATCCCCATACTGTTCCGGCAATAGTCAATAACGACGCGAAAGGTGGAGAACATGGATCAGCGCAAAGCGAAATGTGGCCGCTACGGCATGTTCACGGGCATTCTGAACGTCGGCATTCTCGGCCTCGTCCTCGGCGCCGCGCTCGCCGTTCCGTTCAAGCCCGAGACGTGGACCTGTTCCGACGTCGCTTCCGTGCTGGCCACCGGCATCGCCTTGGCCTACGTCCTGCTCGGCGCCGGCGATTGGATCGTGCAGCGCCTCGCCCTCGCGAAGAATCCTCTGCCGATCGATCTCGATCTGTCCGACCGCGCCATTGCCCGCGAGCGCGTGTCCGCGCTGCCCGGCGGCTCGCTGCTGGCGCGCCACGCCCGCCGCCTGCTGGACGCATGGAGCGCCGGCGCGTCCGGCCCGCAAGTCGCCGTCATGGCCGCCAACCAGACCGGCCGGCTGCTCGCGCTTCTCGTGGCCGAAGCCGGATTCATCCTCGTCCTGCTGGTTGCCGCGCAGGGATTCGCCGCGCCCGGCCCGCTGCTGACGTTGGTCTCCGGCCTGATGGTGCTGGTCGCGCTCGTCGCCTTGGCGCGCTTCCAGCTGGCTTCGCAAACCGCCGGCTACATCGAGTCGCATCTGCTGGCCCGCATCGGCAACGACACGCCGGCCGCCGCCGCCGCCGATTTCGCCATGGCCGCCTCCAAGGCCGCATCGGAATCCATGGCCGCCCTCGCCGCCGCCCAGGCCAAGTTCGTCGAGCAACTGGCGAAGTCGCAAGACCAAGCTTCCGCCCTCGCCGCCAAGGCGCAGGCGGAGGCCGCCGCCCAGATCGCCAAGGCCCAGACGGACGCCGCCGCCCAGATCGCGAAAACGCAGGCGGAGGCCGCGGCGCAGGTCGCCAAGGCGCAGCAAGACGCCGCCGCCCAACTCGCCAAGGCGCAGGACGACATGACCGTCAAGCTGACCGCGGCGCTGGACCAGTCTTCCGCCAAGATCGGCGCGTCCCAAACCGAAGTCGCCACGCAGCTCGGCCGCGTCACGGCCCTGGCCTCTTCCATCGACAACGTCCTCAAGCTGCAGCAGGCCGTCGACGGCACCCTCAAGGGCGTGACCGTCACCGACGAATTCAAGTCCACGCTCGTCGAGCTCAAGCGGCACCTCGCCGAATCCGACCAGCTGCTCAAGAACGCGGCCAAGCCGCGCACGATCCGCCTCGTGGAGAAGGACAACGAATAGCGAGCCGGCCATGGCCGATCCCGCCGCCCCCGCGCACGATCTGCCGGGGGCGGTTCCATCTCCGCCCCCGTTGGCGCCCGGCCTCTATCTCGTCGGCACGCCCATCGGAAACATGGAGGACGTCACCCTGCGCGCCCTGCGCGTCCTGCGCTCCGCCACGCATATCCTCGCCGAGGACACGCGGCACACGCGCCTGTTGCTCGACCGCCACGGCATCCGCACCCCCCTGATCTCCTGCCACAAGTTCAACGAGCGCGCCCGCGAAGAGGAAATCCTCCGCCGCATCCGCGCCGGCGAAACCCTCGCGCTCGTCACCGACGCCGGCATGCCCGGCATTTCCGATCCCGGCGCGCGCGCCGCCGACGCCGTCCGCGCCGCCGGCCTGCCCGTCACCGTCATTCCCGGTCCTTGCGCCCTGTCTGCCGCCGTGGCCTTGTGCGGCGCCATCGAAAGCCGCGGCTTCCTGTTCGAAGGTTTCCTCGACCACAAGACCGCCGCGCGCCGCCGGCGCCTGAAGGCGCTCGCCGACTTCCCCGCCCCCGTCGTCTTCTACGAATCCACCCACCGCATTCTCAAACTCCTCGACGAAGTGGAAGAAGAACTCGGTCCGGCGCGCCGGCTGTTCATCGCCCGCGAACTCACCAAGAAGTTCGAGGAGACCGCCGCCGGAACCCCCGCCGAACTCCGCGCCCACTACGCCACCCATTCCCTCAAGGGCGAGTTCGTCGTCATCCTCCTGCCCCGCTAATCCTCTCGTCCCATCCGCGCTTCAAATACTATAGTAGTTGCAACTACTATAGTTATGGGAAGTCCCGAACCGCTCGATCGCGCTTGACGAATACTATAATAATTGCAACTACTATAGTTTTTAGAACCTACGTTCACCTCAGGCCATCCCCATGCACACGTTGAATCCCACGTTGTGGCGCACCTGCCGCGTTCTGGCCGGCGCGAACCGCATCAAGCTGTTGCGGCAATTGCACGTCCAGCCCGGCCAGAGCGTCGCGGCCTTGGCCAAAACGGTCGGCGTTGGGCGGCCTTACGCCAGCCAGGAGATGCGCCGCATCCAATCCCGCGGGCTGATCCGCCCGGCCAAGTGCGGCGGCGCCGTCGTCTATTCTCCCATCCCCGATCCGCAAGTGCCCACTGCGGCCCCCCTGCTCAAGGCCATCCGCACCGCATTGGATTCCTTGCCCGCCGAACGCGACGCCGACCTGGCCCGGATCGCCGCGGGTCTGGCCCACGAACGCCGGATCGCCTTGGCCCGATCGCTGATGGAGCTGCCCAAGACGAAGACCCAGTTGCTGGCCGAATGCCCCATGGCCCCGTGTTGCCTGCAGCTGCACCTGCGCACGCTGGCCGACGCGGGATTCGTCGCCGAACGCGGCCGGATGCTATCGTTTCAAACGCCCGACCATCCGCTCGGCAAAGCCCTGGCCAAACTGTTGCGGCAAGGCATCGCCCGATAGGTTTTCCGGACGTCCTTTTCGCCTTTTCCTGAAGGATGAAATGCGCCACTCTATCCGCTGCATGAAAAAAGCCGCGCCCACGCCGTTTTTCCTCCTCGGCCATCCCGTCGGCCACTCGCTTTCCCCCTGCATGCACAACGCCGCGTTCAAGGCCCTCGGCCTGCGCGCGAACTACGCCCTCCTCGACGTCGTCCCCGGCGACGTCCCCCGCACGCTCGCGGACCTGCGCGCGCAGGGTTGCGGCGGCGCCAACGTCACCATCCCCCACAAGGAAGCCGCCTACCGCTTCCTGGCCGCCAAGGGCAAGCTTTCGGATGCCGCGCAACTGCTGCATTCCGTCAACACGGTCGTCTTTCGCCCCGACGGCACGCTCTTCGGCGACAACACGGACGCGCCCGGCTTCCTCGACGCGCTGAAGGAAGCCTTCCGCGCCTCGCCGCGCGGCCGGCGCGTGCTCGTGCTCGGCTGCGGCGGAGCCGGCCGCGCCCTCGCCCTCGTCTGCGCCATGCAGGGCGCCGCGGAAATCCTCGTGGCCGACGTCAATCTCGCCGCGCGCCGGCGTCTGCTCCTCGCCCTGCGCCAGACCGCGCCGGGCCTGCCCGTCGCCGGCGTCTCCCTCGACCGCGCGCGCGCCGCCGCGCGCGAGTGCGCTCTGATCATCCAGGCCACGCCCGTCGGCATGAAGCCCGGCGATTCATCACTGCTGCCTCCCGAATCGTTCCGCAAAGGCCAGCTCGTTTTCGATCTCATCTACAATCCCGCCATCACGCCGCTCCTCGCCGCCGCCCAAGCCGCCGGCGCGCGCACGGCCAACGGCCTCGGCATGCTCCTGCACCAGGGCGCGCGCGCCTTCCGCCTGTGGACCGGCCGCAAGCCGCCCGTGCCCATCATGCGCTCCGCGCTCGAAAAAGCGCTGAGGGCCAAGCGCGCATGATGCCCCTACCTCCAGAGGCTTTCCCCGTCCTGACGATTTTCATTTTTCTCGCCGGCCTGTGCATCGGCAGCTTTCTCAACGTCTGCATCTGGCGCATCCCGCGCGACGAATCCATCGCCTGGCCCGGCTCCCACTGCCCGGCCTGCAACCACAAGATCGCGCCGTGGGACAACGTCCCGCTGCTGTCGTGGCTGATTCTCAACGGCAAGTGCCGCCACTGCAAAGCCTCCATTTCCCCGCGCTATTTCATCGTCGAACTGCTCACCGGCGCGCTCTTCGCGGGCCTGTGGCTCGTCCACGGCTGGACGCTTCTCACCCCCGTCTATCTCTTCTTCACCGGCGCCTTGATCCTCGGCACGTTCGTGGACTTCGACCATCTCATCCTGCCCGACCGCGTCACCCTCGGCGGCATGGTCGCCGGGCTCGTCCTTTCGTTCGCCTTCCCCGAATTGCAGGGCCGCGGCGAACGCCTGCCCGCGCTGATCCAGTCCGCGCTCGGGCTCGCCCTCGGCTTCGGCATCCTGTGGACCGTCGCCACCGTCGGCCGCCTCGTCCTCAAGCGCGAGGCCATGGGCTTCGGCGACGTGAAGCTGCTCGGCGCCATCGGCGCCTGCCTCGGCTGGCAGGCGGTGCTCTTCGCCGTTTTCGTTTCCTCGCTGTCCGGCACCCTGCTGGGCTTCGCCCTGATCGCCCTCGGCAAAAAAGAACTGCAGAGCAAGATCCCCTACGGCCCGCACATCGCGCTGGCGGCGGTCCTGTGGATGTTCTGCGGGCCGGCCTGCATCGATCTCTACTTGTCCTGGGCGTTCGCCGCCCGCCCCGTCCCCGTTGCCTTCTAGGAGAACGCCATGAACGACCTCGAATCCTCGCCGCTTCGCCCGCACCGGATCAACGCCACCGCGCTGTCGCTCGGCGTGCTGGCCGTCATCGCCGTCGGCGTGGTGCTCAAGACCGCGCAAGGCGTCGTGCTGCCGTTGCTGGTCGCGTGGCTGCTGAGCTACCTGCTCGCGCCGATCGTGAACTTCCTCGTGCGCCGGTTGCGCTTCCCCGCGCCGCTCGCCGTCGGCTGCGTCGTCGCCCTGTTGCTGCTCGGGTCGTGGGGCATCGGGCTCGTCATCCAGCAGCGCCTCATGGCGTTCGCCAAGGCCTTCCCCGCCTACGAAGCCAAGATCGCCGCGCTCTATGCCCATTTCGGCAGCGAACTCGACGTCCCCGCCAACGTCCTCAGCGAAGCCAACTGGACCGCCCAGATCGGGCCCCTCGTGCTGAAGACGTCGCGCTTTTTCATCGCGTTCTTTTCCAACGCGGTCCTGGTGATGATCTTCCTCGTGTTCATGCTGCTGGCCAAGCCGTACGCCAACGACAAGCTGCGCGCCGCCCTGCCCGACCGCGCCGACGTCATCATCGGCGTATCCAACGCCATTTCCGCCCAGATCGGCGTCTATCTCGGTTCGCTGTTCGTCATCTCCCTCGCCACCGGGCTGCTCGTTTGGGGAGCCTTGGCCTGGCTGGGCATCGAATTCGCCTTCACCTGGGGCCTGCTCGCCTTCGTGCTCAATTTCATCCCCACGGTCGGCTCCATCGTGGCCAGCATCCCGCCGGTCGTCATGGCCCTCGTCCAGCACTATCCCGCGCTCTGGCCCGTCGTCGGCGTCGCGGTCGTTTTGCTGGCGATCCAGATGACCCTCGGCAACATCATCGCGCCGAAAGTGTTCGGCGACCGGCTCAACCTGTCGCCCGTCGTCATCCTGCTGTTCCTCGTCTTCTGGGGCTGGCTGTGGGGCATCACCGGCGCGCTGCTGGCCGTTCCCCTCGCCGCCGCCATCCAGATCGCCCTCGCGCACATCCCCGCCCTCGCCCCCCTCGCCGTCCTCATGGGCTCCGGCAAGCGCTACGCCAAGAAAAATCCGCCGCCCGAAAACCGGACGGCGGATGAATTGCCCGCGGACCGCAACTAGACCCCCGCGGGTGAATCAGGTTCGCCTCTACGATCCCGCATCCGCCCCTTGATCGGCCTCCGCCGGAGCCGTTGCGTCCGGGATCGGCGGCGGCTCGGGCAACGACTCTGCCTCTTCCGCGTTGGTTTCGGCGGGTGCAGGTTCGGTCGTGCGCACCAGCGCGGCCCGCTGCGCGACCAGCGCATCGGCCAGGTACGGCGGAACGAGGAACGCCCGGCCGGCCAGCTTCTTCGCCGTCGCGGCGGGCACGTCGCCCGTCGCTTCGATCCGCACGGGGCGGCCGTTGCCGCGGCCTTCCTGCGCCGCGCCGATCTCGATCCGATAGGTCGCGCCTTCCGTCTCCGCCGCGTAGGTCGCGGCGTCGCCGAACATCCCTTCGCTTTCCTCCGGCTTCAGGATTTCGTCCGCGCGCAGGCCGCGCAGCGCGCCGAACAGCCGCTCGGCGGCGGGAGCATCCAATTCTTCCCCTTCGCCGGCGGCGGCCAGCGCAAGCGTTCCGTCTCCGCCGCGTTCGACGGCGACGGTTTCGCCGGCGCTCGCCGCTTCCACTTTGCGGACGTCCTCGGGTTCGATTTCCAACAGCGCGCGGTCCCACCACTGCGCGGGATCGGCGTCGGCCCCGGGCACGTCGTCCTTGAGCAACAAGACCGGGCCTTCGTCCACCCGCGCGTAGCGGCCAGCCGGCGGACCCCAGTACTCATCGCCGCGCCGCGGCGCGCGCGTTTTACCCAGGCTCAGCGTCGTTCTGCCCGCGGCGTGTTCCAGCGCGATGCGCAGCGGCGCTTCCGCGCCATCCGCCGCCAGCCCGAACTCCGCCAGGCGGTCCGCGCTCTCATCCGCGACCTGCGCGCCGTCCGTCTCGTCCAGCGCCTGGATCAGATTGCGCAGCCGGCGGACGTCGGCGGGGCAATCGCCCTTCTCGGTTACGCACCAGACGCCGTCCACCTGCGCCAGGCGCGTCGTGGCCGCCGAAGTTTCCAGCGCCACGGCGCGCACCGTGGCCAGATCCACGCCGGGCAGCAGCCGCCCGCCCGCGGCGGACGCCGCCGCCGGCGCCGCGCGTTGCCCGTTCCACCAGACCGCGGCGGACAACGCCGCCAGCACGAGCGCCAACGTCCACAACGTTTTCTTGGACATGTTCGTTCTCCTTTCCCGATCAAGCCGCGGATTGCCGACGCCGGCGCCAGCCCAAGCCGATGCCGAACGCCGCCACCAAGAGCGGCACCGCCGCCATGTTGAGCACCTTCAGCGCCAGCCCCAGGTTCTCGATGCTGCTGCGCAGGTTCTTGCGGACTTCCTTGAGCTGCCGCTGGGTTTCGAACCGCTCCTGGCGGAATTTCTCCAGCTCGGCTTTCTGCTCGACGCTGAGCACCAGTTGCTGGTCTTCGCTCTTGGCGGCCTGCAGTTCGTTGAGCCGCCGCTGGGCTTCCGCCAGCTTCTGCTGCAGCTTGTCCTCTTCTTCCTGCCAGCGCTCCTGCGCGGCCTTCTCCATGGCGAGCACGCGGTCGAAGGGCCGGTTGAACGTCCCGCGCCCGCGCAGCCCGATCAGCGCCGGGTTGCCCGAGAGCTGCTCGACGAGGTTCAGCACGAAGTTCAGGTTGTCGTTGAACGGCTGATACAGGGTCCGGCCGAAGAAATTGATCGCGCGCGCCGAGTAGTCGTTCGCGAGCAGGTCCGCGTCGGCCACCAGCACCACCGCGCCGTCCCGCACGCTTTCCTCGAGCCATTCGCCCGTCGCGGCGGCAGATTCGTTGGTGGCATCGGGCAACCTGGGCTGCCCGTCGGGAAAGGCGGTCTTGAATCGGCCGGCCAGGCGCACCGCCAGCGCCGCATTCGGCGCGGGCTTGCCGATGCGCAGATTGCCGCCCGAGGGATCGCGCGCCAGATAGGCGTTCAGCGTCACGGCCTCGTCCGACGCCCGCACCAGCGGCTTCAGCTCCAGGCCTTCCGCCGGCGTTCCGACGAACGCGCCCGCGAAGGGCAGCATCAGGTTCTCCAGCGAGCCCGTCGCGATCTCGTCGCGGTCGAGGTTCGTTCCGCCCCGCAGCGACAGCCACGCCGGCAGCCGTTCGGCGCGGCCATCGCCGATATTGATCGGCGTCGCCGCCGCCAGATCCGCCACCACCTGCGCGCTTTCGAGTTTCACGCCCCAGGCTTCCGTCAGGCGGTTGAGATCGGACGCCAGCTGCGGCCGGGGCATGTCGGCGTCCATTTCCTGTTCGCTGGCGAGGCTCATGGGGTCCACGAACGCCAGCAGCCGCCCGCCCTTCAGCACGAACTGGTCCAGCGCGAACAGCGTGCGCTCGGTCAGGCTGCGCGGATGCACCACCACGAGCGCATCGACGTCGTCCGGAATCGCTTCCGCCGTCGGTTCCACCGGCACCACGTCGTAGGATTTCTTCAGTTCGGCCGCGAAGAGCCAGTCTTGTTTGCGCGCCGGCGCGAACGGCGACGCCGGCTCCGCCAGCACCGGCAACGTGCTCAGGAGGCCGATGCGCGGGCGCCGCGCCCGGGTCGTTTCCTGCACCAGCCGCGCCACCAGGTATTCCATCTGCGGCTCGGCCGACGGATCGAGGAACGGAATCGCGGCTTCCTGCGTGCCCGCCACCGCCACCAGGCCCAGATAAAAGTCGGGCGGCATCCCGAGCCCGCCGGTCGCCTGCGGGACAAGCCCGTAGCGCTGCGCCCATTCCTCCGCGTCCGAATCCGGCTGCGGATCGTAGGTTTCCAGCGTCACGTCCCCGCCGCTGCGCGCGGCGAGGTCGCGCAGGAAGTCCTGCGTGCGCTGCACGTAGTTCTTCAGCGCGGTCGGCAGGTTCGGGTTGCCCTGGCTGTAGTAGAACTTCAGCGTCACCGGCCGTTCCAGCTCCTGCAGCATCCGGATCGTGCCCGGCGACAGCGTGTAGAGCCGCTCCGCCGTCAGGTCCTTGCGCAGGCGCACGTTCGCCACCAGCGCGTTCGCCGCGATCAAAATGCCCAGCACCGCCAAGCCGCCGGCCGTTCCGGCGAAGAGTTTCGACGTCGTCTTTTTCATTCGCTCACCTCGTTGGAAATGGACCCGCGCCTAGCGCCCCGTCCGGTTCGCCAGCACCAGTTGCGTCAGGAACAGCAGGAAGCCCGTCGCGCTGCCGAAATACAGCACGTCGCGCAGGTCGAGAACCCCGCGCTGCATGGCCTCGACGTGCGGCATGAAGCCGAACGCGGCCACGCCGTCCACGACCCACGCCGGCGCCCAGCGCGCCAGCAGTTCCGTCACCGGCTGGAAGCCCGCCAGGAGCAGGAACAGGCCGCCCACCACCGCGAGGACGAAGCTCACGACCTGGTTGCGCGTCAGCGCGGACGTGAACATCCCCAGCGCCAGGTAGGCCCCCGCCAGCAGCAGGCTCGACAGATAGCCCGCGAGCACCACGCCCCAGTCCGGCTGGCCCAGCCACGCCGCCGTCAGCGGCACCGGGAACGTCAGCGCCAGCGCCAGGGCCAGGAAGCCCCACGCCGCCGCCATCTTCCCGGCGATCGCCTGCGCCGGCGTGACGGCCGAGGTGAAGAGCATTTCCAGCGTGCCCTGCCGCCGCTCCTCCGCCCACAGGCGCATCGCCACCGCCGGCACCAAAATCAGGTACAGCCAGGGATGCCAGAAGAAGAAGCCGCGCAGGTCCGCCTGCCCCGCTTCGTAGAAGCCCCCCACCGAAAACGTGAAGAACCCGGCCAGCGCCAGGAAGATCACGATGAACACGTACGCCACCGGCGAATGGAAATAGGCGCTCCATTCGCGCTTCGCGATGGCCCGGGCATGTGCGCAGAATTCCATGATTCGTCTCCCTTCGTCCTAGGCGGATTGCCGGCCCACGTCCGCCGTCGTCGTGATCTGGCGGAACACCTCGTCGAGGCGGCCCGGATCGGACCGCATTTCCGTCACCATCCACTTGTGCCGCGCGGCGGTTTCCACCGCGCCGACCGACAGCGACTGCTTGTCGCGCGGCACGAGCCGCAGCACCTGCTTGCGGTCGTCGCCCGCCACGAACTCCACCCGCTCCACGTCGGGGATCCGCCCGAACGCCTGCAGCGCCTCCGCGCGCGGCGCCAGCAGCTCCACCGTCAGCGCGTTGTAGCTCGCGCTGCGCTTCTTGAGGTCCGCCGGAGCGCTGTCCGCCTTCAGCCGGCCTTCGCTGATGATGACCGCCCGCGAGCACAGGGCTTCGACTTCTTCCAGCACGTGGGTCGAGAGCAGAATGATTTTGTCCTGCGCCATCGCGTGGATCATTTCGCGGACGACCTGCTTCTGGTTCGGGTCCAGGCCTTCCGTCGGTTCGTCGAGCAGCAGCACGGCCGGATCGTGCAGCAGGGCCTGCGCCAGCGACGTCCGCCGGCGGTAGCCCTTCGACAGCGTGTCGATCGTCTGGTGGCGCACCTTCGCGAGCATGCACTTCTCGAGGATCGCATCCACCCGGCGGTCGCGCTCCTGGCCGGCGAAGCCGCGCAGTTCCGCCAGGAAGCCCAGGAACCCGGCCACCGTCATCTCGTCGTACAGCGGCGTATTCTCCGGCATGTAGCCGATCTGCTTCTGCGCCGCGACCGGATCGGTCCCCACGTCGATGCCGTTCACCGAAACCGTCCCCGCCGTCGGCGGCAAATACCCCGCGATCATCCGGATCGTCGTCGTCTTGCCCGCCCCGTTCGGCCCCAGCACCCCCAGCACCGTGCCTTTGCCCACCTCGAACGACACGTCGTCCACGGCCGTCCGCAACCCGAACTTCTTGACCAAATGCTCCACCTTGATCATGCGCGCATTCCTTTTCTTGGATGTCTCCAGCCCATGCCGGGCCATGATTTTCCGCATGAGCAGACCCCGTGCCAAAATCGCCCCAACGCCCCGCCAGACCGAAAAACGACCCCGAAAACGCATCCGGCGCCGTCCGGGACGCCCCCCGTTTGCGACAAAATCTCGCACCGGCCTGCGACATTTTGTCCGGCCTGTCCCACTCCGCCGCGCTGAATAAGCGTGCGAAAGTTTTTACGTTCTACGTAAAATCCGGTGAAAGTTTTTACGTTCTACGTAAAAATCGCCGAAAGTTTTTACGTAGCGTGGAAAACATTTCCGCCGCTGCACAATAAAACCGGTCCCCCGTCCGTTCTCTGTCCCGAAAGGCAACGTGGAAACCAAACCGACCATGGATGACGACGATGCGAACCTGCTGGCAGCCTATCAACGCGGCGACGCCGAAGCCCTCGGGCGGCTCGTCGAGAAGTACAAGCGGCCGCTCTTCGCCTTTTTGTCCCGGTTCGCCGCGAACCCCGGCGAGGCCGACGAGTGGTTCCAGGAAACCTGGGTCCGGGCCATCGAACACATGAACGTCTTCCGCCAAAAGAATCTGCTCGGCTGGCTGTTCCGCATCGCGCACAACCTCGTCATCGACCAGGCCCGGCGCAAGAAGCCCGACTGCTCCCTCGACGCCCCGCTGCCGGACAGCGGCGCGCCGCTGGCCGACCTGATTCCCGCCGCCGCGCTCTCCCCCGCCGACGAAGCCGCCGGCCGCGACCTCGGCGGGCACATCGCCGCCGCCGCCGCGCGCCTGCCCGTCGAACAGCGCGAAGTCTTCTGGCTGCGCCTCGACGCCGGCCTGCCCTTCAAGGAAATCGCCCGCATCCAGCGCACGTCCATCAATACCGCCCTTGCCCGCATGCAGTACGCCCTCGCCAAGCTGCGCGCCGATCTCGCCCCCGCCTACCGCGAAATCCAGGAGTCCCGGCCATGAACCCGCACGAACTCGAACAGCTTCTCCTCCGCGAACAATCCGGCGAACTTTCTCCCTCCCAGCGCCGCGCGCTGGACGCCGAATTCGCCGCGAACCCCGCGGCCCGCCGCTTCCGCGACCAGCTCCGCGCGCTCGCCGGCGCCGCCCCGGCGCCCGCCGCGGGCCCCGCCCCCGATGCCGCCGCGCGCATCGCCGCGCGCTTGTCGCCGCGGCCGCGGATATTCACCTGGAAACCCCTGCTGGCAACGGCCGCCGCGCTGGCGCTCCTGCTCGGAGTCTATGCTCTCCGCCCCGGCCCGGCTTCCGCCCCGGTCGCAACCGTCGCCGTGGCCGCCGCCGCGGAAGACGAAGACTGGACCGATCTTCTCGACGACGATTTCACGGAGCTCGAAGATCTCTTGGCGGCCATCGCCGCCGAAGACCCCTTCGCCGATTTATAAAAACAACCCCAACCCCAGGAGAACCCCATGAAAAAGACCCTGATGATCCTCGCCATCGCCGCCCTCGCGGCCGGCACCGCCTTCGCCCAGCGCGGCGACGGGCGCGGACCCATGCGCGACGGCAGCGGCCCGGGCGACTGCGACATGACCGGCCCCGGCCCCATGGCCGGCAAGGCCCTGCGCGGCGACCGCGAACGCCCCGGCGGCCCGATGTCCGCCGAGATGAAGGACCAGATGCGCGCCGAACACCGCGCCATCCGCGACCTGGGCCAAGCCGCCCGCGCCGAAACCGACGAGGCCAAGAAGGCCGAACTCGTCGCGCAACTCCGCGCCAAGCTCGGCGAAGTGGCCGACCGCATGCAGGCGCACCAGGAAGAGCGCCTCGCCCAGGCCGAAGAGCGCCTTGCCGATTTGAAAGCGCGCATCGCCGACGGCCAGGCCAACCGCGACAGCCGCATCGAGGAGCAGATCCAGCGCATACTCGCCGGCGAGCGCCCGCCGCGGCCGGCCGCGTTCGACCGCTTCCCGCACGCCAAGGGCGCCCAGCGCGGTCCCGGCTTCGGCCCCGGCGGCGGCATGCCCCCGCCGCCCCCGCCCGAGGACATGCCCGAAGACCTGCCCCCGCCGCCCGAGGAATAAGTTCGGTCCCGCCGGACTCCGGAAGCCCCGCCGCCATGGCGGGGCTTCCATTTTTTCCGGAATTGGGCTTTTCCGGCGCGGTTCATCCGCCATACTTGCCGCCCATGAGCTATCTCGTCGCCGTCTCGCTCGTCTGGGCTTTTTCGTTCGGCCTCATCGGCAACCATCTGGCCGGGTTGCCGCCGGCGTGGCTGGGCTGGATCCGCCTGGCGCTTTCAGCGCTGGTGTTCCTGCCGTTCGTCCGGCGCGTGCCGTGGAAGACCGGGGTGGGCCTGTTCGCCTCCGGCGCGGTCCAGTTCGGCCTGATGTATTGGGCCTACCTGACCAGTTTCCGCTATCTGAAGTCCCACGAAGTCGCGTTGTTCACCGTCCTGACCCCGATCCTGGTCGCGCTGCTGAGCGATCTGGGCTCGCGGCGGTTCCGCCCGTTCAACTTCGTGGCGGCCTCGCTGGCCGTCGGCGGCGCCGCCGTCATCAAGTGGGCCGAACTCGAATCCGCCGCCCCCCTCGTCGGCTTCCTGCTCGTGCAGGTCTCCAACCTCTGTTTTGCGGCGGGCCAGCTCGCCTACCGCGCGCTGATGGCCGGCCTCGACAAGCCGCTGCCCGACCGCCAGGTCTTTTTCTGGATGCATCTCGGCGGCTTTGCCGTCCTGACCCCGATGGCCCTGCCGCTGGCGCTGGCGGCGACGCCGCCCGCCCCGACGCCTCTGCAATGGGCCATCCTCGCCTATCTGGGCGTCGTCGCCTCGGGAATCTGCTTCTTCCTGTGGAACCGCGGCGCGCGCCTCGTTTCCGCCGGCCAGCTCGCCGTGATGAACAACCTCAAGATCCCCCTCGGCGTCGCCGTCTCGCTCTTCGTCTTCCGCGAGCCGGCCAATTTCTGGACGCTGCTCGTCGGCGCGCTGCTGATCGGCGGCGCCCTCCTCCCCGTCCGCAAAACCTAGCGCGCGGGCGGATTACGCGTCGGGCGCGGGCGGCGCGGCGGCCACCTCCGGCGTGTGGCGCACGATGCGGCCTTCCACCAGATAGATCAGGTCTTCGGCGATGTTGGTGGCGTGGTCCGCGATGCGCTCCAAGTGCCGCGCGACGTGCATCACCTGCATCAGCGCGTCGAACCGCGCGGGATCGGCCAGGACGGACTTGCGGACTTGGCGGAACGTGTCTTTCTTGATGGCGTTGATCTCGCCGTCGACGGCGCAGACCTCGTGCGCCGCCGCGCTGTTCAGGCTCACGAAGGCATCGAGCGCCTTCTTCAGCATCGCCTCGGCCTTCTCCGCCATTTCGTCCAGCCGGAAGGGGACGTCCAGCGGCGGCTCCGCGAACAGGGCCAGCCCCCGCTCCGCGATGTGCGCCGCCAGATCGGCGATCCGCTCCAGGTCCCGGTCGATCTTCAGCGCGGCGACGATGTAGCGCAGGTCGCCGGCGACCGGCTGGTGCAGGGCGAGGATCTTCAGGCAATCCTCCTCCACGTCCACCTCCATCGCGTTGGTCTGCGTCTCCCGCTCCACGACCTGCCGCGCCAGCGCCGCGTCGCGCGTGGCGATGGCGCGGGCGGCCATCCGCACGTCCTCCTCCACCTCGGTGCTCAGCGCCAAGAGGCGCCGCTTCAGTTTCTCCACGTCCCGCTGCAAATGCACTCTCACATCGCGCCTCCTTACCCGAACCGTCCGGTGATGTAGTCCTCGGTCTGCTTCTCCCGCGGCTTCGTGAAGATGCCCTGGGTCGCGCCGAATTCGACCAGCACGCCTTCGTACATGAACGCCGTCAGGTCCGACACCCGCGCGGCCTGCTGCATGTTGTGCGTCACCACGATGATCGTATACCGGCCGCGCAGTTCGTCGATCAAGTCCTCGATGCGCAGCGTCGCGCGCGGATCGAGCGCCGACGTCGGCTCGTCCATCAGCAGGATCTCCGGATCCACCGCCAGCGCCCGCGCGATGCACAGCCGCTGCTGCTGGCCGCCCGAGAGGCCGATCGCGCTCTCCTTCAGCCGGTCCTTCACCTCGTCCCACAGCGAGGCCGCCGCCAGGCTGCGCTCGACGATCTCCTCCAGCTCGCCGCGCCGCGGGCGCCCGTGCAGCCGCGGCCCGTACGCCACGTTGTCGAACACCGATTTCGGGAACGGGTTCGGCTTCTGGAACACCATCCCCACCCGGCGCCGCAGCGCCACCACGTCCAGATCAGGACTGTATAGATCCTCCCCGCGAAAGCGCAACTCGCCGCCCGTCCGGCAACCGGGCACCAGGTCGTTCATGCGGTTGATCGCCCGCAGCAGCGTGCTCTTGCCGCAGCCGCTCGGGCCGATGATCGCCGTCACCTGCCCCGCGGGAATCTGCAGGCCGACGTTCTTCACCGCTTCCTTCTCCCGGTAGAACACGGAAAAATCCCGCGCCTCGACCGACACGGTTTCCTCCCCGCCGCCGCCGGCGACGGCCGCCATCGCCGCCTCCGCCCGGGCGGCGGAGTCGGTTTCAAAGATGCTCGGGGTCCGTTTCATCGTCGTCCTCCCTCTAGTTCCGCATCTTGCGGGCGATGCGCGCCCGCAGGAAAATCGCGAGCAGGTTCAGCAGCAGCACCAGACACACCAGCGTCAACACCAGCCCGTATTGCACGTGCCGCACCAGATCGACCGCTTCGTGTTCCGTCGCCAGGTTGTAGATGTTCCACGACAGCGCCGGCGTCGGCTGCGTCAGCGTCTGCCACGGCGCCAGCGGTTTGCCCACGCTCACCGCCGCCGTGAAGATGATCGGCGCCGTCTCGCCCGCCGCCCGGCCCATGCTGATCACGATGCCCGTCAGGATGCCCGGGAGCGCCGCCGGCAAGATGACGTTCCACACCGTGTGCCAGCGCCCCGCCCCGAGGCTCAGCGCCGCTTCCTTGTATGCCCGCGGCACCGCCTTGATCGCCTCTTCCGACGCCCGGATCACCGTCGGCAGGATCATCAGCGCCAACGTCATCGAACCCGCCAGCACGCTCTTCGACGGCGAGACGTGCGCGACGTTGATGAAGAACGCCAGGCCGAACAGGCCGAACACGATGCTCGGCACCCCGGCCAGCGTGTTGATGCACGTGCGCAGCAGCGCGAGGAACCGGGTTTCCTTCGCGTATTCCGTCAGGTAGATCGCCGCGATCAGCCCCATCGGCACCGCCAGCAGCAGCGTCCCGAGCGTCAGGTAGAACGTCCCGAGGATCTCCGGCCAGATGCCGCCGAAAAAGTGCGAATCGAACGATTCGTCGGTCAGGAACCCCCAGTAGACCGTCCGGCGCGGCAACAGCATCCGCGCGAAATTTTTCTCCACGTAGGGGAACAGTTCCGCCAGCGCCGTGCCTTCGAAATCCTCCGCGCGCGGCTTCAGGATCCGGATCCCGCCCTTCGTCGGATCGGAATAATCCCATTCCTCCCGCCGCAGCACCCGTTCCAGTCCCAGCTGCGCCATGTCCAGGCGCGTTTGGCCATATTGATCCCGCATCAGCATCGGCCGCGGCTTCCCCGGTTCCGGCCCCAGCAGGAAGCGCAGCTCGTTCCGCAGCTCTTTCAACGGCTTGCGGTATTTCCCCCGCCCGGCCGCCTCGCCTTCGGCCAGCCGGCTCTCGAAATCGGCCACCAGCCGCCAGACCGGCGCGCGCGCCGCCTGCGCGGCCTGGATTTCCGCCTCGATCGCCGCCCGATCCCCGCGCTCGAACTTCTCGAGCAGGAAGCGGCGGTGCTCGACCGTCGCGCGGAAAAACACGGCCTGCGAACCCCGCGTGAACATCGGCACCAGCAGGATCAGCAGCGCCGCCGCCATGAGCGCGATCGCCAGCACGCCCGCGCCCGAAAACGCGCGATCCAGGATTTTGCGGGTGGGCAGGCTCATCGGCTCACCCGCCCGCCTTCCGGCGCGTGCGGCGCAGGACCCACTCGCTGCCCAGATTGCAGAGGAACGAAACCGTCAGCAGGCACAACGCCATCGCAAACAACACGTGATAGCGCGCGGAGCCCGTCACGTGGTCGGCCTCGCCCATGTCCCCCGCGATGGTCGCCGTCAGCGTCCGCACCGGCTCGAGCAGATTGTACCACGGCTCCGGGATCTGCGACGCGTTGCCCGACGCCATCCACACCACCATCGTCTCGCCGATCGCCCGCATGATGCCGAGGATCACCGCCGCCAGAATGCCGCTGCGCGCCGCCGGCAGGATGGTGCGCAGCAGCGTCTCCGCCCGCGTCGCGCCCAGCGCGTAGCTGCCCTCGCGCAGTTCGCGCCCCGCCGCCTGCAGGGCATCCTCGGACACGCTCACCACCGTCGGCAGCGCCATGATGCCCAGGATCAGCGAAACGTTGAGCGCATTGGTGCCGCTGGGGATTTCCAGGCCGGACAGCGCGCGGCCGGCGACCGACAGCGCCGCCACCGCCCCGCTCCCCAGCAGGATCAAAAACGCCCAGCGCGCGCGCCGCTGCGCTCGCTCCGGAAACCGGTCGGCCAGCAGATCCGAAAGAATGAACGCCAGCAGCGCGGCCACCGGCGCGCCGACGATCCATGCCGCGGCCGCCAGCACCGGCCCTCCGCTCCGCTGCAACAGCGGCGCCAGCACCACCAGCGCGAAAAATCCAT
This sequence comes from Verrucomicrobia bacterium UBA2281, assembly GCA_002347655.1. Lineage (GTDB taxonomy): Bacteria > Verrucomicrobiota > Kiritimatiellia > CAIQIC01 > Lenti-01 > Lenti-01. The sequence continues at coordinate 84,883 of DDWR01000005.1, read as the reverse complement.
AGGCCACCGAGGGAATCGCCGCCAGCATCTCGATCACCGGCTTCACCACCTGGCGCGCCGAAAACGGCAACACGTCGCTCAGGCAGACCGCCGCCGCGATCCCCAGCGGCACCGCCACCAGCGCCGCCCCCAGCGTCACCAGCCCGCTGCCAACGAAAATCGCCAGCGCGCCGAATTCCGCCTGCTCCGCCGAGGGATACCACCGCGTGCTCGTGAAGAATTCCTTGAACCCTTCGAGCCGAAAGAACGGAATCGCGTCCCGCGCGATGAAGTAGAAGATCGCGAACACCGCCAGCGCGGACAGGGAGGTTACCGCCAGCAGGAACAACTGCCCGGCCGCCGCCGCCAAGCGCTGCCGCCGCCGCGTTCCGCGGCTCAGCCGCAGCGATCCCCGTTCTCTGGCGCTTCCGTCCATCCGGCTCCTCTCCTTGCGGCAGGCGGCCGGGACGCCCCGGCCGCCTGGATTGGTTTCGGTTCTCCGCGGGCTACGGCAACGGCACGAAGCCGGTGTCCGCGATCATCTGCTTGCCTTCCGGCGTGCCGGACAGCCCGGCGAAATCGGCCAGCGGCGTCCCGGCTTTCGGCCGGCCGTTCGTATACATGTAGAGCGGCCGGGCGATGGGATATTCCTTGGCGACCACGGTCTCGGGCGTCGCCTCGACGCCTTCCACCGTCACGGTCTTCACGCCCTCGGTGAAGGCCAGCCCCACGTAGCCGATGGCTCCGGGCGTGCTCATCACCCGTTGCCGGATGGCCCCGTTGCTGCCGACGTATTCGACCTTCTCGCCCATCTTCTGCTGGTTCATCACCAGCGTTTCGAAGCATTCGTAGGTGCCGCTGTTCGTATCGCGGCTGATCGCCACGATCGGCTGGTCGGGACCGCCCAACTCGCTCCAGCGCCGGATCTTGCCCGCGTAGACGTCCCGGATCTGCTCGACCGTCAGGTCCGCGATCGGATTGCTCTTGTGCACCGCCAGCGCGATGCCGTCCATCGCCACGACGTGCTCGATCGGCAGGATGCCCGCGTCCCGCGCCGCCTTCTTCTCGGAGTTCTTCATCGGGCGCGACATCGTCGCCACGTCGCAGGCCGCGTTCACCAGGCTCTTGGCCCCGTTCCCGCTGCCGGATTCGCTGACCGTGACGTTCACGCCCGGATTCTTCTCCATGTAGTGCTCCGCAAAGGCTTTTGCGATCGGCCCGACCGTCGTGGATCCGTCCACCACGATCCGGTTCGCATCGCCCGCCAGCGCCGTCCCGGCGATCCATGCCGCCGCCATGAGTCCCGCCATCGTCGTCTTCATCGTGTTCATCGATTCTCTCCCTTGTCTGTTTTGACACTCGCCACTCAACCGTACCGGCGTGAGCCGGCCGTGATTCCTCGGTTAGATTTCCGTGAGCCGGGCGGAGAGCGCCTCCCCGCCCGGCGGCGGTTTCCTAGAAGTTGACCGACAGATCGATCTGCAGCCGGTCGTAGTCCGTCGTCTTCGCCTCGTCCGAGATTTTCTTCTCGCCGACGAGATAGGTCGCGCCCAGCTGCAGGTTTTTCATTGCCTGGTACTTGCCGTACACGCGATGCCCCTTGCCATCCGTGCCGCCGCCCCACCGGTCGGAGTCCGTGAACATGCCGACCGTGGCATCCTTTTCCAGCTTCGCGTAGCTGTAGCCGATTTCCCAGGTCTTGGGATTCTTCGCCTTGCCCAGCGTCGCGCCGACCAAATGCCCCTGGTCCAGCTCATCCGCATCGACGTTGGACAGCTCCTGCGCGAACAGGGCGATCGGCTTGCCCGCCATCCACAGATCCAGCTGCGCGAAATAGACCACCGGCAGGAATTCCGTCGCCCAGGCCTTGTTGGTGACGTCCCCGCTGACGCTGCCGGCCACGGTGCTGTTTCCGTAGGAGTTGTTTTTGTCCTCCCAATCCACCACGTCGGTGCCCTCGATGTCCTGGAAAGCGTAGGCCGAGACTCCGACCGTCAGGCCGATTTCCGGAACGAATTGGAATTTCGCCGCCACCTGGCCGGCGTAGAGCATCAGGTCGTCCTCCGCCGAGCGCTCCTGCACCCACAGGTAGCCGCCGTTCGCGAACAACGTCGCGAAGCCGCCCCCGAGCTGTCCTTTCAGCGCCAAGCCTTCGGGCGTGAGATCGCCATCCCACACCAGATCGTCGGGCATCGTGAGGAAGGGGTTCTTCATCTTGCCCGCGACCGCATGCAGTTCGTTCGGATTTTCGCCGAAGAAGCTGTAGTCGACGTAGGCCAGGCTCAGGCGCATCTCCTCTTTCCCGAAACCGTCGCCCAGCGTCTGGTTGCCGGAAACCGGATCTTCCCCGCCGGTCGACAGCTCCAACCCCGCCTTCAACGGGCTCGAGATCTTCGCCTCGGCTCCCAGCCGCGCGCGGATGCGGTTCCGTTCGCGCGTGTATTCGTCGCCGTTTGCATCCTGCTTCGCATCGTCCTGGATGCTCTCGTAGCGATACCGCAGGTCGCCCTTGAAGGTGAGCGAATCCGCCCACGTCTTCGGCGCCGGCGCGTTCGATTGAGCCATTGCGATTCCCGTCAGGCTTGCCGCCGCCAGCGCGCCGGCCACGAGGTTCTTCCATTGCTGCTTCATCTGCTTGGTTCCTTTCTGTTGGCGGACCCGCGAGGGCCCTTTCCGTTTGTGATGCCGACAGGCCACCAAGACGCCATTTGCCCCCCATGAGCCGATGGCGAGAAACAGGTGAGGAATATCCAATGGAAAACGGTCGACTACCGCTTCGGCAGCCGGATCGCGAACGTGCTGCCCTGGCCCGGCGTGCTTTCGACCGCGACCGTTCCGCCGTGCGCCTGCGCGATGTGCTTCACGATCGCCAGTCCCAGCCCCGTCCCCCCCAGCGCGCGGCTCCGGGCCTGGTCCACCCGGTAGAACCGCTCGAAAATGCGCGGCAAATGCCGCTGCTCGATGCCCGGCCCCTCGTCCTTCACGCGGATCCGAACGCCTTCCCCGTTGGCGGCCTCGGCCGTGACGGCCACGCGCGTCCCCGCTCCGCTATACTTGATCGCGTTGTCGATCAGGTTGCCCACGGCCTGCTCCAGCAGCGCCGCATTGATCGGCGCCATGAGATCCTCCGGACACGCCACCGCCACCGTCATCCCCTTCGCCTCGGCCGCCTTCGCGAAATTCCCCGCCGCCCGCCGCAGCACGTCGCGGATCGGCCCCGGCTCCCGCTCGATCCGCCCGCTCTGCCCGTCGTGCTCCAGCCGCGAGAGGCTCAACAGATCCCCCACGATGGCTCCCAGCCGCTCGACCTGCCGCCCCATCATCGCGATGAAATGCCGGTCCTCGTCGCTCCGTTCCGAATCCAGCAGCGTCTCCACTCCCCCGCGCAGCGCCGTGATCGGCGTCCGCAGCTCGTGCGACACGTTCGCCACGAAATCCTGCCGCATCTTCTCCAGCCGCTTCAGCCGCGTCGTGTCGTTCAGCACCACCAGCGCGCCGATCTTGCGGCCCGCCGCGTCTTCCAGCGGCGTCCCGTGCAGCCGCACGAACCGTTCCCCGGGCAGCTGGATCTCCGCTTCCGCGGTCCCGGCGGAAACCTGGATGTCGCGGATGAACCGCTGCAGCTCCGAATGCCGGACCGTCTCCTCCAGCAGCTGCCCGCGCTCCTGGCCGCCCTCCAATCCCAACAGCTCGGCGGCCGCCGCATTGAAATGCAGCACCTGCCCGCGGGAATCCACGGCCAGCACGCCTTCCGCCATGCTGGCCAGCACCGCTTTCAGTTCGTTGCTTTGGCTGGTGATCGTTTCCATCCGCGCCCCCAGCTGCTCCGCCATCTGGTTCAAAGCCCGCGCGAGCGCCCGCATCTCCCCGCCGCCCGTCGGCGCCGCGATCCGCGCCCGCAGATCGCCCGCCGCCAGCCGTTCGGCCACCTGTTCCATCTGCTCCAGCGGCCGGCTGATCCGCCGCACCAGAACGGAGGCCACCACCGCAAACAGCGCGGCCGACGCCAGCACCCCCCACCCCACTTCCCGGGTGGCCGCATCGAGCGTGAGATCGATGTCCGCCAGCGGCATCGCCGTGCGCACCGCCGCGACGACCTGCCCGTCTTGCCGCACCGGCACCGCCAGATAGGCCAGCGTGCGCCGCATCGTGTCGCTGAACCGTTCCGACCGCCCCACGTCGCCCGCCAAGGCGGCGCGGATCTCCGGCCGGTTCCCGTGGTTTTCCATCTCCGCCGGATCCGAGTCCGAATCGCCGATCACCTGCCCCCCGGGCAGCACCACCGTCACCCGGGAGGACGTGAGGCTCCCCAGCTCCTTGCACCGCCGATCCACGTAGCCGCCCTCCGGCTTCAGGGAAAACCGCCGGATTTCGCTGGCGGCCCAGTCGGCCTGCGATTGCAGTTCGGCCGCCACTTGGTCCCGATAGACCCGGCGCAGCGACCGGTTCGCATGCCAGCCCGCCAAGGCGAACGCCAGCATGGCGCAGACAAACAGCCACAGGTAGACCCGCCAGAAAAGCTTCATCCGCGCTCAATCCTCGGCCCGGAACCGATACCCCACGCCCCGCACCGTCTCGATGCAATCGGCATGGTCGCCCAGCTTCCGCCGGATGCCCACGATCTGGAAATCCACCGCGCGGTCCGTCACCGCATAATCCGCGCCCCGCACCGCATCCACGATCTGGTCGCGCGTCAGCACCCACCCCGGCCGGCTCGCCAACGCGTGCAGGATGCGCAGCTCCGAAAACGTCATCTCCACGGGTTCCCCGGCCACCTTCACTTCGTGGCGGCCCGGATGGATCTCGATGCCGCCCGCCCGCACCGGGGCCTCCTTGTCCAGGTGCGCCGGACGCTGGCGCCGCAGCGCCGCGCGCACCCGCGCGATCAGCTCCTTCATGCGGAACGGCTTCACGACGTAGTCGTCCGCCCCCAGTTCCAGCCCCGCCACCACGTCGCTCTCCTCGTCCTTGGCCGTCACCATCAGGATCGGAATCTCCGCCGTCTTCGGCTCCTTCTTGAGCTGGCGGCAGACTTCCAACCCGTCGAGTCCCGGCAGCATCAAATCCAACAAGATCAAATCCGGCGGCTTGCGCAGGATCGCCTTCACGGCCTCCAGCCCGTTGACGGCCGTCGCCACGACGAATCCCTCTTTGGTCAAATGATGCCGGACGAGGTCGAGGATATCCTCTTCGTCCTCCACCACGAACACGTTCTTCTTGGCCATGGGGCCCTCCTTCGGCGCCACGGGGTGCGCCACGGGGGAACATCCTACCCCGCCTCGCCCCGGACTTGAAATCTCCTTTTGGTGAGAAATCCGTTAGCGGCTTTATTCGGCTTTATTCGAATTCCTCACCGCGCTCTCACCGGCCGCTCACGTGCCGGGCTTAGGGTGCGCATGTCATGACCAACCCATCTACGCCCCAAACCGAAGACCTGCCCCTCCGTCCGGCGGAGGCCTCCGTGGTCTCCCCCCACGCGGCGCGGCGCTACCGCGCCATCTGGATTTCCGATCTCCACCTCGGCTGGCGCGCCTGCGAGGCCGACCGCCTCCTGGATTTCCTCAAGCACCACGACGCCGACCACTGGTATCTCGTCGGCGACATCCTCGACGGCTGGGCGCTCAAGCGCGCCTGGAATTGGCCGCAATCCCACAACGACGTCGTCCAGAAACTCCTGCGCAAGGTGCGCAAAGGCTCCCGCGTGGTCTGCATTCCCGGCAACCACGACGAATTCCTCCACGAATTCGCCCGGCTGTCCTTCGGCGGCATCGTCGTCTTGCCCGACGCCGTGCACGAAACCGCCGACGGGCGCCGCTTCTGGGTCCTGCACGGCGACGAATTCGACAGCCTCGTGCACTACGCCCCGTGGCTCGCCGTCCTCGGCAACAACGGCTACGACCTGATGATCCACGTCGGCCGCCTCCTCAACCGCTTCCGCCGCCGGCTGGGCTTCCCCGACTGGTCCCTCTCCGCCTACGTGAAAAACCGCGTGAAGAACATCGTCCGGTTCGTCACCGATTACGAGCAGGCGATGCTGCGCGAGGCCCGCCGCCACGGCGCGGACGGCGTCGTCTGCGGCCACATCCACAAGGCGGAAATCCGGACCATCGACGGCTTGACCTACGGCAATTGCGGCGACTGGGTCGAATCCTGCTCCGCCCTGGTCGAGCACTTCGATGGTCGGCTGGAATTGATCCTCTGGAAAACCGCTTCCATTTCTCCCGCCGCCCCGACGGCGGCGACCACCGGATGATCTCGCTGGCTTCCATCGCCGCCGCGCTCCGCCATGGCCCCTGGATGCTGCTGGCATGGGTGGCGCTGATGGCCTTCCTGTTTGCGAAACTGGAAATCCAGATCGAAGGCCCAAGCGGCTGGGCCGCCAATCTCCCCACCTGGCGCCTGCCGGAAACCTCCCGCCTCCGCCGGTTGTTCGGCAACCGCGACGTCACCGGCTACCACGTCTTTGCTTTCGCCTTCATGGCCGTCGCCTTCCATCTGCCGCTCGTCCTCTTCGGCCATTTCTCCCTGCCTCTCGAAGCGCGCATCCTCGCCAGCTTGGCGGCGTTCTGGATCCTGGAAGACTTTCTCTGGTTCGCGCTGAATCCCGCCTTTGGCCTCGCGCGCTTCAAACCGCAGCACGTTCCGTGGCATCCGCATTGGTTTCTGGGCGTCCCCGTGGATTACTTCGTCATGTCGGCCCTCGCCATCGTCCTCTACGCTTACTCCTACGGAGCCTTCGCCCCGCCCTCCGCATGAAGCTCCTCATTCTCCATGCCTCCGCCGGCGGCGGGCATCGCCGGGCCGCCGAAGCCCTGGCGGCCGCGGCCGCGAAGCAAGGCCACGCGCCCACCGTCTGCGACATCCTCGATTTCATGCCGCCCCTGTATCGCCGGACCTACGCCAAGGGCTATCTCCGGCTGGTCCGCTCCGCGCCCGAACTCTGGGGCTATCTGTATGCGCAATCGGATCGCTCCGCCCACGCCCCGGTCGAGCGCCGCATCCGCACCGCCTTCAACCACCTCAATTCCCTTTCGTTCCACCGCTTTCTCAAGCACACCGCCCCCGACGCCGTCCTCTGCACCCACTTCCTGCCGCTCGAACTCGTCGGAACCTTGTCGCCCCGGCGCCGCCGCGGATTGCCGCTGTTCGGCGTCGTGACCGACTTCGCCGCCCACTCGCTCTGGTTTTGCCGCGGCGTGGACGCGTATTACGTCGCCAGCGAAGCGGCTCGCCGCCAGCTCGCCCGCAAAGGCCAGTCCATGGATCGAATCGCCTGCATGGGCATTCCCGTCCTGCCCGCCTTCGCCCAAGGCATCTCCCCCCGCGTCGCTCGTTCCCGGCTTGGGTTGCGTCCCGATCTCCCCGCCGTCCTCGTTTTGAACGGCGGCCTCGGCGTCGGTCCCGCCCTCGACCTCATCGCCGCCGGCTCCGCTTGCCCCCCTCCGTGCCAGTTGCTGGTCGTGACCGGCCAGAATCCCCGGCTCGAAGCCAAGGCCCGCGCCGCGGCGGCGCAAGCCAAACTGCCCGTCGTCGTCCGCGGCTTCGTCGACAACGTCCACGACTGGATGGATGCCGCCGATCTCGTCGTCAGCAAGCCCGGCGGATTGACCATGGCCGAAGCGCTGGCCAAGGGACGACCCGTGATGATCATGGACCCCATCCCCGGCCAAGAACAGCGCAACACCGAATATCTGCTGGAAGCCGGCGCGGCCGTCCGCGCCTTCGAACCCGAAGAAGCCGTCTGGAAAATCGGCGAGTTCCTGCGCGATCCCGTGCGCCTGGCCGATCTGGCCGCGCGCGCCCGACGGCTCGGCCGGCCCCAGGCCGCCGGCGACGTCGTCGCCGACGTCGCCGCGCGCCTTCGACTGCGCATTTGAACGCCCACGGACGGTTTTTCCTCGCCTTGTGCGCTCGGCAGGCCGATAGTCTAGCCGTGCGGGATGGGTCCGCGTCCCGCCGCCGGAGAGCGCCATGCCGGAATACATCCTCGCCCTCGACCAAGGCACGACCAGTTCGCGCGCGCTGCTGTTCGACCGCGACCTGCAGCCCCGCTTCGCCGCCCAGCGCGAATTTCCCCAGATCTACCCGCAGCCGGGCTGGGTCGAACACGATCCCGAAGTTCTCTGGCAATCGCAAAACGCGGTCCTTCGCGAAGTGATCGAGCGCTCCGGCGGCGGACCGGAAGCCGTCGCGGCCCTGGCCGTGGCCAACCAGCGCGAAACCGTCGTCGTCTGGAACCGGCGCACCGGCCAACCCATCCACAACGCCATCGTCTGGCAATGCCGCCGCACCGCCGACCGCTGCGCGGCGCTCCAGGCCCAAGGCCAAGCCGACCGCGTCCGCGCCAAAACCGGCCTCGTCCTCGACGCCTATTTCTCCGCCACCAAGATCGAATGGATCCTCGACCACGTCGCCGGCGCGCGCGCCGCCGCCCGCCGCGGCGAATTGCTCTGCGGCACGATCGATTCCTGGCTGATCTGGAAACTGTCCGGCGGCCGGCGCCACGTCACCGACTACACCAACGCCGCGCGCACGATGCTGTTCAACGTCCACGATCTGCGCTGGGACGAGGAATTGCTCGCTCTGTTCGGCATCCCGGCCGCCATGCTGCCGGAAGTCGTGCCATCCTCCGGCGTCGCCGCCGAATGCGCGCTGCCGGGCTGGGGCCTGCGCCGCCCGCCCATCGCCGGCATCGCCGGCGACCAGCAAGCCGCGCTCTTCGGCCAGGGTTGCTTCGAACCGGGCCAAGCCAAGAACACCTACGGCACCGGCTGTTTCCTGCTGACGAACGTCGGCTCTACCCCCGTCGTTTCCCATAACGGGCTGCTGACCACCCTCACCGCCCAGACCCGGCCCGGCGCCCCCTCCTACGCCCTCGAAGGCAGCGTCTTCATCGGCGGCGCCGTCCTCCAGTGGCTGCGCGACGAACTGAAAATCCTGACCCACGCCGCGGACTCCGACCCCATCGCGCGCTCGATCCCCGACACCGGCGGCGTGTACTTCGTGCCTGCGTTCGCCGGTCTCGGCGCGCCGCACTGGGACATGTACGCGCGCGGCGCGCTCCTCGGCCTCACCCGCGGCACCGGCCGCGCCCAGATCGTCCGCGCCGCGCTCGAAGCCATCGCCTACCAGTGCGCCGACGTCGCCGACGCCATGGCGGCCGACGGCGGCCGGCCGCTGGCGGTCCTGCGCGCGGACGGCGGGGCCGCCGCCAACGATTTCCTGATGCAGTTCCAAGCCGACGTCCTCGACTGCCCCATCGAACGCCCGGCCTGCATGGAATCCACCGCCCGCGGCGCCGCCGCCTTGGCCGCGCTCGCCCTCGGCTGGCATACGCCGCAATCCCTGGCCGCGCATCCCGCGGAAAAAACCTTTGCGCCCGCCATGCCCGCCGCCCGCCGCGAGGCGCTGCTCGCCGGCTGGCGCAAAGCCGTCGCCCGCGCCGCCGGCTGGGCGCGGGAGCCCGGAGGCCCTTCCCCCCGATTTGGGGATTGAATTCCGCGCGGCGGCCATCGAAAATCCCGGACATGAAGCCGAACGTCCTCATTCCGGTTTTTCTGTTCGCGGGTCTTTCCGCCTGGGCCGCCGTCCCCGCCGACTTCGCCCAGGTGCGCGACGCAACCGGACCCGACCGGCGCGCGCCCGCGCTGGCCGAAATCCGCCTCGACGCCGCGGTCTTCGCCGCCACCCGGCCCGGCTCCCCCGATCTGCGCGTGTTCGACGACGCCCACCGCGAAATCCCCTATCTCGTCGAGCCGCTCGGCGAGCCGCGCGAACGCGTCGTCCGCCAGCCCGTCGCCGCGCGCATCGGCGAAATCCGCGAACTGACCGGCAACCGCTTCGAAATCCGCGGCGATCTGGAACCCGGCGCGCCCGCGGCCAACGCCGTCGAAATCCGCACGCCGCTGCGCGATTTCATCCGCGCGGTCCGGATCGTCGGCAGCGTCGATGGCCAGTTCTGGCAACCGCTCGCCGAGGGCCTGATCTACGACTACTCCCGTCTGCTGCAATTCCGCCGCACGGTCGTGCCCCTGCCCGCGAACGAATGCCGGTCCTTCCAGATCGAGATCGCTCCCGTTTCCCCGGATCGGGCCGAACCGTTCGCCCGCCTCGTCGCAGCGGACGGCGAGCCGGCCGCCCGCGCCGAAGAGATGCGTCAGGCTTCGTTCCAGATCGGGGAAATCGCGTTTTGGCAAACCGCCGTCGAACCGATCCGCGAGCCCGCGCTCCAGGAATGGCCGCCGGCCGGCGTCGAATCGATCCGGGATTTGACGGCCCGGACCACGGAATTCGTCCTCGATGCCCGCCGCGCGCCCCTGACGCAGATCGAGTTCGAATCTTCCGCGCCGCATCTCAACCGCCTGGTCACCGTTCTGGTGCCCGACGGCGCGCGCTGGCGCAGCGTTGCCGACGGCGTCGTTTCCCGCATTTCCGTGCCCGAATTCGCCACGAACGCGCTGGTCGTCCGTTTCCCCGAGCAGCGCGCGGACCGGCTGCGCGTCGTCGTCCAGCACGCCAATGCATCCGCGATCAAGTTCAGCGGTCTCCGCACGTTCGGACCGAGCTACCGCCTGGTCTGGATCGCCGAGCCCGGCGCCCGCTACCGGCTCGCCTACGGCAGCGACATCGTCGCTGCCGACGGCGGCGATGCCGCGCCCATCCGCGCCGCCTTGGCCAACGGCAACGTGCCCGAGCCGTGGCGGCTCGCGCCGCCGGCGATCGATCCGCTGGCGCCGGCCCCCGGCGCCAGACGGTCGCATTCCAACTACGTGCCCGGCGGAATCCTGCTCGGTTTCAGCGCCGTGGCTTGGTTTTTCTTCGCCCGCGCCCGCAAAATAGCCAAAGCCGCGCGCCCACCCCGTTGAGGCGGAAGCGCGCCCGAGGAGGTCGCCATGAAGCAGATCCTGTTGCCGCTGGCCGCGCTCCTGCTCGGCGCCGGCTGCGTCGTCCGCTCCATCCACCCGTGGCTGTCCGCCGAGACCCGCGTGGACGAGCCCTCGCTGCTCGGATCGTGGCAAGACGCGGAACACGAGGTCGTTGCGTTCTTTGCGGATCCCAGCTCCGCCGACTACGCCTACGCCGTCACCCTGGCCGGCGCGAAGGACCGCGGCGGATTCATGGCCAATCTCCACCGGATCGACGATACCTTCCTGCTGGCGGTCGGGCCCGAAGAACGCAACGACGTCGGCAGTTATGCCACCCTCCCGGCCCATCTTCTTTTCAAAGCCGTCTTCGCCGGCGATTCCATGCGCCTGCACGCCGTCGATCTCGAATCTTTTGCCGGCCGCGCGGAACACGCGGCCGCGCCCCTCCTCCCCGGCGGTTCGAAGAACGACGGCTACGTCTTGACCGGCACGACCGCCGATGCCGAAGCTTTCCTCCGCGCCCAGCTGGCCGATCCGGGATTTTTCGAAGAACAGCCCCTGTATTCCTTCCGGAAACTCCCCGGTTCCCCGGAATAGGCCCTTTACATATTTTCATATTGACATATATCTGATATGATATATGTTCACGGGCATGAAAGCGAAAGTCCAGCCTTGTCCCCCCGATCTCTCGATCGCGGATCTGGCCCGGATGGCGAAGGTCCTCAAGCTCCTCGCCCATCCCTACCGGCTCAAGATCGTCGACATCCTCGAATCCAAGGAATCGGCCCCCGTCCATGCGCTCGTGGAACGGCTGGGCCTGCCCCAGGCCGGCGTTTCCGGCCACCTGAAAAAAATGCTGCGCGCCGGGCTGGTGGCCGCCGAACGCCGCGGCAAGGAAGTCTGGTATTCCATCGGCGACCGCCGCTCGCTGACCATTTTGAACTGCATGCGCGCCAAGAAAGGAGTCCGTTCATGAATTCATTCCGCTTCCTGGGCCATCTTGGATTTCGTAGGGGCCGAGCTTGCTCGGACCGGATTTCCCGGGTTTCCAATGCCGGGCTCAGCAAGCTGAGCCCCTACGGGGCGATGCTCTGGGTCAGCGCCGCCGTTCTGCTGCCGGCCGCCCCCGCCGCGCGCGCCGTCACGCTGGACGACGCCGTCGCCGCCGCGCTGGACAATTCCCCCACCCTGCAGGCCGCCGAAGCCCGCATCGATTCCGCCCAGGCCATGCTCCTGCAGGCGAAATCCTACTACTATCCGTCCATCGGCCTCTCCGCCGCCTATACCCGCAGCGACAATCCGATCCAGGCCTTCATGATGCAGCTCAACCAGCGGCAGCTGAACATGATGGATCCCGCGTTCGACCCGAACGATCCGGACGACACCGAAAACGTCCGCGGCAGCGTTGGCGCCCAGTGGCGGCTCTTCGACCGCCAGCGCGACGCCGGCAAGCACATGGCCCGTTTCGGCGCCGAGGCCAGCGCGCAAGCCCTGGCCGCCGCCCGCAACCAGCTCGTCCACGAGGTCACCCGCGGCTTCTACGGCGTCTTGCAGGCGCAGGCCTTCGCCGCCGTGCAGGCAAAAGCCGTCCAAAGCATCGAGGAGAGCCTGCGGATCGCCCGCGAGCGTTTCGATGCCGGCAGCGCGGTCAAGACCGACGTCCTGAACCTCGAGACCCAGCTCGCCCAGGCCAACGAAGACCTCATCCGCGCCCGCAACGGCGCGCAGCTTGCCGTCGCGGCGCTCAACGCCGCCATCGGCGACGATCTCGTGACGCCGGAAAAGATCGAGGCCCCCGCCATGGCCGATCTCGACGCCCCGCCGCCGAAATGCACGGATGAGCTGGCGTTCGAGAACCGCCCCGAGCTGCGCGCCGCCCGCTTGATGCGCCAAGTCAAGGAACAGGACCTCCGCAAAGCCAAGGGCGGCTACGTGCCGACCGTCAGCGCCTTCGGCTCCTACGACCTCGACAGCGAAGACGCCAGCGATTTCCAGGACAGCTACGTCGCCGGCGTCATGGCCGAAATCAACGTCTTCGACGGCGCCCGCACCCGCGCCGCCGTCCAAGCCGCGCGGGCCGATCTCGCGGCCGCGCGCGCCGACGAAGAACGGGCACGGCTCAATCTCCGCCTCGACCTGCAGCAGGCCTTCCTCGGCGCGCAAGAGGCGTGGGAGCGCCTCGAAGTGGTCCGCAAGAGCCTCGAAACCGCCGAAGAAGCCCGGCGCATCGTCCAGGAACAATACCAGCAAGGCGCGGCCGACATTTCCATTTTGCTCCAGACCCAGGTCGGCGCCACCGCCATGGCAACCCGCAGCGCCGCCGCGCGCTACGATTATTTGACAGCCCTCTCGAACCTGAAACGCGCTAAAGGCGAGCTGGGCGAAAAATAGAGGCCGGACGTCGGCGAATTGAACATTGGAAATTGAAGATTGGACATTGGATATTGAATCCCCCAGGAGGCCATGCCGTGAAACTAGCCAACCACTTGAAAAAATACTTCAAACTCACTCTGGGCCTCGTCGGCCTCGCGGCCGTCGTCGTCTGGTCCGGCGGCTTTCTCGGCGACAAGACTCCGCCGGGCAAACTGGCCCACCAGGCCGGCGTGCCCGTGCCGGAAGGCGCCGCCACGTTCGAGGTGAAAGCCGAAACCGCCCCCGTGCGGGTCGAAGTCGTCGGCACGACCGCCTCCGAGGAGAAAATCAACCTCAGCGCGCGCATCCCGGCCTACGTCGACCAAGTCCTCGCTTCCGCGGGCGACCGCGTGAAAAAGGGCCAGACGCTGATCGTTCTCGACGACCGCGACATCCGCCAGAAACTCGCCGCCGCCGAAGCCCAGTTCAACCAGGCGCAGGCCGAATACGAACGCGCGAAAAAGCTGTTCGAGAGCCAGGCCACCACGGAGCAGGCCCTGACCGCGGCCCGGGCGATGTTCAACGCCGCCCAGGCGCAGGTCGAAGAAGTCAAGGTGATGCTCACCTACGCCCAGGTCGAATCGCCCATCGCCGGCATCGTCACCGAGCGCCGCATCGAAGCCGGCGACCTCGCCAACCCCGGCATGCTGCTGCTGGCGGTCTACGATCCGTTGCGCATGCGCCTCGAAGCGCCCGTCCCCGTCCGCCTGATCGACCGCCTCGCCCTCGGCCAGGAAGTCGACGTGGTCCTCGACCGCCCGGCGCGCACGTTCAAGGGCTCGGTCGCGGAAATCGTCAGCGAAGTCGATGCCGCCACCCGCACCCAACTCGTCAAGGTGCACCTCGACGGCGTGGAAGGCGACGTCCTGCCCGGCACGTTCGGCCGCCTGTGGGTCGCCGCCGAATCGCGCGAGGCCATTTTCGTCCCGGCCTCCGCCGTCGCGCGGATCGGCCAGCTCGCCTTCGTCCAGGTCGTGCGCGACGGCCGCGCCCTCCGGCGCCTCGTGAAGACCGGCCCGGCCCAGGGCGACCGCCTCGAAATCCTCTCCGGCCTCCGCGCCGGCGACGTCGTCCTCGCGAATCCGGTCCAGGAGGGCTAGACGATGGAAGAGCGCAAACATTCCCTGACCTCCGGGATCCTGCAGGCGTTCCTGAAAGGGAACCTCTCGATCCTGCTGATCCTCATCAGCCTCGCCGTCGGCGCGGCCGCCTTGCTGATCACGCCGCGCGAGGAAGATCCCCAAATCGTCGTGCCGCTGGCGGACGTGATGGTCATGATGCCCGGCAGCTCCGCCGAGGAAGTCGAACAGCTCGTCTCGTCCCGCCTCGAAAAGCTGCTCTACCAGATCGACGGCGTGGAAAACGTCTATTCGATGTCCCGTCCGGGCCTGGCCGTCGTCACCGTCCGCTTCGACGTCGGCCAGGACCGCGAGGACAGCCTGATCAAGATCTACAACAAGATCTTCCAGAACGTCGACCGGACCACGCCCGGCATCGCCGGCTGGGTCGTCAAGCCGATCGAGATCGACGACGTGCCGATCGTGAACGTGACCCTGCACTCCCGCGAACACGACGCGCACGAACTCTACCGGCTGGCCGAAGTCGTCGCGAACAAGCTGCAGCGCATCCCCGACAGCGCGAAGATCGGCATCCACGGCGGGCAGAAGCGCGTGGTCCACGTCCGGCTCGACGTCGAGCGGCTCGCGGCCTACGGGCTCTCGCCCATGGAAGTCGCCGGCGCGCTCAAGATGTCCAACGCGCAGGGCGCCAGCGGCTCGTTCGCGCAGGCCGACCGCGAAATCCCCGTCGAAACCGGACCCTTCCTCCAGGATGCCGACGACGTCCGCACCCTGATGGTCGGCGTGCACCAGGGCCGCCCCGTCTACCTGCGCGACGTCGCCGAGGTCGTGGACGGCGCCGACGAGCTGGACGCCTACACCCGCTTCGGCGCCGGACCCGCCGCCGTGGCCGCGGCGGACGCCGGCGGCCTCGCGCCGGGCGCGACCGCGGCGGCCGTCACGGTGTCCGTCGCCAAGAAAAAGGGCAGCAACGCCGTGCGGGTGGCCCAGCAGGTCGCCGCGCTGCTCGACGAGCTGCGCGCCACCGTCCTGCCCGCAGGCGTCGAAGCCACCGTCACCCGCGACTACGGCCACACCGCCAACGAAAAGGTCAACGACCTCGTGCTGAATCTCGCCATGGGCCTGCTGACCGTGGTGGGCCTCATCGCGCTGACGATGGGCTGGCGCGAAGGCCTCATCGTCGGCCTCGCCATCCCCATCACCTATTCCATCACCCTGCTGTTCAATTATCTGTTCGGCTACACGATCAACCGCGTGACGCTCTTCGCCCTCATCCTCGCGCTGGGGCTGCTGGTGGACAACCCGATCGTCGGCGTGGAAAACATTTCGCGCTTCCTCTCGATGAAGAAGTTCCCGCGCTTGCAGGCCGTGGCGCTGGCGATGGAAGAAGTGATGCCGCCCATCCTGCTGGCGACGCTCTCGATCATCGTGTCGTTCATCCCGATGTTCTTCATCACCGGCATGATGGGCCCCTACATGGCCCCCATGGCCCTCAACGTGCCGCTGACGATGCTCAGCTCGCTGCTGGTCGCCCTGGCCATCACGCCCTGGGTCGCCGGCAAGCTGCTCAAGGACGCGCCGGCCGAAGTCGCCGCCTACGACGTGACCACGACCGGCACCTACCGCTTCTACCGCCGCCTGATGGCGCCGTTCGTCGCCTCCCGCGGCCGCAGCGGCGTCCTCCTGCTCGTCGTCGCCGGCCTGTTCGGGTTCGCCGTCTTCCTCGCCGCCTCCGGGCGCGTGCCCCTCAAGATGTTGCCGTTCGACAACAAGAACGAGCTGCAGATCGTCGTGGACCTGCCCGAAGGCGCCACCCTCGAGGCCACCGACGCCGTCGTGCGCGAAATCGAGGACTACCTCCAAACCGTTCCCGAAGTCGTGAATTTCGTTTCCACCGTCGGCGAGGGCTCGCCGATGGACTTCAACGGCCTCGTGCGCAAATACTACCTGCGCCAGGCCCCGCACCTGGCCGACGTCCGCGTCAACCTGCTGCCCCGCCAGAAGCGCGAAATGAGCAGCCACGCCATCGCCCTGCGCATCCGCGCCGACGTCGAGGCCATCGGCGCCCAGGCCGGCGCCCTGCTGCGGATCGTCGAGGTTCCCCCCGGCCCGCCCGTGATGGCCACCGTCGTCGCTGAAGTCTATGGCCGCCCCGATCAGCCCTACTCCGAGCTGATCGCCGCCGCCGAAACCCTCCGCGACCGCATCGCCCTGGAAGACGGCGTCGTCGAGGCGGATACCACCGCCGAAGCCAACCAGCAGAAGCTGTTCTTCCGCGTGGACCGCGAAAAGGCCGGCCTCAACGGCATTTCGACCGAAGACGTCGTCGGCACGATGCGCATCGCGCTCGCCGGCATGCCCGCGGGCGTCGTCCATGCCCCGCGCGAACAGAACGAACTGCCCATCGTCCTGCGCCTGCCGCGCGAGAAGCGCTCTGATCCCGAACGCCTCAAGACCGTCATGGTCAAGGGCCGCATGGGCCAGAGCGTGCCGCTCGGCGAACTCGGCCGCTTCGAGGAAGACGTCGTCGACCGCACCATCATCCACAAGAACATGGAACGCGTCGTGTTCGTCACCGCCGAAATGGCCGGTCGCGGCCCCGCTTACGCCGTGCTCGCCCAGCAGGCCTCGCTGGAGAAAGAGCCCCTGCCCGCCGGCATCCGCGCCGTCTGGACCGGCGAAGGCGAGTGGAAAATCACCGTGGACGTCTTCCGCGACCTCGGCATCGCCTTCTCCGCCGCGCTGCTGGCCATCTACGTCCTGCTGGTCTACGAAACCGGCTCCTACCTGCTGCCCATCGTCATCATGCTGTCCATTCCGCTGACGATGATCGGCATCATGCCCGGTTTCTGGCTCCTCAACGTCCTGATGGGCAAGACCGTCGGGGGCTACGCGGATCCGGTGTTCTTCACCGCCACCGCCATGATCGGGATGATCGCGCTCGGCGGCATCGTCCAGCGCAACGCCATCATCCTGATCGACTTCATCCGCAGCGAAGCCGCCCGCGGCAAGCCGCTTGCCGACGCCATCATCGAGGCCGGCGCCGTGCGCTTCCGCCCGATCTTCCTCACCGCCGGCACCACCCTGCTCGGCGCCTGGCCGATCACCTTCGACCCCATCTTCAGCGGCTTGGCCTGGTCGATCGTCTTCGGTCTCTTCGTCTCCACCGCCTTCACCCTGGTCGTCGTGCCCGTCGCCTACGGCCTCCTCTACAAAAACAAACCCATCACGGAGGGTTGAACCATGAAAATGCTGATGATCATCTGCCCCGAAACCCGCCAGGAGGAAGTCCGCGCCATCATCGCCAGGCACGACGTCCGCGGCTACAGCGAAATCCAGAACGTCCTCGGCGAAGGCACGACCGGCAAGCATCTCGGCACCCACGTGTGGCCCGGCAAGTCCGTCCTGATCTTCAGCGTCGTCGCCTCCGCCAAGAAAGACGAGCTCGTCCAGGCGCTCAAGGAATACCACGACCGCCTGCTGGCCGGCGAAGGCCTCCGCGTCTTCGCCCTGCCCGTGGAGGCCATCTTCTGAGAGCAGGGATCAGGACGGAGGTCATGGATATTGGACATTGGATATTGAACATTGAACATTGAATCCCCTCACC
This sequence comes from Verrucomicrobia bacterium UBA2281, assembly GCA_002347655.1. Classification (GTDB taxonomy): domain Bacteria; phylum Verrucomicrobiota; class Kiritimatiellia; order CAIQIC01; family Lenti-01; genus Lenti-01. The sequence continues at coordinate 66,941 of DDWR01000005.1, read as the reverse complement.
ACCCCCTATCCACCACCCACCATCTTCAACCTGCAACCCGCAACCCCAAGGCTCAAATGACCCCTCTCGTGAAATCCATCCTCGGCGCGGCCGCCGGCGCCGTCCTCGGTTATCTGGTCTATCGCTTCGTCGGTTGCCGCACCGGGACTTGCCCGATTACCTCCAATCCATGGATCTCCGCAATCTTCGGCGGAATTATGGGATTTATGCTTGCATCCGGAAAATAATTGTGTATCGTTGTACAATATATGGGCACGATGCCCCTCTTAACCCCCGAAAGGAAATGCGACATGGATCAAATTAGCGCTCCCGTCTCCCTGCCGGTCATCGGCTCCAAGGCCCCCGCCTTCAAGGCCGTCACCACCCAAGGCGAAATCGACTTTCCGAAGCAGTTCGCGGGCAGTTGGGTGATTTTGTTCAGCCACCCGGCGGACTTCACGCCGGTGTGCACCTCGGAATTCATCACCTTCGCCGCGATGGAGAAGCAGTTCGCCGAGGCCAACTGCAAGCTCGTCGGCCTGTCGGTGGACGGCATCTACAGCCACATCGCCTGGTTGCGCACCATCAAGGAGAAGATCAACTACAAGGGCCACAAAGACGTCGAGGTGAACTTCCCGCTGATCGAGGACATCACCATGAACGTCGCCAAGGCCTACGGCATGATCCAGCCCGGCGAGTCCGACACCAAGGCCGTCCGCGCCGTGTTCTTCATCGACCCGAAGGGCATCGTCCGCACCCTGATGTACTACCCTCTCAGCGTCGGCCGCAACTTCGACGAGCTGTACCGCACGCTGATCTGCCTGCAGACCGCGGACGCCTTCGGCGTGGCCACCCCGGCCGACTGGCGGCCCGGCGACGACGTCATCGTCAGCCCCTCCGCCAACTGCAGCTCCGCCAAGAACCGCATGGAAGGCAAGGAAGACATGGTCTGCCAGGACTGGTTCTTCTGCACCCGCAAACTGGACAAGGAGAAAGTCCTCTCCACGATCCTCAAGAAGAAATAATTCGCTCCGCCCCCTCCCCGCGGGCCACCGTTCGGCCCCGGGGAGACGGGCGCGGCACGGAAAGGAACAACCCATGACCATCGAAAACGGAGTCCGCGTCGTCGCCGGCACCATGATCCTCATCTCGGTCGCCCTCACCCTCTACGTCCATCCCCTGTTCTGGATCTTCACGGCCTTCATCGGCCTGAGCCTCATCCAGTCCGCCTTCACCGGCTTCTGCCCGCCGACCCTTCTGCTCCGCAAGCTCGGTCTGAAGGATGGCCCTTCGAGCTGTTCCGTCAAATGAAGCGCTTCGCGAATTTCGCCGCCGGTTTGGCCCTCGTCGCGGCCGCCGTTTATCTCTTTGGAAAACCCAACTACGAAAGGAATACGACCATGAGCGCAGGAATCCTCGAACTCAACGAAAGCAACTTCGCCGCCGAAATCCAGTCCGGCACCGTCCTGGTGGACTTCTGGGCCCCCTGGTGCGGTCCGTGCCGCATGCAGACCCCCATCCTCGAGCAGCTCGTCGGCAAGGTCGCCGGCGCCAAGATCGCCAAGGTCAACGTCGACGAGGCCGGTTCCGTGGCCGCCAAGTTCGGCGTCCAGAGCATCCCCACCTTGATCGTCTTCAAGGACGGGAAGCCCGCGAAGCAGTTCGTCGGCGTCCAGCAGGCCGCCACCCTGATCGCCGCCCTCGAGGCCGCCCAATAAGCGGCTCCGCCCCGCGCGCCGTTGCGCGCGCCGCCGCCGTCCGGCGCATCGCCGGACGGCGTTTTTTCGCGCCGGGCCCGCCGGTTGACGCCCGCGGCATTTTGGGTATATGCTCGTTTCCATGACCACCCGAGAAGCCCTTCGTCTCCTTCAGGGAGAAATCGTCCAGGTCGTCGGCTGCACCGAACCGGCCGCCGTCGCCTATGCCTTCCGCACCCTCGTCCGCCATCTGCCGCGGAAACCGAACCCCGCCGCCTTCCGCGCCGAACTGCGCCTGTCGCAGGACGCGTTCCGCAACGCCTCCACCGCCGTCGTGCCGCGCCTGAAAACGCGCGGCATCCTCGCCGCCGCCGCGGCCGGAATCGCCTCCCGCGCCGACGATTTCAACGTCTTCGCCGCTTTCGATCTCCGTCGGGCCCGCGCCTTCATGGAGAATCCGGACTGGCTGACGGTCGTCCCCGTCCGCCGCCGCGGGCTGTTCGTCCATGCCCAGCTCCCCGGCCTCCGCACCGGCGTCACCCTCTCCGGCCGCCACGACCGCATCGCCAAGCTCGGCGTGTTCGGCGAAGACCGGACCCCGCGCGAAAAGCCGCTGCCCAAGCCGCCGACCCTCGCCGAGATCTTCACCCTCGCCCGCGCCCGCGATCCGCAGCTCGAAGCCCTCGCCCGCGATTTCATCCACCGCCAGGTGCCTCCCGAAACAGGCTATCCGCCGGAAACGCAGCTCGCCCGCCGCGTCGCGGGCCGCATGGCGGGATATTCCCATCCCGTCATGACGGTGACGGGCTCCGGCAACCAAGGCATCTTCATCGCCTTGCCCTATCGCCGGCTCTATGCCGAACAAGGCGAAGCCATCCTGCCCGCCGTCGTGTTCTCCTTGCTGGCCCAGGTCCACCTCAGCGCCAAACACGACCGGCTTTCCGCGAAATGCGGACTCGCCACCAAAGCCGCCCCGGCCCTCGCCGCCGGCCTGGCGTTTGCCCGGGGCGCTGCGCCCGCCGACATCCGCCGGATCTTCCGCGACATCCCCGCCGCCCTCGCCGACCTGACGTGCGCGGGCGCCGAACCCGCCTGCGGCCGCAAGGCCCGGCGCGCCTTCCGGGCCGTCTGATTCCGTCTGATTCCGCCGGCTGAATTCGCCTCGATCGGACTTGACCCAAGGCGAGCGAGAGCCAATAATCGTTTACCGTTTAAAAGATGCGCCCTCCGGCGCCGAAGGAGGTTACCCATGGAATGGCGATTCGTGATCCACAACCAAGCCTCGGAACCCTACGACGAGGCGGCGATCCGCAACCTGATCGACCTGAAGCTGGTGAATGCCGGCACCTTGGCCTGGCGCGAAGGTCTCGCGAACTGGACTCCCGCCGGCCAAATCCCCGAATTGGCCGCCCTGTTGCCGACGCCCGAGGCCGCCGCGCCCGCAGGCATCCCGCCCATTCCGGCTGCGGCGGCCGCCGCTGCGCCGCCGCCCCCCGCAGGCGTTCCGCCGCCGCCCCCGCCCGGCGCGGCATCCGGCATCTGGGACGAGCGGGCCCGCCGATTCGTGTACTGGTGCTTCCGGCCGTGGAACGGCCGCCCGTCGAAAGTCCGCGCCTATATCGACGAAAAGCCCGGCCGGGCCATCCCGGTGGCCCTCGCGGTGGTCGTCGGCCTGTTCGCGCTCTTCGCGATCGCGGTGAATCCCATCGCGGGCGGCGGGACGAACGCGGCGGGCGGCGGCGGCGCGTCCGCGCCCGGCGCGGGCGCCCAGCCCGGCGGCAATACCATGGAAAACTGGTACATCGCCCGCGACGCCCAGCGCTACAACCAGAACGTGATCGACGACGTCTCCCGGAACAACCGCGACTCGTTCGACCGGCAAAGCGAAACCTACCGCCGCGCCAACTACGACTGGTATAACAACAACAACGATTGACCCCGCCCGCCCCCGCTGCGGGGGCGCGCGGCGGCGGCCGCGGAGAACGGTTTTCCACGGCGTGGAAAACTTTTTTCCATAGCGTGGAAAATTCAGCCGCTTTTTCCACGGCGCGGAAAATTCTCTCGCAATTTTTCCGCGACGTGGAAAACTGCGCCGATCCCATGAGTTCCCTTTTGAGCATCCCGAGTCCCCGATGAACGCCGCGCAGGAAACCGCCCGCCGGCGCACGCTGGCCATCATTTCGCACCCCGACGCGGGCAAGACCACGCTGACGGAGAAACTCCTGCTCTACGGCGGCGCCGTCCAGCTCGCCGGGTCCGTCACCGCCCGCAAGAACCAGCGCGCGACCACCTCCGACTGGATGGAACTCGAAAAGCAACGCGGCATCTCCGTCAGTTCCACCGTCCTCCAGTTCGAATACCGCGATTTCGTCGTCAACCTCCTCGACACCCCCGGCCACCGCGACTTCTCCGAGGACACCTACCGCGTGCTCATGGCCGTGGACGCCGTCATCATGGTCATCGACGCCGCCAAGGGCATCGAATCGCAAACGCTCAAGTTGTTCGAAATCTGCCGGATGCGCGGCATCCCCATCTTCACCTTCATGAACAAGCTCGACCGCCCGGCGAAACATCCGCTGGAGCTGATCGACGAAATCGAAAGCACCCTGCAGATGCAGGTCTGCGCCATGAACTGGCCGCTGGGCGACGGCGTCGATTTCCGCGGGGTCTACGACCGCCAGGCCAGGCTCGCCCACTTCTTCGAGCGCACCGTCGGCGGCGCCTACCGCGCCCCCGAAGCCGTCCACGCCGTCACCGATCCCTCCGTGCGCGACCGCATGGCCCCCGACGCGTTCAAGGCCTTGGTCGAACAGCTCGAAATGCTCGATGCCGCCGGCGAAGTTTTCGACGAGCAGGCCGTCCGCGCCGGCGACATGACGCCCGTCTTCTTCGGCAGCGCCCTCAACAACTTCGGCGTCCAGCTTCTGCTCGACTTCTTCCTGCGGCACGCTCCGCCGCCCGGCCCCCGCAAGGCCGGCGAACTCGTCGTCGCACCCGACCACCCCGCCTTCTCCGGCTTCATCTTCAAGATCCAGTCGAACATGGACCCCAACCACCGCGACCAGATCGCCTTCCTGCGCGTCTGCTCCGGCGTTTTCGCGCGCGACATGAAGGCCGTCCACGCCCGCACCGGCAAGGTCATCCGCATGTCCAATTCCCGCAAGATGTTCGCCCGCGAGCGCGAAACCGTCAACGAGGCCTTCCCCGGCGACGTCATCGGGCTCGTCGGCCATCCCGAATTCGGCATCGGCGACACGCTGACGGAAGACCCGGCCATCGCCTACGATCCCCTGCCGCAGTTCGCGGCGGAGTGCTTCGCCTATCTCCACCACTCCAGCCCCGCGCAGTTCAAGCGGTTCCGGGCCGGACTCGACCATCTGCTGCAGGAAGGCGCCGTGCAGACGTTCACCATTCCGGATTCCGGCTCGCGCGCGCCGCTCCTCGGCGCGGTCGGCCCGCTGCAGTTCGAAGTGCTGCAATATCGCCTCGAAAGCGAATACGGCGCCACCACCCGCCTCGAACCCGCCTCGTGGGGCATCCTGCGCTGGATCGATCCCGCCGGCGCCCCCGTGACCCCCGAAATGCTCCCCAGCAGCTGCCGCCTCGCCTTCGACGCCCGCGAGCGCCCCGTCGCCCTCTTCTCCGCCGAATGGGAGCTCAAGTTCTTCCAGGAAAAGAACCCCCAGGTCCTGCTCCACAAGCTGCCAAGCAGCCTTGAGGCCATCAAGGCAAGTTGAACCAGGCATGGATCAGGGGATATAGCAGCACCGGGATCTTGTCCGGGCCCCCATGCACGACCGTACGCGTGGTTTTCGTCGTGCTTTGCAAGATGAACCATTTGCCGGTGGCCGGTTGGTAGACGGCGAGGTCGGCGGCCCCGTCTCCGTCGTAGTCCGCCGCCACGGGAATCATCGTCTTGTAGCCGAACGGCTTGATCAGTCCGCCGCCCCCGCTGTACAGGACGTACCAGGTCGCGGTTTCGCGGCGGAAAAACGCGAGATCCGCCTTGCCGTCGCCGTCGTAATCCGCCGGCACCGGGCGCACCGCATCCCAGCCGAATTGCTTCACCTTGCTGCCGCCGCCGCTGTACAGGACGTACCAGGTGCCGTTCGCCGGGCGGAACGTCGCGACGTCGAGCGCCCCGTCCCCGTCGTAGTCCGCCGGCACCGGCACGTCCGCCTGTCCGCCGAATTGCGCGGTGTAGCCGCCGGCCGTGGAACACAGGAAATACCAGCGCGACTGGGCCGGATAATACAGCGCCAGATCCGCCCGGCCATCCCCGTCGTAGTCGCCCGGCAGCGGCACGGTTTTGTCCCAGCCGAAACGCTGGGTGCGCGTGGCGCCGCTCGCGCTTTCCCAGATCCGCCAATCCCCCGTGGATTTCTGGAACAAACCGAAATCCACCAGCCCGTCGCCGTCGTAGTCCGCCGGCACCGGCAGCAAGGTCGCGCCGCCGAACGGAACCGCCCATTGGGGCCCCGTGCTGAACTGGAGATGCCATTTGCCCGTCGCCGGCTGGTAAAGGGCCAGATCCGCCAAGCCATCCCCGTCGAAATCGCCGGCGGCCGACACGCCCGGCGCCGTCGGCGCCGGCCACTGGTAGATCGTCGCGGTGCGAACCACCCAAGCCTCCGTTCCGGGAATGGCCACACTGATCGCACCTGAACGCGGCAGGCCGGTGAGATTGGTTCGCACGGCGTAGAGCACCTGCGTCAAGGAACCATAGTAAAACCCCAAGTAATCCAAGCAGGATATCTGGATCCAGCTGTCGTCGTCGGTCCAAACGTTCATGCTGGTGTTGCCGCCATCGACGGCAATTCCCTGTCCAACGGCTCCCGTCCAAACATGGCTCCGCTGGGTCGGCGAAAGAACGAGCGGGCTGCGCTCCTGGATCACCTTGACGTAGCGGGGGCTGTTGGCAACGCCCGCCGCCGCGATCTTGACCAGGCCGGTGCGAACCGCGGCGCCGAAGTTCTCGTCGTACGCCACGACCAAAACGCCGCGGTTGACGCCCGTCGCGCCGCTGGCGATGCGCAGCCAGGACGACAAGGACCGCGCTTGATAGGTGAACGTGCCGCCGCCGACGTTCTGCACCACGAAGTTCACCAGGCCCGTCGGCCCCGTGCCCGTCGTCACGAAACCCACGTACCGGTTCGTGGGCGTCACGGACAGGATCGGCTTGCCGGCCTGCACGATCTTGACCAGCTGCGGGCTGCCGCGCGCGCCGGGCGCCGTTACCGTGAGGTAGCCGCTCCGCGGCGAATAGCCGGGATTGGCGGTGAAGGACACCGCGACGGTGCCGCCGTTGCCGCCGCTGGCGCCGCTGGAAACGACCAGCCAGGGGATCGATTCGCTGACCGAGTAGCGCATCGCCCCGCCGCAAACGTTGCGGACCGTGAAGGAACTCGAACCGGCGTTGGGGCCCACGTTGCGGACGTCCGGCTTCGCGGACAGCGTCGGCGAGGGCGCCGTGCCGGCCGACCCGATCGCGAAATTCGTTCGCGACCCGTCCCCGCCCCGGACTCCGTTGGTGGCGTCGTAGCCGAGAATCCGGACCCGCTGCGCCGCCCCGGGGGCATTCGGCACCGCCCAGGCATAGACGTTCCAGCCGGGCACGCTGGCCAGCCGGGCGCCGCCGGGCACCACGTTGACCCAGTTGCGCCCGTTGTCCGGCGAACGCTGGAGGCTGACCCGCTTGATCGAGCTGTCGCCGTCCTGATACCAGTACAGGTTGAACGTCCGCCCCTGGGGAATGGGCTCGCCGCGCTGCAGCGATTCCAGCGTGAGCCCGGCGGTGTGACCGGCGCACTTGAGAACCGTGTCCACCTGCGTCTTGGACGCCGGGGTTCCGGTGTAATCGTACACGTTGTAGCGCCAATACGTCAGCCCCGACCGGTTCGAATCCTTGACGATCACTTCTTTCGCCGCGGCGTCGTAGCCGACCGCCGCCAGGGTGTGGCCGCGCCCGCTCCCGTCGTCGCCCGCCTGGGTTTGTCCGGTCCGGGTCGCCGTGAGCATCGTCCACAGGAAGGGCCGACCCGCCTTGATTTCGCTCACGACCAGGTTCCAGCACCAGTCGTATCCGGGGCTGGACGCGGACGTGGACGATTCCGTGCGTCCCGCGGCGACGTTGTACCCGCAGCGGCCGTTGGCCGTGCGTTTCAGGCCCGGCGAAATCTCCGCCGTGCGGGTGCTGCCCGAACTGTCGGTATACATGTCGTCGGCCAACCAATCGAGGACCTGCGGCACGTTCTTGCCGTTGGAGGGATGTTTCAGGTACCACCGCACCAAGCCGTCGTGGCTGATGTAGTGGTTGTCCAGATAGGACAAGACCATCGCGCCGGCCGAGGGCGCGCACCCCCGCGTCCAGCCATACTGCTCCACGTGGGCAACGTCCGGCACCAGCACGGCTCCTGCCGGGATACTGCAGGCCACCCCCATCATCAACCCCAATGCCCATCCTAGCTTGTTCATGGCGCGTCCTCCCGGGCTTTTGCCGCGATCGCGTCCCAAGCCTCCCGGGTCTGGTCCCGATAGATGGCCAATCCTTTTTCCAGGTCCGCCTTCGTCGGCGGCGCATCCGAGCGGACGCCGGAAACGGCGCGTTCGGCGAGGGTTTCCGCGTCGAGCGTCGCGGTGCGGCCGTCCGGCGCCGCGAACACGTAGGCGCTCCCGGCCTGACCCCGGAAGACGTAGCGCACCAGGGTCGGCGCATCTGTCCCGAGGATTTTCCCGGCCCGCCGCCGCGCCGGCGAAAACGTCGCCAACAGCGGCGGCAACCCTTGGTAGTGCACGAAGACCGGATAGTCCGAATAACTCGCGGAAACCACGAACGTCCAGAACCGGTCGATGCCCCACAGGTCGGAATCGGACCCGTCCGGCCCGGGAGTCTCCGGGGAAACGGCGCGGGCCTCGAGATCGGGAAAGCGCTCCACGCCCAGCGCGACGGGCACCTGCCAGCAGGTCAGCCGGCCCGCCTCGTCGGAGCAAGGGATCGGTTCTCCGAGGGCATAGGTCTCCCAGCGGGCGGCGGCCCGCTGCCGAACCGCGGCCTGCACGATGGACAACGGCACCGGGTCGGCGATGCCCGTCGCGTCGCAGCGAGGATGGGGCGGCGGCGCGCCGGCCCCCCGAGCGGCGACGCACAGGCCGATCAACACCCAAACGCCGGGCCCGATCGTTTTCCGCCTGGATGCCGGCTGAATCGAACGCCCCCGGTTCTCCGTTTCCCCGCCGCCCCTATCCCCCCCGCCCGCACAAGCCGCAATGAAGCCCATGATCCGCCTCCATTCCGCCTCTTTCCGCTTCCTATCGCGACGCTACTTCCCAGACGGATGGGTTCAAATTAAAATGTCGTTCCAATTCCGTTCGCCACCGCAACAAATCCCTCATTTTCCGGTACCGGCGGCGGAAAGACGGACCGCGGCGGCGGCGGTTCGGATTGCTTTCCGCCATCCCGTTTGGTTTCATGCCCGGGTTGATTTCCCGCCATGGCCAAGCCCACCCACAACTACGACGAAAGCAAGATCCAGACGCTGTCCGCGCTGGAGCACATCCGCAAGCGCACCGGCATGTACATCGGCCGCGTGGGCGACGGCACGCAGTACGACGACGGCATCTACGTCCTGCTGAAAGAAGTCGTCGACAACGCCGTGGACGAGTTCATCATGGGCTACGGCCAGCGCGTCGAGATCGCGATCGACGGCACGAAGGTCTCCGTGCGCGACTACGGCCGGGGCATCCCGCTGGGCAAGGTGGTCGAGTGCGTCTCGCGCATCAACACCGGCGCGAAGTACAACGACGACGTCTTCCAGTTCTCCGTCGGCCTCAACGGCGTGGGCACCAAGGCCGTCAACGCCCTCTCGTCCGACTTCTTCGTCCAGTCGCACCGCGACGGCCAGTTCGCCGGCGCGCGGTTCGTCCGCGGCGAAATCGTCAAGGAACTCTCCGGCAAGTGCCCGGGCGTTCCCAACGGCACGCTGATCGAGTTCGAGCCCGATCCCGAGATCTTCGGGCAGACGGCGTACCAGGACGAGCTCGTCCAGCGGCGGCTGCGGCTCTACGCCTGCCTCCACGCCGGCCTCGCGCTCGTCTACAACGGCACCGAAATCGTCTCCGAAAACGGCCTGACCGACCTCGTCCTCGAGGAAGTCGGCGACGAAGCCGTCTACGGCCCTCTCCATCACCGCTCGCCCACCCTCGAGATCGCGTTCACCCACACCCAGCGCTTCAACGAAACCTTCTTCTCGTTCGTCAACGGCCAGTTCACGTCCGACGGCGGCACCCATTTGTCCGCCTTCCGCGAAGGCTTCCTCAAGGGCGTCAACGAGTTCGCCAAGGCCAAGTTCGACGGCGACGACGTCCGCGAATCCATGGTCGGCGCCATCGCCATCCGCCTCAAGGACCCCGTCTTCGAGTCGCAGACCAAGAACAAGCTCGGCAACACGGAAATCCGCTCCGACCTCGTCGCGCAGATCCGCGACGTGGTCGTGGACCTGCTGCACCGCAATCCCGCCGCCGCCGACGTCCTGGTCAAGAAGATCGAGGAAACCCAGACCCTGCGCAAGGAACTGCAGACGGTCAAGAAGCTCGCCCGCGAGCGCTCCAAATCCGTCAGCATCCGCATCCCCCAGCTCAAGGACTGCAAGAACCATCTCGATCCCCGCCGCCGGCGCGGACTCGACAGCATGATCTTCATCACCGAAGGCCAGTCCGCCGCCGGGTCCATCACGAAGACCCGCAACGTCCACACCCAGGCCGTCTTCACCCTGCGCGGCAAGCCGCTCAACGTCGCCGAACTCGACCGCGCCGTCATGTACACCAACGAGGAGCTCTACAACCTCATGCGCGCGCTGAACGTCGAGGATTCGCTCGACGGCCTGCGCTTCCAGAAGGTCATCATGGCCACCGACGCCGACGTCGACGGCCTGCACATCCGCAACCTGCTGCTGACGTTCTTCCTGCGCTTCTTCGAGCCGCTCGTGCTGGCCGGGCACCTCTTCATCCTCGAAACGCCGCTCTTCCGCGTGCGCAACAAGAAGGAAACCCGCTACTGCTATTCCGAGGCGGAGCGCGACGCAGCCGTTTCCGCGCTGCGCGGCGCCGAAACCACCCGGTTCAAGGGCCTCGGCGAAATCTCGCCGGAGGAATTCGTGCACTTCATCGGCCCCCAGATCCGCCTGACCCCCGTGCAGGTCGCCCACGAGCACAAAATCCCCTCCCTCCTGCGCTTCTACATGGGCCGCAACACCCCCGAGCGGCGCCAGTTCATCATGGAACACCTGCGCATCGACGCGGAGGATTGAGCCCCGAAACGACGAAACCGGGGCCCGGGCTTAGCGCCCGAACCCCGAATGCCGAATCCGCGGGCTTCTTCAGAAACTGCGCGCGTAGAGCCGGTCGAACCGCGGCAGCTTGACGTCCAGCGTGGGCCGCGCGTAGGCCGCGTCGTCCATCACGCGGAAGATCTGGATCTGGCCGACCGCGCGGGGCGAATCGCGGCCGACGATCTCGCCGGTCGCCGGCGAAATCAGCGGCTCTTCGTCCACCGACACGTAGAGCACCATGCCGGGCTCGAGGCCCGAACCCAATCCGCGATCCAGCGAGATCGACTCCTGGCCGCGCTTGCGGCCGATGCGGCACTCGAACGGCAGCTTGGCGGCGCGGCGCGTCATGTCGGCCTGGATCGTCCGGCTCCAGCCGGCGATGAGCGTCGGGTCCAGCGAAGCCGGCGCAACGTGGGACGCGATCTGCTCCTTGCGGGCCGCGTCCACCACCGCCACCCGCACGAAGACCTGGCCTTCCTCGTTCGTCGCGACCGTCCCGTTGACCCGGAAGGTGAACGCCGGCAGCGGGCGGGCCCCTTCGTAGTATTCGATGCCGGGCGTGGACTTGAGCATCCGCACCATTTCGGCGTGGTAAAGCCCGGCCACGACCGAGTCGCCCTTGAACGGGGGACACACCACGGCATGGTTCAGCGCGGGCGGCGCCTTGGCCGCGTCCGCCGCGTCCGCCCCGGCCGCCGCCAGCCCGCAGGCCAGCCCGACGATCGCCCCCAGCCACTTGCGCATTTCCGCCATGGTCCGCATCCTTTCCGGTTTTCCGCTAGAACGCCGCGTTGACGATCGGGAAGAAGGTCACCGGCCCGCCTTCGACGATGTTGATCAACCCGAGCTGGATGCCGCGCAGCGACACCGTCCGGTTGATCAGCCCGACCTGGAAGCCTTCCACGTCGTCGGCCCGGTTGAAGGCGCCGAACTGGAAGCCGTTCAAGTCGTGCTTCACCGTGTTGAACAGTCCCGCCTGCACGCCGGTCGCGGAGCCCATCGTGCTGAACAGGCCGACGCTCACGCCGACGAACTCCGCATCGACCCAGTTGCCCAGGTTGAGCTGGATGGCCGTCATCCGCGTCGCGTGGCTGAACAGCCCGGCATCGAGGCCGGTCACGTCGTCGTTCTCGCTCAGCGCCAGGTTCAGGCGCAACCCCATCACCCGGGTTTCCGGCGCGAACAGCTGCGCGCTTTCCCCGGCCAAGCCGATCTGCAGCGGCGTCACGTCGAGGGCCAGCGCCGGGGCCGCCAGCAGGGCGGCCAAAATGATTCCAAATCCGATTTTTTTCATGTCAGCCTCCGAACACGTGCCGGGTCTTCTGCTTGCGGATTTCCTTCTCGTCCGCCCAGATCAGGCGGCCGCTCTTCAGGTCGCGCAGGCTCATCGTGAATTTGTAGTACACGTCCTTCAGGCGGCCCTGCTCCTGCTTGATCTCCGTCAGGTTGGAGGTCAGCATGTAGCGGGGGGCATCCTGCTGGCCGCCGGCGATCGGGTCCCGGGCCGCCGCCTGCTGGTAGGCCAGTTCCTCCTGCAGCGCCGCTTCCGTCGTCCGGTCCTGGAAGCTGAACTTGCGCGAGCGGATCAGCTTGGTCCGGATGCTGTCGGTGACGGATTCGGTATCGATGTGCTGCATCGTCTTGTTCTTGACCTTGTCCACGATCAGCAGCGGCGGTCCGCCCGCCGAGATGTCCTGCAGGACCTCGTCCATCAGCATCGAATCGACCATCGCGGCCGCGATCTGCTGCAGGTCGGACGAGCCGAAGCCCGTGCCGATCGGTTTCGACGAGGTGGCATCGCCGTATTCCACCGTGGTGGCGCAACCCGCCAGCAGCGCCGCGAGCGCCGCGGCCGCCAGCCCATTCATCGTTATTTTCATGCCCGTTCTCCTTGGGGCGGCTCGCCCCGGCTCTTGTTCCGTTTCGACGTCCTTGTCACTTGATGATCCAACGGGTCTTCTCGCCCGCGCGCACGCGGAGCTTGAACGAAGCCGCGGCCGCCGTCGGCGCCACGCCTTGGATCGTCCGCGTTTCCTTGCCGTGGATGACCAGCGGCCGCCACGGATCGGTGTCGGGGTCGATCTCGTTCCCGTCCGCGTCGAACCAGGCGAACTTCGACTGGGCCACGATGGATTTGTTCTGCCGCGAGGTCAGCTTGACGCCGGCCTTCATCAGCCCGTTTTTCGTCTGGCCGACGACCAGGTCGTCCACGTGCAGCTGGCGGGCCAGCTTGGCGTTGTCCACCTGCAAGAGCTGCTGCAGATTGCCTGCTTCATCCGTTTCCGCGCCTACGGTGAGGCCCGCCGTGTTCGGCGAGGCACAACCCGCCGCCAGCGCGGCCGCCAAGGCCGCTCCCAAGATCCATCCCATCTTCATGCGCATCCTCCTGTTCCTCACTTGCCGTCCTGCTGGATCACGTTGATCAAATTCGCGTCCGCGCCGCCGCCCTCGCCGCCGAGGGTCAGCGATTCGGCCGGCATGCCTTCGAGCCGGATGTAGGTGTTGCTGAGCGAGGCGCCGGCGCCGCCCGCCACCGTCTTCGTGGCGAAGGCGTCCGCTTCGCTTTGTTCGCGGGCGATGGCCTGCGCTTCCAGCTCGCTTTTGCGCGCGAGACCGACCGCGGACAGTTCCAGCGGGACGTTCAGCTCCATGCCGTCGGCGAACGCCACGCTCTTTTCCCAAGTGGCGAAGCCTTCCTTGGTCACGCGCACTTCGTGCACGCCCGGGCGGATCCGGAACGTGCCCGGCGCGGTGCCGACCACGACGCCGTCCACTTCCACGGCCGCGCCGGGCTCGGACGCGGTCACCGTCACGCCCGCCCACGCCGGCTCCGCGGCCGCGGCCGCCGCGATCTTCGCGCGGCTGTCGCCCACGCGCGCGGCCAGTTCGGTCGCGCCGCGGTCGAGCAAGGTGTTGACCAGATCGCCCGCCGCCGTCTGCACGTAGGCGTTCTGGACGATCTTTTCGCTCACCGCGATCGTATCGCCGTAGATCTGCGCGCCGGAATCCCCCGCCAGCACCCGCAGGGCCAGCCGCAGGGTCGTCGTCGTCGCGTCCTGCGTCGTGCCGTAGGCCTGGACGGTCATCTTGTTCTCGCCCAGCGACACCAGCGACGCGAACACCAAGACGTCCGCTTCCAGCAACTGCGCGGTCCGCAATGCGGACGCTTCCGGCGACGGCCCGTCCACGGTGCCTTCGGATTTCACCGTCTGGACCGTCTCGGCGAACTGGCGCAGCACCTGCGCATCGGCCGCCCGGCGCGATTCCACGAAGCGGTCCAGGGCGTCCTGGTAGCGGATCACCTCGAATCCGGCGTCCGTCAGGCGCGTGCTCGCGAGATCGTTGAAAGCGTCGAGCTGGGCCTCCAGTTTCGCTCCGGCCCGGTTCTGGACGAACAAGGCCGCTTTCGGCGCGGCGGGCGCCGTCGCCGCGGCCAGCATCAGGATTCCAACCGCCGTTTTCCATGCCTTTTTCATGTCTGCGCTCCTTTGCCTGCCATCGTCATGGTTGCACGAACACGTGTGAATATACAGCCAAATCGATGCGGGTCACGTGGATCAAGGTCGTTTTTCCCGCCCGCAAGGTTACCGGTCCCGTCCAGGCGGTGCCGGCGCCGGGCCCGGCCAGCGCAACCGACCGGTCGCCGGCATCCACGTAGGTGCTGAAGATCTGGACGTGCGCCGGCAGGGTCAGCCAGCTGCGCAGGTCGGCCTGCTCGGAAGCGACGTTGTACAACAGCACCGCCAGTTCGGCCAGTTGGCCCGCGCTGCCGCCCGCGTCGTGCGCGGCCTTGGACGCCGCCCCTTTGGCGATCGCCCGCGCCAGCTGCCGCGTCAAGATGCCCGGCATCTGTTCCGCCAGCGCCCGGGCGGCCAAGGCACCCACGTTGCAGATCGGCGCCGTGGACGCCAGCGACTGGCCGTCCAGCGCGACCCGGACCGGCGCCGGCGGCGGCGGCGCCGCCGCGTAGGTCGGCAGCGCGACCAGACCGATCGAATCCGTCGACGTCAGCGGATACGGCACCTCCAGTTCGACCTTGGGCGGCACGAGCCCTTCCTCGTAGACCACCACCAGCCGCGCCTTGTCGGCCAATTTCCCGCTGCCGGCCGCCGGCATCTTCGCCGCGCGCGGAAACCGCCGTTCGTAATCCTCCAGATCCTCCCGCATGCCCAGCCGCTTCGCCAGCCGCACCGCGTCCAACTGCAGGAAATGGTTTTCCGGCGCGATCTCCAGCGCCTTCTTGACGTCGATGTACGCGTCGTTCTGCTCCCCCAGCATTTCCCAGATCACCGCCGACACGTAGAACGTCGCCGCGTTCTGGAACGACGACTTCACCGATCCGGCCAATTGGTCGAGCCCCGCGTAGACCGCGCCCAAATGCGGATCGCGCTCGTCGTCCGCCGGCGCGTTGGATTCCTTCGACTTGGCCTTGGCGACTTCCTTTTCGCGGCGGCGCAGCGCCTCTTCCTGCTCGCGGTTCGCGCGGCGCACTTCGACGCCCGCACCGGTCAAATCGCCAAGCGCCAGGTAGTTCAGCGCCTGGTAATGGTGCGCCAGCGTGCGCTCGTAGCTGGGCGTCCGATATGGGATCGCCTTGTCGTTCACCAGCACCGCACTGCCCTGCGCCACCGCCCCGCGCGCCGACACCACGGCCCGGTTGTCCAGATCCTCGATCCCCGCGAACGCCGTCTCGAACGCTGCGCGCGACGCCTCGAAATCCCCTGCCAGCTGCGCCGTGCGCCCCATCTCCAGCGCAAACAACGTGCCGGCGATCTTCTTCGTCGTCCGCCGGCGGAACGTCTTCTGGTAGTTCGGATTCTGCCCCGTCCGCAGCGGCGCCAGCGTCGTCTGCTCCATCCCCTGCGGATAGTGGCTGAACGTCCCGCAGCTCGCCGTTCCCAGCGCCAGCCCGACAGCTAATACCGCCCCCAGGCCTTTTTGCAGGCCTTTTTGCAGGTTGACTGAAATGGACCGGCCTTCCACCATGGAACGGAAAGCATACCACCCCCCATGCCGCCGGACAGTCAAAATCTCGTTTGGATCGATGCCCATTCCCACCTGCAGGATCCGCGGCTGGCGGCCCACCTGCCGCAAGTTTTCGCCCGCGCCCAGGCCGCCGGCGTCGGCCGGATCCACGTCGATGCCACCTGCGAAGCCGACTGGCCGGCCGTCGCCGCCCTCGCGGACGCCCACCCCGAAACCGTCCTGGTCTCCTTCGGCGTCCATCCCTGGTTTATCCGCGACCGATCCGCCGGCTGGCTGCAAAACCTGCGCGACGTGCTGGCTTCCCGGCCGGCCGGCATCGGCGAAATCGGCCTCGACGCCCGCCTGGGCGACGATCTCGATGCCGACCGCGAGGCCGTCTTCCGCGCCCAGCTCGACCTGTCCTATGAACTCGCTCTTCCCGCCAGCCTGCATTGCCGCGATGCTTGGGAACCGATGCTGAAGATTCTTTTCGCCCTTCCGCCGCATCCCGCCGGGCTCCTGATCCACGCCTACTCCGGCCCGCCCGACGCCCTCGCGCCTCTTGCAGATAAGAACGTGCACGTTTCCTTCGGCGGCACCCTCACCCGCCCCAAAAACCTCCGCGCCCGCGAAAACGCCATGCGCGTACCTGCCGGCCGGTTCCTGCTCGAATCCGACGCCCCCGATCTGCCCCCGACCCTGCCCGAAGGCACCGCTCCCCATCTCATCGGCGCCGACGGCAAGTTGCTTTCCGAACCCGCCTACGTCCCCCGGGTCGGCCGACTGCTCGCCGACCTGCGCGGCGCAACGCCCGCGGCGATCGCCGCGGAAACCACCGCGACCGCGCGACGGCTGTTCGCCAAGCTCCTGAATTGAGCCGCTCATTTCCGCCTTCGGTCGTTTGCCCGGCCCCTTTCGTTACCGGACCATCCCGCATGCGTCCCACCCGTCTCGGTTATAATTATAAGCGAGACTCTTGAATTGAAGCTTATTCGACCATATTCTCTATGTTTTCATCCATAAATCGTCTCGGTTATAATTATAACCGAGACTCATGGAAGCCCTATCGCAGCGTGGACCAGGTCGCGCCGTTGCGTTCCTTGTAGCGGGCGATGACCCCGTCGTCGCCTGATTTCCGGTACCAGGTGGCAGCCGCCAGCGGCGCCTGGTAGTTCAGCGCCTTCGTCGGGTCGGCCCGCGGGCCCAGGCTCCAGACGGCCCAGGCCAGCGGGCTGTTGGGCGAATCGTCGGCCTTCCCGCCCGGCGCTTGGCACGAAGGAAAATCGCTGGGCACCCAGACCGGATAGCGGTCGTCCTGCTTCGAGCCGTTCATCCAGTAGTTTTCCGGCGCGGCATACTTGTACGTGTCGCCCGGATGGAACGGATCTTCCAGGATCGTCGACGTGCCGGTGCGTTCGCTTTTCGGCAGATAGCCGCCGTCGGCCAATTCCTGCGGCAACTGCAGCACCCGGGTCTTGTCCGCCGCGACGCACGATACCGCCACCGGCGGATAGTGCCCGTGGTCGGCGCGGTACGCCTCCAGCGCGACTTCCACCGTCTGCAAATCCACCAGCACCCGCGCCACCCGGCCGCGTTCGATCGTCCTCAGCAGCGGCGGCGCCGCCAGCGCCGCCAACAAAGCCAGCACCGCCACCGCCACCAGCAGCTCGATCAGCGAGAAGGCCGCTCGGGCTTGCCTTCGCCAAGGCTTCGGCCGGCAAGCCAGCCGCTCGATCCCTGAAAATCCGCGCTTCACTCGTCCTTCTTGATCAGGCGATAGAACCGGTTGCTCGCGACGCCGTCGTCTTCCACCACGATCATCATGCGCGGCGTGAGGTCCGCGTCCTGCCAGCTCTCCAACCCGTCGTCGGAGTATTGTACCACGTACCCGGCGTAGTCGGACGAGAAGCTCAGCGCCACGCCGCCGGAAACGCCTTGGCCCACGTGCAGCGCCGGCCCGATTTCCTGCACGAACAGCTCGTAGCCGTTGGTGTTGCTGTTTTCCTGGTTCAGGATGCCCGTCGCGGAAAACACGGTCGTCGTGGCCGGCGGTTCGCCGAGGTCCGCCAGCGGCATGCGCAGCGGGAAGAACCGGCCCTGGTCGTCCGTGACGGTGCAGATCCGGTCGGCCCAGTTCGTCTGGCCCCAGCCGTTGGTGTTCGTCAGCCGAATGCCGTCGAGGCGCACCCGCATGCCCTGCCAATGCTCGCCGCCAAGCGCGCGGTTCGCGTCGAAGATCTGCGCGCCGTCGGGATTGACCAGATCGGTCAGCGTCAGGGCCTCGGCCTGCGGCAAGCCCACGTTGGCCTGGACCAGGACGACGTCGAAATCGTTCGATTCCGTGATCCGGTGTCCCTCGTTGACGTTGCGCTTGCCGCCGCGGAAGAGCGCCTTGCGCGCCGTCACTTCGATCAGGTCGCCCTTGCGGAACTTGCGGCCGTTGATGTCGTATTGCACCCGCCGCATTTCGTTGGTCCATTCCGAACCGTAATCCTGCCCCGCCATGCCCATGGCCTGGTAGTTCTGCGCCATCCACAGCGCCGTGCCGCCGCGGTCGCCGCCCGCGCCCTGGAAGAACACCTGGAACTGGCCGCCCATGAGGTTCAAGTCCGTGGCGTCGGGATTGTAGGCATAATCCAGCATCTCTTCCGGATCGTTCACGATCACGCCGCGGATCGCGAAGGGAAAGCTCGTCGGACTTTCCACCCAGGCGGTGTAGCCCGTCGAATTCACCGACTGGAGTTCCCAGTGGGTCATCACCGACGTTTGCCCGAACGCCGCCGCGGCGCCCAGCGCCAGCAGTCCCGCCATGCCCAGCCACTTCTTCATGGTCATTCCTTGTGTTCCGTCGTGGTGATCGTCAATTTGCCGTGCTTCACGCCGCGGACGGCGGCCAGTTTGTCCGCCAAGGTCCGCACCCGGTCGGCCGGGCCGCGCACCACCAGCGTTTCCAGGCAGTCGTGGTGGCTCAGGTGCACGTGCATGACCGACACGATCAGGCCCTCGCTGTCGTGCTGGAGGTCCGTCAGCTTCGCCTGCAGGTTGCGCGCGTGGTGGTCGTAGACCAGCGTGATGGTGCCGGCGATCTCCTGCTTGCCGCGCCGCGACCGGTGTTCGACCACCGCATCCCGCACCAGGTCCGCCACCAAGGCCGACCGGCTCGCCGCGCCCTTTTCCGCCACCAGGCGGTCCAGGTCCGCCGCCAGGCCGTTGGGCAGCGACAGGCTCAGCCTTGCAATGCCGGCCGCCGCCGTGTTATTAAGATTGTTCATATTGGTAATAATGACGTGAAAAACGATTTTCTCAAGCGAATTCTGCTCCTGGCATTCCTGGGGGCGTGCGCCCGCGCGCCCGATCCCGACGCGGCGTTTTTCCTCGCCCAGGCCCGCGCCGATCCGGAACTGCGCATCGCAGACGCCTACAAATGGCTCTTCCACGCGACGCGCGGCGGCGAACACGCCGTCGCCAACGAATTCGCCGTCCGCAAGTGGCTGGAAACCGAATGGGCCACCCTCGGTCCCTCGGAGCCCGGCGAACCCCTCTGGACGCCGCTGGCGGCCGATGGCCGCATCGGCCGCCTGAATCTGCGCCCCTACCGCGCCCAAGGCGGCGATCCCGCCGCCCTCCTCGCCGCATTCCTCGCCGGAGCGGAAGCCTTCGATGCCGACCCCGCCCGGTTCCGGAAAGCCTGGCAGAGCTTGGGCCGCGAACTGAAAAAACGGCCCGGCGGCCATCTCACCGCGGCCGAATGGCGCCGGTTCGACCGCGAGATGCGCGCCCAGGGCTATCCCGCCTGCCACCACAGCCCGGAATACGAAACGGCCCGCCAACCCGCTTACCGCGTCCTGCCCGCCGCCGAGGCCGGCCCCCTGATCGAGGAGCTGGCGCGATAGCCGGCGCGGCGATCAACCGTTTTCCCCTTAAAAACGTTGCCATTCTGCCGCGGGCGAGTAGAGTACGCCCCTAAACGCCCGGCCTGCGGGCGCACCCCGAACAGTTTAGAAACACAGACAGGAGAAACCGCATGTTCCAGATCGAATCCGTCCACGCCCGCGAAATCCTCGATTCCCGCGGCAACCCCACCCTTGAAGCCGACGTCCGCCTGGTCGGCGGCGCCCTCGGCCGCGCGGCCGTCCCCTCCGGCGCCTCCACCGGCGCCAACGAAGCCCTCGAACTGCGCGACGGCGACGCCAAGCGCTACCTCGGCAAGGGCACGCTCAAGGCCGTCAAGAACGTCAACGGCCCCATCGCCAAGGCGCTCGTCGGCCTGGATGCCCGCGACCAGAAGGCGATCGACGACGCCCTGCTCAAGCTCGACGGCACCGAAACCAAGTCCAAGCTCGGCGCCAACGCCATGCTCGGCGTCTCCATGGCCGTGGCCCGCGCCGCCGCCGCCGCCCTCGAAATCCCGCTCTACCGCCACCTCGGCGGCCTCAACGCCCACGTCCTGCCCATTCCGATGATGAACGTCATCAACGGCGGCGCCCACTCCGACGCCCCCATCGACGTGCAGGAATTCATGATCGTCCCCCGCGGCGCCAAGTCCTTCGCCGAAGGCCTGCGCATGGGCGCCGAAGTCTTCCACGCCCTCAAGAAGATCCTCAAGGGCCAGAAGCTCTCCACCGCCGTCGGCGACGAAGGCGGCTTCGCTCCCAAGCTCGCCAGCAACACCGCCGCGCTGGAAGTCCTCGTCGAAGCGATCAAGGCCGCCGGCTACAAGCCCGGCAAGGACGTCTTCATCGCCCTCGACGTCGCCGCCAGCGAATTCTTCGACGCCAAGACGAAGAAGTACGTCCTCCACAAGAGCGACAACTCCGTCAAGTCCGCCGCCGACATGGTCGCCATGTACGACGGCTGGTGCAAGAAGTTCCCCATCGTCTCCATCGAAGACGGCTGCGCCGAAGGCGACTGGGACGGCTGGAAGCTCCTGACCGACAAGCTCGGCGGGAAGATCCAGCTCGTCGGCGACGATCTGTTCGTCACCAACGTCAAGTTCCTGCAGAAAGGCATCGACCTCGGCGTCGCGAACTCGATCCTGATCAAGGTCAACCAGATCGGCACCGTCTCCGAGACGCTCGCCGCCATCGCCCTCGCCAAGCGCCACGGCTACACCAACGTGATCAGCCACCGCTCCGGCGAGACCGAGGACGCCTTCATCGCCGACCTCGCCGTCGCCGTCAACGCCGGCCAGATCAAGACCGGCTCCCTCAGCCGCACGGATCGCATCGCCAAGTACAACCAGCTCCTCCGCATCGAAGAGGAACTGGGCTCCGCCGCCGTCTACGGCTGAGCCGCGCGCCCCGAGACCCCAGCCCCCTTGCGGGGCGGGTGAATCAGGCCATCCCCTGCCGCTCCGCGGCAGGGGATTTTTCTCGAACTACAGCAGGCTTTGCTCAAGCATTACTCGACACTTCGACCGATAAGATATAGTGTGACGGCATGATTCCGCCGTATGTAACGACTACTCACGGAGCCCTATTTTCCGCAGACTGCCTGCAGATACTTAAGGAGCTTAAATCTGGCTGCGTAGATACGGTCTTTGCAGACCCCCCGTTTAATATCGGCAAGGACTATAAAAACGGCTACAATGATCGCGTTTCCCATTCCGAATACATGAAATGGTGCCGCGAATGGATCCTGGAGTGTTGCCGTGTTGTTAAGCCCGGAGGGGCTTTTTTCTTATATGCAACCCCCGAACTGGCGGTTCAATTTGCCCCCATAATGGGCGAATCCCTCGATTTCAGAAATTGGATTGCCCTGACCATGAAGGGCACATATCCAAGAGGAAATCGGCTATATCCGGCTCATTACGCCCTATTGTACTACTCAAGAGGCACCCCCAAGGTATTCAACAAGTTGCGCTTACCCATCGAAACCTGTCGTCATTGCGGAAAAGAAATTCGCGACTACGGCGGCCATCGCAACAAAATGAATCCGGATGGCGTCAACCTGAGCGACTTCTGGACAGACACATCCCCAAACCGTCACAAGAAGTTCAAGGTGCGGCCGGGCGTAAACGAGTTGAAGCTGACGATTCCTGAACGGGCCGTACTCATCTCAACCAACCCCGGGGACATGGTTTTCGATCCATTTGGCGGAGGCGGCTCCACATACCAGGCGGCCGAAAGGAACGAACGCAACTGGATCGGCGTTGAACGTTACGACGCCGCGCATATACAGAAAAGACTTTCGGAAGAGTTTCCCTTCTCCGTCTTCAAAGCGCCTCAATTCAACTTGGAGGAATTATTCACCCGTGAAAATCAGCAACATCAAGTATTACGGCGGATCGAGGGAGAAGGTGTGTCGGCTCGGCCTGGCGCATATATTTCTTGAGCTTCAGGAAATCCTGATTTCGGCGGACGTTCGCGTCCTCGATAGAAAACAAGCAAACAGCGCAGGTGTCGTCAGGGAAACGATCGACGCCTCGTTCGGACGATTTCAAGATTGGGAGCAGGCAAAATCCGGCGATGTGGATTGGACTAAACGGTTCCGATACAACCAAACCATCATTTCCCGAATCGGAGTTGAGATCCAAGTGTCCGGCAGAAGCGATCTGCTGGCTCGTGATATTGTCCATATCCGCAACAGCCTCCAAGACAGCCGCATCGATGTGGGCGTCATCGTTGTTCCTTCAGATGACTTTGAATATCGGCTTACCGACCGCGTGGCCAATTACAGTTATGCCGTGAGATACGTGGAACAGGAGCTTCGTGAAGCTCAGAATTTTCCAATCGTGCTGATGGCCGTCGAACATGACGGTTTTGCCGCTAAGGCCTTGCCTAAAAAACGGACAAACAGGGGTAAATAGCATTTCGGTCGTTTGTCTGGCCCTGCCCTGTGGAAAAGGCAGTGCATGATATTTTCCCATGATCACCACCCGCCAGATCTGCCTCGCCACCTATCTCGACGACATGCGCGCCGAGGTCGCGCGGACGCGGCTCGAAGCGCACGGCATTCCCGCCTTCGTCGCGCGCGACGACTGCGGCGGCATGCGGCCGCATCTGGCCAACCTCGGCGGCGCCCGGCTGCTGATCGATTCCGCCCACGAAACCGAAGCCCGCGACATCCTCGCCGCCGCCTTTCCGGATCCGGAGTGACTCCGGCGGCATCCGCGGCGCGCGGTTGACAGCGCGGCGGCGGCGGGCCTATCGTGCTCCGCATGGACCGTCTTCGCGCGCATCGAAAAACCGCCGGCCTTTCGCTGGGGATCTTCGCGCTGGCGCTGGCGTTCCGGCTGCCGTTCCTCGGCCGCGCCGCGCTGTGGGGCGACGAAATCCTCTTCGTCCAGTATATGGCGGACGTCTCCTTGTCGCCGCTCCGCGCCTTCCTCGACTACTGGCAGAACTGCCTCGATTTCGGCCAACTGCCGCTGGCGGGCGTGGCGATGAACGTCTGGATGCATGTCGTCGGGCGGTTCGTGCCGGACGTCGCGCGTCACGTCTGGGCGCTGCGGCTGCCGGGCGCGGTGGCGGGCGCGGTGGCCGTCGTGGGCATCTACTGGCTGGGCCGGCGGCTGCTCCGCCCGGAACTCAACCGCGCGGCCACGGCCATGGCCGCCGTCTTCTACTATCCCGTCTACTACTCGCGCGAAATCTATTGCTATCCCTACGTCCTGCTCTGCGCGGCGTTCGCCTATCTATATTTCCACAAAGCGCTGTTCGACCGCCGCTCCGGAACCGGCACGTTCATCGCCCTCGCCTTGTGGTCGGTCGCGCTGGGCTGGACGCATTTCGGCTGCAGCGTGGCGCTGGCGGGCATGGCGCTGCTGGCGCTGGCCTGGCGACGGCGGCACGCGCGGCGCGGCCGCCGCGCCCTGGCCCGGCGGGCCACCGCCGCGGCCGCGGCCTGCATCGTCGGCGGCCTGGCCGCCGCGCCCTACTGGCTGCGGATCTTGACGGGCGACAGCCCGCACATCGCCTACGAATCGCCCGTGCCGATCTGGGGCATCCTGCACGACATGACGGCCAAATTTTTCCTCGGCGACCGCCTCGTGCCCGCGGCGCTGGCGTGGCTCGTCCTGCTGGCGGGGCTCGCCGCGCTGGCGCGCGGCCGGACCAAGCCGGGCGCGGCGCGGACCGCCGCCGGGCTGTTCGTTTTCGTCGCGGTCGTGCTGACGATCCTGGCGAAAAAATCCGCCTATCCGTCCTCGCGCTACTTCGCCCTGCTGACGCCGCTGGTCTATCCGATCTTCGCGGCCGGCTTGGGGACCCTCGCCGACGTCGCGGCGCGGACGCTCCGGCAGCCGGCTGCCGCGCGCGGGCTCTCCCGCGCGGGGATCGGCGCGGCGCTGCTGGTCCATCTGGGCCTGTTCTTGCCAGACCTCTACCGGCTGGAAGAAAAGAGCGTGCCCTACGCCACCACGGCGCGCTGGCTCAACGCCCACGCCGAACCCGGCGCACCCTATTTCTACGATTCCGGCGGCTTCGACCTGCGCTACGTGCCCGGCTACTACGCCACGCCGGAACTGACCCCGGCCGTCCACATCGCCGGCAACGGACCCCTTTACGCGGCCGACGTCGAACGCATCCAGCGCGACCTGATGCGGCGCTTCCCCGTCTCCTACTACGTCCGCCGCCCCGGCTATCCCTGGCAAGAGCCCGAGCGCTTCTACCGCAATATCGTGGAATCGCAAAATCCACCCCTGCACCGCCTGCGCCGCTACGGCATCGTCACCGAAGTCAATACGCGCGACTACACCGCCGACCTGCGCGAAATCCTCTACAACACCCCGGAAGACGCCTTGGCCATCGCCCAGGCGGCCGGCGAACCGATCTTCGTCGAGTATCCCGGGTTCCGCTGCGGCCGCGTCGCGGAGGAAATCTACGGCCACGTCGCGCGCGGCGCCGCCGCCGAACTGGTCGTCCACAACCTGCGCGACGCGCCGCTGCGCGGCTCGTTCCGGATCTCCGGAGCGCTCTCCATCGCCGCGGCCGAGGCGACGCTCGAACTGGCGCTGCCCGGCGGCGGCCGCGACGTCCTGCGCCTGCCGGGCGACCGCATCTGGACGCTCGAAACGCCGCCTGGCGATCTGCCCGTCGGCCGCTCCGCGCTCGGCCTCGCCGTCTCCGCCCCTGCCGCCGACAAGCTCCTCGTCATGGACGTCCAGTTCGTCGCGCGCTGAGCGGTTTTACGTGGAACGTAAAAAGTTTGGACGATTTTTACGTGGAACGTAAAAACTTTGCCGGAGTTTTACGTAGAACGTAAAAACTTTTCGGTCGCGGTCAGCCGCGGACGGAGCAGCGGCCGGCGCGCGCGAGATCGTCACGGCCGACGGGCCCGGGGCGGAGGATTTCGATTTCGCCGGCGGCGATTCTGGCGACGGTGCTGGCGGCGCCGACGGCGACGGGGCCGGCGTCGAGCGCGAGCGCGACGTGCGGCGCCAGCGCGGCCCAGGCGTCCGGCGCGGTCAGCGCCGGCGGCTCGCCGCTGCGGTTGGCGCTGGTGACCGCCGGCACGACATTCCCCAGTTCGCGCAGCCACGCCTGCGCCACGGGATGGTCCGGACAGCGGAATCCGTCCCAGCCGCCCGCGGCTTTCGGCAGCACCAAGGTGAGCGGGCCGGGCCAGAAGGTCGCGGCGAGGCGCGCGGCGATTTCATCCACCTGCGCGCCCGTCGCGCGCACGGCTTCGAGGCCGGCCGCAAACAACGCGATGCGCTTGGCTTCTTCGCGCCCCTTGGCGGCGTAGAGCTTGGCCAGCGCATCCGGGGAATCGGCGCGCGCGGCGACGCCGTAGACGGTTTCAGTGGGGACGATCACCAGTTCCCCCGCGTTCAGCCGTTCCGCCGCGCGGCGGATGTTTTCCGTCGTGGCCGGCACGCAACCGGCGCGATCAGCGCTGGACGCCATAGCCGAGCGCCTTGAGGCCCAGCAGCACGTCCGTGGCCCGGCGCAGATAGGTGTCGTTGCGCGTGCGGTCGCGCAGCGCCTTGTCTTCCTTTTCTTCGTCGGTGATCGTTTTGCCCTTGCGCAGCACGGGCGCTTCGGGCTCGTAGACGGTCTCCTCGAGCGCGGCGGCGGTGATGGGCACGTCGGGCCGCACGCCCCCGGCACCGGCATAGACCGTGCCGTCGGCGATTTTGAGCTGGCGCGTGGCCAAGAGCGCATAACGGCCGGTGGACAACGGCTTCGGCTCGCGGATCAGGGGATCGCCGGCGGTTTCGCGGCCGATGATCATGGCGCCCTTGACGCCGCCGGCGAGCACGGCGGCCAGCAGTTCGGCCGCTCCGCTGGTCTCCTCGTCCACCAGCACCATCAGCGGCAGGGACGCCGCCGGAGCCGGACCGGACTTCACGGACGCGATTTCATTGCCTTGGCGATCGGTGAACGCATACAGCTCGGCGGCCACCGGAACGAACCGGGCGGCCACGACCGGAATTTCCCCTGCGGCGACGCCGTTGGCGCCGCGCAGATCGAGAATGGCGCCGAACTTGTCCGCCGCCTTCCAGCGGTCCAAGGCCGCGACGATTTCCGCGCCGGCACCTTCGAAAAGGCCCGCCGCGCGCAGATAGCCCATGTCCGCGGGCAGGTCTTCCACGTCGGTCAGCGAACTCTCCGCGCGGCGCACGCGCTCCACGGCCACGGTCCGGCTTTGGCCGTCCGCGTCCAGCAGGCCGATTTCCAGTCCCGGTTCGTCGCCTTCGGTCAACAGCCCGCGCACGGTTTTCAGCATCGCGCCGGTCGGGATGGCGGCGGCGCCGACTTTTACGATCTGCTCGCCGGGCTGGATTCCCGCAGCGGCGGCCGGCGAATCCGCGCGGACCGCCGCCACGTTCGGGAACCCTTCCGCCACGGCCACGATCGTCAGCCCGACGTCCCACTCGCGGTCGGACAGGCGGCGCGAACGCGCCGCCAGATCCGCCTCGTCGAGGAACGTCGCGGAAGGTTCGCCGGCGCGGATCAGGGCTTCGAGCAGGGCGGCTTTGGCGGCGCCGTCGGCGGGCGGCGCCAGCCGGTTGTCGGCCAGCAGGCGCAGGCCTTCGGCGACGGCATCGCACAATTCCTGCGCGGCGCCGGCCGGCGCCGGCGCATCCGCTTCGGCCGCGACCGGTTCGGCCGAGGCCGCCGCAGCCCATCCCAACCCGGCGGCGCACAGCGCCGCTCCTGCTTTCATCCACCGCGCCATGTCTTGATCCTTTCCGCGATCCTCAGAACCGGTAGCCGCCGCCCAGGGAGAGGACCCAGTATTCGTTTTCGATGCCGGCGGCATCCTCGCCGCCGCCCCGCTCGCCCGTCGAGGCGTCGTAGTATTCCATGTCGCCGACGATCAGGTCGATGGTTTGCACGTCGAACGCCGCCGTCAGGAACGCGTTCTTCAGGGGCCCGCGCGAGAAGTCGTAGCGGACGTCCAGCCCGAAGCCGAGCATGTCGCCGCCGTCGAACTCCTCCTTGTAGTGCATGGACCGGGCCACGTGCTCGTCCCAATCCGTCGCCTCGACGGACGGGCTGTAGGTCAGGCGACCGGCGACCGTGAAATCGCCCCGCTTCCAATCCACGCTCGCGCCGAGATAGGGCATGCGGAATTCCTGCTCGTAGTTGATCATGTTCTCGCCGCCGAGGTCTTGCGGCACGTAGCCGTATTCGGGATAGAGCAGATAGCGGCCGCTGTCTTCCCAGGTCCAGCCGTTCTGCTTGTAGCCGAGGAATCCGCGGACGGTCAGATCCTTCCACTCCACGACGTCCCAGGCCGCGTTCAGGTCGAAAATATAGCCCTCCGTCACGTCGACGTCGGAGAGCGAATAATGGGTCCAATCCCTGGAATTCGGATTCAGCCAGTCGTAGTCTTCCATTTCACCGCTGCCTTCCGTCAGGGCGTTCCAATAGCCGAAATTGACGGTCAGCTTGTCCCAGACGTCGCGCTTGATGGGCCGCACCGAGAACTGGACGCCGCCCATGACGACGTCCTTCAGTTCCCAATCCAGCCGGCTCAGTTGCCACCGGCGGCCCGTGCTGTAGTCGTAGACGTGTTCCTTGGCCTCCCCGTTGAGCAACCCGAACGAAAGCTGGCCGCCGACCGACACCGGAAAATCCCCGTGCGGAGGCGCGATCACGTCCGCCTGGAACGCCCCGGCCGCAAGCGGAAGTCCCAGCGCCATCGTAACAAGAATCCACTTCTTCATCGTTGTTTCTCCTAGTTGTTTCCGCCCCTGGCAAACCGGCGGCGGGGGCTTGCGCCGCATTCGATTGCCGGCCAGTTTGATACTCTTGCCGAACACGGTAAAGCCAAAAAACGGCGCCGGGGGCGGATTCCCGCCGGCAAACCGCGTTCTTTTGCTTGTCCGCCGTCCGGCGGCGAGGCAGAATCGGTTTTCCATGGATGCGTCGATCCACATGCCGATCCTGTTGCAACCCGTGTACAAGGAATACATCTGGGGCGGCGACCGGCTCCTCCACGAATTCCACCGGCGGCTCAACGCAGGCATCTACGCGGAGGCCTGGGAGATCGCCGACCATCCCGACGGCCGCACGCGCATCATCAACGGGCCCGACGCCGGGGCCACGCTGTCCGAAGCCATCGCGCGGCGCGGGCCCGACCTGCTCGGCACGGGCCGCACCGACCAGGCCTTTCCGCTGCTGGTCAAGCTGATCGACGCGCGCGAAACCTTGTCCGTGCAGGTCCATCCCAACGACGCCGCGGCGGCGCGCTTCGGCGGCGAGGCCAAGAGCGAGATGTGGTACGTCCTCTCCGCGACGCCCGACGCCCACATCTATTCCGGCTTCAAGCCGGGCGTCGGCCCCGCCGAGTTCGAGAAAGCCCGCGCGGCCGGCACGATCCCGAGCCTCCTGCAACGCTTCCCCGCGCGCCCCGGCATGGTGTTCAACACGCCCGGCGGACGCGTCCACGCCATCGGCGCCGGCTGCCTCCTGCTCGAAGTCCAGCAGGACGCCAACACGACCTACCGGTTGTTCGACTGGGATCGCCTCGACAAGACCGGCCAACCCCGGACCCTGCACCTCGAACAGGCCCTGCAGGTGATCGACTGGAGCCTCACCGGCAGCCCCGTCGCGCCCAACCGGTCCGAACAGCCGCAGCCGGGAGGCCTCGTCTCCCGCCTGCTGCTGGACGATCCCCATTTCCACGTCGAGGAATGGACCGTGGCCGCGCCGTGCGCGGTCCGCCACGACGCCCGCAGCTTCTGGATCCTGTTCCCTGTCGACGGCGACGTGCGCATCAAAACGCCCGGCCAACCCGCGATGATCTTGCAGCGCCGCTCCACCTGCCTGTTGCCCGCAGTTCTCGCTGCTTTCACGCTCCAACCCGCCCGGGAGGGCGCCGGTCCCGTCCGTCTCCTCGCCATTCGCCAGCCATGACCCCTGTCCGCAACGTCGCCTTGGTCGGCCTCGGCGCCATCGGCATCCTCTACGCCGGCAAGATTTCCGCCCGCGATTCCGCCGGCCTGCGCATCGTGGCGGATGCCGCGCGCCTCGCGCGCTACCGGGCCGATCCGCCCGCGCTCAACGGCCAGCGGCTCGACCTGAACTACGCGACGCCGGATGAATTCGGCGCGCCCGCCGATCTCGTGCTCGTCGCCGTCAAATCCACGGGACTCGCCGCGGCCTTGCCGGGCATCGCGCCGCTGCTGGGTCCGCACACGCAGGTCCTGCCGCTGCTCAACGGCATCACCGCTCAGGACGTCCTCGCCGACGCCTTCGGCTGGCCGCGCGTGCTTTACGGCTTCGTCTACTGTTCGAGCGCCATGCGCACCGGCAACGCCGTCGTGCAGGGCGGCGGCGAAAAGATCGTTTTCGGCGAAGCGACCAACGCGCCCCCGTCCCCGCGCGTGCGGGCCGTCGCCGATTACTTCGACCGCCTCGGCATCCGCCACGACATCCCTGCCGACATGCGCTCCGCTCAGTGGAAAAAATTCATTCTCAACGTCGGCATCAACCAGGCCCAGGCCTTGCTGCGCGCGCCGTCGCGCGAGATCCAGCAGAATCCCGAAGCTCTCCGGCTCGCCCGCACGCTGATGGACGAAGCCGCGGCGGTCGGCGTCGCCCTCGGCATCGCCGGCGCCGGCGACGTGCCCGCCTGGGCCGAAGGCGTCATCCTCAAGGCCGCGCCCGAAAACCGCACCTCCATGCTTCAGGACGTCGAAGCCGGCCGCGCGCCCGAAGTCGACCTCTTCGCCGAAACCGTCTGTCGCCTTGGTCGGCAATGCGGCATCCCGACCCCCGCCAACGAGATGGCCCTGCAACTCTTGCGTCCGGCCTGAATACCCCGGGCGCACGGCGTTCCGGATCGCACAAATAGCCCGCGGGATCTTCGCCCCCCCACCTCCCCGCTATCAGCTGCCGGCCACCGCAGTCTCGCTTATAATTATAACCGAGACTATATTCGTCCATTTCATTTGAATATATCCATATTTTGCGCTTTTGACGCCAGTCTCACATATAATTATAACTGAGACTGCCGGAGAGGCGTAGATGTGGTTGTAGAGGAGGGGGTCTGGCTCTACTCGTTGATATGCACCACGGTCGCGGGCGGGAAGCCGTTGAACCAGGTCGAGGAGGCGTGGCTGTAGGCGCCGATGTTCTCGCTGTAGACCAGGTCGCCGATTTCGAGATCCGGCAATTCCTCCGACAGGCCGATGGTGTCGAGCGCGTCGCAGGTCGGGC
This sequence comes from Verrucomicrobia bacterium UBA2281, assembly GCA_002347655.1. GTDB lineage: Bacteria > Verrucomicrobiota > Kiritimatiellia > CAIQIC01 > Lenti-01 > Lenti-01. The sequence continues at coordinate 36,359 of DDWR01000005.1, read as the reverse complement.
CGAACACGGCGCAGAGCTGCGTCGGCCCCTTCTTGAACGCCTTCACCGGATAGGTGCAGTGGTCGAAGATGATGCCCGAATACGTGTGGTACACGCCGTCGTTGACGTAGTAGCACCGCTTGCCGTCGCGATCGGCCTTGCCGATGACTTCCGCCACCGACGTGCAGGCCGTCGCCACCAAAAAGCGCCCCGGCTCGGCCAGGATCGCCACGTCTTTCGGGAACAGACGCTTGCACTCGCCGTTGATCACCTTGGCCAGCGCCTTCAGCGGCTGCACGTTCGCGTCGTACGGCGCCGGAAAGCCGCCGCCGATGTCGAGCTGCTTCATGTCCTTGAAGCCGCGCATCCGCGCTTCCTTGAAGATGCCCGCCGCCAGGTTCAGCGCCTGCACATAGTTCTGGAAGTTCGTCGTCTGGCTGCCGACGTGGAAGCTCAGGCCTTCCACGACCAGCCCCGCCGCGTGGGTCTTCTCGATCAGGTCCACCGCCTGGCCGGGATCCGCGCCGAACTTCGACGACAACTCCACCATCGCGCCCGTGTTCGGCACCTTGATGCGCAGCACCATGCCCGCGTGCGGCGCGAACTTTTTCACTTTGCGGATTTCTTCCTCGTTGTCGAAGGTCACCAGCGGCTTGTAGGGCTCCAGCTCGCGCAGGGTTTCCTCGGCCTTGATCGGATGGGCGTAGATGATCTTGTCCCAGATGAAGTCCTGGCGCGCCTTCGGCGGCAGGTTCCGGATGTTCTCGTAGACCGTCCGGAATTCCGCGATGGACGCCACGTCGAAGCTCGCGCCGGCCCGGTAGAGCGTCCGCACGATCTCCGGCAGCGAATTCGATTTCACCGCGAAATAGGGCTGCACCTTCGGCAGGAATTTCTTGAACTCCGCCAGGTTCTTGCGCAGCTGGTCGTGGTCCACCACGAACAGCGGCGTGCCGTATTCCTTCGCCAGTTTCTTCAGTTGCGCCTGCGTGACCATGGTCGCCTGCCTTTCGATTTCAACCGCAAATGAACACAAATGAACACAAATGGATGCCTGAACAGGGTCATTCAATCCCGGATAACACGATTTTCTTCCACGTCAATTTCGGGTGTTTGAAGTTCAGGATGATCCCCACCTCGCAACCCGTAATTCGAAGATAATTCAGAACCTGGCCGACATGTTCGTCCGTGATGGCATCCGCGGTTTTGACCTCGACGACCGCCCGCCCCTCGACCACCAGGTCGGGAATGAAGTCGTCAACGTGCTCTCCCTTGTATTGAACGGGATACACATGCTGGCAATCAAACGACAGGTTCTGCCGCTTGAATTCCACGCACAACGCCCGTTCATAGGTTTTTTCCCGCAATCCATGCCCCAATTCATTCAGGACGGCCATGGCACATCCGGCAATCTGGTACACCAGGTCGTTCTCGACCCATTTGTGTCCATTGGCGTCCATTTGCGGTTCTAGATCGGATTCTAGTCCTGGATCAGGAAGTTCTTGAACTGCCAGGGATCCTTCCGGTCCATGTCCGGCCGGTTGAAGCCTTGGAAGTGGTTTTCGTAGTGCTTCAGCGGGGTCCAGTCGGAACGCACCGAGAGATTCTTGCCGAGGTACGGGTCGGCGACCTTGAGCACGAACTCGTGCGGCAGGTCTTCCGGCGAGCACACGCCCTCTTCCGCGTGGTCGAACATCCACATGGACGCCGCCACGACGGAAATCGCCACCTGCAGGGTCGTCGCGTTCTGGTGCGGCACCAGCTTGCGCGCCTGTTGGATGCTCAGGTCGCTGCCGGTCCACCACGAGTTGAAGGCGTGGCCCATGAGCAGCGCGCCGAGGACGTCGCGGCCTTCCGTGATTTCGTCGCCCATGATGCGCAGCTTGGGCTGCAGCTCGTAGTTGCGGCCGCGCAACTCGTGCAGCGAAATGATCGCCGCGTCGCACGGGCAGTAGGCGTAGTGCATCGTCGGGCGGTAGACCGCCTTGCCGTTCTTCCAGACCGTCAGGAAGTCGCTGATCGTGAAGGCCTCGCCGTGGCGGACCACCATGCCCTCCACCGTGTAGTGCGGCACCCAGGTGCGCACGCGCGTGTTCATGCCCATGCGCGCCAGGCAGATCTGGTTCTTCGGCCCCGTCTTGTGCTCGTAGGCCAGCGGCGGCAGCTGCTTCTCGTGCGTGCCCCAGCCCAGCTCCGCCGTCGTGATGCCTTCCTCGCGGAAGCCCTCGATGCTCCAGGTGTTGACGAACTCGTCCACCGCCTTCGGCACGTCGGAAATCTGCGTGTCGCGCTCGCTGCAATGGATGACCTTCACGCCCAGCTCCATCGCCAGCTCGTTGAACGTCTGCGATTTCGCCAGCGCCGCGATCTTCGCGGCTTTTGCGCCCTTGACCTTTTTCTCGGCGACGACGGCCGCGGCGATGTCCAGCAGGCCGCGCTTGGTCCAATGCGAGATCAGGCCCGGATTCGCGCCGTGCTCGAGCACCGCCGTCGCGCCCTTCGTCTTCCACTTCGCCAGCATCTTGCGGATGTTCATCCGCCGCCAGTACAAGGTCTTCTCCGTCGGGTGCTTGTTCTTCGCGCCGGCGTATGGGTCCCACAGCTCGATCGACGTATTGATATAGAGCACGCCCCGGTCATGGCACCACTGCAGGATTTCGCAGCAGTCGATGTTCCAGGCCAGATCGATCAGCAGGTCGCCCGCCTTCAGGTACTTGCCGAGCAGCGCGCCCATGTTCTCCGGCGTCACGCGGTCGCGGACGAATTTCACGCCCTGCGCGAGCCACGGCTTCAATTCCGGGCGCTTGTTCTCAAAGTCCATCACGGTGACGTTTTTCGCAGGCACTTTCGCCAGCTTGAGCAGCAAGGGCAGCGTGCACTGCGCCACCGAACCGTAACCGACCATCAGAACCTTACCCGAGAATTTCGCCATGATTCGTTGTTTCCTTTCGTTGAATCCAATGCGCGTTTTATCGCAGAAGAAACCCGGGGGCACAAGCGGGAATGCCCCCGGGCGGAACGGATTTTTCGGGCCGGGACGGCCGGGCGCCCGTCAGTCCGTCACGGCGCCGAGCGAGGCGCTGCCGACTTCGCGCGCGTACTTGGCCAGCACGCCGCGGGTTTCGCGGGGTTGCGGCGGCTTCCAGGCCGCCCGGCGCCGCCGGAATTCGGCCGCGGAAATTCCCAGGTCGATTCGGCGCGACTCGGCGTCGAGGACGACTGGATCGCCGTTGCGCACCAACGCGATGGGCCCGCCCACAAAGGCCTCCGGCGAGACGTGGCCCACCACGAAGCCGTGGCTGCCGCCCGAAAACCGGCCGTCGGTGATCAGCGCCACGTCCGCCCCCAGCCCGCGGCCCATGATCGCCGACGTCGGCGACAGCATTTCGCGCATCCCCGGCCCGCCGCGCGGCCCTTCGTTGCGGATGACGACGACGTGCCCCTTTTTCACCGTCCCCTTCAGGATCGCGGCCAGGGCCGTTTCCTCGGACTCGAAAACGATGGCCCGGCCTTCGAACCGCAGGCCTTCGTGGCCGCTGATCTTCGCCACCGCCCCTTCCGGCGCCAGGTTGCCGCGCAGGACCACGAGATGGCCGTCCTTCTTGATCGGGTCGGACAGCGGCCGAATGATCGTCTGGCTCTTGGGATAGGGCTTCACGCCGCGCAGGTTTTCGCGCAGGGTCTTGCCCGTCACGGTCAGCAAACCGCCGTCCATCAGGCCTTCCTCGACCAGCAACTTCATCAGCGGCGCGGTGCCGCCGATGGCGACCAGATCCGACATGACGTGCCGCCCGCTGGGCTTCAGGTCCGCCAGCACCGGCGTGCGCGCCCCCACGCGGTTGAAATCGTCGAGATCCAGCTTCACGTTCGCGGCATGGGCGATCGCCAGCAAATGCAGCACCGCGTTGGTCGATCCGCCCATGGCCATCACCAGCGCAATGGCGTTCAGGAACGCCTCGCGCGACAGGATGTCGGACGGCCGGATGCCGCGCCGGATCAGGTTCAGCACCGCCCGGCCGGCTTCGCGGCAGTCGCGCGTCTTCGCCGCGGACACGGCGTTCTGCGCGCCGCTGTTCGTCAGGCTCATGCCCAGCGCCTCGATGGCCGAGGCCATGGTGTTGGCCGTGTACATGCCGCCGCACGAACCGGCCCCCGGGATCGCGCAGGCTTCGATGGCCTGCAGTTCGCGGCCGGAAATTTCTCCGCGGGATTTTTTCCCCACGGCTTCGAACACGCTGACGATGTCCACCTTCTGGCCGCGGTGGCAGCCGGGTTTGATCGTGCCGCCGTAGACGAATACGGCGGGCCGGTCGAGCCGCGCCATCGCGATCAGGCAGCCCGGCATGTTTTTGTCGCAGCCGCCGATGGCCACCAGGCCGTCGAACGCCTCGCAGCCGGCCACGGCTTCGATCGAGTCCGCGATGATTTCGCGCGAGACGAGGGAATAGCGCATGCCCGGCGTGCCCATCGAAATACCGTCCGAGATCGTGATCGTGTTGAAGATCACCGGCTTGCCGCCGGCGGCCGCCACCCCTTCCGCCGCCCGCCGCGCCAACCGGTCGATGTGCATGTTGCACGGCGTCACCTGGCTCCAGGTCGAGGCGATGCCGATCTGCGACTTCCGGAAATCGGCGCAGGTGAAGCCGACTGCGTGCAGCATGGCGCGGCTGGCCGCGCGCTCCATGCCGTCCGTCACCGCCTGCGACCAGTGGCGTTCCAGCGAAGGCTTCCGGGCGGTTTTGCGGGTCTTCTTCATGGGCAGGCTCCTTCTTCCGTTGCCGCGCAGTCTACTCCGCCGGAACGCCCGGCGCAACCCGGAGCCGTCAGGACGACAGCGCTCGCGCGATGGAGCCGCGCTTCAGCTTCGACCGCGGCACGGGGGCGTCGAACCAGCTGCGCACGTCGGCGTCCAGCCCCACGCCGTGCATGAAGTTGTAGAGCGCCTTGCGCAAGCCCCGCCCCAGCATTTCCAGATCCCCGCTCGCTGGATCGACGATCCCCACGTCGTTCCGCGCAAACGGCGCCGGCGGCAGCGGCAACAACTCGACTCCGAATTTTTCCGGATGCCGCCCCACCGGCGAATGCACCGTGCATGCGAACCGGTGGAAATAGCCCGAATGCAGGCAGCCTTCTTCAAAAAGTTGCCGCACCGTTTCCAATGCGTCCACCGTCTCCGGAACGGTTTGGCTCGGGAAGCCGTACATCAGGTAGGCATGCACGAGGATGCCCGCGTCGGCGAACGCCTTGGCCGCCCGCGCCGCCTGCGCCACCGTCACGCCCTTGTCCATCAATTTCAGCAACCGGTCCGAGGCCGCTTCCAGCCCGCCCGAGACCGCGATGCAGCCGCTCTCCGCCAATTCCCGGCACAACTCCGGCGTAAATGCCTTCTCGAACCGGATGTTGCCCCACCAGGAAATCGCGACTTTGCGCCGCTTCAGTTCGGCTGCCAGCGCCCGCAGCACCGCCGGCGGCGCCGCCTCGTCCGTGAAGTGGAAGCCGGTCTGACCGGTTTCGGCGATGGCCGCTTCGATGCGATCCACGAGCACCTTGGCCGGCAACGCCTCGTAGCGCGCGATGTAATCGAGCTTCAAATCGCAGAAACTGCATTTGCGCCAGTAGCAGCCATGCGCGACCGCCAGTTTGTTCCAGCGGCCGTCCGACCACAGCCGGTGCATCGGATTCAGCAGGTCCAGCACCGACAGATACCGGTCCAGCGGCAGGCCGTCCCAGGTCGGCGCGCCCGTCTCGGCGAAGGGGACGTCCTTTTCGCCGGAGTCGATGAACCGCACCTGCCCCCGTCGGCGGACGAACGTCCGCACCAGCTTGTCCAGCGGCCGTTCGCCGCGCAGGTGCTCCACCAGCGCCAGCACGGGCCGTTCGCCGTCGTCGAGCGTGACGTAATCGAAGAAATCGAACGTGCGCGGATCGGACAGTTCGCGCAGCTCCGTGTTCACGAAGCCGCCGCCCAGGGCCGTCGCGATGCGCGGATCGATTTCCTTGATCGCCTGCGCGATGCGGAACGCGCCGTAGACGCAGCCCGGGAACGGGACCGACACCAGCACCAGGTCCGGCCGCTGCGCTTCCAGCGCCGCGCGAACCCGGTCGCGCAGGAGTTCGTCCACGAGCGTCGGCGGCGCCGCCAAGGCCTGGGCCAGCGGATCGAAGGTCGGCTGGCTGCGCACCAGCGATTCGCCGTAGCGCGCGAATTCGAAACGCGGATCGACCGCATCGCGGATCGCGTCGGCCAGATCGTTCAGGTACAGCGTGGCCAGATGCTTGGCCCGATCCTGCGCGCCCAGCGCGCCGAACGCCCAGGCCAGCGGATCGCCGTCCTCTTTCGCCAAAAAGGCGTCCAGATTCCGGAACCGCGGCCCCTCCGGCAAAAAGCGCCGCGCACAAATCCGGTGCGCCATGGTCGGATCCTTGCCCTGCAGGAACGCCACCGCCGATTCCACCGTTTCCGCATAACGATCGAACTGCTTCCGAAACGACCGCACCGCTTCCGTCGATTTTTTCGGACGCCGCCGCCGAACCCTTTCCAACCCCGTTCGCGAAAACAGTTCCAAAACCAGTTCCAAGGCCAGATCTACCTGAGCCGCGGCCACCCCCCGCGAGCGCAGGAACCCCGTCAGGCAAGCCGTGGACGGATACGGCGTGTTGACCTGCACCATCGGCGGCATCACCGCCAGAACGCGGACCGCGGAAATCCGTTTCATGGCTTACCGCAAATGGACGCAAATGGACGCAAATGAGACATCAGGCATTGGGTTCCGTCAGAACCACTTTCTTCCATTCCAATTTGGAATGATTGAAATTAAGAATCACGCCGGCTTTGTGGCCTGTGATGCGAAGGTAATTGATGACTTGGCCGATGTGTTCATCCGTGATGCCATCGGCTGTTTTGATTTCCACGATCACCCGGCCTTCGACTTCCAGATCGGGAATATACTCGTCCACCTGTTCGCCGCGATATTTGACGGGGTGGACATGTTGCTGATCGTACGCGACGTTCTGAAATTTGAATTCGACGCAAAGTGCCCGCTCGTAGGTCTTTTCCCTCAATCCATGCCCTAATTCATTCATGACCGCCATGGCGCAACCGGTGATTTGATAGACCAAATCGTTCTCCACCCATTTGCGTCCATTTGGGTCCATTTGCGGTCCTTCCTTTACGCCAGATCCATCAGGATTTGAGCCGCTTTTTCGGCGCCGCCGCCGGGCAGCTCTTCCGGAGGTTCCGGAGCGGTTTCAATGGCCGCCAAGGCGGCGCCCAGCCGACCGGCGTAGAGGTCCGCCGCGGGAATATGGACGTTTTTCAGGTAGCGCTTGAGTTCCCGCTCCAGCAGGGGATATTCGATGAAATCTTCGCGCTCGGCGTAGACGATCGGTTTCGCGTTGGCGACGCAATCGCTCAAGATGCCGTAGCCCGGCTTGGTCACGACGGCGTCGCAACTGGCCAGCACGTCGGCAAAGCCGATGGCCTGCCGATCCACCGCGTGGACGTTGGCCAGGCCCTCCCAGGCCAGCGGCATCACCGTGAAGAATTCGAAATCGCCCAGCGCCGCCACGGCGCGCAGCGCCGCCGCGTCCCAGGCCAGCGACGTGAACGACAACAGGATCCAGCGCTTGGCCGGATCCGCGCCGCTCTGCCGCGCCAGTTCGGCGCGGCAAGGCCGGCCCGGCTTGGCCAGCAGCGGGATTTCCACCTGCTTGGGAAACGTGGACATCGCCGGCGAAAACGGCAACTTCAGCAACTGCTTCGCCTGCCGGTATCCGTCCGCGAACATGCGGACGACCGGCCGCCAGCGCGGATCGCGCGCGGCGAACGGCTCGTAGATCCAGTCCCACGAAAAATTGCCGACGGCCACCGCCGGCACGCCGGCCTCCGCGGCGGCTTCGAGCGGGATGGACGGGATGTCCGCCACGACCAGGTCGGCGCCCTCCCCGCGCAGCATTTCCGCCTCGTAGTCGATCAACTGGTCGCGTTCGGCCAGCAATTCCTGCGCCTCGTCCAGCGTCGCGGCCACGTCCACGCGGATGGAGTCCTTCTGCACCATGCCGACGTCGAACGCGCCGGGCCGAACTTTCAACCGGCCATCGACGAACGGCAACCGGCTGCGCAGAAAGCTTTCCGGCAAGTCGGTCGTCACCGTCACTTTGAGGGCCGGATGCGCGGCCAGCAGCGCGCCGAGGATGTCGCACGAGCGCACGCCGTGGCCGTAGCCGTGGGCGGTGACGTAGTAGGCGATGTGGCGCTTTTTCATGACGTGTCCGGAATGCTACCGCTTCCCCGCGGCCTGGAAAAGGCCCGAATCAGGCGCGCGCCAGATGGCCGTCGTGCATCGCCCAATGCGCCATGCCGGGCGCGACCCAGTCCGGATTGTGGGTGACGAGCAAGATGGACGTGCCGGCGCGGTTCAGCTCGCGGAACAATTCCATGACGGCCACGGCGGATTCCGGATCGAGGTTGCCGGTGGGTTCGTCGGCCAGCAGCAGTTTCGGCGGCAGGGCCAGCGCCCGGGCAATGGCCACGCGCTGCATCTCGCCGACCGAAAGCAGTCGCGCCGCTTGCCGCGCCTTGTGCGCGAGCCCCACGCGTTCCAGCGCGGCCAGGGCCATTGTGCGGGCCGCGCGCGGCGCCTCGTCCAGATAGCGGAAGCGGAATTCCACGTTGTCCAGCGCGCTCCGGTGCGGCAGCAGGCAGAACTTCTGGAACACCATGCCGACGCCGCGCTTGCGGACCTCGGCCGCGGCGACCTCCCCCAGCCCCGAAACGTCCTGGCCGTCGAACCAAACCCGGCCGCCGTCCACCGGCTGCAGCAGGCCGGCGACCATGAGAAGCGTGGTCTTGCCCGAGCCAGACGGCCCGGTGATGACGCCGAATTCACCGGCGCCGAGCGCCAGCGAGACGCCGCGCAGCACCTCGACCTCGCCGGCCGCCGCGCGGAACGTCTTGCGCACGTTTTCCAGCCGCAATCGCTCTGGACGCGCGCCGGTCATCAGATCGGCTCGGCCGGGACGATGCCCCGTCCGGTTTGCGCGTGGCACAGCGCCAGCGCCAGGGCATCCGTCGCGTCCGGCGGCGGCGTTTCGGTCAGTCCCAGGACGGAGCGGACCATCTTGGCGACCTGTTCCTTCGGCGCCGCGCCCCAGCCGGTAACGTTCTGCTTGGCGCGGCGCGGGGAATACTCGAAGACGGGCACGCCCGCGGCCGCGCAGCACGCGATCGCCACGCCGCGCACTTCGCCCAGCACCAGCGCCACTTTTGGATTCTTGAAAAAGAAGCCGCCCTCGATGGCCGCCGCGTCGGGTCGGTGCGCGGCCAGCACGGCATCGAGCCGTTCGCGGATTGTCCGCAGGCATTCGGAATGCGGGGCCGACGCCGGAATCTTCACCACTTCCCAGTGGCAGGCGGCCGCGCGCGAACCGGCCTGTTCGATCACCGCCAGCCCCGTGCCCCGCAGCGAGGCGTCGATGCCCAAGACTTTCATCTCCGGCTCCCCTTGAACGTTGAGGATTGGATGTTGGACATTGGATATCGAGATTTCTGCCGGCACGAGGGCGTGCCGGCTCCAAACAGCCAAAACCATCCCGCCCAGGCGGGGATCAGCCTTCGATGGCCTCGTCGGCGATGTCGCCGTTCATGTAGACGTTCTGGACGTCTTCGAGCTCTTCGATCGCCTCGATCAGCTTCATCAGGGACGCGGCCTGCGACTTGTCGGTGACCGGCGCCCAGACCGTGGGGACGAAATTGACGCCGGAATCCTCGGAGACCTTGTAGCCGGCGGCCGTGAGTTTTTCCGAGACCTCGTTGTAGGCGCTCGGGGGGGTGAGCACTTCGAACTGGGCGCCTTCGTTCGTCACGTCGTCGGCCCCGGCTTCGAGGGCCAACTCGATCAGCTGGTCTTCATCGACGCCCTCGGCGTCCACGAGGATCTGGCCGCGGCGGGAGAAATTCCGCATGACCTGGTTGGTGCCGGCCAGCGTCGCGTTGTGCCGCTGCAGCAGGTGGCGCACTTCGGCCACGGAGCGGTTGCGGTTGTCGGACAGGCACTGGATGATCATCCCCACGCCGCCGGGGGCGTAGCTTTCGAATAGGATTTCCTCGATGGCCTCGCCCTGGAGGGCGCCGGTGCCCTTCTTGATGGCGCGGTCGATGTTGTCCGCCGGCATGTTGGCGGCCTTGCACTTCGACAGGATCGTGCGCAGCGTGATGTTCGCGCCGGGATCGCCGCCGCTGGCGCGCGCCGAAATCGTCAGTTCCTTGGCCAGCTTGCTGAAGATCTTGCCGCGCTTGGCGTCGGCGGCGCCCTTCTTGTGCTTGATGGTCGACCACTTGCTATGTCCGCTCATGCCTTGTTCCTTCCCGCCGGCCGCGCCGGCGCGCCGCGGTCTTCCCGCGGCTTGAAAATCCGTTCACCCGGATGGGGTTATTCCTCTTCTTCCGCCTGCTTGTTCTTGGCGGCTTCCGCGACGACCTTCTGGGCCACGTTCGCCGGGACGACGTCGTAGCGGTTGAAGCTCATTTCGAACGAGCCGCGGCCGCCGGTCATCGAACGCAGCTCGGAGGAATACTTGAACACTTCGGCCTGGGGCACTTCGGCCACGATGACCTGCATGCCGTCTTCCGCCTCCATGCCCATGATGCGGCCGCGCCGGTGGTTCAGATCGCCCGTGCAGTCGCCCATGAACTCGCCCGGGATCGTCACGCGGATGTTCATGATGGGCTCCAGCAGCACCGGCTTGGCCTTGCTCATGCCGTCCTTGAAGGCGGTTCGCGAGGCGATCTTGAACGCGATTTCGGAGCTGTCCACGTCGTGCGAGCTGCCGTCGTACACCGTGACCATCGTGTTGACGACGGGATAACCGGCCACGGCGCCGCGCGTCATGCCTTCCACCAGGCCTTTTTCGATGGCCGGGAGGAAGTTGCGGGGAATGCTCGTGCCGACGATGCCGTCCACGAACCAGTGTTCGACGCCCGGTTTCATCGGCTCGATGCGCAAATAGACTTCGCCGTACTGGCCGCGGCCGCCGGACTGCTTCTTGTGCTTGTAGTGGCCTTCGCCCTTGGCCGTCACGGTTTCCTTGTAGGCCACCTTCGGCGTGCTGAGGGTCACCTCCACCTTGCTGCGCGCCTTCATGCGGTCCATCGCGGCGTCGATCTGCACGTCGCCGATGCCGGTGATGATCAGCTCGTGGGTCGCGTCGTTGCGCTGCACGTGGAGCGTCGGATCGTCTTCCGCCACGCGGTGCAGGCCCTGGCCCAGCTTGTCTTCGTCGCCTTGCGTCTTGGGATGGACGGCGAAGGAAACGACCGGATTCGGGAAAACGATCGGCGCCAGTTGGACGGACTTGCCGGGGGCGCAGAGCACGTCGTTGAGGCCGGTGGCCTTCAGTTTCGCCAGCGCGACGACGTCGCCCGCCTGCGCTTCGGGCACCGTTTCCTGCTTCTTGCCGTTGAGGAAATACAGCGTGCCGACGGTTTCCTTCTGTTCCTTCGTCGCGTTGTAGATCTCGCTCTTTTCCCGGAGCGTGCCCCCCCAGATGCGGGCCAAAGTCAGCTGCCCGACGAATGGATCGTTGATCGAGCGCCAGACCTGCGCCACGAGCGGCGCGTCCGCGGCCGGGTTCACCGCGTTGCCGGCGGCGTCCTTGCCCGGGCGGTCCGCCGGGCTCGGCAGCAGGCGCGCGAACCCGGCCAGCAGTTCCTCCAGCCCGACCGACTGCCGGGCCATGACGGCGAAGATGGGAATGAATTTCGCCTGGGCCACGGAAGCGCGCAGGCCGTTGGACAGTTCATCGGCCGTCAGCGTCTCGCCGCCAAGCACCTTTTCGATCAGTTCGTCGCTGGATTCCGCCGCCACGTCCGTCAGCTTCGCGCGGATCTCGTCCGCTTGGCCGCCCGCCGCGGTCAGCGCATCGACCACTCCCTTCTTGTCGTCCGTCGGGAACGTGACCACCTCGCAGCGGGCACCCCAGACGTCCTGCAGGGCCGCCACCGTGCCGGCGAAATCGGCGTTTTCCTTGTCCAGGCCCGTCACGACGATCGCCCGGGGCAGGTTGAGCGCCTCGCAGCGCTTCCAGGAACGGACGGTGCCGACCTGCACGCCGGCCGTCGCGTCCACGAGGAGCACGGCGGCGTCCGCAACGCTCGTGGCCGCCACCACCTGGCCGAAGAAATCGGCATAGCCCGGGGTGTCCAGCATCGACAGGCGCAGCGCCTGGCCGCCTTTCGGCCGCCAGACGGCGTCGAACGGCTTCGCCCAGACCGTGATCTTGCGGTTTTTCTCTTCGTCGGTCCAATCCGCCGCGCTCGTGCCGTCCCCGGGATTCCCCAACCGGTCGTTCACGCCCAGCTTGTAGAGCAGGGCATCCACCAGCGACGTCTTGCCGCTCCCCGTATGGCCCACCAAAACGAAATTGCGCACGTCCGCGATCGGGATATCCTTCATAGTTGCCTGTCCTTCGTCTAGCCTTGCCGTTCGTCGAGAACCGGCCGGACGGAGCGTCCGGCCACGGAATAGCGCACCCTATACAAAAGACCCTCCCGCCGCAACCGCGAAATGAACGCCCCCGCGCCCCGAAAAAAGTGGGGTGGATAACGGGATTTGAACCCGCAACAGCCAGAACCACAATCTGGTGCTCTACCAAGTTGAGCTATATCCACCAGCCGAACAGTCCGCGCGTTCTACCCCATCCCGCGGAAAAATGCAAGCCCCTCCCGCGGGGGGCCGTTCACGGGCGGACGTCGAGGGGCACGTCCATGGCATCGAGCAGTTCGCGGGCCTCGGCGCCGGGTGCCGGCGGTGGCTCCGCGCCGCCCCAATCCGCGGCTTGCAGGTTCACCAGAAACCGCTGGCCTTCCACCGCGACCAGTTCCAGCCGCAAATCCGCGATCCGCGGACCGTTCACGACCTTGATTTCCGCCGCCCGGCAATCCAGATGCGACACCCGCCGGCCTTTCGGCGTCACCAGCGGCGTCCAGACCACGTCCAGGCCCGAAACGGACGCCTGCAAGCGGCCCTGCGCGTCCTGCCAGCGCACGGAAACGTCTTGGAGCACCAGCGGCCCGCCGAGCCAGTCTTCGAGCGCCCGGGACGGGCTCGTTTTCCTGGCCGGCGCCGCGGCATCGGCCGGCGCCTGCGCAGCGACCAGTTCCTTGGGCGCGGTCAGGCCGGTCCACGCGAAGACGCTGCGCGACAACGGCGCCATGAACGCCGGTTGGATCGAACCGGTTTCGTCGGGGGCGATGGTCAGCGCCAAGCCGTCCACGCGGACCGATTCCAGCATGGGCGCGCCCCGCGGCCGGAACAGCCGCCAGCGCACGCGCGCCACCCGGGCCTCGATGCCCGCCACGTCCGAAATACCGATCGCGTCGCGGATCTTCAGGTTGAGCCCTTCCGTGGCCCGCATGCGGCCGATGCGGACTTCCAGGCCGGCCAGGCGGGACAATTCGTCTTCCACCTGGTCGCGGAAATAATCCGTCCGCACCAGGATCTGCAGCGCGCCGTAGGCCAGCGCCAAGACCAGCGCCAGTTTCCAGAACCAGGAGCCCAGCGTCCGGCCGAGAGAAGGGGAACGAACGGCCTCCATGCGCTACCTCGCCAATTCCGCGGCGCGGTTGCGCGCCGCCTGCATGCCGGCCGCCACCGCCGACGAAAACCCGCTCGAGGCCATCGCGGCCAGGCCGGCCAGCGTCGTGCCGCCCTTCGAACTGACCCGCCGGCGGAGTTCCGCCGGATCCTCGCCGGTCTGCGCGGCCAGTTCCGCCGCGCCCCGCACGGTTTCGATCGCCATCTTCCGCGCCGTTTCCGGCGGCAGGCCCATCTCGACCGCGGCTTCCTCCATCGCCTCGATGAACGCGAAGACGTAGCCGGGGCCGCTGCCGCTGAGCGCCGTCACCTCGTTCATCTGGTTTTCCGGCAGGCGCACCGTGACGCCCACCGCCGCGAACAGCTGCTCGGCCAAGGCCAGGTCCGCGGCGGTCGCGCGCGCGCCGCCGCAGATCGCCGTCACGCCGCGGCGCACCAGCGCCGGCAGGTTCGGCATCGCCCGCACCGTCCGGGCCGGCATTTGTTTTTCCAGCGCGGCGGTCGGCAACCCCGCGCAGATGGACACCAGCAGCTGCTGGTCCGTGAACGCTTCCCGCGCCGCCGCGAGGGCTTCCGGCACCTGCTGCGGCTTCACCGCCAGCACGACGACGTCCGCGCCGCGCACGGCGGCGGCGTTGTCGGCGGTCGCGCCGATCCCGTACTTGGTTTCCAGCAGCGCGCGGCGATCCGCCGCGACGTCCGCCACCACGACGTTGCGCTCCATGGAGACGCCGCCGGCCAGCAGTCCGCCGATGATCGCCTCCGCCATGTTGCCGCCGCCCAAAAACGCGATGCGCTTGGTTTTCATGTTTCCTCCGCTCCTTCCGCGGGCCGCGCCCGCGCGCCGAAAATCCCCGTGCCCACGCGCACGAACGTGGCGCCTTCCTCGATCGCGACGTCCAGATCGTGCGTCATGCCCATCGACAGCTCGGCCAGATCGAACCCCGTCGCCGCCGCCCAGCCGTCGCGCAGTTCGCGCAGCTTCCGGAAATACGGCCGCGCCGTTTCCGGGTCTTCCGCCAGCGGCGGTATCGTCATCAGGCCGACGATCTGCACGTTCCGCAGCCGCGGCACCAGCGCCAGCACGTCCGGCACGGCCCCGGGCGCCAGGCCCGACTTCGACCGCTCCCCCGAGACGTTGACCTGCACCAGAGCCCGCAGCGTCCGGCCCGCCTCCGCCGCATGGCGGTCCAAGGCTTCCAGCAGCTTCGCGGAATCCACCGAATGCACCCAGTCGAAGAGCCGCGCCGCCAGCGCCGCCTTGTTGCTTTGCAGATGCCCGATCAAATGCCATTCCAGGTTTCCGGGGCATTCCGGCATCTTCGCGGCGGCTTCCTGCACGCGGTTCTCGCCGAAGAGCCGCTGGCCGGCCGCCGCCGCGGCCTGCACCGCGTCCGGACCGTAGGTCTTCGACACCGCCAGCAGGCGGACGGCATCCGGCGCGCGCCCGGCGCGCGCGCACGCCGCCGCGATCCGCGCTTGGACCGATTCCAGATTTTCCGCGATGCTGCCCATTCCGTCCATCTTACCCGCCGCCGGCGGCCCGGCGCAAGACCGCCGCGACGTACGGCAACGCGTCGTTCGGAATCGTCATGGCTTCGAATTTCAGCTGGTTTTCGCCGCTCTTCACCACGATTTCCGGCTGCGGCACGTTGTTGCTCCGGAAATTCGATTGCGCGATGGTCACCGCGGTGCCGGATCCGCACTCCATTTCCCGCGTCCGCCCCAGCCCGAACAAGCCCGTGAAGATCCGGATGCGCCCTTTCGACAGCGTCACCGCCGTCTGGCCGAAAAGGCAATACAGGATGACCGTCGTCAGCACGATCGTGCCGGCCAGGAACGGCAGCCCGAACAGGCTCAGTTTGGGGTCGAAGTTTCCGCTCGCGATCTGCGAGCCGTAGATGCCCGCCATCGAAAAACCCGACCAAAAGGCCGTGAACGGGATCAAAAACCACAGCGTGGTGCGGCGCGGACGGCAGACGACCGTCAGCGCATCGCCGAACTCCCGCTTCAGGCTCACGCGCTTCGGCGGGCGGGCCAGTTCCTCGTCCGTCAGCCGCGGCACCGTCGATGCGGCCAAGAACGAGCCCGTGTAGTGGCAGGCGCGGCACAGCGCCATGTCCTGGGCGACGTTCACGTCCGCCAGCGGGAGTTCCTTGCCGCAATTCGGGCAAACGAACGGTTTTGAAGACAGGAGGTTCTCCACCGGGTTCATCGCTGCCTTTCCCCGGCGGAATCCAAACGGCCCCGCCGCGCCATGACCAGTTCCGCCAAAATCGACACGGCGATTTCCGCCGGCTCGAGCGCGCCGACGCTTTTCAAGCCGATGGGCCCGCGGATCCGCGCCACCTCGGCGGCCGCGAAACCCGCTTCGGCCAACTGCCCGCGACGGTCGGCCTGCGTGCCTGCGCTGCCGAGCAAGCCGACGTACTTGCATTTGGCCCGCAGCGCAGCCGCCAGCGCCGGCACGTCCAGCTTGGCATCGTGGGCCAGCACCGCCACGTAGCCGTGCTCGTCGAGGCCGGCTTCCGCCAGGCCCTCCTCCGGCCAGCGGTGCAGCAGCGCCGTGCCGGCGGGAAACAGCTCGGCCCGGGCGAAATCCCGCCGCGGATCCACGACCGCCACCCGGAAACCGATCCGCGCCGCCAGATCGGCCAGCGCCGTCGCGATGGGCGACGCGCCTACGATGAATAGCCGCGGTTCCGGCGCGATCAACTCCGCCAACCAAGTTTCCTCGGCGCCGGCCTTGATCCGCAGCACGCCGCCGCGCGTCCAGACGTCGTCCAGCGCCGCGACCAGTTCCGGCGGCGGCGCATCGCCCGGCCGCAGGAAGATCTGCTCCGAGTCGCCCCCCAGGCGCGTCAGCAAGACGGCCCGCGCATCCGGCCCCAGCGCGCACAGGCCTTGCCACGCCGCGCTCTTCGGATCGTGCTTCCGCAGCCAGACGTCGATTTCACCGCCGCAGGTCAGGCCCACTTCCAGCGCCGCCGCGAAGGCGCGGCCGTAATGCACCGTCCGCGGCATGCTTTGCCCGCGGAGCAGGCCCAGCAAGTGCTCCCGCAGGTCGTTCTCCACGCAACCCATCGAGACCGCGCCGGCGACTTCCCCCTTCTCGTTCACGACCAGCCGCGCTCCGGCCGGCCGGGGCGACGAATGCTGGACCCCCGCCAAAATCGCCTCGGCGCTGGCCAGTCCCGCCGCATCCCACGCCCGCACCGTCGCCATCACGTCTTTCATGCGGGCCATGATAGCCGACCGGGCCGGCTCCTCAAGGCGCAAATCCCGCGCCGCGGCCTTGCCACCCGCCCGCGGCCCGGTTACAGTGCGCCGCATGAGCCTCCGCATCCTCCATTTCAGCGACGTGCACCTGCCGTTTCCCGCCGGCGCCTTCCGCACGCCGGAAATTTTCCACCCCAAGCGCCTCGTCGCCCTCGTCAATTTCTACCTGCGCCGCGGCTCGAAATACGCCGAGGCCATCCAGAAGCTCAACGGTTTGAACGATTTTTTGCGGCGCGAACCGGTCGACTACGTCCTGTACACGGGCGACACGCTGAACTTCGGGCTCGAGCGCGAATTCGCCGAAGCCGCCCCGCGTCTGGCCGAAACGCTGGGCCTGGCCCGGCGCGGCGCCCTCGCCGTGCCCGGCAACCACGATCTCTATACCCGCTCGTCCCTCGTCTACCACCGCAAGCAGTTCGCGGCGTTGTTCCGGTCCAACCTGCCGGAAGCCGCCGCCCCGACCGGCTATCCGCTTGTGCGCTGGCTGGGCGACGACGCCGCGGCCGTGGCGTTCAACACCTCCCGGCCCAACTTCAACTTCTGGAACTCCAGCGGCCGGGTGCCGGCGCTGGAACTCGATGCCCTGCAGGCGCTGCTCGACCGCCCGGAAATCGCCGCCCGCCGGCACGTGTTCCTGATGACCCACTATCCCTTCGACGAATCCGGCTACTTCCACGGCCTGCGCAATTCCCGCGCGTTGCTGCACGTGCTGCGCGGCCGGGAAAACCTGGTGCTCCTGCACGGCCACAACCACCGGCCGTACACCTATTTTCTGCCCGGCACGTCCGTCCCCCTCTACTGCGCCGGCAGCCTGTCGAAAGCCGGCACCGAATCCTTCTGGCTCTTCGAACCGTTCGGCGACGTCCTCAATGCCCGCCGCGGCGTCTGGAAAAACGCGCGTTTCGCGCTGGTCGAATAGCCGCCGGCCGTCCGCGCGGTTTCAGGGGATCTGCCGGAGGCGGAAGAAGCCGCGTTCCGCGCGGTTCGTCGTGGTCACCGCGTTGGTGCCGCGGCCCGGCGGCAAGCCTTGCAAAAGGTTGGTCCAAGCGGCTGGCTCCAGCAAATTGGCGGTGAACAGCACCTCGTAGCGGTTGGTATAGGGCAGCCAATAGACGAACCGCCCCGTCGCCGCCTCCCCGCCGGATTCCAGCCGGAACCACGGCACGGTGCCGTCCGTCATGGCGTTGAACTGCGCGACGAGCGCCTGCGCGAGGCCGGCGTGCGGCAGGAACAGCACGTTCTCGTCGTTGGACCGATCGTCCACCAGCGCGGCTTCCGTCCAGTTCGCGGAGCCATGGATCGCCAGCGGCGCGGATCCCCGCGGATCGATCGCCATGTATTTCGCGTGCACCAGATCGGCTTCGCCGGAATCATAGGCGAGCCGCTTCGCCGACGCGTAGGCGTCGTACAGGAAAACCCGGTTGGCCGTCGCGTAGTTCGCGGGTTCCTGCAGCATCGCGTAGATCGGATAGCTGCTGAGCGGATTCGTGGCGACCAGATCGCTGCGGGTGAACGCGCCATGGACCCTCACCCCGCGGTCGCAGGCGCGAATCAGCGCGTTGGCCACGTCCGGCCGCGTCAGCTTGTTCAACGCGAAAACGATCTCGTTGGTCGCGGCGTCGATCGCGGCGACGACGTCCGTCAGGGCGTTGGAGCCGCCGTAGGTCTTGTCCGGATACGGGGCGAAGCGCACCCAGCCGTTGGTCCACGTGTCCGCCAGGCGGAAGCGCGCGCCGTCGTGCGCGTGCGATTTGTTCGTGTTCGCGTGGAACCGCCCGGAGAGCATCTCGCGCATTTCGTTCGAGTAGGCCGCGGCCAGTTCCCGGTTCTGGATTTCCGCCAGGACGTTCCACTGGTACGAGCTGGCCCCGCCGGTGAAATTCCAAGAACCCGAGAGCACCCAGGCCTGCGTGGCCGCGCGGTACCAGAACACTCCGACCTTGTCGTGCATGATGCCCCAGTCGACCGGCGCGCGGGACAGCTCCAGCTTGTTGCCCGTGCGCGTCGCGAGCCCCGTCAGCGAAATCCCCGGCCAGTAGTTGGAGGCGATATTCACCCCGTTGTCCGCGACGAACGCCACCTTGGCGCCGCGCGCCAGCGCGTTGCTCATCGCCAGCAGGATCGGTCCCGCCGCGCCCGCCGCCGCCGAATTGCCCGAAAAGGTGTAGGTCGCCAGACAGCCCCAGTCGTTGCTGGCCAGCGCGTCGATCCGCGCCAAAAACGCGTCGCGAATCACGTATTCGTCCGGCCAGACGCTCGTGGTCGTGGTCGTCTGGTCCGGGCGGTTGAACCGCACCGCCCAGTCCGCGCCCGTGAACGAATCCGCGGCCGCCGCGCGAACCAGCGCCGCGACGCAGAAAGCGAAAACCAGGATGTAGCGCCGTCCCATGCCGCCATCCTGCCTTGCCCCCCCCGCCGGCGCAAGGCGCGAATGCCCCGCGGCGGGTCGAAGGGTCGCCGCACGCTGAAGCGCGGACTACATACCGGACCCGTTCGTAGTCCAGCCTTCAGGCTGGATTCTGGTCCCGATTCGCAGATGCGCGGCGGGCCGTCAGGCGCCCGCGCGGGCCGCCAGCGGCACGTAGGACCGGCGGGGGGCCACGCTCTTGTAGGCGGGCCGGATGATCTTGCCGCCGTTGGCCAGCTCTTCCAGGCGGTGCGCGCTCCAGCCGGCGATGCGCGCCATCGCGAAGATCGGCGTGAACAGTTCCGGGGGGATCTCCAGCAGGCGGTACAGGAAGCCCGAATAGAAATCCACGTTGGCGCTGACGCCCTTGTACATCTTGCGCTCGTGGCCGATGATTTCCGGCGCGAGGCGCTCGACGCGCTCGTAGAGCGCCATTTCCTCGGCCAGCCCCTTTTCCGCGGCCAGTTTCTCGACCTGGCCGCGCAGGACGATCGTGCGGGGATCGGAGGTGGAATAGACCGCGTGGCCGATGCCGTAGATCAGCCCCGCGCGGTCGAAGGCCTCCTTCTTCAGCAGGCGCTGGAGGTAGTCCGCGATCTGCTTTTCGTCGGTCCAGTCCTTCACTTCGCGCTTGAGCTCCGCGAACATGGCGACGACCTTGGCGTTGGCCCCGCCGTGGCGGGGCCCCTTCAGCGAACCCATCGCGGCGGCGATGGCCGAATAGGTGTCCGTCAGGCTCGAGGTGACCACGTGGGTGGTGAACGACGAGTTGTTGCCGCCGCCGTGCTCGGCGTGCAGCACCAGCGCCAGATCCAGCAATTGCGCCTCCAGCGGCGTGTACCGGCTGTCGTTGCGCAGCATGTGCAGGAAATTCTCCGCGGTGGACAGTTCCGGCCGCGGGGCGTGGATCACGAGGCTGCCTTTGCCGTAGTAGTAGACGTAGGCCTGGTAGCTGTAGGCCGCCAGCAGCGGAAAGGTCGCCGTCAGCTTCAGGCATTGGCGCATCACGTTCGGCAGCGACACGTCGTCCGCGCGCTCGTCGAGCACGTACATCGCCAGGATGCTCTGGGCCATCGCGTTCATCATGTCGCGGCTGGACAGCTTGAGCAGGGAGTCGTGCACGAAATCGTCCGGCAGCGCGCGGTACGAGCCGAGCAGCTCGCGGAACTCCGCCAGTTCCGCGCCGCCGGGCAGTTCGCCGGCGAGCAGCAGATAGACGGTTTCCTCGAAGCCCGGCCGCCCTTCGCCAAGGAAGCCGGCCACGAGATCCTCCACGTCCATGCCGCGGTAGATCAGGTGGCCCGGCCCGCTCTCGTCGCCTTCGGGATGCGCCTGCACGTCGCCGATCTGCGTCAGGCCCGCCAGGACGCCCTTGCCGTTGACGTCGCGCAGGCCGCGCTTCACGTCGTACTTCGCGTAGAGGGCCGAATCCACCTGGCTGCTGGCCGCGGCCATCGCGCTCAACCGCTCGATCCACTGGCTTTCGTTCTTTTCCATGGCGTTCTCCCGTTCTGCCGCGCGCGGCGGCTCAATCCTTCAGTTCCCAGAGGTGCGTCCGCGTCTCCGCCACCAGCACCGGCGCCAGCGCGATCAGCGAAATCAGGTTCGGCACCGCCATCAGCGCGTTGGCGACGTCCGCGAAATTCCAGACCGACTGCAACGAGACCACCGAGCCCACCAGCACGCCGAGCACCCACAAATAGCGGTACGGCCCGATCGCCTTGCGGCCGAACAGGTATTCCACCGCCTTCTCGCCGTAGTACGACCAGCCCAGAATCGTCGAAAACACGAACGTCAGCATGCCGATGAACAGGAAGATCGGCCCCGCCACGTGCAGATCGGCGAACGCCGCCTTCGTCAGCGCCGCCTTGCCCAGCCCTTCCTGCCAGTGGCCCGAGCTCACCAGCACCAGGCCCGTCAGCGCGCAGATCACCACCGTGTCCCAGAAGGTGCCCGTGGCGGACACCAGCGCCTGGCGCACCGGCGTCGAGGTCTTCGCCGCCGCGGCCACGATCGGCGCGCTGCCCATGCCCGATTCGTTCGAGAACAACCCGCGGGCCACGCCGTAGCGAATGGCTTCCTTCAGGCCCGCGCCCGCGAACCCGCCCAGCGCGGCCTGGCCCGTGAACGCGCCCGTGAAGATCGTCGCCAGCGCCCCCGGCAGCGCGTGCCGGTTCATCACGAGAATCGCCACGCAGCCCAGCACGTACAATCCCGCCATCAACGGCACCAGCAAGGTGCACCAGCGCGCGATCGACCGGATGCCGCCCAGGATCACCAGCGCCGTCACGCCGGCCATCGCCAGCCCGAGGCCCCACTGGAACCAGGCCGCCGGCACCGCCGGAAACGTCTCGCACACCAGCGACGTCACCGCGTTCGCCTGCACCATGTTGCCGATGCCGAACGCCGCGATGGCGGTCATCGCCGCGAAAAACGTCGCCAGCGGCTTGCTGTTCATCCCCCGCTCCAGCACGTACATCGGCCCGCCCGCCATCGTGCCGTCGGGGGTGACAATGCGGTACTTCACCGACAACAGCGCCTCCGCGTACTTCGTCGCGATGCCGAACACGCCCGTCAGCCACATCCACAGCACCGCGCCGGGCCCGCCCAGCGAGATCGCCGTCGCCACGCCCACGATGTTGCCCGTGCCCACCGTCGCCGCCAGCGCCGTCGTCAGCGCCCCGAAGTGGCTCACGTCGCCTTCGCCTTCGTGGCCGCGGTGCAGCGAGATCCGGATCGCATGCCCCAGATAGCGCTGGATGAACCGCAACCGCACCGTCAGGTAGAGATGCGTGCCCACCAGCAGGATCAGCATCGGCGGGCCCCACGCCCATCCGGCCGCGATTTCAAGGATTTGGTTGATGCCCATGGTTTCGCTTTCGGTTCAGTTCGCCGCATCCTAGCTTGCCGCACCGCCGCATGTCATCCACGAATTCCCGCATTTTGAACATTGAACATTGGATATTGGATATTGGATATTCCGTTCCGCGATGCCTCCGGATATCCTCATCGTCGTCCGCCGCGGCGAAGACCCGCGCAAGTGCACCGTGCGCCCCCTGCGCGGCACGCCCGGCCTCCATTTCCTGCCCTACCCCCTCCGGCAGAAGCCCGATTTCTCGCGCCACCTCCTGCTGGCGCCCGAGGCTCCGCCGCTGGCCCCCGCCGATGCCGGCCGCCCCCTGCTCCTGCTCGACGCCAGTTGGCGCCACGCCGCGGCCATGCGCCGGGCCGTCGAACCCGTCGAAGCCCGCTCGATTCCGCCCGGCTGGCAAACCGCCTATCCCCGCCGCTCCAAAACCCACGCCGATCCCGAAACCGGCCTGGCCACCGTCGAAGCCCTTTTCGCCGCGCTCTGCACCCTCGGCGTCCGCGACGACGCCCTCCTGCGCTTCTACCCCTGGCGCGAGGCCTTCCTCGATCTCAACCGCGAGCGGCTGCCCGCGCCTCCCGTCACGGCCGCGGCCGCGCGACGATCAGCGCATAGCGCTGGATCCCCGAGCGGACGAAATACTGGCTGACGGACGTCACGTCCATCACTTGGCCGATCAGCTGCCGCTGGGCTTCCAGATTCCGCGGATAGCGCCCGCGGTCCAGATTGCACAGAACGGTGTTGACGACGTGCCAGCCGCCGGGACTCAAATCCATCACGACGAGCCGGTCCGTGATCACCGCGTTCAGCGCGCGCAGCACGACGAGATTTTCCTCGTCGGTCAAATGGTGCATCACGCCGATGAGCAATGCCTTGGTGAAATCACCCGGCGCGAACGCCAGCGTGCGGACGTCGCCGACCTCGAACCGGCGGTACGGCGTTCCATACAGGCGGCGGGCTTCCGCCACGTAGGATTCGGTGAAGTCCAGCCCGAGGTATGAGCAGTCGGCCCGGTCCACGAGCGGCGCATAGTCCCCCGTGCCGCAGCCGACGTCCAGCACGCGGTCGCCTGCCTGCAGCGCCAGCGCCCGCCGAAGCGGCGCCAGCCGCACGCCGAAATGGAACAGCCCGCGCAGATAGCGGTAGCCGAAGGTGCTGGCGAACAAGCGGTCGATCAGGGCGCGCATGGACAGCTCCCGGTTTCGCGTTTCATGGCAGGACCGCGTCCCGCGCGGCGACAGCCACCGCCGCGCAATCGATCCGATAAACGTCGGCCAGCGGCGCCGAATGGCGAACGGAAGGATCGTACCAGCCGTGCCAATGCAGTTCAGTCCCTTCGATGCGGGCGCCGTATTCTGCATCCAAAAGGACGGATCCCACGCCGTGTTCCGGTGCAACCAGTTCCATCATGTGCTTGAAGAACACGCCGCGCATCAGCACGGCGTTGCCGTAGCTGCCCCAGGCGTTCCCCGCCGGGCCGATCAGCCGCCGTGTCGCGCGCTCGCGAATGCCGGAAGTGTCGAACAGCACGATGTCGGCTTGCGACCAATCCGGTGCCGTCGCCCGCAGATGGCCGTACATGGCGCGGTGGAACCGGCCGGAATCCCGCCACTGGGCCGACGTGCCCTGGTTGGCGACCAGACACAGCAGCATGACCAGCGCCGCGCCGACGGAAAGCCCGGACTTCATGAAGCGGCGGCCGGCCAAGGCGACCAGCAGCGACGCCCCGAAGGACGGCAGGTAGTTCATCCGGCCGCCGGTCCACGACAGCGCGGTCAACACGTTCGCGGCCGCCCACCAGACCGCACCCACCAGTGCCAGCCGGACAACGCCGAACGGTGCGGAAGCCTCTTCCGCCGGCGCGGCGGCGCGCAGGCGCCGCACGAGCGCAACGGCCAGCGCGACGAGCGCAACGTCCAATACCAGCAGCCAGCGGATGCCGCGCGTCGAGAGCGTCAAAAAGCCGTCCAATCCGTTCGCGAAGCATTCCAGCAGGCGCGCGCCGACCCACCAGCGGACGGTTTCCTTGAAGTTCCAGACGATGCCGGGCACGTCCGGCGTGAATCCCCGGTGCGGGAAAAGCCGGGTTTCCAGCGTACCCAGTCCGTCCGTGAACTTCCAGACCAGATACAATCCCGCGACGGCGGCGAAAACCGCCATCCCCATCCACAGCCGCCGGCGGTTTTCCCGGTCGCCCAGCAAGAGAAAGACCGCCGGCAAGGCGATACCCGCCTCGTAGGTGAACAGGGCGAACGCGAAAGCCCCACCCGCCACCGCCAGCCAGAATGCTCCCCGGCCGCGCAGGTAATGCGCCCAGGCCCCCAGCACGGCGAGATAAGCGGCAAACCCCAACCCGTAGGACACCGTCATGGTGTGCCACTGGAACGATTCCGTCAGGTTCGGCCACAGCGCGAGCGCCAAGCCGAACAGCAAAGCCGTCAGCCGATCCCGGGTCAGAACCCAGACCGTCCACATCCCGGCCAGCAGGAAGATAGCGGTATAGATCGATTCCAGGACCACGTAGCCGGCGATCCGGTCGCCCAGCAGGTAATAGGTGCCGATCATCATGCCCGTGCCGAGGGGCCGGTCCGGCCAGTTGCGCGCCTGCAACAACGCCTCGCCGAACGAATCGCATTCCAACGCGATCTTCCACAGTTTCCAGTCGTCCACCACGAAATCCACCCGCGGCGCGCCGGCATAACGGCTGACCCATTGGAAGACCACCGCGAACAAGATGACCGCGAACCAGGCCCGCCGGCCGGTCAAAAAGTTCATGCGCACGCCTCTCCGTCGGCGCTGTTCCGGGATTTCCACGCGCGCATCGTCACGTTTTCCTCGCCAAAACGAAGCACGACCCGCCGAACGGCGCATCGACGTATTTCAAAAACGGCCATTCCGCCCGGAACAAGCCATACAGCACGCGGTCGAGCGGACCCGCCGAATAATCGAAATCCGTGTGGGCGGGCCGGTTCCGCCACGGCGGCAACTTGGCCAGCAGGCGGAACGCGGCGATGAACGGGAACAGCACGGAATTGAAGTAGGTGGCGCGGACGATCGCGAATCCGTGCCGTTCCAGCTTGCGGCGCAGTTCCCCGCGGGTATAGCGCCGGCAATGCATGTTGACCACGTCCTGCTGGCCCCACATCCATTGGTAGGCCGGCACCGACAGCGCCAGTTGCCCGCCGTCCGCCAGCCAATCCCGCAAGACGTCCAGCGCCCCCTCGTCGTCCGGGATATGCTCGAGCACGTCGAACAGACAGACCAGATCCGGTTTTTCGCGGACGGCTTCCGGCGGCAAGCGCTCCACCGTGCCGACGTAGACGGGTTTGCCGCTGCGGGCGGCCGCCAACTCGGCATTGGCCGCATCCGGCTCCACCCCCGCCAGCGCGACGTCCGCCGGATACAGGGCTTGCAGGTTCTCGCCGGGGCCCGTGCCGACTTCCATCACGCGCAAGCCGGGTTGCCACTCCACGTAGCGGTCCAGCAGGCCTTTCAAAATGATCCGCCGCACCCGGAACCACCAGTGGTTCCGCTCGAATCCATCGTATTGGCGGCTGTAGTCGGCTTTCATCCGGCGTCGGCATCCCGCGCGGCGGTTTTCACCCAGCCGGCCCGGCTGTCGACGACGTAATGCGGCCGGCGCTTCACTTCGTCGAAAATGCGGCTGATGTATTCCCCGATGATGCCCAACACGACCAACTGCACGCCGCCGAACAACAGGATGATGACCGCCAGCGACGCCCAGCCCGGCGGCGTCTTGCCGTAAAGCAGCCCGCTGATCGCCGCCCAGATCATCAGGGCAAATCCCAGCAGCGACGACAGCGCCCCCATCCAGGACGCCACCTGCAGCGGCACGGATGAAAACGAAATCAGCCCGTTCATGGCCAGATTCAGCAACCGGCCGAAGTTGTATTTGGGCGTGCCCGCCCGGCGGGCGTCGCGGCTGTAGGGCAGCCCGAGCTGCCGGAAACCGACCCATCCGCGCAGCCCCCGGATGAACCGGTTGTGCTCCGGCATGGCGTTGAGATGGTCCACCACCCGGCGGTCGATCAGCGAGAAATCCCCGGCATCCAGCGGGATATCCACGTTCGCGATGCGCTTCAGGATGCGGTAGAACAGGGCGTAGGCCCCGCGCAGCACGGCGCTTTCCTTGCGGTTTTCGCGCACCCCGTAGACGACGTCGTAGCCTTCGCGCCACTTGGCGAGCATCTCGAGGATGAATTCCGGCGGATCCTGCAAGTCGGCATCGATGATCGCGACGACGTCGCCGCGCGCGTGGGCCAGGCCGGCGGTGACGGCCGTCTGGTGGCCGAAATTCCGCGAGAGCCGCAGGCAGGCCAGGCGGGGATTGCGCGCACAGGCTTCCGCCAGCAGCTCCGGCGTCCGGTCCCGGCTGCCGTCGTCCACGAACAGCACGTGGAGCGGCACCTTCCACTCCCGGATCAGGCTTTCGATGCGCTCCAGCAGGATCGGCACGACCGCTTCCTCGTTGTAGCAAGGCACGACGAGGCCCACTTCGGGAATCTCTTTTCGCTCGGTGTTCGGCATAAACCCTTCCAATGCGGGGCGGCGCACAAGGGTTCTAGCATCCGGCCGGCGGCGACGTCAACGCAGGGGCCGGCCGCGAAAGGCGTTTGGCCATCCGCCAGTCGTCCATGACGAACCCGGCACCGATGTCCGTCACCAACGCATCCGTCTTGCGGAAACCCATTTTTTCGTAGAAGGCGATGGACCCCGCGTTGTGCTTGTTCACCGTCAGCCACAGTTCGGCGGCCCCCAGTTCCGCGGCGCGCTTTTCCGCGAACTCCACCATCGCCCGGCCCAGGCCCGTGCCGCGCGACTTCGCCAGCACGTAGATCTTGCTCAGCATCACGCTCTGCCGGTCCCGATCCGGCACCAGCGCCAGATAGCCCGCGTCCGGGGCCAGATAGTACTCGTAGCGCTCCGCCGCGATCTGCCGCGCGATGGCCTCCGCGCTCTGGAACTTGGCCAGCATGTACTCCACCTGCGCCGCCCCGATGAGCGGCTCGTAGTGCTGCGTCCACGTCTCCCGCGCCAGCGCCGCCACCGCCGCGATCTGCGTCGGGATTCCTACCCGTTCCAAGTCCATGCCTCGCCTATAGCCCCCCGCCGCGGCGCTTGGCAACCCCAAACCCGTGGATGTCCCCCTGGTCCGCGAGGAATAACCGAATCTTAATTGTCCAATCTCCGGTCCTTCGTCTATCCTCGGGTTTCCCCATCAAGCCTCGAGGAGATCCCGCGATGAAAACGGCCTGTTGTTCCCTGTTCCTTTGCTGCTCCCTCGGCTCCGTCGCCTCCGCCGCCGAACATCTTTGGGAGTCCTTTGATGGTGCCACCACCGGCTCCGTCGCCGCTTTGCCCGGCTGGACCCGCGCCGCCTGGCTGGGAACGACGACCGCCCAGGTCTCCATGGCCCACGCCTGCTCCCAACCTCATGCTCTTGAACTGCCTTGGCACGCCAGCGGCTCCTCCGCCGTCTTCACCAACTTTTCCTCCACCTACGCCACCAACGAACACCCCGTCATCCGCTGTTCAGCCTCCCTCTATCTCGCCGCCACCTCCACCCCCTTCCAGATCGGCCTGCGCAACTCCGCCGCCGGCCACTTCCTGAAGTTCATCAACACCAACGGCTATGGGCAGTTCGGCTTCCAAACCCACGACGTCCACTTCGCCCCCCTCGCCACCGGCACCTTTGCCGACGTCACCTTCTTCTACAACCGCTCCAACAACACCTACCGCCTCGACTACCTCTTCACCAACCGCGTCCCCTGGGCCTTGGCCGATTCCGATCCCGTCACCCATACCCAGTTCAACCAGTTCGTCGCCTACCGCCCCGGCGGCGGCGAGGCCGGGGAGATCTTCCTCGACGACGTGTCCGTCGAAACCTTCCCCCCGTACGTCTGGGCCTGGTGGCGCTGCACCTCCCTGCCCTCCGCCCGCTTCATCGAACAACTCGGCACCTTCCCGCCCACCTACCGCGGTGGCTACGCCGACACCGACCGCCCCGGCGCCTCCGATCCCGTCTGGGACGGTACCGCCGACTTCCACAACCAAGGCGCCACCCGCATGCTGGTCGCCGGCCCGACCAACTGCGCCAGCGTCACCCCCTTCTCCACCAACTGGACCGTCGAAGCCGTCGTCCGCATGCCCGCCGACGCCAACAACAGCGCCTTTCTCGACTGGGGAACCTCCCTCGGCTTCGACACCAACACCCCTTGGATCGGCGTCGGCTACATCGCCACCCATACCTCCATCTACCTGAACGTCCGCGACACCCAGCAGGCCGATGGCAGCTACCAATACCTGAACCTCGGTCCCTTCCGTCCCAACGGACGCTGGCAGCACGTCGCCCTCGTCAAAAGCAACGACACCGCCACCCTCTACGTCGACTACCAGTCCATCACCAGCCGGGTTCTCAGCGCCGCCGGCGACGGCGCCTATGCCTTCGGCAGCGCCTCCCGCGCCACGGTCGGCCTGACGCTCAACGGCGGCAACACCAGCGGCCCCGACACCCTTCTCGACGAAGTCCGCTTCTCCGGGAAAGCCCTCGCCCGCTCCGAATTCCTCCAACCCGGCCAGCCCCTGATCGTCGAGATCAACGGCGATGCCCTCAACAACGACCCCTGGCCGCTGACCGCCAAGTGCATTCTCGGCAAGTCGTATCACCTCGAAACCAGCGCTTCTTGCGGCCCCGACGCCGACTGGCAGGCGGTTCCCGGCACCACCTTTACCTCCGCCTACACCTTCGACTTCATCGACGTCCCCTCGACCGTCCCCCGCACCAATTTCGTCCGGATCATGCGCGAAGACTGAGTTGCGGACGGTTTCAGGTTTGTGTGGCTGGCGGCATGGCCGCTGAAAAAACCGTCTCGGAACCGCGCCGGTTCCAACCACTCCCTCGATTCAATCTGGCCCCTGACGTCCTCTCCGGCAGCGCGGCCTTGGGGAATTCGCCCTAGGGATGGCTGGCCGGATCGTAGGGATTGGTGTCGGCGTTGAATTCGTTCGTGTTGCTGTGGGTGTCCCCGTCGAGATCGTCGCCCGCCCCCGTGCCCGGATCGCCCGGGGTCACGTTGTATTTCAGCAGGAAAGCCTCGTAGGCCGAATACGACGGCGGCGCATAAGGCGTGATCGTGATGTTGTCGAAATTGGCGCTCCGGTCCTTGGTGCCGCTCTTGGCGCGGATGCGCACGTAGATCGGCGAACTCACGTAAACGTCGATGGATTTGTAGGTCAGCACCGTCACCGCGCCGGCGTTTGCTTCGCCGACTTCAACCCAACCGGACGCCAGGTTGTCGCTGATCTCGATGGCCAGGTTCGGAGCGTTGGTGCCGTGGGTGCCGTAGGGACCGTACCACAGCGACACCGTTCCCACGCCATTGGCCATTACGGCCTCCAGCAGGGTCATCGTTTCCTCGCCGTCGGTCGGATCGTACTTCAGGCGCGCCGCCTTCGACCCGATCTTCAAGTCGTTCGCGTCCGTTCCGATGAGAATGCCGGTGAGATTCCACGTCTTGTTGCTCATCGTGACGTCGCCCGACGCATAACCCGTTTTGGTGCCATCCTCGAACGTGCAAATATAGGCCCCGGGCGGCGGCGGCGGCACGTATTCGCCCACGATGATGTCGGCCGTGCCGGTGCTCGTGCCGAACGAATTGGTGGCCAAGACCGTGAAGGTGTAGGTGGCCGGTCCGTCGTCTTCGGCCGTCGTGAATGTGAAATTGGTGCCGACGAGCGTCGCCGTGCCTGCATAGTTGCTGGGCAGCAGCGTCCAGCCGGAAATGCCGCTGCCGGCAGGAGAAACGCCGATGCCGAGCTTCTGCGTGTAGGTGGCCATGATGCTGTAGGGGGCAGCCGGACTCAACGCGATCACCGGCACGGGCGGCACGTAGGCCGTCACCGCGATCGTGGCCGTGCCCGTCGTCGTCCCGATGCTGTTGGTCGCGATGACCGAGAGGGTGAAGGTCTTGGCGTTGTCGCCCGAAGCCGGGGTGAAGGTGAACGTGCCCCCCGACAAGCTGGCTGGCCCCACATAGGCCGGCAGCATGCTCCAACTCTGCATCCCGGCGCCGGACGGCGCGATCGTCACGGCCATCGTGAATTCGTTGCTCACCGGCGCGTTTGTCGTGCCATTTGGGTCGAACGAAACCGTCGGCGCGCCCGGCCCTTTGATGGCCACGCCGTCGATGCCCACGTTGCCGACCGCCTTGGTCACGTAGATGAACTTCACGTAGCGGGTCGCGGCAAGCAAGTTGTTGGTGCGCCCGACGACCGATCCGGCCATCGGGTTGGCGGAATCATAGGTGACGACGTCGGTCAGGGAATTCGACGTCGGGCCTTCTTGGACCTTGAAGACGTATTCCCCGGAAAGACCGTTGCCTTGCGTGAAATACTCGACCGTACTGGGCGCGCTGGCCACGTTGATGAGGATGTAATCCCCCGAACCGTCGAATTTGGCCGCCCCGCCGCCAACGCCGTCGTAATTGCCTGCATAATCGGTCCCCAAACTATATTTGCTCCATCCCGTAGGCAAGACGTTCGTCCCCCCCCACGGGCCCGAATGGAAAGCCGGCAACATGGCTTGGCCCCAAGCCCCGGCCGTCGCGAATAAGATCGCCAGCCCACAAATCACCGCTTTTCTCATCGCTTTCGCTCCCAGTGCTGCATCCACCGTTTTCAAGTTAACGTTTTCCGCCCCGTCCGGCCAGTTGAAAGATGAATCCACGGTGCCAGCCATGAGGTCGGGCGGCCGGTGGTCCGGGAACCGATCTCCGGAACCTCCAGCCAACATAGCCTACTTTGAGCCAAACATTATATTGATGGATGAGCCCCTTGTCAGGATTTGATAAAAAGGGTAGGGTTTTGGTGGGCGGAAGTCGGATTCCGACCTGAATACTGAGGTGGTCATGAGCAGGAGAGCCGGAATCATCGGAGCGGCGCTTATGGGGCTGGCATTGTCGGCCCAAGCGTCCATCTACGTCTCCATGGCCGTGCCCGGCACGCACAACGACTGGAACACCGCTCCCAGCATGACGCTGATCGGCGGCGGCGGCAACGTCTGGGTCTGCACCCAGACGTTCACGTCCGCCAACGGTTCGTTCAAATTCGCCGCCAATGGCGGCTGGGCGACCAATTGGGGTGGCAGCGCCGCCATCGCCCGCGTGCCGGCCACCGCTTCCGCGCCGACTCCGGGCGGCGACAATCTGACGTATTCCGGTCTTTCCAACGGCCCCTATCGCATCACGTTCAACGATTCCACGCTGGAATTCGCCTTGGAGTGGGCGGGGGGGGCGCCCTTGCCGCTTCCCGCGCTTACCAATCTGGCCTTGGTCGGCGATTTCAACGGCTGGACGCCCAACGCCAACAGCGCTTTGACCAACCATCCGGCTCCGAATACCAACCTCTGGAGCGGCTCCCTGACGCTGGAAAACGCCACGGGCTTCCAGTTCCAGCCCAATGGCGATGCCGCCAACCAGTGGGGGGCGCCGGCCGCCGCCACGCTGTCCGTCCCGGTCGCCGGCGCGAGCGCCTGCGGCAAAAACACCTACACCCTATCCGGCTTCGCGCCCGGCACGTTCCAATTCGAACTGAATGCCAGCAACGCGACGTTTTCCGTGGTCCAGACTGCCACGCAGGAATTCACCGTCGCCACGATGGCCGTGCAGGGCAATTTCATCGGTACGCCCACGCCGCCGGCGAACATGACGCGGCTGGGCGACACCGCCCTTTGGGAATCCGACCACCACGTCACCACGAATTTGATCGCCCCGGGCGGCACGGCCACGCTGCGGTTCGCGGCCAACGACGGCGCCGCCTTATGGGGAACCACGAACGGCGCGTCTCCTTCCGCCCTGCCCGCTTCCGGCACGCTGGGCGTCGGCCTCACCAATTTTGCGGGCGTGACCGGCTTGGCTCCGGGCCGCTACCGCATCACCTTCAACCACCTCACGGGCGACTACACCTTCCGCCAGGTCTACACGGATACGTCGGGGCTCAATCTGCTGAAAAATCCCGGATTCGAACAGACCACCCAACCCGACGGCGGTGATGCCGTGTTCTGGGGCAGTTGGCAGGCCTGGCCCAAGCGCGTTGCCGACGGCTACGCCCCCCACTCCGGCAACTGGTGCGGCGCCATCCACGGCCAGCTGTATCCCGAATGGACCGATTACGGCTCCTTTTCGCAGGACGTCCTCGTCGAATCCACCAAGACCTACCGGGCTTCCGCCTGGTTCAAGGCCACGCCCGATTGGACGGCGACGACCATGCAGATCAAGATCGAATGGCTGGATGCCACCAACGGCTTTTTAGGCAATGAAATCGTCGCCAACGTCGGCCCGCTGACCAACTACTGGGTCAAGTACAGCGCGGAGGGCGCCGCTCCGGCCAACGCGGCCAAAGCCCACGTGGTCTTCCTCTGCTCCGGCGCCGGCACCGACGGCACCATGCAGATCGACGACGTCGAAATGCGCCAGGTCGCCGGCCGTTCGCAGAACTTCGACACCTGGGGCGCGCTGACCGCTTTCGGCCCGTTCTCGCCCGATTGGTCCATCACCAGCGGCAAGGTGACGTGGAACGTGCCGCCGGGCCGGCCGCCCGCGGACGTCTTCATCTCCCAATACGTCGAAGGCACCGGCAACAACAAAGCCATCGAAATCTACAACGGCACGCTCGCGACCATCGCCCTGACGAACTACTTCCTCCAGCAGTACGACAACGGGGCCACGAATCCCTCCGTCTCGATCCAGCTCTCCGGCACGTTGCCGGCCGGCGAAACCGTCGTCGTCGGCCGGCCGAACGACCCGCCCGAGTACGCGCCCGCCGACGGCATCCAGCTCCTGCCCAACCTGATCACCAACAAGTATCTGACCTTCAACGGCGACGACGTGGTCGTGCTGCGCCAGGGCGGCACCAACGGCACCGTCAAGGACCGCGTCGGCCAAGTCGGCACCAACGCTTCGGGGTCCATTTGGAGCCGCAACACCAAGGACAAGACCCTCGCCCGCAAATCCACCGTTTTCACCGGCACCGTCGGCGCGGTGACCTCCGCGTTCCCGCTGACGACCGAATGGGAGATTTCCGCTCAGGACGACTTCTCCGGCCTGGGCTCGCACGACATCACCTTCATCGATCCCAACGAACCCTACACCCCCGCCGGCTACAGCCTGATCATGAACACCAACGCCGTCCTGATGAGCGGCGAGCTGCCCGGCGGCATCGGCGACCTCAGCTTCTGGTTCCGCACCGAATCCATGAGCCCGGCCGTGACCATGTCCATCGAAACCGCGCCCACCGACGCCGGCCCGTGGACCACCAACGCGACGCTCGCCGGCATCGCGGCCAGCAACTTCGCCTACTACGTCGTCGCCCTCAACCGGGCCGACGCGCTCTACGTCCGCATCCGCCAGACCGACGGCGGCACCAACCGGTTCCGCATCGACGAAATCGTCGCCAGCGCGCTCTCCACCTCCCGCCGCACGGAAGACTTCACGGCTTGGACGGACCCCTCCTATCTCCTGCCCGGAAACTACGCCCGCTACGGCTGGGAAATCCGCAACGGCAGCATCGCGCCGACCACCGGCGTCCTCGGCACCCGCGCCGCCTGGATCAACGCCACCAACGGCGCCGTCGTCTCGCCCGCCTTCGAGGGCGGCCTCGGCGAAGTCCGCTTCTGGGCCAAGGCGGCCGAAGGCGACGACGCCTATCTGGCGCTGCAAACGTCCTTGGACGGCTCCAACTGGACCACCCAGGCCACCTTCACGGCCTCGACCGGCTCGACCTACTCCGCCTGGCTCTACCTGCCCGACCCCAACGCCCGGGCGCGCATCGCCTTCGATCCCGCTCAACCCTCGTCCGGCGACGCCCTCGTCGACAACGTCGAAATCCGCCTGCCCATCATCTACCGCAACCAGAACTTCGACGGCTGGCCGCCGAGCGGCACCTACGTGACCGGCACCTATCAGGGCTGGGTCCTCGCCAATGCCATCGTGGACAGCCAAAATTCCTACGAAGGCCAGGTCGCCCGCCTGAACACGACCGTCGGCAACTACGTCCAAAGCCCCGAGCTCCCGGACGGTCTCGGCACGCTCAGCTTCCGGACCCGCAAGTGGACCGCCAGCGACGGCGCCTTCACGATCCAAGTCCAGCTCTCCTCCAACGGCGTCGATTGGACCACGTTCACCAACGTATCCGCCGCCTCCACCAACTACCAGCAGTTCTCCTGGTTCCTCTACGACGTCTCCAACCGCCACGTCCGCCTCTACCACAGCGCCGGCGCCGTGCGCGTGCTCGTCGACGACATCCGCATCGGCGAACCGCAGCCCCGGCCGGAGGTGATCGTCGCCCCCGGTCTCAATCCCGAAAGCCCTACCATCGACGAGCCCATGACGATCCTAGCCGACGTCGTTTCCCGCTACGGGGCCGAAGTCCTGTCCGTCACCGGCTACTACCGCATCGGTTTCGGCGCCTGGACGCCCGTGGCCATGCCCACCGTCGGCTTCGGTTCCTACGCTTCAGCCGCCGATATTCCGGGCCAAGCCGCCGGCACCATGATCCGCTACTACGTCCAGGTCCAATACGCCGGCGTCGGCGCCGCCACCAATTCATCGGCCTATTCCACCAACGTCCACGTCACCGCCACGATCACCAACTACGTCTCCAGCGTCCCCCACGGCAACGTCTGGATCAACGAAATCGGCTACGCGGCCTACGGCGCGGACGAGCCGTGGATCTGGCTGATGGAAGACCCTTGGTTCATCTTCACGGGCGAAAACCACGAATTCGTCGAGCTGTGCGGTCTGGCCGGCACGGACATCGGCGGCTGGCGTCTCGAACTGGCGTTCGGCGCCGACGCCGACATCGCCCTCAACGGCGGCCAACCCATCTACGCCACCTACGTGGTCCCGACCAACACCGTCCTCGGCAACCAGGACAACGGCCATGGGTTCTTCGTCTTCGGCGATGCCGAACTCGCCAGCAACTCGCCCATCGACGTGGCCCTCACCACCTTGGTGCCGACCAACGTCGCCACGTGGAACCCCGACTACAAGGACCACGTCTACGACGGCGTCGGCGTCGTCCGCCTGCTCAACCAGTACGGCCACGTGATCTATTCGCTCTCCTACCTCGGCTTCGCCCCGAATTCCGACCGCATCCCGGCCACGCAGGTGCCCAGCGGCACCAACACCATCGGGTTGGTCGGCACCGGGGCGTATTTCGACGATTTCGATTTCGACTGGCAGTTGGCCTTCATTTCCGTCGGAGCGGCGAACGCCGGTCAAACGCTGGAAGACCCGCCCTCCGGCACGAACGTCTGGGCCTGGGCCTGGCACGACCAAAGCCAGCAGATCGTCCCGGCCAACACCAACCTGGTGACGCCGTTCCACATGCTCGATCCGCTGGGCGCCGCCCACTGGGACTCCATCGGATTCTATTACGGCTACACCAACGCCTCGTATGCCAACCCCGACGGCACGCTCTACCACCGTCTGCAGGGCGAATACACCTGGACGCCGCTCGGCATGATCATCCGCGAAGGCGCGGCCGACGCCACGTACGGCTACGTCTATGCGCAGATCGCCCCGCGCACCTATCATCGCCTCGACGTCGTCGAATACGTGATCGAAGTGGACCCCAACAAGTCCGGCGTCCAGACCGCCTGGCTGGGCGGGGCCGGCGCCAACGTCAGCACGATCTACACGAATTTCGCCGAGGCCGCCGCCGAGCCCTTCACCTACCAGTTGCCCATCCCCGACGTGATTTACATCACCAACGTCGTTTTCAGCGCCACGAACGCCGTCATCCAGACCGACGGCAACGACTTCTTCGAACCCGTCACCCTCTACGAAGTCCGCTTCGCCACGAACTTGGCCGCGCCGACGTGGCTGCCCACCAACTTCACGCACACCCTCAACGCGGCCAGCCAGAGCATGTTCAACGTCCGCCGCAGCACCTCCGTCTGGCCCAAGGCCTACTACCAGCTCAATCTGCTCGGCACGCCCTGAGGCGCACGCGCCGGCGCGGGGCCGGCGCCCGGCCCGCTAGAGCAAATTCAGATTTACTGTGGCCGTTTTTGAACGGCCAGAGAGATCGGCTCACCCGGAGGGTTCGCCCTACCCCAAGCTTTCAATACGGCCTGTGGGTAGGGCGAGGCATCCCTGCCGAGCCGGGCTGTTTCCGACTTCGAGCGGCTACGGCATTCTGAAAACAGCCCTAG
>DDWR01000046.1:35189-41507 GCA_002347655.1 Verrucomicrobia bacterium UBA2281 | reverse complement strand
TCTCCCGTGAAGCAATAGGCCGGGGGCCGTTCAAGCGCGCGGGGGAGACAACCGGAGCTACTGGCAAAAATCGCCTCGCCGGGGCTGGTTTTCCGGTAGGGAGGCCTCGCCGAGGCGTCCGAAATTTCCAGCCAGCAGCCCGGACGGCTCGGAGAGCCGTCCCTACCTTGGATGCCGATCGCATTTTCCCGGAAGAATCGCCGGTCTTCCGCGCAACGAAATCGCCGGCAGGGAGTTGCCGGGAAGCGCGGCGATCTGGTACCGTATCCGAAACAACCAAGGAAAAGGAGCCGGCATGAAGCGCACATGGATCGTTTTGGGTTTGGCGGCCTGCGTGGCCGCGACGGGCTGCGGCAAGAAGGCCGAAGAGAAGCTGTCGGAAAAACTGACGGAGAAGCTGCTCGAGAAAAGCCTCTCCAAGGACGGCGTGAAGGCCAAGGTGGACCTCTCGGGCGAGACGATGTCGTTCACGACGACGGATGCCGACGGCAAGCAGGCCCACGTGAGGATGGACGGCGACTCGCTGGTCATCGAAGGGGAGGATGGCACGACGACCTTCCGCGCGGGCGGCGCCGGCGAGATGCCGAAGGATTTTCCCGCCGACGTCTACGTGCTCTCCGGCGCGGACGTCGTGTCCTCCCTCAGCACCCCCGGCGGGATGAATCTGGCGCTGCAAAGCGCCCGCCCGAAGGCCGACGTCGTGGCCCAGTACGCCGCGGAAATGAAGGCCAAGGGCTGGGCGACCGAGTCCACGATGGACATGGGCGAAATGGCCATGCTGTCGTTTTCCAAGGACAACCGCACCGCCAGCGTCATCGTGCAGGCCGAGGGCGAGACCACGTCCATCAACCTGACGGTGGGGACGAAGTAGCCGAGCGGCGCTGTCCGTTGCATGGCCGTCCAGCCCGCGGGCTGGACGGCTTTTTGTTGCGCGGCGAAACTCCCTTTCGTTCGGACGCCTCGGAGAGGCGTCCCTACCTTTCGATCGTTGATCTTGGTAGGGACCGCTCTCCGAGCGGTCCGTTGCCCGTTGCGCCTTTTGCGTTGAAGGGCTTTTCGGCGCCCTAATGCAAAAAATGCCGGCAGCCGGTGAAGACCATGGCGATGCCGGCGGCGTCCGCCGCCGCGATGCACTCGGGGTCCTTCTTGGACCCGCCGGGCTCGACGACGTATTTGATCCCGAACGCCGCCGCCGCTTCGATGTTGTCGGGGAACGGGAAAAAGGCGTCGGAAATCAGCACCGTCTTGGCGAGCACCTGCGCCGGGTCCAGGCCGCGGCGGGCGATGTTCTCGCGCGCCTTTTCGATGGCCAGCTTGCGCATGGAATCCACGCGGTTGGGCTGGCCCGCGCCCATGCCGAGCACGGCGTGCTGCCCCGGCGCGCATTCCCACGCCAGCAGGATCGCGTTCGACTTCAGATGCTTGCAGATCCGGATCCCGAAATCCGCGACCGGCCGCAGGGCTTCGGGAATCGCGGCTTGCGTGACGGGCTTCCAGGCCTCGGGCGCGTTCAGATCGGCGTCCTGCGTCAGCGTGCCGCCGTTGATCTGGCGCGTCAGCTTGCGCGGCAACGGCGCGGCCAAGGGGCGGTCGAGGGAAATCAGCCGGATGTCCTTGGATTTGGCCTTCAGGAATTCCAGGGCGTCGGGCTCGAACGCCGGCGCGATGAGCGCCTCGACGAAGCGGCCCTTGAGCACCTGCGCCGTCGCGAGATCCACGGGGCGGGTCACGGCGATGACGGAACCGAACGACGACACGACGTCGCCCTCCCAGGCGGCGGCGAGCGCTTCGGCGAGCGTGGCGCCGGTAGCCGCGCCGCAGGGATTGGTATGCTTGATGATGACCGCGGCGGGGAACTCGTGCAGCTCGCGCGCGGCTTCCAGCGCCGCGTCGCCGTCGACGTAGTTGTTGTAGGACATCTCCTTGCCGTGCAGGATCCGGGCGGCGGCGAGGTTGGCCTCCGCCGGCAGCGGCGCATCCGGCCGGAACGTGGCGGCCTGGTGCGGATTCTCGCCGTAGCGCAGCGGGATTTCCGCGGCGCCGCCGGCGGCGAACCAGGCGGAAATCGCCGCGTCGTAAGCCGATGTGCGCGCAAAGACTTTCTGCGCGAGGGCGTGGCGGCGGTTCAAGGGCAGGTCGCCGTCGGCGCGCAGCGCGGCCAGGACGGGGGCGTAGTCGGCCGGATCGGTCAGCACGATCACGTCCGCGTGGTTCTTGGCCGCGGAACGGAGCATCGACGGCCCGCCGATGTCGATGTTCTCGATGGAGGGGCTTTGCTCGAAGGGGTAGAGGTTCACGCAGACGAGATCGATGGGCGGGAGGCCCAGCTTTCGGCAGGTTTCCACGTCGGCGGGATTGGCGCGCCGCTGGAGGATGCCGCCGTAGACCTTGGGGTGCAGGGTCTTGACGCGGCCGTCGAGGATTTCGGGGTGGCCGGTGAAGGTCGAGACGTCGACGACGGCCAGGCCGGCGTCGCGCAGGGCGGCCGCCGTGCCGCCGGTGGAGAGGATTTCGACGCCGAGCGCGGCGAGGCCGCGGGCGAAGTCGAGCAGGCCCGTTTTGTCGGATACGCTGAGAAGCGCGCGCTGTACTTTCATGACGGGGCCGGATTCTGCCACGGGGGCGGGGGAATGGGAAGCCGAAGAAGACGGAAACAGCCGTTTTCAACTACGAAACACGCGAAAGACACGAAAGAGGAGAAAAACAACCACGGATGGACACTGATAGACACGGATTTTGGATCGGTTGCCGACCGGGAAAGCCGGAACAGCCTTTTCAACTACGAATCACGCGAATGGCGCGAATGGGGAGGGGAGTCTTCCGGAAAAATCCAGGCTCTGGCTTCCGTTTTCCATTCGCGAAATTCGTCCCGACCTCTTGGAGAGTCGGGATTCGTAGTGCCGGCTGTTCCGTCCTTTTCCCCCTCCCATCCGTGCCATCGGTGCAATCCGTGGTGGTTTTGGGGCCGAAAATCTGGCAGCCGTCTCTCGCCAAGGACGCCAAGTGCGCGAAGGAGCTTCAGAAGGGCCGCCAGCCGCTTGGCGCCCTTTGCGTTCTTTGCGAGAGAAATTCTTCGAAATAGGCCGGTTTTGGGGCCGAACTTGTCACGCCGAGGCGTGAAATCGCGATTTTGGGCCGAAAATGGCCCGAACTTGTCACGCCGGAGGCGTGAAACGGCGTTTTTAGGCGGTTTTTGACCGTTTTTCACCTGCGCGGCCCGTTGCGGCTCGTTTCCGTTGACGATTTTTTGCCGGAAGCCTATTCTCGAGCCCGCAAAGCGCGGATTTTTATGCAAGGCGTGAAGATGATTGAACCTAAGACCAAGAGAGCATACCTGATCGGCCTTCCTGTCGTGGCCGTCATATACTTCCTGATTTACTGGCTGCTCCTTGCGCAAGCCATCGGCATCGGCGATTCCGCCAATCCCGTTTTGCCGCCGGTCCACGGCATGGCCTTGTCGATCCTGAATTTCCCCATGATGTATCTGTATGTCCCCCTGGGCGACTGGCTGGAACCGCTGCTTTCGGACAACGGCGTGCTCTATCTGTTCGCGGGACTCAACTCCCTGTTTTGGGGTGCCGGAATCGTCACCCTCGGCATATGGACAAGGCAATTGAAGAAGCGCAAACCAATCGCCGAATCATGAGAAGCCGCTTGGCGCCCTTTGCGCCTTTGTGTGTGAGAAATTCTCCGAAAATGGCGGGTTTTGAGGCCGAAACTTGTCACGCCGGAGGCGTGAATCGCGATTTTGGGCCCGAAACGGCCCGAACTTGTCACGCCGGAGGCGTGAAACGGCGTTTTCAGGCGGTTTTTCACCCATTTTCACCCGCGCGGCCCGTTGCGGCTCGTTTCCGTTGACGATTTTTTGCCCGAGGCCTATGGTCGGACCGAAAAAGCGCCGATTTCGAATGGCATGCGGTGTATGAAGATGGCGCGGTTAGTCGTATTCGCGACAACAAGGAGGATCCAATGAGACGCACGGGCATTCCCAGCATCATCGACGCACAAGGTGAGCGTTACCCCCTGACTCGCGTGAAATTTTCGGATCAGCAGATTGTTGAAGAATTTCTTCAAAATACCCTGCACAATTCGCCCGGCATTCTTCCGATCGAGGAGCTCGACCGGAATTTCTCGCCTCTCGCATCCCTGGGTCGAGAAATCATCAATATCGACAACCTCTTTATCTCCCCTTCGGGCAACCTCACGCTGGTCGAGACAAAACTATGGCGCAACCCGGAGGCGACGCGCGAAGTAGTTGCTCAGGTGTTGGATTACGCCGCCCAACTGAGCACGTGGCATTACTCCGACCTGGAAGACGCCGCAAGGGGCGCTCTTGACCCCGCGCCCATTGGAAATGGGACGTTGTACGAGTTTGTCGCACGCCAGTTTCCCGATGAGGCATTGCCAGAAGACCAATTCGTCGATGCGGTTCAGAGGAACCTTGCCGATGCCCGGTTTCTTTTGTTGGTGGTTGGCGATGGAATCAAAGAGAATCTGGAACACATTCTCGGGCAACTGCACCGCCAGCCACAAATGCGATACAAGTTTGGCCTTGTCGAAATCCATATATATGAGAACCCGGCGGTTCTGGATGGGCGCGTGCTGATGCCGATTGTCGTGGCAAACACGACGGAAATCGTTCGCACCTTGGTTCGCGTGCAGACGACCGGATCGGCTCCTGTATCCGTATCCGTCGAAGCCCAGGTTGAACCACCATCCGTCGGCGGCCGGATGCCGTACGACGAAGATTCGTTCTTTGAAGAAATTCAGGACGAGTGTACCGAAAGGATCTTCCGACGGTTGCTCGCTCTGGCGCCTGAGATCGATGCCGAACTGACATGGGGCGCGCGTGCGGTGTCAATTCGGCTTCCAGATCCCAAAGGAGAAGGGAAATTGCTGACTCTTTTCCTGTTGAATAACAACGGCGAGGTGTCCACGGGCTGGTTGGCAATGCAACTTAAGAAGTTGTCGCTGGATGAAACCATTTCTCACGATTTTGTAAAAAGGATTGCATCGTTGTTCCCAGGGATTACCCCGCACAAGAAGAATCCGGAATTTCTTTCGCGGGGAATTAAATCGTCGGAACTCGAACCCAAGATCGACGAATTCATTTCGATTGTTCGCGATACGGTTGCGAGAATAAAGCAAAGCGGTGCATAAAAACGGTGGCCACGTAATAAGGGAGCGGCCGTTTCGTTGGGGAGGGGCGATCAGCCGGCGAGGGCTTTGAGGTCTTCGTCGGGGGTGGTGATGGGGGTGAGGCCGAACTTCTCGACGAGGACGTTGAGGACGGTCGGGGAGACGAAGGCGGGGAGGGTCGGCCCGATGCGGACTACACGAGTTGAAGGGCTTTGAAGGCGGCCTCTGGCTCGCGCTCGACGATGCGCAGGAGGGCCTTGGCCGGGCCGCGCGGCGTGCGGCGGCCTTGCTCCCAGTTTTCCAGCGTGTCCGGGCTGACGCCGATCATGGTGGCGAATTGCCGTTGCGAGACGTTCCAGCGGGTGCGGATCGACTGGATGCGCGCCGGCGGATACGAAAAACGGCGGGACGGCTTGCGCAGGCCCTTGCGGATTTCCCCCGCCTGGGAGATGCTTTGCAGCAATTCCTCGAACGCTTCCTTTTTCATGCCAGGTTCTCCTTGATCCACTTGCGGATCGTTTTCTTCTGCGGCTCCGTCAAATCGCTTTTCGCGCCTTTTCCGAAGGCATACAACATGTAGATTTCATCGTTTGCGGCGCGCCAGAAATACATGACGCGGATTCCGCCGCGCTTGCCTTTCCCGGTGGCCGCGCAAACCCAGCGCTGCTTGCGCAGGCCGCCGCCGCCGGGAACGACGTCGCCGGCGTCCGGGTTTTCATGCAGATGCTTCTGCA
The DNA here is from genome assembly GCA_002347655.1 of Verrucomicrobia bacterium UBA2281. Classification (GTDB taxonomy): domain Bacteria; phylum Verrucomicrobiota; class Kiritimatiellia; order CAIQIC01; family Lenti-01; genus Lenti-01. The sequence goes on along the minus strand of DDWR01000046.1, from coordinate 35,634 downwards.
GGCCGGCATATTCGCGGTCGTCCAGCAGTTCCGCGATCTGCCGGGTGAAAATCGGCGTTTCGATGAAGATCACGCCGGTACTGTACGCCAATGGCGTAGTATGTCAAGCGGTGGGCCGCGAAACGGGAGCCGGTTTTGGAATCATACATGATTGAGCCGCGAGCAAGCGCATGGGGGGGAGCCGGGTTTTGTTGTAGCCGCGCACGGTGGGCGCGGGAGTGAACAGCCGCCGGGGTCGGCGCCCCCGGCTACAACCGATCAAAGCGGGGAAAGAAAAGGCCGCGCCTTGAGGGCGCGGCCGTTTCGTTGGGGGTGAGTCCCGATCAGCCGGCGAGGGCTTTGAGGTCGGCGTCGGCGGTGGTGATGGGGGTCAGGCCGAATTTCTCGACCAGGACGTTCAGGACCGTCGGCGAGACGAACGCGGGGAGGGTCGGCCCGATGCGGA
>DDWR01000046.1:0-35111 GCA_002347655.1 Verrucomicrobia bacterium UBA2281 | reverse complement strand
GCGATCTGGATGGCGGAGTAGGCGTCGTTGCACTGGCCCATGTCGAGCAGGCGCGGGATCCCGCCGATGTCGCCGAGCTGGTCCTGCAGGTGGTTGAACCGGAACTTGCCGCAGGCGAGGGTGAGGACGAGGGTGTCCTTGGGGGTCTTCTCGACGAACTCGGTGTAGTAGTCGCGGCCGAGCTTGGCGCCGTCGCAGCCGCCGACGAGGTAGATGTGCTTGAGGGCGCCGCTCTTGACGGCGCCGACGACCTTGTCGGCGACGGAGAGGACGGCGTTGTGGGCGAAGCCGGTCATCAGTTCGTAGGCGCCGGGCTTGGTTTCGGTCCAGCCGCCGAGGGCGATGGCCTGGGCGATGATGCCGGAGAAGTCCTTGCGGCCCTGTTCATCCGCGGCGATGTGCTGGACGCCGGGCCAGCCGACTTCGGCGGTGGTGGCGAGGTGCTGGATGTAGCTGGGGCGCGGCGGCATGATGCAGTTGGTGGTGAACAGCACGACGCCGGGGAGGTCGGCGAATTCCTTCTGCTGGTTCTGCCACGCGGTGCCGAAGTGGCCCTTGAGGTGGGCGTGCTTCTTCAGCTCGGGATAGCCGAACGCGGGGAGCATTTCGCCGTGGGTGTAGACGTTGACGCCCTTGCCGGCGGACTGTTCGAGCAGCATCTTCAGGTCGTGCAGGTCGTGGCCGGTGATGATGATGAAGGGGCCCTTTTCCAGCGTGGTGGACACCTTGGTAGGGACGGGGTTGCCGTAGGCGCCGGTGTTGGCGGCGTCGAGCAGGGCCATGCAGGCGAGGTTGATCTGGCCGAATTCCATGATGAGACCGAGCCAGCCTTCGACGGTGTGGTCGTCGCCGAGGGCCTTCAGGCCCTTCTGGAACCAGGCGGAGACGGCGGGATCGGTCTTGCCGAGGACGCGGGCGTGGTGGGCGTAGGCCGCCATGCCGCGCAGGCCGAAGAGGAGGGTGGAGCGCAGGGAGACGACGTCTTCATTGCCGTGGAAGAGATCTTCGGGGCGGTAGGAGTTCGCGCCGCCGGCGGCGACGGCCGCGCGCAGGATGCGGTCGCGCATGGCGGCCAGGTCCTTGGGATCGAAATTGACGTTGGTGACGGTCATGAACAGCGCGTCCATGAAGAGCGCCTCGATCTTGGCGTCGGCGGGCTTGCCGTCGACGGCGCGGGCGAGGGTGATCATCGCCGCGGTGATGTCGTCCTGCAGGTTGGACGCTTCGGGGGTCTTGCCGCAAACGCCCATCTTGGTGCAGCCTTTGCCGCCGGCGGTTTGTTCGCACTGGAAACAGAACATGCTCATGGATTACTCCTGGTTGGTTTCTTTTTTAAAGGGTATCAGGGTTCGGGGTTCAGGGAACAGAAAGAACGGCCGAAGAATTATTTCTCACAGAGATTCTCAGAGGTTCACGGAGAAGGATACTGGAAGCATTCTCTGTGGTTCTCCGTGAATCTCCGTGAGAGGAATGGCTGTGGGTTTCAGTCTTCAAGGATTTGGCCTTCGGTGGAAATCGTCACGACCTGCCAGGGGATGGTTTTGCCGGAGGCTTGGAGGGCGCGCTGGACGGCGGAGGCGATGCCGCCGCAGCAGGGGACTTCCATGCGCAGGACGGTCACGCTCTTGATCTCGTTGGTCTGGAGGATGGCGGAGAGTTTTTCGGCGTAGTCGCCCTCGTCGAGCTTGGGGCAGCCGATGAGGGTGACCTTGTTGCGCATGAACTTGCGATGGATGTCGGCGTAGGCGAACGCAGTGCAGTCGGCGGCGACGAGCAGCGCGGCGTTCTGGAGATAGGGCGCGCGGGGATTGACCAGCTTGATCTGGACGGGCCAGTTGCCGAGCTGGGCGACGGGCGCGGCGGCGGGGGCGTCCGGAGCGGGCGCGGCGGCGGGCTTGGGCGCGATGGATTTTGCCATTTGTCCGGGGCAGCCGCAGGGCAACGGCGGCTTGGCCGCGGCGGCCGAGCGGGCAGCGGCCAAACTGGCGGCGGCCTGGCGGGCGGCGACGGCGGCTTCGTCGTAGTCGGCGGCTTCGCGCTCGACGATCTGGATGGCGTCGACGGGGCAGGCGGGCAGGCAGTCGCCGAGACCGTCGCAGTAGGAGTCGGAAATCAGCTTGGCCTTGCCGTCGATCAGTTGGATAGCGCCTTCGTGGCAGGCGGTGACGCACAGGCCGCAGCCGTTGCAGCGGGATTCATCGATCGAGACGATTTTGCGTTTCATGCGAGCTCCAGTTGGGAACGGTCGAACGAGCGGGCGAGGCCCGCGAGGGTGGTTTGCTTCATGGTTTTGTGGAGGCGGTCGTTTTCGGACTCGATCAGGCGGCCGAGGGCGCAGGCGCGGCCGGCGCAGATCTTGGGATCGAGCAGGCAGCGGTGGGGGCGCAGCGGTTCGCCGCCGGCGGCTTCGTAGACGTCGAGCATCGTGATGGATTTGGGGTCGCGGGCGAGGCGGATGCCGCCCTTGGGCCCGCGCTCGGTCTCGAGCAGGCCGGCATGGACGAGGCGCTGGACGACCTTGGCGAAGTGGTTGTAGGAAAAGCCGAGGTTCTTGGCGATTTCCGGGGAGGGCCGGAACGGGCGGTCGCCGGCGTCGGCGATCCACAGGCAGGTATGGATCGCGATCGACATCGATTCGGGAATGTTCAGCAGTCCGGGCATGGGTGGGGTCTCCGCTTAATTCTGGTATCACGATACCAGAATAGGCCGGAAGCGCAAGTCGAAAGGCGAAATATTTTATGGGGAGGAAACCCCACGCTGAAGCGTGGACTACATACAAAGAGGGATCGAGATCTAGTACGTAGTCCAGCCTTCAGGCTGGGATCGAAACCCCACGCTGAAGCGTGGGAGGGATCGGGGTCGGGTATGTAGTCCAGCCTTCAGGCTGGAGTCGGGCGCGGATTGGCAACCGCGCCGGAGGCGTGGTAGGGTGGAACTCCATTTATGGAAAGGGATTTGGCATGAAAACGATCATCATCGGCGGCGTGGCGGGCGGGGCGAGCGCGGCGGCGCGGTTGCGGCGGCTGGACGAGCAGGCGGAAATCGTGCTGCTGGAAAAAGGCCCGCACATGTCGTACGCCAACTGCGGCCTGCCGTACCACCTCGGCAAGATCATCCCCGAGCGCGACTGGCTGCTGGTGATGACGCCGGAGAACTTCCGCGCGCGCTTCAACGTGGACGTGCGCGTGAACCACGAGGTGACCGCCATCGACCGCGCGAAGAAGACGGTCAAGATCCTGAACCGCCTGGACGGGACGGAGCGGGAAGAGCGCTACGACAAGCTGGTGATCGCGACGGGTTCGTCGCCGGTCCAGCTCAAGCTGCCGGGGATCGACCTGCCCGAGGTGCTGCCGCTGTGGACGCTGGAAGACATGGACCGCATCGCCAAGAAACTGGATGCGGGCGCCCAGCGCGCGATCGTAGTCGGCGGCGGGTTCGTGGGCATGGAGCTGGCCGAAAGCCTGCGGCACCGCGGGCTGGAGGTGACGCTCCTGGAAATGGGCCGGCAGCTGCTGCCGACGATGGACGAGGAAATGAGCTCGCTGCTGGCGCAGGAATTGCGGTTGGCGGGGATCGTGGTCGAACTGGGCGCGACGGTGTCGGCGTTCGCGCCGGTCGACGGCGGCGGGGTGAAGGCGACGGTCAAGGACGGCCGGTCGTGGACGGCGGACGTGGTGGCGCTGTGCGTGGGCGTGAAGCCCAATTCCGCGCTGGCGCAGGCGGCGGGGCTGGAGACGGGGCCCAAGGGGCATATCGTCACCGACGCGCAGATGCGGACGAACGATCCGGACGTGTTCGCGGTGGGCGACGTGGTCTCGGTGGTCGATCCCGTGTTCGGCGAGACCACGGCGGTGCCGCTGGCGGGCCCGGCCAACCGGCAAGGGCGCATCGCGGCGGACAACGTCGTCGGCAAACCCAGCCGCTACGAAGGCACCTTCGGCGCGTCGGTGGTGAAGGTCGGCCGGCTGACGGCCGCAAGCTGCGGGCACACGGAGGCGAAGCTGAAGGCGCTGGGGAAGGCGTACCGGAAGGTGTATCTGCATCCGGGCTCGCACGCGGGGTACTATCCCGGCGCGCGGGAACTGCACCTCAAGCTGCTGTACGGCGACGACGGGCAGATCTACGGCGGGCAGGTGATCGGCGCGGAAGGCGCGGACAAGCGCGCCGACGTGCTGGCGACGGCGATGCGCGCGGGGATGGACGTGCGCCGGCTCGCGGAGCTGGAGCTGTGCTACGCGCCGCCGTTCAGCTCGGCGAAGGACCCGATCAGCGTGGCCGGCATGATCGCGACGAACGTCCTGGACGGCGCTTCGACGGCGGTGCACGCCGACGATTTGCCCGCGGGCGCGCTGCTGCTCGACGTGCGCGAGCCCGCCGAAACGGCCCAGGGCGCCCTGGCCGGCGCCGTGCACATCCCCCTGCACCAGCTGCGCGCGCGCGCCTTCGAATTGCCGAAGGACCGCCTGATCGTGGTCTATTGCCACCAGGGCCTGCGCGGCTACGTCGCCGAGCGCATCCTGAAGCAGCTCGGCTACCAGGCCGCCAACCTGTCCGGCGGCTACCAGACGTGGATGCAGTTCCAGCCCGAGCGCTGGATGCCCTCCGACGACGAGATCGCCGTGTCCTGCACGGGCAGCGAAGGCGGACCGAAGATCGAGTCCGAAGAAACCGAGCCGGGTACGACGGTGGACGTGCGGGCGCTGCAATGCCCCGGGCCGGTGGTCCGCATCAAAAAGGAAATGGACGGATTGGCGGTCGGCGCGGCGATCAAGGTCGTGGCGACGCCGGGCTTCGCGCCCGATCTGAACAACTGGGCCAAGTGCAGCGGCCACAAGATCGTGAAGCTGGCGCAGATGGGCGACCGGCTGGAAGCCGTCGTGCGCAAAGGCGCGGCCGTATCGTGCACGGCGACCGGCGGCGCGAATTCGGGCGCGCTGGTGCTGTTCAGCAACGATCTCGACAAGGCGCTGGCCGCGCTGATCATCGCGACGGGCATGGCGGCGGCGGGGATGCAGGTCAGCATCTTCTTCACCTTCTGGGGACTGAGCGTCTTGCGGAAGAATCCGGGGCCGCAGGTCAAGAAGAGCCTGCTGAGCGCGATGTTCGGGTGGATGCTGCCCAAGGGCGCGACGAAGCTGGCGCTCTCCAAGATGCACATGGCGGGCATGGGCACGGCGATGATGAAGCACGTCATGGCCAGCCAGAACGTGGCCTCGCTGCCGGACATGCTCCAGAACGCGCGGGCCATGGGCGTGAAGTTCATCGCCTGCGACATGGCCATGGGCGTCATGGGCATCGCCCGCGAAGAACTGATCGACGTCGACGAAGTCGCCGGCGTGGCCACGTTCATCGCGCGCGCGAAGGAAAGCGGGCCGACGCTGTTCATCTAAAAAGCCGGTTCAACCACGGATGGACACGGATTAACACGGATGGGATGGGGTAGGGCGGGTTGGCTTGTCCACCGTAGCCTTGGCGTAAGTGGGCCCAACCCGCCGGGATCGGAAGTCGAACAGCCCGGCCCGCTCGGCGAGCGGGCCCTACCTTTTGGATGAACAGCCCCGGGACGGGGTTCCGCCACAGGCGGACAGGCTGTCCCGGCTCCATTCCGGATGGAGCTTCCGAACAAGGCCGTGGGGGTCTTGGGTTGAAATACCGCCAAAGCGGGGTAGGTTGTTCAAATATAAACCGGAGGTGAACATGAAGAAGAACATCGGAACATGGTTGATGGGGATGGTGGTCGCAGGTGCAGTTTCCGCGGCGTGGGCGCAGGAGGGCGACCGGGAGCCGGTCTTGCAGTTCGAGCCGTTGCCGTACGCCTACGACGCGCTGGAGCCGTACGTCGACGCGCAGACGATGGAGATCCACTACTCGCGCCACCACCAGGGCTATTTCAACAATCTCGTCAAGGCCGTGGCCGGAACGGATCTCGAAAGCCAGCCGCTGGAGGCCTACTTCGGGCGAATGAGCCAGTTGCCGGTCGCCGTGCGCAACAACGGCGGCGGGCATTGGAACCACACCTTGTTCTGGAAGGTCATGTCGCCCGGCGGTGGCGGCATTCCCGAGGGAGATTTGCTGGCGGCGATGGAAAAAGCGTTCGGTTCGTTCGACGAATTCAAGAAGCTGTTCGAGGCCGCGGCGGCGGGCCGGTTCGGCAGCGGCTGGGCCTGGCTGAGCGTCGGCGCCGACGGTAACCTGTTCATTTCCTCGACGCCGAACCAGGACAACCCGCTGATGGACGTCGCCGAAAAGCGCGGCACGCCGATCCTGGGTCTGGACGTGTGGGAGCACGCCTACTACCTGAAATACCAGAACAAGCGCGCCGAGTACGCCGGCGCGTTCTGGAACGTGGTCAACTGGCCCGAAGTCGCCGCGCGGTTCGCGGCGGCGACGCCGGAATAAGACCGGCCGGAAATCCGTTTCGTTGGCAGGGGCGGCGCGTTGCGCCGTCCCTGTTATTTTTTTTGGATGGAGCCCCCGACGACCCCGTCGGGGGAGGCTGGACCTGATTCACCCACGGCGCAAGGCCGTGGGGGTCTAAACCCTATGTCCGGACTTGGACATTGAAGATTGGATATTGGTTATTGGATATTGAGCTCGGTTTTCACACGACGTACGTCGTGGATGCCGTCGCGCCGCCTTGGCCGGTCCAGTTGACGTGGAAAAACTGGCCGCGGGGCTGGTCGATGCGCTCGAAGGTGTGGGCGCCGAAGTAATCGCGCTGGGCCTGAAGCAAATTCGCCGGCAGGCGCGCGCAGCGGTAGGCATCGTAGTAGCCGAGCGCGGTGGAAATGGCGGGCAGCGGAATGCCGAGTTCGACGGCGCTGGCGACCGTGCGCCGCCACGCGGCCTGCGCGTCGGCGACGACTTTTTGGAAGTACGGCGCGAGCAGCAAGTTCGCCAGCGCGGGATCGGCGTCGAAGGCTTCCTTGATCTTGCCGAGGAACTGGGCGCGGATGATGCACCCGCCGCGCCACAGCAGGGCGACGTTGCCGAAGTTCAGGTTCCACTTGTGCTCGGCCGACGCCGCGCGCAGGAGCTGATAGCCCTGGGCGTAGGAACAGATCTTCGCGGCGTAGACGGCTTGCTCGAGATCGGCGAGGAAGCGCGCCTTGTCGCCCGCGAACTTCCCGGAAGGGCCGGCGAGCACCTTGGACGCGGCGACGCGTTCGTCCTTGATGGCGGAGAGGCAGCGCGCGAAGACGGCTTCGGCGATCTGCGGGATGCCGACGCCGAGATTGAGCCCGGCCTGCGAGGTCCACTTGCCGGTGCCCTTCTGGCCGGCGGCGTCGAGGATGACGTCGACCATGGGCTGGCCGGTGACGTCGTCGGTTTTGGCGAGGACGTCGGCGGTGATTTCGACGAGATACGAATCGAGCGGTCCCTGGTTCCACTTCTTGAAGACGGCGGCGATCTCGGCGGGGGCCATGCCGAGGCCTTGCGACATCAGGTGGTAGGCTTCGGCGATGAGCTGCATGTCGCCGTATTCGATGCCGTTGTGGACCATCTTGACGAAATGGCCGGCGCCGTCGGGGCCGAGCCATTCGCAGCAGGGAACGCCGTCGACCTGGGCGGCGATGGCCTGGAAGATGGGCTTGAGGTGCGGCCAGGCTTCGGCGTGGCCGCCGGGCATGATGGAGGGGCCTTTCAGCGCGCCCTCTTCGCCGCCGGAGACGCCGGCGCCGACGTAGAGCAGGCCGCGCTTGGCGGCGCCGTCGCAGCGGCAGATCGTGTCGGGATAATGGCTGTTGCCGCCATCGATCAGGACGTCGCCGGGTTCGAGCAGATGACAAAGTTCGCCGATCAGATCGTCCACGGCGCGGCCGGCGCGGACCATCATCATGATCTTGCGCGGGCGGGCGAGGGCCGCGACGAATTCCGGGATGGAGCGGCAGCCGATCAGGTTCTTGCCTTGGCCGCGGCCGTTGACGAAGGCATCGACCTTGGCGACGGTGCGGTTGAAGCACGCGACGGTGAAGCCGCGGCTTTCCATGTTGAGGATGAGGTTTTCGCCCATGACGGCGAGGCCGACGACGCCGATGTCCGCTTGAGTTTTCACGTGGGGGTCCTTTCAGGGTCTAGAATCGTAGGGGCCGACCTTGGTCGGACCGGGATCATGGCGGGCTCAGCAAGCTGAGCCCCTACGGGGAAGATGGATGGGGAGTTTCGCACAACAATCATATCGAACACCCTTCTTCGCCGCAGCCGTAGCGCCAGACGTGGCCGGCGCGGGCGAGGAGTTCGTCCGCGGCGGCGGGGCCCCAGGTCTTGGGGGCGTAGGAATGGAGCGGGGAGACGTTCGGCGTTTTGGCCCAGCCGTCCAGCACGGGATCGAGGAGCGCCCAGGCGATTTCGATGCCGTCGCTGCGGGCGAAAAGCGAAGCGTCGCCCTTGAGCGCGTCGAGCAGCAGCCGTTCGTAGGCATCGGGGAGGACGACGTCGGGGAAGGCCTCGCGGTAGCTGAAGTCCATCTTGGCGGAGCGCGATTCGGCGACGGTGTCGGGGACCTTGGTTTCGAAGCGCAGGTGGATGCCTTCCTCGGGCTGGATGCAGATGGAAAGCATGTTGGGGGTGAAGGACTGGTTGCGGCCGAGGCCGAACATGACGTCGGGCGGCGCCTGGAACTCGACGATGATGGAGCTGGTGCGGGAGGGCATGGCCTTGCCGGATCGCAGGTAGAACGGCACGCCCTTCCAGCGCCAGTTGTCGATGCACAGCTTGAGCGCGGCGAACGTGGGGGTTTGGGAATCGGGCGCGACGCGTTCGGCGGCGCGGTAGCCGTCGTACTGGCCGCGGACGGTATCCTCGAGGCGGATGGCGCGGATGTTGCCGAGGACCTTGGCCTTTTCGTTGCGGACGGCGTTGGCGTCGAGCGAAGCGGGCGGCTCCATGGCCACGAGCGACAGCAGTTGCAGGAGGTGGTTCTGGAACATGTCGCGCAGGACGCCGGCCTGGTCGTAGTAGCCGCCGCGGGAGCCGACATCGACGTTTTCGGCCACGGTGATCTGGACGTTGGAAATATAGCGCCGGTTCCAGACGGGTTCGAAGAGCGTGTTGGCGAACCGCAGGAACATGACGTTCTGGGCGGTTTCCTTTCCGAGGTAGTGGTCGATGCGGTAGACCTGGTGCTCGCGGAACGACGCGTGCACGCGGTGGTTGAGGGCTTCGGCGGAGGGCAGGTCGGTGCCGAAGGGTTTTTCGATGACGACGCGGCGCCAGCCTTCGATTTCCGCCGCCATGCCGGCGGCGGCGAGCGCGTCGCAGGCCGGTCCGTAGTGCTCGGGGGCGGTGGCGAGATAATAGAGGCGGTTCGCGGGCTTGCCTTCGATCTCGCGCAGGCGCGCATCGACGACGGGGAAATCGGCGGGCACTTCGAGATCGCCGCGGACGTAGTGGAGGCGGCCGGCGAAGTCGGCCCAGACCTTTTCGTCGAACGTGCCGCCGAACTTCTTTACGCCGTCGAGGACATGCTCGCGGAAATACTCCGTGGACCAGTCGCGGCGGGCGACGCCGACGATGCGGGTGCGGTCCCACAGGCGGCCCTTCTTGCGGTTGCGATAGAGGGCGGGGATGAGCTTGCGGTGCGTCAGGTCGCCGGTGGCGCCGAAGATGACGATGGTGGTGGCTTCGGCCTGGGGAATTTCGTCGTTCATGGGAACTCCTTCAGGTGGGCGGCGGCGGCGCGGTCGAGCAGCCAGCGCGGGGAACCGGAAAGCCGTTGCGCGGGCAGGTCGCCCGGCGCGGAAAAGATGCGGCCGACGATGGCGGCCTTGCCGGCGCCGGCGGCGACGACGAGGGTTTGGCGCGCGGCGTTCAAGACGGGGAACGTCAGCGTGACGCGGTCGGGCGGCGGCTTGGGAGCGTTGTGGACTTCCGCGACGAGGCGCTGCGTTTCGCGCGTCGCCGGATTTCCGGGAAAGAGCGACGCGACGTGGCCGTCCTCGCCGACGCCGAGCAAAACGAGGTCGAGGGGGAGGAAGGGGGCGATTTCGGTTTCGTATTCCGCGGCGGATCCGCGCAGAGGATGGATCTGGGCGCCGACGAGCTTGGGCAGCAGTTCGGTTTCGGCGAGGCGGTAATTGCTTAGCGGATCGGAGAGCGGCACGCGGCGTTCGTCGGTCCAGAAGACGTGTCCGTTCGCGGCGGCGACCGGCGCGGCCAAGCCGCGGGCGAGGAGCGCGACGACCGAGCCGCCGGGGATGGCGAGCGCGAAGCGGCCGCGCGCGGCGAGGGCCGCGGCGGCGGCGGAAGCGACGCGCGCGGCGAGATCCGAAGCCAGCTGGTTTTCGTCGGCCAAAATTTCAATGGGCGGTTGCACGCGGAGGTTATTATCGCTCACAAACCGTCGTTTCGCCACCTTCCAGTTTCAAAATGTGGGCGGCCAACCGGTTCCCGGAACCGCCGTTGGGTGTCGCGCGTCCGTCGCTTGGATGAACTGGATCAAAGACAATTACTCGCACGATCGGGTCAAAATGGAACATACGATCATTAATTAATGATCGTATGTTATTCTGTCAATATATCGAATATTTATAATAATAATGAGATTTCACAACATACTATGATTAATTAATAATCATACGAATTCAAGGGGGCATGAGGGAAGGGAGAGCGAGGCCATGTCGAGGTTTCCGGGAAGTGGGCGGAACGGCTTCACCCACGGCGCAAGGCCGTGGGGGTCTGGGATCGATCTTGGCGCGCCGGACCTGATTCACCCACGCCACAAGGGCGTGGGGGGGCTGGAGGGCCCCAATCGGCGGACTGGATTTAGCCCGCGCCGCGAACCCGCGGGGCCTTGGAAGGGAAATCCAAGTACAGGACGTCCGGAGCGTGGGTCCAGCCGCGGGCGTGCTGGAGGTGGGCGAGGACGCGCAGGCAGAAGGCGCGCAGGGCGGGGGCGTCGAGCGGGGCGTAGGCGGCGTGGGCCTTGGGCTTGCGCCGGCGGGGGGTGGGGGCGAAGCCGGCGGCGTAGAGTCCGCGCAGGCCGAGCAGGCCGGCGCCGGAGGAATCGTCCCACGCCGGCGCGAGCTGTTCGAGCAGCGCGCGCAGGCCGGGCAGGAGGGTGATTTCGAGCCAGCCGGCCTGCTCCTTGCGCAGGCGGCGGAAATCGAGCGTCCAGAGGATGCGGCCTTCGGCGGTGACGGTGCGCGCGGGGCGGACGAGGCGGGAAGCGAAAAGCTGCCAGACGAGGAGGGGCACGGGCCCGGGCCAGACGTCGGGATCGAAGACGGGGACGTCGACGCCGGGCAGGTGCGCGGCGGCCCAGCGCCGGGCGGCGTCGGGCTGGTTGAGCGAGCGCAGCGCGCGATAGATGAGCAGGTGCAGATAATCGTCGGGCAGCGGCGGGGACAGGCGCTGGTCGGCGAGGTAGGCGACGGCGGCGGCGGAGACGGCTTCGGCGACGGCGGGATCGAGGTCCGGCCCGCGCAGCAGGCCTTCGAGATGGTCCCGGAGGACCGCGCGGACGTCGTCGCTGGAGGGGATCGGAATCATTTTTACGTAGAACGTAAAAACTTTGGGCCATTTTTACGTAGAACGTAAAAACTTTGAGCGGATTTTACGTAGAACGTAAAAACTTTGGAGGGCGTTTTACGTGGAACGTAAAAACATTGGGAGGCGGATGCCGCGGCGCCGGGCCGCGCGGGGGTGGTCATTGGCGGCCGATGAGGTTTTCGATTTCGGAAAGGAACTGGGAGGCGTCGCGGAAGCGGCGGTAGACGGAGGCGAAGCGGAGGAAGGCGACTTCGTCGAGTTTTTCGAGCTTGTCCATGACCTTGCGGCCGATGACGGTGGAGGGGACTTCGCGTTCGTACTCGGTTTCGATTTCGTGGACGACGTCGTCGACGAGCATGTCCATTTGGGGATCGGAGATGGGCCGCTTGACGGCGGCGTGGCAGACGGCGGCGCGGAGCTTGGGGCGGGAGAAGTCCTCGTGGCGGCCGTCGCGCTTGAGGACGGTGAGGACGGTCTTGACGACTTCCTCGTAGGTGGTGAAGCGGTGGCCGCATTTGGAGCAGACGCGGCGGCGGCGGATGACTTCGCCGTTGCGGATCGAGCGGGAGTCGATGACCTTGTCGTCGTCCTGGGCACACTTGGGGCAGCGCATGGAAAAGAGTGTCGCGAGGGGGGCAGGGGAAGTCAAGCGCGCGGTCAACACGCGGAAGCGTGAACGACAAACGGGCTGAGTTCGTAGTCCAGCCTTCAGGCTGGGTCTTTTCAGCTGGGCGGGAAGCGCGCGGCGAGGCGGCGGTGGAGGGGCGCGAGCGGCAGCAGCGCGAGGGCGAGGAGATTGGCGGGGAAGCGGTGGACGGCGGCGACGCCGAGCAGGGCCTGCAGCGGGATCAGCAGCCGCAGCAGCCGGCCGATGCGTTCCGGCGGGAACGTCGTGCCGGGGGCGGTTTCGCGGCGGGCGAGGTGCGTGACGGCGGCGACGTAGAGGCCGAGCGCGGCGGCGGCGAGCCAAGGCGCGGGCGCGGCGGGCAGGCCGTCGGAGGCGGCGGCGCCGCCGAGGAGGAGGTTGCCGGCGCGGCAGGCGCCCATGAGGGCGGGGCCGAGGAACGGGCGGCGCTTGAGGCCGACGTCGTAGAGGATGATGAAAAGGATGAGGGGGAGCGCGACGGGCAGGGCGTCGAAGAACGCGGCGAGGAAGGCGGCGATCCAGAAGAAGACGAGGGCGGCGGCGGCGGCGGCTTCGCGCGAGATTTGGTTGGCGGGCAGGGGGCGGTCGGGGCGCTCGCGGAGGTCTTCGGCGTAGTCGAAGAGGTCGTTGAGGACGAGGCCGGCGGCGTAGAGCAGCAGGCCGGCGGGAACCGCGAGCAGGAGCTGGGCCCAGTCGCCGCCGCTGGCGGCGGGGGCGAGGAGGAAGCCGGCGAAGACGTCGCCCGGGACGGTCAGCAGGTTGGGCAGGCGCAGGAGGCGCAGCCAAGCGGAGGCGTTGCGCAGGCGCGGCAGGACGTCTTCCACCTGGTAGTAGGCTTCGATCGCCTTTTGCCGCACGACGGCCCAGGGCGATTCGCGGCGCGGGGGATCAGCGTTGGTAGGTGGCGGGGTCAACGTAGGGCAGGTCCAGTTGCGGCTTGAATTTCGGGGTCTGCGAATAGAACGCGAGCGGGTTGTCGTGCATGATCTTGCGGATCTGCGCCTTGGTGAAGCCCTGCTCGGCCATGAACGCGGCGGTCTTCGGCAGCGAACACGGATCGGAGACGCCCCAGTCGGCGGAGGAATTGACGGTGACGCGCTCGAGGCCCCATTGGCGGAGGATGTCGACGACGCGGCGGGGATTGAGCTTGGAATAGGGATAGACGGTCAGGCCGGCCCAGTAGTCGGTCTTGCGGGTCAGCGGCATCGTTTCTTCGGTGTTGTGGTCGACGACGATCATGGCCGGGTCGCAGTTGAACTCGCGCAGGATGTCGAGGATGCGGGCGGTGCCCTTCCGCTTGCTGATTTCGGGGGTGTCGTGGGGGGTGTGCACGAGGACGGGCAGGGCGTGGGCCTTGGCCATCTCGAGCTGGCGCTGGAAGACTTCCTCTTCGTTGGGCGTGATGCGGTTGAAGCCGATTTCGCCGACGCAGACGCAGCGGGGATGTTCGAGGTAGGGGCCGATGCCGGCGAGGGTTTCGCGGGCGAGGGCGAGGTCCTCCGCTTCCTTGGGGTTGACGGAGATGCACGAGTAGTGGTCGATGCCGTAGCGGAGGGCGCGGGTGTGTTCGAATTCGAGCGAGAGCCGGAAGTAGTCGAAGAACGTGCCGGCGAAGCGGCGGTTGGACCCTTGCCAGAAAGACGGTTCGACGACGCAGCGGATGCCGGAATGGTACATCGCGGTGTAGTCGTCCGTCGTCCGCGACAGCATGTGGATATGGGGCTCGATGATGATCATGGCGCGGCGATGGCGGAGATTTCGACGAGGCCGTTCTTGGGCAGGCGCGCGGCCTGGACGACTTCGCGCGCGGGGAAGGGCGGCGCGAAGGTTTCGGCGTAGAGCTGGTTCACGAGGGCGAAGTCGTCCATGTTCGCGACGTAGACGGTGGCCTTGAGGACGTGCTGGGGGCCGAGGCCGGCGGCGGCGAGGATCGCGACGAGGTTCTGCAGCGCGCGACGGGTCTGGGCTTCGATGCCCTCGGCGAGCGCGCCGCTGGCGGGATCGAGTCCGAGCTGGCCGGAAACGAAAAGCAGTCCGTTTTTCGAAACGGCTTGGGAATAGGGTCCGATGGCGGCGGGGGCTTGGTCGGTCTGGATGACGTTCATGGCATTTCTCCTGAAAACGGGCTCATCATAGACCCCGCGCGGGGGGCGGAACAAGCGCGATTGCGGGGGGAGCAAAACTCGGCGTTCGGAATTATCAACAAGGCGTACGGGACCGAATCAAGTTTCAGGTAGGGACACCTCTCCGAGGCGTCCGCATTTGAAATCCAACAGCCCGGACGGCTCGGAGAGCCGTCCCTACCTTCCGCGCGGGCCGGCTTGAGGATGGGCGGCAAGATAATCCCGGATGGGCGTTCCATCGACGTAGAGGTCTTCCAGCACGGCGAAGCCTTTTTCAATCCGCACCTGGACGTAGGCGTTCCGGTTGCTGCGGACGCTGTTCTGCCGGTAGGCCTGTTCCGCGGCAGGCGCTTCGTTCTCGTCCATGTAGAACCGGTCGAAGGGCAGGCGGAGATGCACCATGTTGCCGCCGACGTACTGGATCTTGGTGGTCAGGTAGGGCGCGGCGTCGGGCCGGTCGCGGAGCGCTTCCGCGAACGTCGCGAAGCCGTCGGCATCCTCGACGAGGACGGCGTGGACGGTCTGGCCGCGCGCGAAGTCGTGGCCGGGCGGTGCCGCGACGGAGCGCTGGTCGAAGCCGAGCGCGACGTAGCGGCCGCGGAAGGCGTCGTAGGGATCGACGGGGGCGGTGCGGAACTTGAAGGCCTGGCCGTGGGCGAGCGTGCGCTCGCGCTTGAGGATCATGGAAGCCGGCACGGCGAGCTGGGCGAAGAAGGCCAAACCGAAGAGTCCGAGCAGAAGCCGGGTTTTCATTGCGCCGCTCCTTTCTTCCGGGCGAGGACGAGATTGACGGCGAGAAAAGCGAGGCCGAGCAGGACGAATACGACCCCGCGGAAGACGAAGCCGAGATCTTCATCGAAGAATCGCAGCAGGATGAGCGCGAATACGACGAGCAGGCCCGCGTTGACGGTGCTGGCCCGCCGCGCGCGGAAACCTTGCACCAGCAGGCCGAGGCCCACGGCGAAGACGTAGAGGTTGAAGAGCGCGAGGGCGGCGGCTTCCTCGCCGGTCTGCGCCACCAGCGCGAAACCGAGGACCGCGAGGATCGGCAGCGCGCCGATGAACAGCGCGTGGGCTTTGCCGCGCCGCACGCTGCTGACCAGCAAAACGATGGCCGCCGCCGGCAGGAGCGCGGCGAGGGCGTAGTCGAGCGCGGCGGCGAAGCCGTGGTAGGCCGCGCCGTGGCGCCAGTAGCGCCAGCCGATTTCCTGCCACGGCCAGTCGTAGGTGAGCAGGAAGGTCAGGACGACCGCGCCGATCGCGCCGAAGGTCTGGAACGGCTTTTGCCACGCCGCCGGCGCCTCGCCGAACCAGAATTCGCCGGCCAAGTAGAAGATCGCGAAGAGCGCGCCGTAGACGATGATCCACAGCCCCGGCAGGATTTTCTCCAGCGTGACGCCGACGGCGACGCACAGGGCGAAGGCGATTCCCCAGAACAGCAGCGCCGGGCGGGCGGCGTAGGGATTGTCGCGCGCGGCGGCGACGACGTGCGGCAGGATCAGCGCGGCCAGCGGCCAGAACGGCAGGGCCTGGCCGGCGTTGCTTTGGGCGTCGATGGCCCAGAACGTCATGCCGGCCAGGTAGACCAGGGCGGGGCCGGTGGCGTTCAGCAGGTAGACGATCGGCAGGGTCAGCAGCATCCAAGTCAGCGCGAAGCGGCCGGCGTCGCCGGGGATATGGTAGGTCTGCGCGACCAGCGCGATGGCCGCGCCGACGGCGAGCGTCCAGAACAGGCCGACGCCTTCGCGCCAGGCGGCGGACTTCTTGCCGGCGCGGAAAATCCAGACCGCCAGCAGCTGCGCGGCGACCAGCGGCGCGAAGGCCAGCGCGGTACGCGCGGCGCGGGAGAGATCGGCCCAGTTGTGGGCGAGGAGGAGAATGAGGCCGAGGCCGACGAGCGTGCCGCCGAGAATGCCGAAGATCGTCAGGGCCCAGTTGCGGCTTGGGCCGGCGGCCGATTCGTAATGGCGGCGCAGGCGCTCGGCGGCGCCGCCGTCGATCACCCCGTTTTCCAGCAGCGTCGGCAATTCCCCCAGCATCCAGCGGATCTGTTTTTGCGACATCGGTGACCTCGCGCTTTCCGCATAGGGTTATACGGCGATCCGCGGGCCGGCGCAAGCGCCGGTTGCGGCGGCGCGGGACCGGCGGGAAGATTCAGCTCCGCGGATCGGGGAAGCGGCGGGAAATCGGAACCACGGAAACGCGCGGATCCAGCATGCGGCGGTTTTGGACGAGGCCGGCAACGGGCACCACGGTCCACGGCATCCCCCGCAGGCGATTGAGGCCGGCGGCGATTTCGAAGAAATTCAAGCCGGGATTGCCGTCGAGATGATAGAGGCCGGGCGGAAGCCGCAGGATTTGCAGCAGGCTGGCGGCGGTGTCGGACAGGAACGAGCAGCCGGGAAACCAGCGCGTGCTGGCGTCGATGCGTCCGTGCGCGCGGTGCGTGCGGTCGAGATGGTCGACCATCTGGTTGCCGCCGGTCCGGGCGCCGATCTGCCAGCCGATGCGCACGACGTGCGCGCGGGGATGGGCGGCGAGCACGCGGCGTTCGCATTCGAACTTGTAGCGGCCGTAGTCGTCGTCGGGGACCGGCACGTCCCGGACGGTGAACGGACCGGTCTGCGCCGCGGCATAGACGGAGACGGAGCTGACGTAGAGGAACGGGATGCCGTTCTCCGCGCAGGTCTCCGCGGCCCAGCCGGCCCAGTCGGGGCTGCCCATGGCCAGATGGCAGAACCAATCGGGTCGCTCGCTCTGGATGAAGTCGCGCACGGCGGCGGGAGAGTCGACGGGATGGAGGGTCCGGTCCCACGGCGCCACGGTGCCGCCGCCGGCCCGCAGCGCCTGCGCGAGGACGGGCGCCACCGTGCCGTGCATGCCGGTGACGAGGGCTTTCATGGCCTGGTCGGGCGCTCCGTTCCTACCGGAGATCGGTCCAGAATTCATCCTGGACGATGCCGGCGGCGAAGCCGCCCAGCAGCGCGCCGCCGCCGAGGCACCGGAGGCATACGGCGGCCGACTTGTCGGCGGAAAAGAAGATGGCCCAGACCGCCAGGCCGAGCGCGGAGCCGAGGATCGCGCCGAAGAAAAACTGCACGCCGAACGCGCGCAGGCGGTCCTGGCGTTTCGGGCGGTTCCGGATGGGCCGCGGCAGGCGCGGCCAGTTCGGGGCGGTGAACGGCATGGGTGGGAAGGCGGGGCGGGCGGCTCGGGTCGTTTTTAGCCGCGTCCGGCGTGCTGTTTGGCGAGGTAGTGCGCGCGCAGCTCGGTGATGGCGAGCAGGAAGACCCGCGCCTGCATGGGCCCCATGGTGAAGGGGTCGAAGACGCGGTGCGTGCTGTACTTGTGCAGCAGCGCCTGGGCGATTTCGTCGGTGTGGATATAGGCCATGGACCAATTCTCGAATTCGCGGAAGGGGACCCGCACGTATTCGAGCAAGGTGACGTCGGCGTGGCGGGGATCGCGCACGATGCGGTTGTAGAGTTCGTTGACGGCCGCGGGCGGGCCTTCGAGGATCTGCAGGAAGCCGCGCGGGGAGGAACACAGCGCGCCGGTGACGCCCAGTTTGCGGTTGTTGCGGCGGGAAACGTCCGCGATCTTTTCGACGGCGGCGTGGTCCAGTTTCTTTTTCAGGCGGCTCGCGTAGATCAGGCGGACGATGTTCATGTGGGCTCCTGTTTGTTCGTGGAGTTTACCGCAGAACGGCGAAAAGGCAAATCGCGGAATGCGCGGCCGCTAGAGCTTGCGGCCGAGGGCGCGGGCCTTGGCCTCGTAAGGGGCCACGCCGCGGGTCAGGACGGCGCCGGCGTAGAGCGAGCCGACGACCTGGGCGCCGAGGCAGGAGTCGCACCAGGATTTGAGGAGCTTGGTCGCGTCGTCGCAGAACCAGCGCAGCCAGGGCGGAACGGTGCCGGCGGAGACGACCAGGACGGCGCGGCGGGGCTTGGCGGTGCGCGGCACGGGGCAGCCTTCGATGGGGCGGTGGCCGGGTTTGGCGAGGGTCCAGCAGGCGCGTTCGAGGAACGTTTTCAGGACGGCGGTGACCGTGCCGATGTTGACGGGCGTGCCGACGACGAGCGCGTCGGCCGCGACGAGCTTGGGCAGGATGTCGTCCATGTCGTCGTGGAGGATGCAGGCGGCGATGGGCTTGGCGGGGTCGTCCCGTTTGCAGGCCATGCAGTTCCGGCAGTATTCGATATGCCGGTCGGCGAGGTGGATCTTGTCGACGACGGCGTCGGGGTGGTTTTGGCGGACGCCGTCGAGCACGCGGTCCACGAGGGTGTCGATGGCATGTCCTTTGCGGTAGCTGCCGACGATGGCGAGGACGTTCATGGCGCAGTCTCCGGTGGTTGTCCGGAGCCTAGCCCAATCGGGCGGCGACGTCAGGCGGAAAAGCGCGGCGGCGATTTACGGCGGCGGCGGGCGAAGGCGGCGGGACGATGGGCGGGCCGGAGCGGCCGCCGCCAGGGTTTTCTTGGCTTGCTTCAGGGCTTCATCGAGCGCGGGGCCTCGGGCGCAAGGGATGAACAGCAGGACTTTTTCCAGGTCGGCGTCCATTACGATGGTCTTGGGGATGGTCTGGCCGCCTTCCGGCGCGCGAAGCGCCTGCGCGACGGTTTGCGGATAGCCGGTGAAGTTCTGCCGGGCATCGACGTAGACCAGCACGCATTTCATCTTCAGTTCGTCGATCATCTGGACGCTGGCCCTGGCGCACAGTCCGCAGCCGGTGCGTTCGTCCGAGTAGAGGAACGCGATGGGTTTTTCCTTTTCCCGAGCGCGGGCCTGCGCTTGAACCAGTTCGTCCATGCGGAACACCGTCCCCGGCACGCGGAAGCCGTCGGCGGCGCAGGCGGCGGAGGCCAAACCCAGAAAAGCGAAAACGACGGCGGCGGTTTTCACGGGTGCCGATCCTTTCGCGGGGGCGGGTTCGATCCTTCCGGGGTAGGCCCGGGCGGCGGATACTTGGAGAAGATCTGGAGGGAATAGCGGCCCATGGCGATGGCGGCCTTGGGGAGCATGCCGGCGGCTTCGATGCGGTCGGCGCCGACGTCGCGGAAGTCGGGAGCATAGCGGGTGGAATCGCCGTTGAAGTGGCGATACCACGTGCCGGCGGAGGGAAATTCGATTTCGTAGTCGTGGCGGTCGAAATCGACGTCCGAGAAGTTGGCGACGCAGACGACGTCGTCGGCTTGGCCGCCTTGGTCCCAGCGGACGAAGGCGACGACCTGGTTGTCGTGGTCGAGGTGGTGGACGGCGACGCCGGCGCCCTTCAGTCCGGGGGTGGTGCCGTCGCGGTTGCGGCGCAGTCGGATCAAATCGGCATAGGCGCGGACGATGCCGGCGTGGGAATTCGTGCGGTCCCAGCGCAGGGGAACGTCGTCGTGGAAGGCCTGGGTCTCGAACGTTTCCTGGCCCTGGAAGATCATGGGAATGCCGGGCGTGGCCAGCACGAGGGCCGCGCCGAGCAGCGCGCGCTTGCGGGCCCAGATGCTCTCGGGATCTTCGCGGTGGATCATGGTCGGCACGCGGCTGCGGTTGTCGTTGAGCACGCCGACGTAGTCGTGGGCTTCGGTGAAGACGATGCGCTGGAAGCCGGGCCAGTCGGAGAGGGTTCCGGCGACGACGCGCAGGTCGCGCTCCGGATCGTGGGCGGTGGCGAGCTGGTTGTAGAGCGCCCAGCGATGGCCGACGTCCCATTGGGCGTCGAAGCCCATGTCGTGGTCGAAGGCGTGGTCCTCGGCGATGCGCAGCAGGCGCGGGCGGTCCGCGGCCAGTTCGGCGTTGATCTCGCGGAGGAATTCGATGCCCTGGTCGTTGCGGCCCTGGTCGGTGTGGATGAGGTGGTAGACGGAATCCCAGCGGAAGCCGTCGACGCGGTATTCGTCGGCGAACATGAAGATCTGGTCGCGGACGTAGGCGCGGACTTCGGGGCGGCCGAGATCGGGCCGGGAGGAGCCCCACGGCGTGTGGGCGCGGCCGTCGTTGTAGAAATAGATGCCGCCGAGGCCGTTTTCGGACCAGCCGTCGAACTGCCAGAGGTCGAGATCGGTCGGGCCGTAGTGGTTGTGGACGACGTCGGCGAAAACGGCGAGCCCGCGGGCGTGGGCGGCGCGGACGAAGCGCTTGAAGGCGTCGGGGCCGCCGTAGTCGGTCTCGATGGCGAAGGGGTCGGATGGATTGTAGCCCCAGCTGCGGCCGCCGGGGAATTCGCCGACGGGCATGAGCTGGATGGCGGTGAAGCCGAGATCGCGGACGTGGTCGAGGCGCGGGATGGCGTCGTCGAAGGTGGCGGGCGGATTCCCGCCGGCGAAGGTGCCGACGTGGAGCTGGTAGAGCACGAGATCGTTGCGCGCGATGTCGGGCGCGCGGTCGTCGCCCCAGTCGAACGCGTTCGGATCGTAGACGACGGAATCGCCGTTGGAGTGGGTGACCTGGCGCGCGCGCGGATCGCGCTTCCAGAGGGTGCCGTTGAACACGTACTTGTAGCGCTGGCCGGGGTGCGCGCCGGGGACGTCGAGCGACCAGGTCCCGCCGGATTCGTCGCGGGCCATGGGCGCGGCGCGCCAGTCGTTGAATTCGCCGGCGACGGCCGCGGATTCGGCGAACGGCGCCCAGACGCGGAAGGTCGTGCCGTCGGAATGCGGGAACGAGCCTAGGCTTTGGGCCAAAGCGGAGGAGGCGAACAAAACGAAGGCCAGCAGCGAGCCGTACAGTCGGTTCATGGCCGGAGCATACGCCGGGGCGAACGGAGAAACAAGGGAACAGCCCGGCGGGTTGAGCCAACCCGCCCTACCGCCGATCCGGGTTTTCGGGCGGATTCGCTTCGGCGGGCGGCTTGTGCAACTCTTGAACGAGTTTTTCGATGGCGGCGACGATGTCCTCAGCCGATTGGCCGGCCAAGGCGGCGAAACGGGGCGAGGACAAAGCGGTCGTCATGTCGGCGATCATGCCGTTGATGAAATCCATGCGCCGGCGGAGTTCGGCGAGATCGCCGGTGTCCCAATAGCCCCCTTCGTCGCGGACTTCCAGGTTGGAAACGTAGTGCTTCTGGACGTAGCGCAACAGGCCGACGATCCAGACGTGCCGCTCGGGGGAGGAAAACTGGGTTTTGGTGAAAGCCCAGGATTCTTCAGGTATGAGAGTGCCGTCGAGAATCAGAACCTGGCCCAGCAGGGAACGGAGCTGGCCGGCGCGATCGAAACAGAACCACAGCGATTCGCTTCCGTCGTCCGGCGTGAGAACGACGCCCTTCAAGCCGACGTTGCCGTCGATGCGGGCGCCGCCGGAATCGTGGATCAGGCGTGCGTCGAGCGGAGCGTCGTAGTCGTCGTCGATGCGGACCGCGGACCAGCCCATGGCCTGGGCGACGTCGGCGAGTTCATCGCACAGGGCGGGGAGGCGATTGAGATCATCGAGGGTGCCGCGATAATGGAGGGTGACGCCCATGGGGGACGAATCTCAATATCCAATGTCCAATAGCCAATATACAATCATCAAGTGACTTGAAATCCAGCGTCGCGAAGAGGTCGGCGAGGGTTTCGGCGCGGCGGAGAAGAAGCGATTCATGGCTCTTCGGACGGGCCAGAGGCCCGGAGTGCCTCCAGCGCTTCGACGTCGGCCAGATCCTTGGTGCGGCCCGACGCGCGCTTGTTGCGGATGAGATCGGCGAGAGAAGGAATGCGCACCTGAAGTCCTTCGATTTCGATCGCCAGCGATTGCCGGGCGGTCTCCGCAAAACGCAGTCCGGAGGCTCCGGTGAGGATGTCGATGCGCCGAGGGGCGACGCCGATCTGGAAAACGGTATCGTCTTTTTGCAGGTCGGACAGCGACAGCCCATGCAGGGGGGCGCCGAATTTCCGCAAGGCGCGGAGCACGGCCGCCGCGTTGTCCGGCGAAGGCATGACCCAGAGATCGATGTCCATGGTCGCCCGGGGATAGCCATGGGCGGCCATGGCGTAGGCGCCGACCAGCAGGAACTCAACGCCCTCGGCGGACAAGCACTGCAACATCTCTTTGTAGTCTTCGTTCAGCATGGTGGTGCTTGCTCAGGGAGACGACTTCGCGCGTCAAAGGCCAGACCATGGCCAAACGGCTTTGGGGAGTGCCGGGGACGTAGTCGTCCTGTCGTTTGGAATTCGCTCCGCGGAGAGTCTTGGTTGCGCCTCGTTCCATGGATTGTTTATAGCCGTTTCGGGGGTCGGATTCAATATCCAATAACCGCTATTCAAATCCACTTTCCGCGGAAACAGCCCGGCGGTCTTGGCGAGACCGCCCTACCGGAAGGACGACACGGCGTTGAAGTCCAGCGTGGCGAAAAGATCGTCGAGCGTCTCGGCGCGGCGGATCTGGACGACGGAGCCGTCGGGGCGCAGGAGCAGCTCGGCGGAGCGGGTCTTGCCGTTGTAGTTGTAGCCCATGGCGTGGCCGTGGGCGCCGGAATCGTGGATGACGAGCAGGTCGCCCATCGCGATTTCGGGGAGCTCGCGGTTGATGGCGAACTTGTCGCAATTTTCGCACAGCGAGCCGACGACGTCGTAGGTCTTCGTCGCGGGGGCGGTTTCCTTGCCGAGGACGGTGATATGGTGATAGGCGCCGTACATGCCGGGGCGCATGAGGTTGGCCATGGAGGCGTCGACGCCGACGTAGGCGCGGTAGGTGTTCTTCCAGCGGAGGGCGCGGGTGACGAGCCAGCCGTAGGGGCCGGTGATGGCGCGGCCGCATTCCATGTTGTAGGCGAGCGGATCGAGGCCGGCGGGGACGATGATTTCGTCGTAGAGCTTGCGCGCGCCGCGGGCGATGGCTTCATAGTCCACGGCCTGCTGCTCGGGGCGGTACGGGATGCCGATGCCGCCGCCGGTGTTGATGAAGGAGATGCGCACGCCGAGGCGGTTTTTGATTTCGACCACCAGCTCGAAGAGCATGCGGGCGGTTTCGACGTGGTACTGCGCGTCGAGTTCGTTGGAGACGACCATGGTGTGCAGGCCGAACGTCTTCACGCCGAGATCGCGCGCCTTGGCATAGGCTTCGAACAGCTGGTCGCGGGTCAGGCCGTACTTGGCTTCCTCGGGGTGGCCGATGATGGTATTGCCGGCCTTGGCGGCGCCGGGATTGTAGCGGAAGCAGAGCGTCTCGGGCAGCGAGCCGGTGGCGGCGACGAGGGCGTCGATATGGGTGACGTCGTCGAGGTTGATGATGGCGCCGAGGTCGCGCGCGGCGCGGAATTCGGCGTCGGGGGTCTCGTTGGAAGTAAACATGACGCGGTCGCCGCGCAGGCCGACGGTCTCGCAGAGACGGAGTTCGGCGAGCGAGGAGCAATCGGCGCCGAAGCCTTCGGCGGCGAGGATCTTGAGCAAATATGGGTTGGGCGTGGCCTTGACGGCGAAATACTCGCGGAAGCTCGGGAAGACGGAAAAGGCCTGCGTCAGGCGCCGGGCGTTGGCGCGGATGGCGGCTTCGTCGTAGAGGTGGAAGGGGGTGGGGAAGCGCTGCGTCAGGGCTTCGGTCTGTTCGCGGGTGAGGGGGAAGGTCTTGGTGCTCATGGTGTTTTCGGGGTTGTCGTGGCCGGTAAAGCTAGGCCGGGAAGGGGCGTTTTGCAAGCGGGAAAGGGCGGGAAACGGCTTCGCAAAGCGCGAGGCCGAGATCCCTCGACGGGCTCGGGATGACCGGCGGGGCTGGCTCAGCCGTAGTGGGCGGCGATCCACTTCTGGTAGTCGCCGGAGCGGACCTGGGCGCACCACTCGAAGTGGGAGAGGTACCAGGCGACGGTGCGTTCGAAGCCGGTTTCCCAGGTTTCGGCGGGTTGCCAGCCGAGATCGCGCTCGATCTTGGCGCAGTCGATGGCGTAGCGGCGGTCGTGGCCGGGGCGGTCTTTGACGAAGGTGATCAATTCGCGCCGCTTCTTGCCGCCGGCGAGCGGCGGGGCCTTGGCATCGACGAGGTCGCAGATTTTCTCGACGACGCGCAGGTTGGCGAGTTCGTTGCGCCCGCCGACATTGTAGGTGGTGCCGAACTCCGCTTGCGTCATCACGCGCCAGATGGCGGAGCAGTGGTCGGTCACGAAGAGCCAGTCGCGCACGTTCATTCCGTCGCCGTAGACGGGCAGCGGCTTGCCTTCGAGGGCGTTGAGGATCATGAGGGGAATGAGCTTTTCGGGGAACTGGTAGGGCCCGTAGTTGTTGGAGCAGTTGGAGAGGGTCGTGGGGAGCTTGTACGTCTCGTGGTAGGCGCGCACGAGGTGGTCGCTGGAGGCCTTCGAGGCGGAGTAGGGGCTGTTGGGGGCGTAGGGGGTGTCTTCGGTGAAGAAGCCCTGGTCGCCGAGGGAGCCGAACACTTCGTCGGTGGAGACGTGGTGGAACAGCTTGATCTGGGAAGCACGTTCGCGGGCGGCCTGCAGGAGGACGTAGGTGCCGAAGATGTTGGTGCGGACGAATTCGTCGGGGGCGACGATGGAGCGGTCGACGTGGCTTTCGGCGGCGAAGTGGGCGACGGCGTCGATCTCGTACTTCTCGAGGATTTCCTTCATCTTGGCGGCGTCGCAGACGTCGGCCTTGACGAAGACGTAGCGGTCGCCGGCCTTTTCGGCGACGTCGAGCAGGGAGAGGGGGTTGCCGGCGTAGGTGAGCTTGTCGACGTTGACGATGCGGGCGGGGCAATCGGGCTGCTCGAAGAGCCAGCGGATGAAGTTGACGCCGATGAAGCCGGCGCCGCCGGTGACCAGGAGGTTCTGGAACGTACGGGCCATGGATCAGCTCCTGACTTCGGCGAGGAGGGCCTCGCGGTAGCGCTGGACGTATTCGGCGAGGTCTTCGCGCCAGTCTTTCATGACGTTGAGGTTGGCCTTCTTGAGGTTGGCGTTTTCGAGGATGGAATTGGCGGGGCGGACGGTGGGGGTGGGATAGTCCGCGGTGGTGCAGGGGCGCACTTCGCAGTCGAGCTTCATCTGGGAGATGAATTCCTTGGCGAAGTCGTACCACGAGCAATGGCCTTCGCCCGAGGCGTGGAAGAGTCCGGCGGCGTCGGCTTCGGCGACGGCGAGGATCTGGTGGGCGAGGCGGCGGGACCAGGTGGGCGTGCCGTACTGGTCGGACACGACGCGCAGGCCTTTCTGGGGCTCGTTGACGGCGCGGCGCAGGATGGTCTTGAGGAAGTTGTAGCCGTGGGCGCCGTAGAGCCAAGCCGTGCGCAGGATGGCGTGGCGCGGATCGCGTTCCTGGATCTCGCGTTCGCCGGCGAGCTTGCTCTTGCCGTAGACGCTGGTGGGATTGGGCACGTCGGTTTCGACGTAGGGCTGCGGCACGGGCCGGGTGCCGTCGAAGACGTAGTCGGTGGAGACGTGCACGAGGAAAATGCCGTGGGCCTTGGCGCGGGAGGCGAGCAGGGCCGGGCCGTCGCGGTTGACGTGCCAGGACTTGGCGACGTCGCTCTCGGCGCGGTCGACCGCGGTGTAGGCGGCGCAGTTGACGAGGACGTCGGGCTTCCACAGGTTGAGGATGCCGTCGACGCTGTCGGAATCGGTGATGTCGAGGTTGGGCAGGTCGAGGGCGAGGACTTCGTGCTGGGCGAAGACTTCGCGGCAATCCCAGCCGAGTTGGCCCAGGCCGCCGGTGACGAGGATTTTCATGGGGAATTCCTTCGTGGTTGCAGGTTGCAGGTTGCAGGTTTCAAGACGACGTTTTCCTCCAGCGGGCGAGGCATTCGGCGAGGCGCGGATCCAGGACGGTTTTGGCCTGGTTCAAGATATACAGATGGATGCCGGGGGCGCCGTGGGCGATCAGGCCGTCGATTTGGGCGACGAGCCAGGCGATGCCGGCGGCGCGGGCGGCGGCGGGGTCGGGGGTTTGCAGCGCGGCGCGCAGGGCGGCGGGCGCGGTGGCGCGGCTGAAGGCGAGGGCGCGGTCAAGCTGCGCGGGCGAGGCGACGGGCATGAGACCGGGCAGGATGGGGGCGCGGATGCCGGCGGCGCGCGCGGCGTCGAGGAACCGGAAGTAGGCGGCGTTGTCGAAGAAGAGCTGGGTGTTGACGTAGTCCGCGCCGGCGTCGAGCTTTTCCTTGAGGTGGCGCAGGTCGGTGGCGAGGTCGGGGGCTTCGGGATGGGTTTCGGGATAGCCGGCGACACCGCAGCAGATCTCGGGATGGCGGGCCTTGATGAGCGCGACGAGATCGACCGCGTGCGCCAGGCCGTCGGGCGCGGGGGTGAATTCGGTTTCGCCGCGCGGCGGATCGCCGCGCAGGGCCATGACGTTGCGGATGCCGGCGGCATGGATGCGGTCGATCTGAGCGACGAGATCGGCGCGCGAGGCGCCGACGCACGTCAGGTGCGCGACGACGGGCGTGAAGCCCATGCGGGCGAGGAGTTCCCAGGCGGCGAAGGAAAACTCGCGCGACGAGCCGCCGGCGCCGTAGGTGCAGGTGACGAAATCGGGCCGGACGGGGCGCATGCGCTCGATGGAACCGCCGAGGATGCCGAAGCCGAGGGGATCCTTGGGCGGATAGAATTCCAGCGACAGCGTCGGCTGGCGCCGCGCCGCTAGCAGGTCCCGAATGGTCGCCGGGGTCATGGCCGGTAACCATAGCGGAAGAGCAGGTCGGGAGGCACGACTTTTTTCAGGAAACGGAGGATGGCGACGGGGGGCAGGGAGGCAGGAGATTCCAAGTCCGAGGTCCGAAGTCCGAGGGCCGAGATCCGAGGTCGGGGATCAGAAGAAAAGCCGGCGGAATCAGGGGGCGGGCGGCGGTTTGCCGGCGGGCATCGCCGCGGGGGGAACGCCGGCGGCGGGCACGGGGCGGCGGGGATCTTCGGCGCGGTTGAGGTTGGCGCGGTCGGGGGCGGGATCGAAATGCCAGACGTAGGTGATGCGGACGACGGGGGCCGTACCCAGCCGGGCTTCGGCATAGGCCGCCGCCATCTCGGTTTCGAGGGCCGGAATGGATTTACCGGCGGCGGCCAGCAGGCCGAGATAGGGCAATTCGATCTGGCCGTCGCGGTCGACGATTTCGCGGTATTCGGGCAGGCCGCCGCCGACGCCGGAAATGCGCACGAAAATGGCGTCGCCGGGGCTCAGGGTGGCCGGCGCGGGCGGCGGGGGCGGCGGCTGGGCGGACCCGGAGCCGGCGAGGAGCGCGGCGCACAGGAAACCGACGGCGGCGCGGCGGATCATGGGTTGTCCTCTCCGTCGTCGGAGAACAGGCCGGCGACGAGGTCGTGTTCCATGGACTCGATGTTGACGCCCTCCTGGGCCATGTGGAGCATGGAGCGCAAAGCGAGCATCTCTTCCACGACGACGAGGCGGGCGAGGGGTTCGTACTGGGCGGCGACGCGCAGCACGACGGTGTCGCCTTCGCCTTCGAGCGTGAAGAACATCTCGTCCTTGCGGATGTGGTAGGTGGGGGTGTCCGGGGCGAGGCGGTAGACGTAGAACTCTTCCTGGCGGAAAGCGCGGACGATGCGGGCGCGCATGAAGTCGGCCATGTCGGGGGAGGGGAAGGACAGGACGATTTCCTTGCTCTCGGCCTTGGCGGCGTCTTCGGGCTTGCGCAGGCCGCTGGCGGGGTTCTCGAAGCTGCCGGCCAGCAGGAGGGGGCCGAGGAGGGTGGTGACGAGGGTCATGAGGATGGCGATGCCGAAAACGTCCTGGCCGATGGCGCCGGAGGTGAGGCCGATGCCGGCGACGATCAGGGCGACCTCGCCGCGGGGCAGCATGCCGACGCCGACGCGGGCGGCGCCGTGCCGGTTGAAACCGCAGAAGAGCGCGGGCAAGCCGCAGCCGAGGACCTTGCTGGCGACGGCGAGCAGGGAATAGACGATGCCGACCTTGAGGACGGCGTGGACGGCGCCGAAATCGACCATCATGCCCATCGTGGCGAAAAAGACGGGCACGAGGACGTTGTGGAGGCCTTCGACTTCTTTCTGAATGACCTGGACGAGATCGGTGCGCGACAGGGACAGCCCCATGATGTAGGCGCCGATGATCATGGCCAGGCCGACCATTTCGGAGAGTCCGGCCAGCAGCAGGGCGAAACCGAGCGCCAGGGCCGCGATGGCTTCGGGGCTCTGGAAATACTTGAGGACGCGGGAAAACCGGCGGGCGAGCAGCAAACCGATGGCGGTGGCGCCGATCCAGAAGCCGAAGGCCTTGCCGGCGATCAGCAGGATGTCGCTCCACGCGATGCCCCGGCCGTCGCCGCCCGCGCGGACCATGCCCACGACGATGGCGAGCACGATGATGCCCAGCACGTCGTCGAAGACGGCGGCGGCGAGGATGGTGACGCCTTCGGGGGAGGCCATCTTGCGGCGCTCGCTGAGGATGCGCGCGCTGATGCCGACGGACGTGGCCGTGGCGATGGCGCCGAGGAACAGGGCGGTCGGATCCAGCCAGCCGGAAGCCAGGCCGAACCAGATGGCGCAGCCGGCGCCCAGATAGAAGGAAAAGACCACGCCGCCGATGCCGACGACGGTGCCCACGACCGAGTAGCGCAGGAACGCCGACAGATCGGTTTCCAGTCCGGAGAGGAACAGGAGGACGACGGACGCGAACGTGGCGACGGCGTGGAGTTCGGGCGAGACGGCGGCGCCGTCGGCGGCGAGGCCGAAGAGGTGGCCGAGGCCCGGCCAGGCGAACCGGCCGAGGGCGTAGGGCCCGATGAGCATGCCCACGATCAGTTCGCCGAGCACGCCGGGCAGGCGCAGCCAGCGCCGCAGCCAATAGCCGCCCACGCGGGTCAGGACGATCAGCACGCCCAGCTGGAAAACGAATTGGACCAGCGGATGGAGTTCGGCGGAACCGCTCATGGCGTGCGGCGCGGAAAGGGGCTCAGCCGATCAGCAGATGCAGCACTTCGTCGGGGCTGGTGGCGGCGAGGAGCTTGGCGCGGACGGACGCGTCGTTGAGGGGGCGGCTGATTTCGGCCAGGAACTGGATGTGCGGGCCGGTGCGGCTGTCGGGGGACACGGTCATGACGAAGATGTTGGACGGCTGGCCGTCGAGCGCGCCGAAATCGACGCCGGCGCGCTTGATGCCGAGGGCGGCGACGAGGCAATCGACGCTGTCGGTCTTGCCGTGGGGGATGGCGATGCCGTTCTGCATGCCGGTGCTCATGCGCTTTTCGCGCTCGAGGACGGCCTTGAGCACGGCGTCGCGGTCCCGGATGTGGCCCGACGCCACCAGCAGGTCCACCATCTCGGCGAGAATGGCTTCCTTGCTGTCGCCCTGCAGGTCGAGCGAAATGGTTTCGACGGTCAACGGTTTTTTCAAATTCATGCTCGGTCTCCAGCCCTCACAAAAAAACTCGCGCCATTCTGTTCCCTTTGGCCGGCATTTCAAGCCTAAATCCGGGCGGAGTCGAAACCGGGCCGGCGGTGGCAGGAAAAAGCGCGCCGCGGAGAACCGCGGCGCGCTGCGTTCCGGCAGGATCGGGGTTAGCCGTTCTGGGCCTGGAAGTCCTTCATGAAGGCGACGAGGGCGTCGACGGATTCCGCGGGGCAGGCGTTGTAGATGCTGGCGCGGCAGCCGCCGACGTCGCGGTGGCCCTTCAGGCCGATCATCTTCTGCGCGGTGGCTTCCTTGATGAACTTCGCCTCGAGGTCCTCGCTGGGGAGGCGCCAGGTGACGTTCATGGTGGAGCGGAAGGCCTTGTTGGCGCCGCCGCGGTAGTAACCGCCGGAGTTGTCGATCGCGGCGTAGAGCTTGTCGGCTTTGGCGCGGTTGAGCTTCTCGATCCCGGCGGCGCCGCCCTTGGCCAGCAGCCAGCGGGAGACGAGCATCAGGATGTAGATGCCGAAGGTGGACGGCGTGTTGTAAAGGGAGTTTTCCTTGGCCTGCGTGCGGTACTGCAGCAGCGTGGGCAGCGTGGCCGGGGCGCGCTCGATCAGGTCCTTGCGGATCACGACGAGGGTCACGCCGGAGGGGCCGAGGTTCTTCTGCGCGCCGGCGTAGATCAGGCCGAACTGCTTGAGGTCGAAGGGGCGGCAGAGGATGTCGCTGGACATGTCGCAGACGAGGGGAGCCTCGGTCTGCGGGAACGTCTGCATCTGCGTGCCGGCGATGGTCTCGTTGGAGGTCACGTGCACGTAGGCGGCGCCCGGGGTGTAGTTCAGGGCCGCGTAGTCCGGCATGTTGGTGGGGACGTCCTTGGAGGTGTCGGCGACGACGTTCACGTTGCCGATCTTCTTGGCTTCCTTGATGGCCTTGCCGGCCCAGGCGCCGGAGTTGACGTAGTCGGCGGTCTGGCCGGGCAGCAGCAGGTTCATCGGGATCTGCGCGAACTGGAGGCTGGCGCCGCCCTGGAGGAAGAGGATCTGGTAGTCGTCGCCGGCGCCCAACAGCTTGGCCATGTTGGCGACGGCTTCGGCGTGGACGGCGTCGTAGGCCTTGCCGCGGTGGCTGTGTTCCATGATGGACATGCCGGTGCCGTTGAAATCGGTGAGTTCCTTCTGGGCGATCTCGAGGACTTCGAGGGGGAGGACCGCGGGGCCGGCGTTGAAGTTGTGGGCTCTGCTCATGTGGGGTGTTCCTTCTTTCTGCTTATAAAGGGCGGCATCATAGCCGTCCGCGCGCGGAAAAATCAACCCCAACCCGCCCAGGCGCGGCGGATCCGCACCCCCGGTGGCCGGCCGGCCTCCGCATGGAACCGAATCTGTTGGATGGCGACCGGCAAGAAACAAAAATGTTGTTTTATTCTTTCAAAGAATACAAATATGTAATATCATGCCGAACATCCGAAAGGGCCCTATATTTTTATCTTTCTGGATATGAATGGATTATGTCGCAGGCATCCGTTCGATGCCGGCCGCTTGGCATGCTTGTTGCATTTGAAACTCATCGCCACAAAAGTGGACGACGCTTGATTCCGAGCGACAAAAGAGTTGGATTTGGACGAATTCAAAAACGAAACCGAAAGAGGACGACGATGAGCAATGCGAGATTGAATGCGATCGCGGCGGTGACGAACTACCGGGCGACGGCGGCGGCGCTGGATTTTTCCAAGACGCCCGCCAGCGACATTTTCGGGTCGAACGTGTTCGACGACCGCACGATGCAGGCCCGGTTGCCCAAGGCGACCTACCAGGCGCTGCGGCGGACGATCGACAAGGGCGAGAAGCTGGACGTCTCCGTCGCCGATGAAGTCGCCGTCGCCATGCGCGACTGGGCCATCGAAAAGGGCGCCACGCACTACGCCCACGTCTTCTATCCGCTGACCGGCCTCACGGCCGAAAAGCACGACAGCTTCCTGGAGCCGGACGGCAAAGGCGGCGCGCTGGCGGAATTCAGCGCCAAGCAGCTCATCAAGGGCGAGCCGGACGCGTCGAGCTTCCCCTCCGGCGGCATCCGCGCCACCTTCGAGGCGCGCGGCTACACCGCGTGGGACGTCACCAGCCCGGCCTACATCCTGGAAAACCCCAACGGCACCACGCTGTGCATTCCGACCGCGTTCTGCTCGTGGACGGGCGAGGCCCTGGACAAGAAGACGCCGTTGCTGCGCTCGATGCAGGCGCTCAACGCGCAGGCGCAGCGGCTGCTGAAGATCTTCGGCCAGAAGGATCCCGACCGGGTCTTCGCCACGGCCGGTTGCGAGCAGGAATATTTCCTCGTGGACCGCAACTTCTTCTTCGCGCGGCCGGACCTGATCAGCGCGGGCCGCACGCTGTTCGGCGCCAAGCCGCCCAAGGGCCAGGAGATGGAAGACCAGTACTTCGGCGCCATCCCCGAACGCGTGCTGGCGTTCATGCTCGAGGTCGAACGCGAACTCTACAAGCTGGGCGTGCCCGTCAAGACGCGCCACAACGAAGTGGCCCCCGGCCAGTACGAACTGGCGCCGGTCTATGAAAACGCCAACGTCGCCGCCGACCACCAGTACCTGACGATGACGGTGCTGCAACGCGTCGCGCAGAAGTACGGCATGGCCTGCCTGCTGCACGAAAAGCCCTTCGCCGGCATCAACGGCTCCGGCAAGCACCTGAACTGGTCGCTGGGCACGCGGAAAGCCAATCTGCTGGAGCCGGGCGACACGCCGCACGACAACATGCAGTTCCTGGCGTTCTGCGCCGCGGTGATCCGCGCCGTGGACAAGCACGCCACGCTGCTGCGCGCGTCGATCTCCCACGCGGGCAACGACCACCGCCTCGGCGCCAACGAGGCGCCGCCGGCGATCATCTCGATTTTCCTGGGCGAACAGCTCACGGAAGTCTTCGCGCAGATCGCCCGGGGCGCCGCCGGCAAGGCGAAGAGCCCGGGCTTCCTGACGGTGGGCGTGGACACCCTGCCGCCGCTGCCGCGGGACGCGGGCGACCGCAACCGCACGAGCCCGTTCGCCTTCACCGGCAACAAGTTCGAATTCCGCGCCGTCGGCTCCAGCCAGTCGGTGGCCGGGCCGCTGGTGATCCTCAACGCGATCATCGCCGATTCGATCGACTACGTCGCGACCGAACTGGAAGCCGCCAAGGCGAAAACCCCCGCGGCGCTGGGCGCGGCGGTGCAGAAGACGATCCAGAAGATCATGAAGGAGCACGGCCGGATCATCTTCAACGGCGACGGCTACACCGAAACCTGGCAGAAGGAAGCCGCCAAGCGCGGCCTGCCGAACCTCCGCAACACGGCCGAGGCCATTCCGGCGTGCCAGACGCAGGAAAACGACGACGTGCTGGCGCGGTTCGGCGTGCTCTCCGTCCGCGAGTTCCACAGCCGCAACGAAATCTACCTCGAGAAGTACGTCAAGGACGTGATGATCGAGGCGCGCCTGGCGTTCGAAATCGCCAAGACGATGATCTTCCCCGCGGCGGTGGAATACCAGAACCGGCTGGCGGAAGCGTCGCTCGCGCTGAAGGACATGGGCAAGAAGCACTGCACGTCGGTGCTCGACGAACTGTGCGGCCTGGCGGCGGACCTGCAGAAGCGCATGGAAAAACTGCGCAAGGCGATCGCCCAGGAACACAACGGCCACGTCGCCGCGCATGCCGCCTTCTGTCGCCGCGAAATCGTGCCCGCGATGGATGCGGTGCGCGAAGTGGCCGACCAGCTCGAAGGGATCGTGGCCGACGACCTCTGGCCGCTGCCCACCTATCAGGAAATGCTGTTCATCAAGTAGCCGAGACGCACCGCCGAACCGCCGGCCGCAGGGCCGGCGGGTCGCGGGGACGGGATCCGCGATGCCACCCAAAAAACATCCGCTCGAACCGGCGCCCGGCGTCGCCGCCGACCGCCACGCGCGGGAAATCGACCTGCTGGGCGAGATCAGCCGGTTGCTGGACCGCAGCCTCGACCTGCGCGAGGTGGCCGACCCCATGCTGGAGGCGCTTTCCGCGCATCTGGGCATGGAATACGCCACGCTGACGCTGCTGCGCCGCACGACGGGCGAGATCCTCATCGAAGCCTCGCAGGGCCTGTCGGCCCAGCAGCGGCAGCGCGGCCGCTACCGGCTCGGCGAAGGCGTCACCGGCAAGGTGGTGCAAAGCGGCCAGCCGATCGTCATCCCGCGCACCAGCGAATCGCCGCTGTTCCTGGACAAGACCCAGCGCGGCAAGCGGCCGGACACCTCGTTCATCTGCGTGCCGATCCGGGTGGAGCAGGAAGTGGCCGGCGCGCTCAGCGCGGACCGGGCGTTCGATCCCGCCGCGGACCTCCAGCAGGACGTGCGCGTGCTGACGATCATCGCCTCCATGATCGCCCAGGCCGTCAAGCTGCGCCGCGCGGTGCAGGAAGACCAGGGCCGCCTCACGGAGGAAAACGCGCGGCTCAAGGCCGAGCTGAAAGAACGCTTCCGCCCGGCGAACATCGTGGGCAATTCCCACGAGATGCAGATCGTCTACGACCAGATCGCCCAGGTCTCGAAGAGCCCGGCGTCGGTGCTGATCGAAGGCGAAACCGGCACCGGCAAGGAACTCGTCGCCCACGCCATCCACTACAACAGCCCGCGCGCCGACAAGCCGTTCATCAAGGCCCACTGCGCCGCGCTGCCCGAAAGCGTGATCGAAAGCGAGCTGTTCGGCCACGAAAAAGGCGCCTTCACCGGGGCGGTGGCCGAACGCAAGGGACGCTTCGAGCTGGCCCACGGCGGCTCGCTGCTGCTCGACGAAATCGGCGACGTGCCCGCGTCCATCCAGATCAAGCTGCTGCGCGTCCTGCAGGAGCGCGAATTCGAGCGCGTCGGCGGCACCAAGACCATCAAGGTCGACGTGCGCGTGATCGCCGCCACCAACCGGGATCTGCCGGCGCTGGTGCAGCAGGGCAAGTTCCGCGAGGATCTCTACTACCGCCTGCACGTCTTCCCGATCTACGTCCCGCCGCTGCGCAAGCGCAAGGCCGACGTCGTCCTGCTGGCGGATTTCTTCCTGCAGAAGTACGCGCAGGAAAACGGCAAGGACGTGCGCCGGCTGTCGAGCTCCGTGATCGACATGCTGATGAGCTACCATTGGCCGGGCAACGTGCGCGAGCTGGAGAACTGCATCGAGCGCGCCGTGCTGGTGGCCGAAGGCAACGTGATCCATCCGTACCACCTGCCGCCGACGCTCCAGACGGCCGAAGCCAGCGGCGCGCCGGCCTCCGGCAACCTCAAGGCCCTCGTCGGCGCCTACGAGCGCGACCTGATCCGCGACGCCCTCAAATCCACGCGCGGCAACGTCGCTTCCGCCGCCCGCGCCCTCGGCACCACCCCGCGCATCCTCGGCTACAAGATCAAAGGCTACCAGATCGATCCGCGGCCGTACGGGTGAGGCGCCGCCGGGCCCGCGCCTTTCAAAGTTTTTACGTTCCACGTAAAACCGAGTTTTTACGTTCCACCACTGCTGTCCAAAACAGCGGGATTTGAGATGGTCGTCCCTCTATTTTCCTTATGGATTTCGCATGTCGGACGGTCCG
>DDWR01000011.1:141908-171373 GCA_002347655.1 Verrucomicrobia bacterium UBA2281 | reverse complement strand
AAAACAGGATCGTACTATATGGTGGGCGATACAGGACTTGAACCTGTGACCCCTTCCATGTCAAGGAAGTGCTCTAGCCAACTGAGCTAATCGCCCGAGAGTCGGGGGCAATATGCCACAACCGCGTCGCGGTTCAACCCATTTTTTCCGAAGAAAGGAATTCGCGCCGCCCACGACTCGCCAAAGCCCCCGCGTTCGCAAATCGTTGATGCATTCCCCGGCCGGCCGGAGTACCGTGAACGCCGGAGATGCATGCCGCATGAAAGCCGTCCGCACCGCCCTGCTTGCCGCCGCCTTGGCCGGACTCGCCGCCGCGCCCGCCCGTGCCGCGGACCCGTGGCCGGGCGAATCCCATGCCGACGCCATCCGCCTCACGGACGTCGATGCCGGTCTCGACGCCCCGAATTGGAGCGGCGCGTTCTGGAACCCCGCCACGCGCCGGCTGTGGCTCGTCTGCAACAATCCCGGCGCGTTCTGGGCGCTTTGCGAAAACGGCGCCGGTGGTTTCCAGATGGCCACCAACGCCGGGGGCGCGAAGGCCAAATGGACCCCCGGCGGCGATCTCGAAGCCATTTGCCAGGCCGACCGCGACGACACCGTTTTCGTCATGGACGAAAACGGCTATATCCGCGAATACGACGTCTCCGACTACGCGGCGACCAACCAGCTCCACGTCTGGAACCTCCGCGCCGTCTGCACGAACACGGCCAACTCCGGCGGCGAAGGCCTCGCCTTCGTCCCGGACGAATACCTGCGCCGCCAGGGCTTCTGCGATGCCAACGGCGCCCCCCGCCAGAGCGTCCGCGGCATGGGCGGCCTGACGTTCGTCGGCTACCAGCAGGACGGGTTCCTCTACGTCTTCGACCTCGACCGCACCGGCGACGTCTGGGATTTCGTCGGCCGGTACCGGACCGGGCGCGCCGAAACCGCCGATCTCGAATTCGACCGCGCCTCCGGCCGGCTCTACGTCTGGCACAATACCGGCCGCAATTATCTCGAAATCGTCGAACTGCGTTCCGTCGTCGCCGGCGCCCACCGCCGCCTGCGGCAACTGGCCGAGTACGTCGGCCCGCGCACCGGCAACCTCGAAGGCTTCGCCCTCGTCCCCTCCGCCGCCACCAACGATTCCGGCGGCTGCATCGTGACCGACGACGACAACCTGAACCGCGAAGCCGTGATGTGGTACCGCCAGTTCCAGCCCGCCGACGCCGCCGATGCGGACGGCCTGCCCGACGGCATCGAACTCTGGCATTCCGGCTCCGTCATCCAGACCGTCGACGTCGCCGCCGTCGAAGGGTTCCCCTTCTTCCGCACCGCCGCCGATGCTCCTTGAGCGGCCGCCGCCCGTTCAGGGCAGCCCGAACCAGGAGTGGATCAGCGGATTCAGCAGGGTCGGGATCCGCCCCGGCCCGCCGAAAACGGTCCGGCGATGCCGGCCCGTGGCGGATTCGCGCACGTACCACGTGCCGGACGCGGGATGGTACATCGCAACGTCGGCCGCGCCGTCGCCGTCGTAGTCCGCCGGCACCGGGATCATCGTCCGATAGCCGAAGGCGTACACCCATCCGCCGCCGCCGCTGTAGGAAATGCACCATTTCGACGTGGCGCGGCTGAGCACCGCGACGTCGGCGCGCCCGTCGCCGTCGTAGTCTGCCGGCACCGGCACCGTACCCGCCCAGCCCAATTGGCGCACCCGGCTGCCGCCGCCGCTGAAGACGAGGAACCACTGCCCGCTGGACGGCCGATACACGGCGACGTCGACCGCGCCGTCGCCGTCGTAGTCCGCCGGCACCGGCACGTCCGTGCGGGCGCCGAAGCGCAAACTGGATCCGCCCTCCGTCGTGCAGAGGAAATACCACGTCGACTGGTCGGGATAGAACAGCGCGAAATCGGCCCGGCCGTCGTTGTCGTAGTCCCCCGGCAGCGGCACGGTCCGGTTCCAGCCGAACCGCACCTTGCGGGAGCCGCCCGAACTTTGGAAAACGTACCAGTCGCCGGTGGCGCGCTGGAACAGGGCCAGATCCACCAGACCGTCGCCGTCGTAGTCCGCCGGCACCGGCACCATCGTCGGTGAACCGAACGGGACCTGCCACTGGCCGCCGCCGCTGAACAGCAAGTCCCAGTTGCCCGTGGTCGGCTGGAACGTAACGTAGTCCGCCTGGAAATCGCCGTCGAAATCGCCCTCCGCCGACACGCGCGGATGCAGCGCCGGCGGCCACTGGTAGACGGTGAAGACCGCGACGTCTCCGCCACCGGATACCGCGATCGTGCCGGTGCGGGCCGGACCTGGATTGGCGGCCACGGAATACGTCACGGTTCCGGTGCCGCTGCCCGCCGCGCCGGCCGTGATCTCCAGCCACGGGTGATCCGCGCGCGCGGTCCAGGCCCCGCTTGCCGCCACGGCGAACCGGCGGCCGGACGAGGCGGCCGCCGAGCTGTTGGCGCTGGCCGGCTGGACGGCCAGCGTCTCCTGCCGCAGCCGCCAGACGTGGACGATGGGTTGGTCGCCGTCCACCCAAGGCTCCAGGACGTACAGGGTCCCGCTGCCGGCATCGAACGCGCTGGACATGATCCGGTCCTTGGCGTTGCGGGCATGGGCCGTGAACAGAACGTCGTCCACGTCCCGCACGGCATAGGGCTGCGGGCGGTTGGGCGCCAGCGTCCCGGCCGCCACGGCGGCCAGATCGGCCGGATCGTAGAACATCATCCGGGTGCGGAACTCCTCCGCCCACCAGCCGCGGCCCTCTTGGCCGTCGCAGGCCGGCAGACATTCGGGAAAACGGGCGCCGTCTTGGAACCCGTACCAGTAGTCGCCCAACCCCTTGGTGCCGATGAACGCGACGGCGGCCCGCCCGTCCGCGGCGGCCAGCCATTCCACGCCGACCCAGTCGTCGGCATGGGTGTAGTCGGCCAACCAGCGCGAGCCCAGGAAATCGTCGTAGTGCAGCAGGCGGACGTACTCGAGTTGCGTGCCGGGCGGCGGCGGATCGCCGTTTTCCCACGGCGCATAGGCATACAGCGTCGGCCCGCAACTCTGCTGGCCGCCGTCGCGGAACCGGCCGGAGACCAGCCGTTTGCCGCCCGTATGCGCCGTTGCCCAGGCCGCCGGCAGCGCGCAGAGGTATCGGCCCAAGGCTTCCTGGTGCGGCGCTCCCGCAGGCGAACCGAGGTACCAGCCGCCGACGGGTCGACTCAAGTCCAGTTCGCTCCAGCCGAACTGCACGCCTTTCTCGAACTGGGCATGGCGAATCCAGCTCTGGTGCAGTTTGGGCGAGCTCTGGGCCCCTTGCGGCGGCAGCACGGCCAGATCGCACATGATCCATTCTCCCTCGCCGTTCGGATCGAAGGCCCGCGCGTTCCGGAACGGTCGCAGCGTGGATGCCACGGGCAGGTCGGCCAGGTTTTTGCCCGGCGAAACCACCGGGGCCGGAATGGAAACTTCGGTGAGATAGCCCAAATGGTCGTGACCGGAGCCAAAAAGCGACCCGGGGTATCCGTCTGCCCCACCCCCGGGATCTCCGTCGGCCCGGTGCGCCAGCCCCCGCCCGCCCCACTCCCAGCTCGTGCCGCCCGAAGGGCCCGGCAACCGGAACGCCCCGGCATAGACCAGATCCCGGCCCGGATCGATCCGCTGCCCCAAGGCGCCGGGAACCGCGACCGCCAGAAACGCCAACCCGCATCGCCAAGGGACGTGAACCATGGCCGTCCTCCTCACGAACTCGTCGTGATAACAAATTACGCCACCGGCTTGGAATCCGCAAACCGGCCTGGTTTCCACGCCCGCCCTGCGCAGTTTTCGAAATGGCTCCGCCGGATCGGCGAAAACGTGATAGTTTCCCCGGCCATGGAAGCCCCCTTCCCATCGCTTGGAAAAGACACGGCCCGCACCGAGCTGGTCCCGTTGCTGCGCGCGACGGGCGCCGAGCTGGCCGCCCTCTACGCCCGCGCCGACGCCGTGCGCCGCGCGCAGTGCGGCGACGCCGTTCCCATCCGCGCCATCGTCGAGTTCTCCAACGTCTGCGCCAACGACTGCCTCTACTGCGGCATCCGCGCCTCCAATCCCGTCCCCGTGCGCTACCGGATGAGCCCCGACGACATTCTGGCTGCCGTGCGGCAGATCGCGGCGGGCGGCACGGCCGGCACCGTCGTGCTGCAAGGCGGCGAAACGCCCGGCCCGTCCGACGACGACGTCGCCGCGCTCCTGCGGCGCATCAAAACCGAAGTGCCCGGCCTGGCCATCACGATGTCCGTCGGCAACCGCCCGCGCGACGTCTATGCCCGCTGGCGCGACGCCGGCATGGACCGCTACCTGCTGCGCTTCGAAACGTCCTCCGCCGACCTCTTCGCCCGCCTGCATCCCGACTGCACGCTGGCCGAGCGGCTCCAGTGCCTGCGCGACCTGAAAGCCCTCGGCGTCCAGACCGGCGGCGGCTTCATGATCGGCCTGCCCGGCGAAACCGTCGAGATCCTCGCCGACAACGTCCTGCTTTGCCGCGAGTTCGATTTCGACATGATCGGCATCGGCCCCTACGTCCCCCATCCCGACACGCCGCTGGCCGACGAACCCAACGCCTATGCGAACGATCCCGACATGTTCTTTCGCGCCATCGCCGTCCTGCGCCTCGCCAATCCCGACGCCCATATTCCCGCCACCACCGCCTTCGACGCCGTCTTCCCCGACGGCCGCGACCTGGCCCTCCGGCGCGGCGCCAACGTCTTCATGCCCAACGCCACCCCCGGCCCCTTGCGCAAAAACTACCAGCTCTATCCCGGCAAGCCCTGCATCGACGAGGACGCGTCCGATTGCGCCCGCTGCGTCCAGACCCGCCTTCGCGCCCTCGGCCGCCCCGTCGCCCAAGGCCCCTCCCATTCCCTGAAGCGCCCCCCAATGGATTCATCAACTTGATGATTGGATACTGAACATTGATTATTGGATATTCGATTTCATGCGTCCCCGCCCCGTTCTGACATCTGACCTCTGAGCCCCGACTTCTGACCTCTCTTCCATGCCCGAACTCCCCGAAGTCGAAACCGTCGTCCGCGAGCTGCGCAAAGCCGGATTGATCGGCCGGCGCATCGTCCGGGCGCAGGCATTGTGGGCCAAGGCCGTCGCCGCGCCTGCGTCCGCGCGGTTCGCGCGCGAGATCCGCGGACGCGAAATCCGGAGTCTTTCCCGCCGCGGCAAATTCATCGTGGCCGAACTCTCCGGCGACCGCGCGCTGCTGATCCATCTCCGCATGAGCGGCCATCTGGACGTCGCGCCCGCCGGATTCCGCCCGCGCCGGCACGACCGCGTCGTCTGGACGCTCGACGACGGCCGCCAACTCCGCTTCGAAGATACCCGCAAATTCGGCCGCATCTGGCTGGTGCGCGATCCCGCGCAGATCCTCGGCCATCTCGGCCCCGAGCCGCTGGGGATCTCCCCCGCCGTGTTCGCCGCCGGTCTCGCGGCCCGCGCGCGCCAGCTCAAGCCGCTGCTGCTCGACCAGACCTTCCTCGCCGGCGTCGGCAACATCTACTCCGACGAAGCCCTCTGGGCCGCTTGCCTGCATCCGCGGCGCCGCTCCGACACGCTTTCCGCCGCGCAAGCCGCGGCTCTGCTGGCCGCGATCCAGGCGGCATTGCGGCAAGGCATCCGGAATCTCGGCACCACGTTCGGCAACGGCAACACCCATTTCGTCCTGCCGCGCGGCGACCGCGGCCGCAACCAGGAACAGCTCCGGGCCTACGGCCAGACCGGCGCGCCCTGCCCCCGCTGCGGCACGCCCATCCGCCGCATCCTCGTCGGCCAGCGCGCCACCCACCTCTGCCCCGCCTGCCAGCGCGCGCCGCGGCGTTAAAGCGCGAGGAGTTCCTGGACGTCTTCCCAGGTGAGGTTGTGGACGTCGGTGGCGTCGTCGCCGTCTTCGAGCGTGGCGTTGTAGAGCTGCTGCTTCTTGCGCTGGAGGGCCAGGACGCGCTCTTCGATGGAGTCCTGGGCGATGAGCTTGACGCTGTAGACGGTGCGCTTCTGGCCGATGCGGTAGGCGCGGTCGGTGGCCTGGTTTTCGACGGCGGGATTCCACCAGGGGTCGTAGTGGATGACCATGTCGGCGCCGGTCAGGTTCAGGCCCGTACCGCCGGCCTTGAGGCTGATGAGGAACAGCGGGATGGACGGATTCCGGTTGAATTCCTGCACGATCTTGAGGCGCTCCTGGGTGGCGCCGTCGAGATAGCAGTAGCGCAGGCCGCGGCGGTCGAGGTCGCGCCGCAGGATCGTCAGCATGGACACGAACTGGCTGAAGACCAGCACGCGGTGGCCGGCGTCCATCGCTTCGTCGAGCAGTTCGAAGAACAGGTCCATCTTCGCGGAGGGTTCCTTGAACTGAAGATCGGGCAGTTTGAGCAGATCCAGATGGCAGCAGGCCTGGCGCAGGCGCAGGAGCGTGTTGAGGATCTCGAACTTGGAGCGCTGGAAGCCCTGGGCGGCGACGAGTTCGGCGATCTTGCGGCGGGAATCCTCGAGCAGGGCGACGTAGACCTTCTGCTGGTCGGCGCTGAGGGCACAGCCGGCGATGCGCTCGATCTTGGGCGGCAATTCCTTGGCGACGTCGCGCTTCATGCGGCGCAGGAGGAACGGCCGCAGCTTGCGGCGCAGCTTCCACTGGGCCAGTTCGCCCTCGGGCCCGCCCTGCGCGATGGGCTGCTCGATGTTGGTCCGGAAGGCATCGTGCCGGCCGAGATAGCCGGGCATGAGGAAATCCATGATGCTCCACAGGTCGGAGACGCCGTTTTCGATGGGCGTGCCGGTGAGGACGAAGCGGTGGTC
This sequence comes from Verrucomicrobia bacterium UBA2281, assembly GCA_002347655.1. Taxonomy (GTDB): domain Bacteria; phylum Verrucomicrobiota; class Kiritimatiellia; order CAIQIC01; family Lenti-01; genus Lenti-01. The sequence continues at coordinate 164,565 of DDWR01000011.1, read as the reverse complement.
GGCGCGCAGCCGCTTGGCGGCCTGGGCGTTCTGGGTGGACTGGTTCTTGATGTGCTGGGCTTCGTCGAGCACGACGGAAAGGAATTCGATGGCTTCGTACTGGGCCACGTCGCGCCGCATGAGGGCGTAGGAGGTGACGACGACGTCGAGCTGGGCCACGTTTTTCCAGCGCGCATGGCGGTCGGCGCCGGTCATGGTGCCGATCTTGAGCCATGGAGTGAAGCGGGCGGCCTCGGCCACCCAGTTGTCCACGAGGCTGGTGGGACAGACGATCAGCGAGGGCTTGCGGTCCGCGCCGGTGCGTTCGGCGGCGGCCATGGTGAGCCAAACGAGGGTCTGGAGGGTCTTGCCGAGGCCCATTTCGTCGGCGAGAATGCCGCCGAAGCGGTTGCGCTGCAGGAACCGAAGCCAGCGGACGCCGTCCTTCTGATAGGGGCGCAGGAGGCGTTCGAAGGCCGGATCGAGCGGCTCCATGGCCATCGGCTCGAGGCGGTTTTTCTGGGCGGCGCCCTGGATCCAGGCGGGCGGCGCCTCGACGTCGATGCCGTCGAGAGCCTGCAAGGCGCTGGCGGCATAGGCGGCATAGACCGGCGCGAGGCGGAAACTGCCCGGGCGCCGCCCCTCGCCCGAGGCGCAGTCGGCGAACACGCTCTGCAGGGCGCGGATGGCGTCGGCGTCCAGCAGGACGACCCGGCCGTCGCGCTCGAGGTAGGAGTCGCCCTTGAGCAGGGCGCGCTGGACGTCGGCGCCGGTCGGCCCCCCATCCGCGCCGGCGTCGTATTCGAAGCGCACGTCGAACCAGCCGTCGGGTCCGTTTTCGGGCTCGATGCGCACGACGGGGGTGGCGAAAACGGCGGTTTCCATGGTGGCGCGGATGCGGCCGTCCCAAACGATGCGCCAGCCCTTGCGGCGGAGCGCGGGAACGGCGCGGCCGAGGAAATTGAGGACTTCGCGCGTGCCGACGATGGGATTCAACTCGCCGCCGTGGCGGCCGGCCAGCCCGTAGCGGGACAGCGCGGCGAGGGCCTGTTCCTCCGCGGGCAGGTTGCGCACCGTGTAGCGCAGGATGTCGTCCGGATCGGGATGGGCGAACGAGCCGCGGGCGGCGGGCTGCGCGGCGACGAGTTCCACGTCGCCGTAGACCGCCACGAGCCGCGCGGCGAGGCTGGCGGGGCTGCCGCGCACCTCGAGGCGCAGGCTGGGCGTTTCCGGCTCGAAGCCGAAGACGTCGGGCTCGACTTCGGCTTCCACGCGGACGAGCTTTTCGAGCCGGGGCAGCTCTTCCCGCAGGAAGCGGGGCACGTCGGCGCGCGGCACGACGACCTGGCGGCGGTAGATTTCCCAGAGGGGCGCGGGCAGCAGCTTGTCCAGCGGCCAGAAATGGCCGCCGCCGAACACCCAGCCGCTCTTCCCCGCCACGAGATAGGTCGGGAATTCCGCACCGCGCATGAAGGGCAGTTCGACGTGCGCCACCAGCAGCAGTTCGCCGTTCTCGTGGTCCAGGTCCACGCGGAGCACGCTGGACACGCGGGTGGCGTTGACCGGCAGTTCGCGGCCGTCCGCCTCCTCCAGCACGCGGCCGGACTGCAACGCCAGCAGGTTGACGAAATCCTCGAGGCCGAACGCGAGTTCGTCGGGCACGGTGCCGCCGGCGATCTCTTCCAGCACGAACAGAATGGCCTCTTCGTGCGGCACCAGCCCCAGCACGGCGTCGCGCGGGACGTCGCCGATGGGATGGCGGGCGCCGCGGTATTCGAGGAACGTCCGGACGGGCACCTGTCCCTCGAGGGCCCGCTCGCGCCAGCCGGGCGGCAGGACCAGATGCAGGGCGCAGTTCAGCGCGCCGGGCGTGCCCGGTTCGGCGCGGCGGAAAAACGCCTGCGCCGCGACCTGCCGCATGTGCCGGGCCTGGCGTTCCTCCTCCCGCAACTTGCGTTCGCGCTCGGGATCGTCGTTGCGCGCCAACAACGCCAGGCCCAACGCGATGACGTGGGCGCAAATGATGCCGCGCTCCACGTTGTCGCGGCACGGACACAGGTTTTCGCAGGAGTGGTCCGGCAGGATCCGGGCCGCGGTCTTGATGGACCGGCTGCCCCAGGAAATGGTGCCCTGCATGTGTTCGCCGTCGGCCTGGGCGTCGAGCACCAGTCCGCGCTCGAACAGCGTGCGGCCGTCCCGGAAGGTGACGGCGCCCCCCCAGTCCTGCAGCATTTTGGTTGTAAACGGCAGTTTCACGTGCGGTCAACGGCGCGATTCCGACGCCGAACAAAAGGGAGAAGATACCGATCCGGCGGCAAAAGGCAATCTTCGAAAAGGGCGAAACGCTTTTTTCGCGCCGGTCCGCTCGAATTTCCCGCTTGCCCGGCGGGGGTCCGGTCCGTATTCTCCTGCCCCAACGTGTTCCGCCCGGGCCGGTCCCGGCGGAACCGCGTTTTGCCGTTTGCACGGCGTTCAAGGAAAGAGAGACCGCGATGGCCATGATGATTTCCAAGTTCCATAAACTGATCCAATCCCGCCTGCTCTGGGGGACGTTCCTGGTGATCATCGTCTTCTCGTTCGTCATCTGGGGCATGGTGTGGCCTTCGGACCTCGACAAGGCCGAGCAGGCGAACGCGGCCGGTCGCCTCGACGGCGAACTGGTCGGCCTCGGCGAATTCCGCACGGCCTACCTGAATACCTATCTGACGCGCGCGTTGGCCCTGGGCCGGGAAATCCAGTCCACGCCCGAGACCGACGCCATCCTGCGCCAGATGTCCTGGCAGCGCCTGGCCACCCTGCGCGAAGCCAACCAAATGGGCATCGCCGCCACCGACGACGAACTCCGCGGCGCCATCCGCGCCAACTTCGCCGAAACCAACGGCATCTTCGACCCGGCGCGCTACCAGGCCTTCCTGCAGAACTTGATCCGGCCGCTCGGCTTCAGCACCGCCCAGTTCGAACAGCACCTGCGCGAGGAAATCCAGATCCAGAAGCTGGGCCACCTGATCGGCCGCCAGGCCCAGGTCACCCCGCTCGAAATCCGCCGGACCTTCGACACGCTGCTGGATACCTTCGCCGTCGACTACATCTTTGTCGGCCCCGCCGACGTCGAACCGGACGTGAAGGTTGCGGACGCCGACGTCCGCCGGCTCTTCGACGACGACCCCGCCGCCTTCACCATCCCCGAACAGCGCGAAATCTCCTACGCCGCCTTCCCCGTGGCCGACTATTTCGACGAAACCCTCGAAATCGCCGACGAGGACGTGCAGGACTACTACGAATTGCGCATCGAGGACTACACGACCACGGAAACCGACACCAACGGCCAGCCGCGCGAAGTGGTCGCCGATCTCGACGCCGTGCGCGCCGACATCGTCGCGACCCTGCGCCGCCAGGCCGCGCTCGAAAAGGCCGATGCGGCCGCCGCGGAACTGGCCTTCCGCGCCATTCCCGACCGCGACGGCACGGTGCCCGATTTCGCCGCCGAAGCGGAAAACAGCGGCCGCCCGGCGCTCAAGCTCGCGCCGTTCGCGCGTTTTTCGGTCCCGCTGGAAGACGGCGGCGCCGCCTTCGCGGCCGCGGCGTTCGAACTGGAACCCAACGCCTATGACCGCGTGAGCGCGCCCCTCGCGGGAACGGACCACGTCTACGTGCTCTATCTGGAAAAGATCCACGCGCCGCGCGTGCCGGCTTTCGAAGAAGTCCGCGACCAGGTCCGGGACCTCGCGCGGCGCAAGGCCGAAGCCGAAGCCCTGGCCGCCAAGGGCCAGGCGCTCCAGGAAACCGCCGCCGCCGGGATCGCCGCCGGCCAGACGTTCGCGCAAGCCGTCGCCGGCACCGGCGCCAAGGTCCAGTCCGTCGATCCCTTCACGGGCCTCTCCGGTTCCACGTCCACCAACGAGATCGTCCAGACGCTCGTGCAGGCCGTGGTCAGCTACAATCCGGGCGAAGTGACCGACCCCGTGCCGCACGCCGACGGCCTGGTCGTGGCCTATCTCCGGGACCGCACGCCGGCCGATCCGGCCACCTTCGATTCCTACCAGGCCGAAATCGCCTCCGCCATCCGCTCCCGCCGCGGCCAGGCCCTGTTCCGCGACTGGCAGGCCGCCCTGCTCGCGCCCGACCGCTTCACCGACTTCCAACGCCTCGCCGACGACGCCGGGGAAGGCGACGACGCGGACGTCGAGGAAGAAGCCGCCGAAGAGGCGGAAGAAACGCTGTAGAAAAGACCCACCCCCAGGAGCCCCACCATGATCGTCACCACCAAGGAACTCTTCGCCCACGCCTACGGCAAATATGCCATCGGCGCCTACAACATCAACAACCTCGAGCAGACCATGGGCCTGTTCAAGGGCAACGTGGACAGCAAGGCGCCGTTCATCGTCCAGCTCTCCAAGGGCGCGCGGAGCTACACCCACAAGCTCATGCTCGAAGCCATGATGAAGACCGCCAACGAAATCTTCCCCGAGGCCGTCTTCGCCATCCATCTCGACCACGGCGACGAAGCCACCTGCATGGACTGCATCAACTCGGGCTATTCGTCCGTGATGATCGACCACTCCCACGCCTCCTTCGAAGAGAACGTGGCCGTCACCAAGCGCGTCGTGGACGCGGCCCACGCCAAGGGCGTCGTCGTCGAAGCCGAAATCGGCCAGCTCAAGGGCATCGAGGAAGACATCGTCGCCGCCGAGCACGTCTACACCAAGCCCGAAGAAGCCGAAGCCTTCGTCAAGGCCACGGGCTGCGACAGCCTGGCCTGCGCGATCGGCACCTCCCACGGCGCCTTCAAGTTCAAGGGCGACCAGAAATTGCGCTTCGACATCCTGGAGGAAATCCAGAAGCGCCTGCCGGGCTTCCCCCTCGTCATGCACGGCTCCTCCTCGGTGCCGCAGGACGAAGTGGCCCGCATCAACGCCGCCGGCGGCAACCTCAAGGGCGCCTCGGGCGTCGATGCCTCCCAGTTCCTCGGCGCGGCCAAGCTCGGCGTGACGAAGATCAACATCGACACCGACGGCCGTTTGGTCTGGTGCCGCGTGCACCGCGAGTTCTTCAAGAACCACCCCGAGAAGTTCGACCTGCGCGATCCCGGCAAAGTGTTCATGCCCGAATACGCCAAGTTCATCGCGGCCAAGAACGTGCTGCTCGGCAGCGCCGGCCAGGTGGACGACGCCCGCGCCTACATCCAGGCCCACAAGAAGTAAGCCGGCATCCGCCGCGCACGGCCGGGAGGTCCCCCTCCCGGCCTTTTTCGTGCCCGTAGGCGAACCGGACGCCTTCGGATCGGCTACGGGCCGGTTTTGTTGCGACTCATCGCGAAAAACGGCCTTTGGGGGACGTTTTGGGCCATTTTGAGCTCTCCCAAGGCCTCCGGAAGCCAAAAATTGACCGCAAATTCACGCAGATGAACGCAAATGAACCCTCGGGACCTTCCCGGCCACGCCGAGCGCCCGCCCGGCCGAACAAACCAACAACCAAGCAGGAAAACAGGATGAAGACTTTTTCCAGCCCCCATTTGCGTCCATTTGTGTCCATTTGCGGTCAAGTTTCCCGCTTTCTGGACCCCGTTTTGGCCATCACGGAAAAACGGCCCGTTCAGTTGACGGCGGCACACGCCGCGATTGCCGGCCTTGGAGGCGCAGGGTAGACCTACAAGGAGAATTCGTCCGCATCCAGGTAGGGACGGCTCTCCGAGCCGTCCGGGCTGTCGGGTTTGAAGGCGGACGCCTCGGAGAGGCATCCCTACCCGAAATCCAAAGCACCATGTGGTTCCTTTTTCTGGGATTGCCGCCGGCCCGGTCCCGCGCTATTTTCTCCGGATATTTTTGTTTATAGGAGCGTCATGAGCAAATCCCTTTCGACCCCGAAGACCTTTGAACACGCCGGCCGGACCGTGGCCTACCACGAGTTGGCCGCGCTGGAGGCCCTGCGGGGCGCGCCGCTGGCGCAACTGCCCTACGTCGTGCGGATTCTGCTCGAATCCGCCGTGCGCAACCAAGGCCATCCGGCCTACCAATGGAGCCACGTCGAGGCCCTCGCCCGCTGGCAGCCCGGCGCGGACGGCGCGGCGGAAATCCCCTACCTGCCCGCGCGCGTCCTGCTGCAGGACCTCACCGGCGTGCCGTGCGTCGTGGATCTGGCCATGCTGCGCTCGGAAGTCGTCCGCCGTGGCGGCAATCCCGGCCTGATCGAGCCGCTCGTGCCCGTGGACCTCGTCGTGGACCATTCCGTACAGATCGACTGCTCGGCATCGTTCGACGCCCTGCTCAAGAACATGGAGATCGAGTTCGGCCGCAACCACGAGCGCTACGAGTTCCTGCGCTGGGGCCAGCAGACGTTCCAGAAGCTGCGCATCGTGCCGCCCGGCGTCGGCATTTGCCACCAGGTCAACCTCGAGTTCCTCGCCGACGGCGTCCACGCGGAGCCGCAGGCCGACGGCTCGCTGCTGGCCTATCCCGACACGCTGGTGGGCACGGATTCGCACACGACGATGGTCAACGGCCTCGGCGTGCTCGGCTGGGGCGTGGGCGGCATCGAGGCCGAAGCGGCGATGCTCGGCCAGCCCATCGCGCTGTTGACGCCGGTGGTGACGGGCGTGCGCCTGACGGGCGCCCTGCGCCCGGGCGTGACCGCCACCGATCTCGCGCTGGTCGTCACGCAGCTCCTGCGCAAGCACAACGTCGTGGGCCAGTTCGTCGAATATTTCGGCCCCGGCATCGCCAGCCTTTCGCTGGCCGACCGCGCGGTGCTGTCCAACATGGCGCCCGAATACGGCGCGACGACGGGGTTCTTCCCCATCGACGCCGAAACCATCGCCTACCTGCGCATGACGGGCCGCACGGCCGAGCATTGCGCGCTGGTCGAGCAATACGCCCGCCGGCAGGGGCTCTTTCTCGAAGCGGGCGCGCCGGAACCGACCTATTCGCGCAGGATCGAGCTGGATCTGTCCAGCGTGGTCTCCGCCATCGCCGGGCCCAAGAAGCCCCACGATTTTCAGCCCGTCGGCGAAATCAAGAAGCGCTTCCTGGCCGCCCTGCCCGCTTCGCACCACCACGGCGGCTTCGGCGTCGCCCCTGACCGCCTGAACGCGACGGCCCAGCTGCCCGACGGCTCGGAGATGCGCCACGGGTCTATCGCCATCGCCTCGATCACGTCGTGCACGAACACGTCGAACCCCGTCCTGCTGCTGGCGGCGGGCCTGATCGCGAAGAAGGCCGTCGCCCGCGGCCTGAAGGTGCCGCCGTACGTGAAGACGTCGCTGATCCCCGGCTCGCGCGTGGCAACGGCCTACCTGGCGAACAACGGCCTGCTGGCCGAACTGGAGAAGATCGGCTTCGGCGTGGCGGCCTACGGCTGCGGCACCTGCATCGGCAACAGCGGCCCCCTGCGCGAGGACGTCGCCGCGGCCATCCGCGAGCAGGATCTCGTGGCCGCCGCGGTGCTGTCCGGCAACCGCAACTTCGAAGGCCGCGTGCATCCGCAGTGCAAGGCCAACTACCTGTGCTCGCCGCCGCTCGTCGTCGCGTTCGCCCTCGCCGGTCGCGTGGACGTCGATCTCGACGCCGAGCCCGTCGGCACCGGCACCGACGGCCAGCCCGTCTTCCTGCGCGACCTCTGGCCCTCCGCGGCCGAAATCAACGCCCTGCTCGCGCAGGCGAACGATCCGAAGCTCTACGCCGAAACCTACCGCGACGTGAACCAGTACACGCCCGAATGGAACCAGATCGAAGTCGCGCACCAGCCCACGTTCGCCTGGCACGCCGACTCGACCTACGTCCGCGAGCCGCCGTTCCTGGCCGCCGCGAAGCCCTCGCCGGAGATTTCCGGCGCGCGCATCCTCGGGCTGTTCGGCGATTTCATCACCACCGACCACATTTCGCCCGCCGGCACCATCGCCAAGGATTCCCCCGCGGCGCGCTACCTAGTCGAGAACGGCATCGAACCCAAGAACTTCAACTCCTACGGCTCGCGCCGCGGCAACCACGAAGTCATGATGCGCGGCACGTTCGCCAACGTGCGCCTGCGCAACCGCATGGCCGCGCGCGAAGGCGGCTGGACGAAGCTCCAGCCGTCCGGCGAGGAAACGAGCATCTTCGACGCCGCGATGGCCTACCAAAAGGCCGGCACGCCGGTCGTGGTGATCGCCGGCAAGCTCTACGGCGCCGGCAGCTCGCGCGACTGGGCCGCCAAGGGCCCGATGCTGCTGGGCGTCCGCGCGGTCATCGCCGAAAGCTTCGAGCGCATCCACCGCTCGAACCTCGTCGAGATGGGCGTGATGCCCTTCGAGTTCGTCGACGGCCAGACCGCCGAGACGCTCGGCCTCGACGGCACCGAGACGGTGTCCATCCGCGGCACGGGCCCCCTGGCCCCGCGCGGCGCGCACGAAGCGACGGCGACCAAGCCCGACGGCCGCGAAATCCGCTTCCGCCTCCGCAACCGCATCGATGCGCCCATCGAGATCGCCTACTACGAGGCCGGCGGCATCCTGCCCTATGTCCTGCGGAATCTGCTGGGCAAATAACATCCGAATCCAGCGCCCCTCCGCCGATCCAGGTATTGTTTTATAAAACGATATCCGTTTCCCCTTGCCATTCCGGGTATTGTTTTATAAAACATTACCCGGAATCCAATGGAGGGATCGAGAGCATGAGACAATTGAACCCCACCTTGTGGCGGACCTGCCGCGCCTTGACCGGACGAACGCGCCTGGGATTGCTTCGCCAAGTCCTCGAGCAGCCCGGTCTCAACGTTTCCCAGCTGGCGGAACGGCTGAAAACCGGGATTTCCGATGCCAGCCAGGAACTCCGGCGCCTGCAATCGCGCGGACTCCTCAGGCGCTCCTGCCGCGGCGCATCCGTGGTTTATCTGCCTCTCCCCGACCCGCAGGTCCCTTCGGCGGCCCCCCTGTTGAAGGCGCTGCAGGCCGCTTGGAACGGCACCTGTGGCGGGTACGAGGAGATCGCCCTTCTGGCCAAGGGCTTGGCCTGCGAGCGGCGCGTCTCCGTCGTCCGCGCCCTGTCGCAAGGTCCCAAGATCGCCGCCGAGTTGTCGGATCTCGTCCGGACCGGCCCCGACAGTCTGAAGAAGCATCTCCGCATTCTTCGGGAAACGGGCTGGGTGGTCAAGGCAGGCAAGTCTTTCGTCCTCCGCCCCGCCTCCCACCCCGTGCAAACGGCTCTGCTCAATCTCCTCTGAGCGATGCCGGCGCCTCTGCACAAGTTCTTCATTGGTTTCCATTCGTTTTTCGGATAAATATCCCCCTCTCCATGCAAAAGGATCCGCCATGAAATTCGACCGTCTCCGCGACAGCTACCTGGCCCGTCTCCGCGCGGCCGCGCCCGTCGCCCAAGGCAAATTCGTCGCCAAGGAAAACGCCTTGGCGCTGCTGCAGGCCGTCATGCGCAGCGGCGATCGCGTGTGCATCGAAGGCGACAACCAGAAGCAGGCCGATTTCTTCGCGCGCGAGCTGGTCAAGCTGGACCCCGCGCAGGTCAACCACCTGCACATGACGCAGTCCACGGTCGTGCTCAACGAGCACCTCGACCTGTTCCGCCTGGGCCTCGCCGACCGCCTCGATTTCGCCTATTCCGGCCCGCAATCCAAGGCGCTCTACCAGCTCGCCGCCGAAAAGAAGGTGAAAATCGGCGCGATCCACACCTATCTCGAACTCTACGGCCGCTATTTCGTGGACCTCTATCCGCAGGTGGCCATCCTCGTCGCCGAGGCCTGCGACGACGCCGGCAACGTCTACACCGGCAACAATACCGAAGACACCCCGCTCATCGCCGAAGCCACGCGCTTCAAGATGGGCGTCGTGATCGTGCAGGCGAAGAAAAAGCTGGCGCAACTGCCGCGCGTGGACGTGCCCGCCTCCTGGGTCGATTTCATCGTCGTGACGGACGAGGACTACCACCTGCAGCCGCTCTTCACCCGCGACCCCGGCAAGATCACGAACCAGCAGATCCTGATGGCGATGATGGCCATGAAGGGCATCTACCAGCCCTACGGCGTGCAGGCGCTCAACCACGGCCTCGGCTACGCCACGGCCGCGATCGAACTGCTGCTGCCAACCTACGGCGCGCAACTGGGCCTCAAGGGCAAGGTGGCGACGCGCTGGGTGCTGAATCCCCACCCCACGCTCATTCCCGCCATCGAAGCGGGCTTCGTCGAGCACGTCTACGCGTTCGGCGGCGAGCCGGGCATGGACGACTACGTGCAGGCGCGGCCCGACGTCTTCGCCGTCGGTCCCGACGGTTCGATGCGCTCCAACCGCTGCTGCGCGCACATCGCGGGGCTCTATGCCATCGACTTGTTCATCGGCGCGACGCTGCAGATCGACCGCTTCGGCAATTCGTCGACCGCCATCAAGGGCATGATCGCCGGCTTCGGCGGCGCGCCCAACCTCGGCGGGACGCCGCCGGGCCGCCGCCACAATTCGCCGGCCACGACCGCCGCCGGCGGCATGCGCGAGCAGGTGTTCCGCGGCCGCAAGCTGGTCGTCCAGCTCACGCCCACCCGGTCCGAAAAGAAGAACATCCCCGTGTTCGTCGAAGAACTCGACGCCCAGCAGCTGCACAAGGACGGCATCTTCCCCGAGCCGCCGGTCATGATCGCGGGCGACCAGGTCACGCACGTCGTGACCGAAGTCGGCATCGCCTATCTCGACCAGTGCCCCGACGCCGAAACGCGCCAGAAAGCCGTCGCGGCCGTCGCGGGCGATACGCCCGTGGGTCTCTCGATCGACGCGCCCGCGAAGGAAGCCCTGCGCTCCGCGGGCATCGTGAAGACCGTGGCCGATCTCGGAATCGATCCGGCAAACGCCACGACGGACCTCCTGCCCGTGCATTCGCTGCAAGATCTCGTGGCGGCCTCCGGCGGCCTTTACCGGATTCCCGCCGGTTGCAGGGGGTAAAAACCGCCCATGGTCTTCAGCTCGGCCACCTTTCTGTTCTATTTTCTGCCGGCGGCGCTGGCGTTGTACTTCCTGACGCCGCCGCGCTTCCGCAACGTCTCCGCGCTGATCGCCAGCCTGGTGTTCTTCGCATGGGGCGCGCCGCGGTTCGTTTTCGTTCTGATCGCCACCTGCTTCGTCGATTACCACGCCAGCCGCTGGCTGCCGCGCGGCCGGCTGCCCGATCCGAGGCGCAAGCTCCTGCTTGGGCTCGTCCTCGCGCTCGACCTCGGACTGCTGCTCTACTTCAAGTACGCCAATTTCTTCGTCGGCGAAATCCAGGGCCTGCTCGCCCGATTCGGCGTGGCGCCGTTCCCGTGGACGGCCGTCGTGCTGCCCATCGGCATTTCGTTCTTCACGTTCCAGAAAGTCAGCTATCTCGTCGACGTGTACCGCGGCACGGCGCAGGTCGCCCACAGCGCGGGGCGGCACCTGCTCTACATCGCCCTGTTCCCGCAGCTCATCGCCGGCCCCATCGTCCGCTACCACGACGTCGCGCAGCAGATCGACCGCCGCTCCACGACCACCGGCCTGTTCCTCGACGGCTTCTGGCGGTTCTCCGTCGGCCTGGCGAAGAAGGTCTTTCTCGCGAACACCTTTGCCCGGCTGGCCGATCTGGTGTTCGACACGCCGCCGTCGCTCATGACCACGACGCAGGCCTGGGCCGGCGTGCTGGCCTACACGTTCCAGCTCTACTACGATTTCGCCGGCTATTCCGACATGGCCATCGGCCTCGGCCGCATGTTGGGCTTCCGGTTCCTCGAAAACTTCAATTTTCCCTACGCGTCCGCCAGCATCGGCGAATTCTGGCGCCGCTGGCATATTTCCCTGGGGCGCTTCATGATGGAATACCTCTACGTGCCGCTGGGCGGCAACCGCATGAGCCACCGGCGCACGGTGCTCAACCTCTGGCTGGTGTTCCTGGCGTCCGGCTTCTGGCACGGGGCGGCCTGGACGTTCATCCTGTGGGGCATCTGGCACGGCACGCTCATCTCCATGGAGAAAACCCTCGGCCCCGAGCGCCTGAAGCGCATTCCGCGGCCGCTCGCGATCGCCGGCACGTTCCTGCTGGTGGCGCTGGGCTGGGTGCTGTTCCGTTCCGGCACGATCCACCGGGCCGGGGGCTTCTATCTGCTGCTGTTCAATCTGCTGCCGGACGGCGCGGGGCTGATGGCCTTCCCCGAAATCATGGCCGACCGCGCCCTGTGGCTGGCGGCCGCCGTCGGCATCCCCTGCGCCTTCGCGCCGGCGCTCGGGCTGGCCCGGTTCCTGCCCCGGGAACCGGACGATCCGGATGCCTTGCCGCTGCGCTCCGTCGCGATCCGTTTCGCGCTCAGCGTCGCGATTTTCATCGTGGTCGCCAGCGAAATGTGCGCTTCCGGCTTCAACCCCTTCATCTACTTCCAATTCTAGCCATGTCCATCGCCCCCTCCAACCTGCGCCGCGGCTTCCAAGGACTTCTCGTCGCGCTGGCGGCCGCCTTGCTGTGGTTTCCGTTTTTCCAGCATGCCGCGAAATGGCCCGCGGACAAGCGGCTCGGCGGCTTCAATCCGCGGACCCGCGAATTCCCGAATTTGACCCGGCAAGCCTGGCTGGACGGCTCGTTCGCCCAAACGGTCGACACGTGGGCCACCGAGCACGTCGGCAGCCGCGGCTGGCTCGTCGCCTTCAACCGCCAGATCCGCTACTCCTGTTTCGGCCAGGTCGAACCCTCGCCGCGGCGCAAACGCGCGCTCGTGATCGGCACGCCGCCGGTCCTCTACGAAAACATCCTGCTCGTCGATGCGCTGCGTCCGCCCCAGGTGCCGCCGGAACGGATGGACGTCTTCGCCGGCCGGCTGCGCCGCACGCAGGAGCTGCTGCGGCAGCAAGGGATGGCCTTCCTCGTCGTGCTGGCGCCCAACAAGGCCATCGTCTATCCCGAGTCGCTGCCGGCCTGGGCGCGGAACCGCGTGTCCGATACCAACACCGACTACCGCACCTTCCTCGCCGCGCTGGACCGGCACGAGGTTCCGTACTTGGACAGCCTGGCGCTGTTCCGCGAACTCCGGCCGCTGCATTCCGATCTCGTGCCGCCGCACGCCATCCATTGGGGCCACCAGGGCGCTTGGATCGCCTGGCAACACGCCATTCCGCTCATCAACCGCCAAGGCCTGCTGCCCGACGTCCCGGTGCCGGCGACTGCCGACGTCATCTGGGACAAGCCCTCCAGCATGAACCAGGAACTGCTGGGCCAGTTGAATCTGTTCGCCGGCCCCCACTACCGGTCGATCCCGTCGGCCTATCCCGTCGCGGCGCCGGTGCCGGCCGAGGCGGAGTCCATGCTCCGCGTCCTGGTCGTCGGCGACAGTTTCGGCTTCACCTTCATCGACGCGATGGCCCGGTCCCGGCTGTGCGCCGAAATCCACTATTGGTTCTACATGAAGAGCGCCAAGGGCGCATCGCCGGCGTCGTTCGACAGCCGCGAACGCCGGGGATTGCCGGGCATTTCCGGTTTAGGCGTCATGCGCCGCAGCATCGAAAACGGCCAGCGCATGCTGGCCGGAAAGAATCTCGTGGTGCTCGTCGTCACCACGTTCAACATCGACAAGTTCAGCTGGGGCTTCGACCACCTGGTCGAACAGCTCTACGGGGATCCGGCCACCGCCGCGGAAGACTTCGCCGAAGAAATCGAAGTCAACCTAGGCGACTGAGCGGACGCGGGCCGCGCGCGGACCTAATCGTAATCGAAATCGACGTCGAACTCGTCGAAGTCGCCCAGATCGTCGCTCACTTTCAGGATCGTGAGCCGTCCCTGCAGGATGTCCGCGTCGCCGGTCCAGAAGCGATCGGTGTCCTCGCCGTCGAGCGCGACCCGATAGAGGCCCGGGTTGAGATCGTAATAGCGCTCGTCGCCTTTGCCGACGCTTTGGACCTGGACGCCGGCGATGAAGACCCGCACGCGATCCGGGGTGTTGTTGTCCACCACGAGGGTCCCCTGGCCGGCCGGCGACACGTGGTCGTAATCTTCGTCGTCGTCGTCGCATCCGACGGTCCAGGTGGTCACCATCGCCGCCATCGCCAGCATTCCCAACCGTTTCATCCAGTCCGCGCGTTTATTCATCGTTGGCCGCCTTTCTCCATCGGCTGCCGACATCATACCGCAGCCCGGCAAAAAGCAAAGATTATGTTGGCGCCCTTCTCGGCCGCCGGTTCCGGCAGCGCCCGCGAGAGCGCGACCGAGCCGCCCCGATCAGATCGCCCGGCAACTGAAAACGGCGTAGCGCAATTCGGCCCGGAACCCGTCCGGCCAGTCGCGGAAAACGGGGTTGGGGCCTCCGAATTCCCGGCCCATTTCGGTCCGGATGGACGCCAAATCGGCCGCGTCCAGATCGTATCGGCGGCCCAATTCGCCGGAATCCAGATGCAGCGGCGGCGCCGGCCGAACGGCCTCCGTGCGCCAACCCGCCGACGCCAGGCGCACCTGCAGGTCGGCGACCGTCGGATACCACTTGGCCGTCTGCATGCGGCGGTACAGCGCGTTCAGGCATGCGGCGTCTTCCGCGCGCTCGAAGCACGCCGTTTGGTGCACCCAGGCCTCGCCCGGTTCCGCCTGCGCGCGCAGATGCCGCAGCAACGGATCGAGCCCGCTTTCGCCCGCGTAATGCAGCACCGAACGCATCAGCCACAAGATCCGCACCCCGGGCGGCGCCACCTCGGCCCGCCGGAACGAATTCACGGATCCGCGCACGCACGCCAAGCCGGCCTTCTCGGCCTCGGCCAGTTGCGGCGCCGATTCATCCACGACCGTCATGCAATCGCCGGCGACGCCCGTCGCCCGCAGTTGCGCCAACAGATAGCCCGTGCCCCCGCCCAGATCCACGATCCGGTCCGGCCGCGCTTCTGCCCATACGCCGCGCACCGCGGCAACCAGCGGCCGGGCCACCTCCGGATCGGAAAAGTAGCCGCCGTGCATTTGGCCCCACGAGGAGCCGTGAATCGCTTGTTCGGGCCCCAGCAAGGGCTCCCCGCCCAGCACCCGCTCGCCGTCCAAATGGGTCTTCATGATTCGCGGCCTTCCTCTGGCTTCCACTAAAAGTGTGCCCCGCCTGGCCGTGCGGCACAAGCGGGAAAGCGGATTGCAAAACCTAGTTCGTCGGCCCGTCCTCTTCGGGGACGGGGGTCAGGGTCACGCGCAGCGCGTCGCGGATTCCGGCGGCTAGCACGCGCTGAAAGCCATCGAGAAAATACAGCCCCGACCGGCCGGCCGGGACGCCTTCCGGATACACGACCGCCGTCAGGTAGTACGACTGGCGGGCCGTCGTCCGGCCGGTGCAGGCGAACCGCAAGACCGTTTGCCGACCCGGTTGGTGGTCAATGCCCGGCAAGGTCGTCCGGGCGATCTCGCGCGCCTGGGAATCGGCCCGGCGCGGATCGTATTCGTAGAGCCGCGCCACCAGCACGCCGTTGCTCACGCGCGGTCCCGCCGCGGGCAGGACGCAGATCACGTCCACCTGCACCGCGGCCGCCGGCGTCGGGGCCGGCCCCGGTGGCGGCAGGTCCACGCGAACGCACCCTGCCGCCAGCGCCAGGCAAACCCAAATCCAAGACCGCCCGTTCATCGGGCGTCCCTTCCCGGCGCCGGCGTCCGCAGGGCGATTTGCAGGCACATCAGCGACCAAAAGCAGCCCAGCAGGGCCGACATCGGCATCTGCAAGGCCGTCGGCAAGGCGTAGAGCACCAGCAGACAGGGTGCCCAGAACGTCCAGCCGGGCACTTGGTTCGGCAGCACGACCCGCCGGTACCAGCCGGGGCCCAGTTGGAGTTTCGTGGCGTGGAACGAATAGTTCTGGTCCTGCCACAGGTGCGCCACCGCCACGATCGGCGAGGCATAGAACGGCGAGTAGACCAGCATGTCCGTGGCCGTCTTGAGCAGCACCGTCGCCAGCGAGGCGTCCGCACCCCACAGCTGCGCTTGCAGGGCGTAGAACAGGTGCGTGTTCGCCCCCATGAAGCCCCACCAGACCATGCCGAAGATCAGCGCGGCCCACGGCCGCCGCACGCGCAACCCCGGCACCGCCGCGCAGAATGTCGCCGGGACGATGCCGTTGAACACCACGCGCGTGAGAATGGTGAACGCGATGCCGTAGCGGGTTTGCCAGTCCACGAGGACCTGCAAGCCCGCATGAAAGGCCGGCGAGACGTAGTAGGCCGCCACGAACGCCGCCGCCGCCGCCTGCAGCACCAACCCCGGAATCAGGTTGGCCCGCGCCGCCCGCACGCCGATCTGCCACGGCGTCGCCCCGACGGCCATTTTTCCATGACCTGGAAACCGGTTTTCCATGGCGCGGGAAAATCCTAGGCGCGCCGGGCGCGGAGGAAGAATTCCTCCGGCTCGTCGACGACCTCGGCCACGTGCCAGCCGGCGGCGCGCAACTCCGCCGCCAATTCCTCTCCGGCGGGCATGACGTCGGTCTGGACGCCGGCGCGATGCGCGTGCCAATCGTTGAGTTCGCGGCTGCCCTCGAGATTGGCGACGACGAGTTCTCCGCCGGGCGCCAGCGCCTGCGCGCAGCGGTCCAGGAACGCGGCGGCATCTTCCAGATGCGGATAGACGCGGAAGCACAGCACCAGATCCCAACCGCCGTTCCCGAGTTCGGCCGCCTCGGCCGTGCCGCGGACCGTCCGCACGTGGGCATGGCCCGCCACCGTCCGCGCGCAGCGCGCCACCATGCCGGGACAGGCATCCAACGCCAAAACATGGCCCGAAGCCCCCACCCACTCCGCCAAGCGCGCGGTCAGCGGTCCCGCCCCGCAGCCAGGCTCGAACACGCGTTTGCCGCGCAGATCGCCCAACCGCCGGCGCAAGCGCTCGAGCCGGGGCTCATGCTCCGGCTGGAAGGCCAGCGGGTTGTCCTCGCCGGCCAGCGTCTCGAAAAAGGCGTGGCGGTCCATGACGGGCGGGGATGATGGCGCGCCCCCCGCCGGCGGACAAGCCAAAAGCGTTTTTCGGGTTGCGTCCCGGGGCGGGACGGACGACACTTCCCTCCCATGAAGATCGGCTTGATCTCCGACACCCACAACCACCTGCGCGAAGCGCGGCGCGCGCTGGACCTGCTGCTGAAGCGCGGCGCCGGCCATCTCGTCCATTGCGGCGACGCCGGCGAAGACGTCGTGGATTTGGTCTCGGCCACCTGCCAGGAACACGGCATCCGCGCGCACGTCGCCGTCGGCAACTGCGACCGGCCCCAGCTGGAAGACGCCCCGTTCTTGACCGCTCCGGCCGGCGTCGAGCGCGCCGAAGCCCCGGAGTTCGTCCTCGCCGGCAAACGCTGCCTCGCGCTGCACGGCGACCGCGCGGAAGCCCTGCGGCAGGCGCTGGAATCGGGCCGGTTCGATTTCGTTTTCACCGGCCATACCCACGCCCCCGCCGACCAACGCAGGGGCAAAACCCGGCTGGTGAATCCCGGCTCCGCCGCCCGCCCGCGCACGGGCCCGCCCACCGTCGCCCTGCTCGATCTCGACACGGACCAGGTCGATTGGATCCCGACGTGACATGAACGAACCGCCCCGCCCAACCGAAGTCCCCGCCAAGCCGCCCGCGATCGCCGCGGCCAACGAGGAACGTTATCGGCTGATTTCGTCCGTGGCGACGGACTACGTTTTTTCGTCGGCGCTGGAGCCGGACGGAAAACTCGTCTTGAATTGGGTGGCCGGCGCGTTCGAAAAGATCACGGGCTACGGCTTCGACGAATACGTCGCGCGCGGCGGCTGGCGCGCCGCGGTGCATCCCGACGACTTGGCCCAGGACGACCGCGACCTGGCGACGCTGCGGGCGAACCGCGACCTGCGCAGCGAACTGCGCACGCTCGCCAAGGACGGCCGCGTCGTCTGGGTGGAAGTGGCCGCCCATCCGGTGTGGGACGACAAGCAGAACCGCCTCGCCGGCATCTACGGCGCCGTCAAGGACGTCACCCGCCGCAAGCAGGCCGAAGCCGAAACGCAGGCCACGACCGACACGCTGAACGCGTTCGTGGATTCCGTGCCGGCGTTCGGGGCCTTCGTGGACGCCAAGGAGCGCTACCGGTTCGTCAACCGCTACCACGAAAACTGGTTCAAGGATTCCCGCCGGCACTTCATCGGCCGCCGGCTGGAGGAAGTCCACCGCCCGAGCACCTACGCGATCATGCGGCCCTACAGCCGGCGGGCCTTGGCCGGCGAAACGGTCCGCTACGAACATGAAATGACCGGCCGGGACGGGCACTACTATTGCTTCGACGTCCAATACGTTCCGCGCCGCGCCAGCGACGGCACCGTCCTGGGCTACTTTTCGCTGGTGTTCGACGTTACCGAGCGCGTGCTGCGCGACCGCCAGTTGCTGCGCACGCAGCGCCTGGAAAGCGTCGGGCGCCTCGCCAGCGGCATCGCGCACGACCTCAACAACATCCTCTCGCCCGTGCTGATGGGCGCCGATCTGCTGCTCGATTCCGTGCAAGATCCCAATGGCCGCAACCTGCTCGAGATGGTCAAGTCCAGCGCCCAGCGGGGCGCCGCGATCCTCCGGCAGCTGCTGACGTTCGGCCGCGGCGAGGAAGAAGGCCGCGACGTCCTGGATTTGGAACCGTTGATCCGGGACATGCTCAAGATCGTCGCCGAAACGTTCCCGAAGAGCGTGTCCGTGCAATCCCGCGTCGCGCCGGACCTGCCGGCCATCCGCGGCAACGTCACGCACCTCCACCAGATGCTCATGAACCTCTGCATCAACGCGCGCGACGCCATGCCCGCCGGCGGTCGCCTGACGCTGGACGCCCGCGCCGAAACGGTGGACGCCGAGCTGGCGAAAACCTGCTCCGCGCCGGCCACGGGACCGCACGTCGTCCTGGAGGTGGCCGACACCGGCGCCGGCATCCCGCCGGAAATCCTCGACAAGATTTTCGACCCGTTCTTCACCACGAAACCCGCCGGCCAAGGCACCGGCTTGGGACTCTCGACGGTGCTGGGCCTCGTCCGCAGCCACCAGGGCTTCATCCGCGTGGACAGCCAGCCGGGCGCGGGCACGCGGTTCCAAATCTACCTGCCGGCCGCGCCCGCGGAAGCGCCGCCGGAAGCGCCGGCTTCCGCCGCGACCGCCCTTCGCGGCCACGGCGAAGGCATTTTGGTGGTGGACGACGAAGAGGTCGCGCTGGACGTCGCCCGGCGGATCCTGGAACAGCACGGCTACCGCACGCTTGTCGCCCGCAGCGGCGCGGAAGCGCTGGCGCTCTACGACCGCGATCCGGCCCGAATCCAGCTCGTGGTCGCGGATCTCATGATGCCGGGCATGGACGGCGCCGCGCTGCTCCGCCATCTCCGCCGAACCACGCCCAATCTCAAAGCCGTCGCCATGACCGGGGGACTGTCCCGCGCCGAGATGGCGCAAGCCTTGGAAACGGAATCCGCCGAATTCCTGCTCAAACCGTTCGACGCCGCCGTCCTGCTGGAAACGGTCCGCCGCGCGTTGCGCGCCTAGGCACCGGGCGCGGGCCTTCCGGCCAAAAAAGGCTCGCCAGCGCACCGCTCCTTTGCGCATGATGAAAACAATGACTAATTCCAACGACCTGGCGCGCCGCGTGGCCGCGCTGTTTTCTTCCCCCCGCTACCGTCCCCTCCCCGAACGCGATCTGGCCCAAAGCCTCCATCTGGAGCCCGGCCAGCGCGGACTTCTGCGGCAAGCGCTTCGCGAACTCCAGCAGCGCGGCCAGGCCGCGCCCTTCGGCGGCGGCCGCTGGGGCCTGCCCGCCGCCGCGGCCGGTCCGATTTCCGGCACCTGCTGCGTCCGCCCGAACGGTTCGCTCTGGCTCGTGCCCGACGGCCCGAAACAGCCGCCGATGTGGATCGATCCCGCCTCCGCCGGCGCCGTCATGAACGGCGACAAGATCCAGGCGGTGCCCATCCGCCGCGAGATGTTCGCGCGCATGCTGGGGGCCCGGCCCGACACGCAGGCCGTCCGCCTCGTGCGCATCGTGGAACGCAAGCGCCAATGGGTGGTCGGCCTGCTGCAGGCCACGCCGCACCACGCCTACGTCGCGCCGCGCGATCCGCTGCTGCGCACGCCCATCCGCCTGGTCGATTCCCTCGCCAAGCTCGAAGCCCACCTGGGCCATCTCGTCGTCGCCCGCATCGTCGAGGACGACCCCGCCGCCGGCCAACCCGTCACCGCGAAATTCGCCGAGGACCTCGGCGACCCCGACAGCGCCGCCAACGACGTGCCCGCCCTGCTCAAGGACCGCGGCTTGGCGGAAGCGTTCCCCGAAGACGTGAAAAAGGCCGCCCACCAGGCCCGCGAGCGGCTCGTCCGGCACGGCGCCGACCCGCGCGGCCGCGTCGATCTGCGCCGCGAGCTCATCGTGGCCATCGATCCCGCCGACGCCCACGACCACGACGACGCCGTGTCCGTCGTGCCGTTGCCCGGCGGCCGCTGGAAACTGGGCGTCCACATCGCCGACGTGGCCGCCTACGTCGAGCCCGGCTCCACGATCGACCGCGAGGCGCTGCGCCGCGGCAACAGCACCTATCTCGTCGACCGCGTCATCCGCATGCTGCCCAAGGATCTCACCGTCCGCGTCTGCAGCCTGCTCCCCGGCGAGGACCACCTGGCCCACACCGTCGAGCTCGTTTTCGACGACCGCGGCCACGTCCTCGAAACCAAGACCTTCCGGTCCATCATCCGCGCCAAGGCCATCCTGGCCTATGAACAGGTGCAGGAGTTCTTCGACACGGGCCGGTTTCCCGGCGCGTCCGCGGACCTGTGCGCCGCCTTGCAGAACCTGCGCCGGCTCGCGAAAAAAATCCGCGCGCTGCGTTTCGAAAACGGCGCGCTCGATTTCGCCCTGCCCGAAACGCACTGCGACCTGGACGCCGAAGGCAACCCCGTCGGCTTCACCCGGCGCGGCGCCACCGAAGCCTACAACCTCGTCGAGGAATGCATGCTCGCCGCCAACCAGGCCGTCGCCCGCAAGGTGCACGCCGCCGGCGCCCCCGGCATCTACCGCGTCCACGAGGAGCCCTCCGACGAACAATGGGCGCGCATGGCCGCCGAACTGCGGGCCCTCGGCCACCGCACGCCCCCCGAAGACGCACAAGGCCTCAACCGCATCTCCCGGTCCGTCCTCGGCAAGCCGGAACAGTACATGACGACCCTGACGCTGCTGCGCAACATGAAACGCGCGGCCTACGAAGTCGAATGCCGCCCCCACTTCGGGCTCGGGTTCTCCCATTACGCGCACTTCACGTCGCCCATCCGGCGCTATCCCGACCTCGTCCTGCACCGCATCCTGATCGGCATCGAAGAAGGCCGCAAGCACCCGGTCTATTCCGCCGCCGAGATCGAGAAGCTCGCGCTCCATTGTTCCGACACCGAGCGCGAATCCGCCGAGATGGAAGGCCAATCCATCCAGATCAAGCGCATCCGCTACTTCGCCACTCTCCTGGAAAAGGGCGAAACCGGCCCGTTCACGGGGACGATCATCTCCCTGAATCCGAAAGGCCTGATCGTGGAACTCGCCGATTCCCTCCAACAGGGCATGCTGCCCTACTACGCCATCGGCCACGAACGGTTCGTCCTTGCCGGCGACGGCCTGTCCGCGTCCGCCCACCGGGGGGCGAGTTTCCGCCTCGGTCAATCCATCGAGGTCGGCCTTGCCGCCGTGGACGAAACCAGCCGGCGCGTGGACTTTTTCCTGCCCGGCGCGCCCCGCCGGACGGACCGCCGGCCCGCGCCGGCCCGGCACCTTTCGCGGCCGCAGAAACCTCGCGGCCGGCCGGACAAACCCATTGACAAAAAGTCCGGAAAAGCCGGAAATAGACAGCCACATGCTGCGGGACAAACCCGGCATCCAAGGAGACCCACGAAATGAAGAAGATCATTGCCCTGCTGATTCTGGCGGCGGTCGCCGCTCTGCCGCTGGCCGCCTCGGCCGCGGAAGCCAACGTCTACGCCGACGTGATGTCCGCCTACGTCTATCGCGGCATCGTCGGCAACGACGAAGCCGTCTTCCAGCCCGGCCTCGACGTCGCCGGCCCCCTCGGCCTCGGCTACAGCCTGTGGGCCAACATGAACCTGACGGATGTCGAGTCCCCGTGGTATCCCGACTCCTCCGGCAAGTGGGGCGAGGTGGATCTGGGCCTCAACTGGACCTGCCCGGCGGAAGGCCCGGTCAGCCTGACCGTGGGCGCCACCTATTTCATCTATCCGCAGGACAGCAGCGTCGTTCTCGCGGATGACGAAACCGGCGAGCCGCTCGTCGATGCGGACGGCAACGTGCGCGTCTCGAAGGCCCCGGCCGACGACGGCTACGAGCTCTACGCCGAACTCGCCGCCGGCGAGCTGCCCCTCGCCCCCTCCGTGCGGTTCTGCCACGATCTGGCCAACAGCGAAGACTGGATCGTCATCTTCGGCGTCAGCCATTCCATCGGCCTGACCGACGCGCTGTCGCTCGACCTCGGCGCCTCGCTCGGCTATGCCGGCAAGTACTACGTCGCCAGCAACTACGGCTCCGGCACCGGCGACGCCCTCTCCCACGCCCAGATCGACGCCGTCCTGACCTACGCCCTCAGCGAGACGGTGTCGGTCGGCCTCAAGGGCAGTTTCAGTTCGCTGCTCGACGCCGATCTGCGCGACGACGTGGACGCCGAAGGCTACTATCCGGAGACGGACGTCTTCTTCGGCGGCGTGACGGCCAGCTACACGTTCTAGAGCAAATTCAGATTTAC
>DDWR01000011.1:0-141869 GCA_002347655.1 Verrucomicrobia bacterium UBA2281 | reverse complement strand
TCCCTGCCGAGCCGGGCTGTTTTCGACTTCGAGCGGCTACGGTATTCTGAAAACCGCCCTAAACCGCGTTTCCCGGAAACGTCCTCGGCCCCGCGCCCCCGCGCGGGGCCTTTTTCATGCCCGCGGGCTACGGCGCGGCGGCGGCCCGCGCCAGCCGCAGGGTTTGGCGGGAACCGTCGTCCTCGATCAGGGCGCCGGTGGCGGCTTGGGCATCGGCGGTGAAGGTCAGCGCGGCGAAATAGTTTTCGGCCGGAAAGGTCACGGTGAATTCGGCGGCCAAGCCGTCCATGGCGCCGTCCAGCTGCGCGGTCGCCCCCTGCCAGGTCGTCAGCGTTCCGCCCACCTTGCCGGCCACGCTCACGACCAGATCCATCGTCCCCAGCGCCGCGCCGTCCGCCTGGACGTCCCACGCGCCGTTCGCGTCGATCGCCGGATGGTAGCCGGCATTTTCGTCGCTGCTGCCGCCATCGTCGCAGCCGGCCCAGAGCCCCGTCGCCAACGCCGTCCCCAACAACGCAATCAAGCTTCTCTTCATCGGGTTTCCTTTTCCGCGCGGATCGTTCCGCGGCTTCACTTCCACACGCCGGCGCACGTCCGGCCGCACGTTTGGCAACGGCCGTCGGGCTCCATTTTCACGAGCCGCGAGCGGAAGCCCTCCCGGTCGATCAGGCGCGCGCCGCAATCCGGACAGAACGTGGCCGTCGCGTCTTCCTCGCCCCGCACGTTCCCCAGGTAGACGTGGCGCAAGCCGTTTTCCTTGGCTCGTTCCCGCGCCCGCCGCAAGGTCGCCGGCGGCGTCGCCGGGCGATCCTGCATCTGGCCGTCCGGATGGAACGCGCTGAAATGCAGCGGGGTGTCCTCCCCCAGATGTTCCGCCACCCACGCCGTCAGTTCGTCGATCTCCGCTTCGGAATCGTTCAGCCCCGGAATCAGCAGCGTCGTCACTTCGAGCCAGCAGTCCGTTTCGTTGCGGATGGCTTCCAGCGTTTCCAGCACGGGCGCCAGCCGCGCACCGCACTGCTGGACGTAGAAATCGTCGCGAAACGATTTCAGGTCCACGTTGGCCGCGTCCATCTTGCGGAAGAAATCCAGGCGGGACTCCGGCGAAAAATAGCCCGAGGTCACCGCCACCATGCGGAGCCCCTGTTCGTGGCAGGCATCGGCGACGTCCAGGGCGTATTCCGCCCAGACCGCCGGCTCGTTGTAGGTGGCCGCCACCGCGGGGATGCCCCGTTTCGCCGCCAGCCGCGCCACTTCCTCGGGCAGCACCTCGTTTTCTCCGGCGTCCACGCCCCGCGCCGGATGGCTCAGCGACCAGTTCTGGCAGAATCGGCAGGCCAGATTGCAACCCAAGGTGCCCAGCGACAGGACGTCCGTCCCCGGCAGGAAATGGTTCAGCGGCTTTTTCTCGATGGGGTCCACCTGCACGGCCTCCGGCCGGCCCCAGGTCGCGGCCATGAGCGTGCCGCCGCGGTTGACGCGGCCGAAGCAGCGGCTGCGGCCGCCGGCGGGAATCCGGCAGCGATGCGGGCACAGATCGCAGCGCACCGCTCCGTCTTCCAGCGCCTGCCAGTAGCGCGCGGTTTTCACGGGCCGGCCCGCTTCGCCAGCGCTTTTTCCAGCGCCTGCCAGACCAGCAGCGCGCAATGGAGGCGCGCCGGATAGTTTTCGATGCCGTTGAACGCCCGGAAATCGCCCCACTCCTCCTCGAAGCCCGCCTGGCCGAGGCGCGCGGCGAAGGCGGCGGCCGTGGCCGCGATTTCGTCCGGCGTCTTGCCCTCCAGCCTCCGGGCGGCCATCGAGGCCGCCGCGACGCTGACCGCGCAGCCGTGGATTTCGTAGACCAGCCGCTCCAGGCCGCCCTCCGGCGTCCAGACCAGCTTCACGCGGATTTCGTCGCCGCAGCCGGCGTTGAGCGCCTCGGCGTCTTCGGTGCCGCGCGGGACCGCGCCCGCGCCGTGGGGATTCTTCGCATGCGCCAGCAGCGCGGCCTGGTAGATGTCGTTCACGTGAAGAGCTCCTGCGCGGCCTGCACGCCTTCCAGCAATCGCCGGATCTCGTCGGGCGCGTTGTACGGCGCGAAACTGGCCCGGACGGCCGATTCGATGCCCAGCCGCCGCATCAGCGGCTGCGCGCACATGTGCCCGGCGCGCACCGCCACGCCGCGGCCGTCCAGCACCTGCGCCACGTCGTGCGCGTGCACGCCCGCCACGCTGAAGCTAACGAGCGACACGCGGCCCTCCGCCGGGCCCCAGACCCGTACGCCGGGCCGTTCCGCCAGCCGCGCGGCGGCTTCCCGCGCCAATTCCGCCACGTAGGCATGCGCGCCGGCGGGCAGGTCCCGCACCCATTCGATGGCGGCCGCCAGCCCCACCGCGCCGGCCACGTTCTGGGTGCCGGCCTCGAACCGGTACGGCGGTTCCGCCCAAGTCGATTTCAGGTCGTCCACCCGCGCGATCATCTCGCCGCCGTAGAGGAGCGGTTCCGTCTGTTCCAGCAGTTCGCGCCGGCCCCACAGCGCGCCGATGCCCATCGGACCATACGCCTTGTGGCCGGAAAACGCGAAGAAATCGCAGCCCAGCGCGGCGACGTCCGGCTGGAGATGCGCCACGCCCTGCGCGCCGTCCACCAGCACCCGCGCGCCGGCGGCATGGGCCAGATCGCAGATCGCGCGCACGTCGTTTTCCGCGCCCAGGACGTTGGATACCCAGGCCACGGCCACCCACTTCGTCCGGTGCGCGGCCAGCCCCTTGCGGAAGACCTCCAGATCCAGCCGGCCTTCCGGCGTCAGCGGGATCACCTTCAGCGTGGCCCCGACGCCTTTGACCGCCTGCTGCCACGGCACCCAGTTGCTGTGGTGCTCCAGGGCCGACACCCAGACTTCGTCGCCCGGGCCGATCTCCCACCGCGCGAACCCGAACGTCGCCAGATTGACGGCGGCGGTCGTGCCGGCCGTGAACACGATTTCCTCCGGCGCGGCCGCCCCGACGAACCGGGCCACCGTCGCCCGCGCCCCCTCGTAGGCCGCCGTCGCTTCCGCGCCCAGCCGGTGCACGCTCCGCCGCACGTTGGCGTTGTGCTGCCGATAGAACTGGTCCATCGCCTTCAGCACGGCTTCCGGCCGCTGCGTCGTCGCCGCGTTGTCCAGCCAGGCGATTTCCCGGTTCAGGATGGCGAACTGGCGCCGAATCGCGCCCGCGTCGAATCCGTCCGTCTTCCGTTCCGTTTCCGGCCGTCCGCTCATTACACCTTGCCCTCGGGCATCATCATGCTACAGTTCCCCCGTCATGCGCAAGAACATCGGCTGGCAAGAAAAGACCGACGAGGCTAAATACCAGATCCGCGTCATCTTCAACGGCGGCGACCAGATCCTCTGGCGCCGGATCACGAAAGCCATGGAGCGTTGGGAGCCGTTCGAGCCCACCCCCGAGCACTGGCAGATCCTGCTCGAAAAGACCCAGGCGCGCTACGTCCGCCGCCAAGCCCCCTACAAGGACTTGCAGCTCGTCGAGCGGCTCGCGGCCGCCCATCCCGTCCCGCCCGAGCCGTGAGCCAGATCGCCGCCATCGCGCTGCTCGCCCTCCGCCACGTTTTCCGCTCGCGCGTCGTCCTGATCCTCTCCGCCCTGCTGTTCGCCGCCGCCTTCCTGCTGCCGCTCGGCCTGCGCAGCGACGGCACGCCCGAGGGCCTGATCCGCATTCATCTCGCCTACGTCCTGGGCCTCGCCTCGTTCCTGCTGACCCTCGCCACGCTCTGGGCCGGCTGCGCGGCCGTCGCGCAGGAGGCCGACGAAAAAACCCTCCAGCTCCTGCTCGTCAAGCCCGTGTCCCGCCTGCGCATCTGGCTGGGCAAATGGCTCGCGCTGCTGATTCTCGACGCCGCGCTCCTCGCGCTCGTCGGCGCCGCCGCCGCCGCGACCCTGCACCACCATCTGCGCCGCGGCGGTTTCGATGCCGCCGCCCTCGCCGCCGCGCGGCAAACCACGCTGACCGCCCTCGAAACCGTCCGCGCGCCGCTCCCCGACGTCGACGCCGACGTCCGCGCCGAATTCGAGCGGCTCCGCGCGGCCAACCGGCTGCCCGACGCGCCGGCCGCCGCGATCCGCCAGTCCCTCCGCCGCACCGTGCTGGCGCAGCGCTTCGCCGTCGCTCCCGGCGCGGCCCGGCGCTGGACGTTCGACCTGCCCGGCGGCCATGCGGCGGCCAGCGTCCTCCTCGTCCAGTTCCGGTGCAACGCCTCCGTGCCCGGCGCCGCCGATCTCGACGCCACCCTGGAGCTCGAAATCGGCGGCCAGACCGTGACCCGCGCCGTCCGCGGCATGGCCGGAAGTCCGCAGACGCTGGCGTTCGCCGACGTCCCCGCCGGCGCCGCGCAGGCCGTGGCCACCTTCCGCAACCACGGCGCGCACGGCGCCACGCTGTTCTTCGATCCCGCCGACGGCCTCGTCCTGCGCCGGCCCGCCGGCACCTTCGCCGGCAACTACCTGCGCGCACTGGCGCAGATATATCTGCGCCTGGCCCTCTTCGCCGCCATCGGCGTCACCCTCGGCACGCTTTTCTCCCTGCCGGTCGCCACGTTCCTGACCTTGGTCCTGATCCTCGTCCTGCAGCTTTCCGGCTTCATCGTGGCGGCCGCGCAGGTGGACCGCGCCACGTTCGTGGAGAACGTCGCGCCCTTCGGCGCCGCGGCCCACGCCCACGGCGAAAGCGAGCCCCCGGCCCCCTCCCTGGCCGCCCGCGCCGCCGCCACCGTCCTGTTCTGGGCCTACCGCGCCACCTACCTGACCCTGCGGCCGCTGCTGGAAGACCGCACCCTCGACGACCTCGCCACCGGCACCTGGCTGCCGCCCCGCGACCTGGCGCGGAACGTCGCCCAGCAGGCCGTCGGCCTGCCCCTGCTGCTCGGGCTGCTGTCCGCCGCCGTCCTGCGCAAACGCGAATGGGCCCTGCCCACCCCGTCATGAAAGTTTTTACGTGCTACGTAAAATTCCCGGAAAGTTTTTACGTTCTACGTAAAATGCCCCGAACGTTTTTACGTTCTACGTAAAACCCGTGAAAACGCGCCTGGTCATTTCGGTTGTGCTCGCCGCGGCGCTGCTGGCGCTGGCCGGCGCGCTGAACGAGCGCCTGCTGGCGCTGCGCGCGGAGCGGCACCTGACGCAGGCGCCGCCCACGCTGAACATGCCCCCGGCGGTGGCCTTCACCACCGTCGCGCTCGGCGGTTTCCGCGGCATCCTGGCCGACGTGCTGTGGATGCGCGCCGGCCGCCTGCAGGACGAGGGACGCATCTTCGAGCTCGTCCAGCTCTCCGATTGGATTTCCAAGCTCCAGCCGCGCAGCGCCGCGGTCTGGGCGTACCACGCCTGGAACATGGCCTACAACGTGTCGGCGCTGATGGCCGACCCCGCCGAGAAGTGGCGCTGGGTGCGCAACGGCATCGGGCTGCTGCGCGACGAAGGCATGGCCTTCAATCCGGGCTCGGCGCGCCTGCACCAGGAGCTGGCGTGGCTGTTCCTGCACAAGCTCGGCACGGATTCCGATGCCGCCGCGGATTTCTACCGCGCGCGCTGGGCCGCCGAGGTCGCGGCCGGCGCCGTGCCTCTCGATCCGGACCTCGTCCGGAAAATCGAATCCGAAATCGCGCCGCTGGATTGGCGCACCCCGCAGGCCCAGGCCATCTACTGGGCCGTGGCCGGCCGGCCGTTCGCCCGCACCGATTTCGACGATCTCGCCCTCCGCCGCATGGCCTACCAGGCCTTGCTGCAGCGCCTCGCGCTGGGCGACCGGCACCTGCTGGAACCCGCCCTCGCCTTCGTGGAGGAAACCCGGCGGCGCCATCCCGACGTCGGCGCCGTCCAAGACGTGCTCCAGCGCCTCCGCGAACTCGAGTAGGCGCGGCGGGTTCAGCCCCGCGCGGCCGCCTGCGCGGGAAAACTCATTTGTTCCGCGCGCCGCCCGAGACACCTTTGCCCGTCCAGCGCGCCGGCAGGGACAGGCGCCGCCACACGTCGGGCGCCTTGCGCTCGAGGGCGATGACCCAGTGGTTGCGGTTCCGCCGGGACGGCAGCGAAATCCGGTATTGCTCCGTCGGCCCCTCCAACGGCATCACCACCATGATGCTCTGGCTCGGGTCCACCGTGTTCAGTTCCAGCAGGAAATCGGGCATCGCGCCCATGCCCATGAAATGGACGGTGACGAACCCGTCGCTGTTGATGCGGGCGGAAAACGGCATCGGCAAGGCGATCGTCTGGCCGCCCACGGGCGTGAAGCGGGTCTCCATCAAATCGCCGTGGACGACCTGCCGTTGGACCAGTTCGGTCTTGAGCTTCTGGCCCGACGCCTTGACCGCCGTGAAGCCGCTGGAGGACCAGATCAGTTCGCCTTCCTTCACGCCGATCAGATACGGCGCGACGATGACGAACTGGATGTGCTCGATCGGATCGGCGATGGCCGGATCGGGGGCGATCAATTCGGCATTCGCATCGATCGCGACCATGCAATACTTCCGGGCGAAATCCTGGAAGGTGACCTTGCTTCCTTCCCGGTTCGGATCGAATCCCCCAAGTTTCAGGACCTTGGCGAGATAGCCGGGACAGCGTTCGGGGATCATTTCCACGGGCGTCGATTGATCCTCGAAGCGGATGTCCAGAATGGTCCCGATCGCCGCCCGGAGTCCGAGCCCGGCTTTCATTTCCAGGGCCAGGATCGTGCCGTGCTGATCGTCCGCCGCCAGCAACCGATGGTTTCGTTCGTCCCACAGCACGGACTCGACGGTGCCCGCGTTCTCGTAGAGCAGCTGGAGGGTGTCGGTCGTGGGATCCAGGCGGTAGATCGCGCCGCCCTCTTCCGCCACGAGCACCGCCCCGCCCGGCAGCGCCCAGAGGCCTTCGGGCGCGCGGAACCTCTTCACGGACCGGAAGGTGCGGACGTTGCGCGTCCGCAAATCCAGGCAACCGACGTCGCCCGACAGTTCGTCGGCGAAAAACGCGAATTGGCCGTCGGGCGAAAAACGCGCCGCGGAGTAGCTGGCCAAGGCGTCGTTCAGCGGCAGCCACCACTCGCCTTGCGCATCCCGGTAGAGGATCGCGCCGCGCACCAATCCCAGCAATCCGCCCGCATCCGGATCGCTGCCGAAGGCTTCCAGGGTGGAGCCCGCCAGCAGCAATTCGCCCGCCGGGCCGAGGTCGATCGACTCCCACGCGAACCGATGGTTCGGCAGGGGCAACGGCACGACCGTGCCGGCGGCGGAAGACGGGCCGGATTTGTCCCCGAATTCGAACGCGATCAACCGGCCGCCGGGCACGTCTTCGGCCACGTACAGGGTGCGCGGCGCGGCGAACGCGATGCCCTCCGGCGACCGCAGGCCGATCGTTTTTTTCCGGGAACGCCCCTGCTCCTCGAAGACCGGCGTCGTGCCGTCGATCACCACCTGCCGGGAACCGTTGGGCTTGATGCGCACGATGGCCGCGGCGTTTTCTTCCGACACGTAGAGATCGCCGCTCTTCAGGTCGAGGGCCAGGCCATCCGGTCCGCGCAAATCCTTGGCCAACCGCGTACTTTTCGAGAAGATTTTCGACGCTTCCGGACTGGGTTTCGGGTCCGCGCGGTCCGCGGCCTTGTCGGCCCGCGCCGCGCCCGGGACCCCCGCGATCAACAACGCCCCGACGCAAGAGGCTGTCCGGAGCGCAACGGAGCGGATCAACGGCTTCGGATGACACGCGTTGGTCATGTTCGTTCGCGCGGGACGGCTGGACAGGAATCCATGGGCTCCAACCTTACTGCTTGCCCCGCAGTACGTCAAACGCGCGCGGGCCGGCCATTGCGGCATATCGCGGCATTTCGGGCGCCGGGCGTTTGACGCTGCCGCGGCCGACCTGATAGACTGTCCGTCATGAGAGGATTGCCTCCATCCGAGCCGGATTCCGTCCGTCCCGGCCGTGGGTCGTTCCGACTCCGGAACTCCCGATTGCGGAACGTCGCGGTCTTCGGCGTCCTGGCGCTGGCCGCCGGAGCACGGTCCGTTCCGGCGGAAATCCGCTACGTCTCCCCCGCCGGCCTGCACGTGGCGCCGTTCGCGAACTGGGCGGAGGCGGCCACCAACTTGCAGGCGGCCATCGACGTGTGCGCCCCGGGCGATCTCGTCCTGGCGACGAACGGCGTCTATGCGCCGACGGCCACCGTGCGCGTGACCAACGGCGTCGAGCTGGCTTCGGTCAACGGCCGGGACGCCACGCTGGTGGATGGCGGCGCCTTGCCCGCCGGCCAGGACGCCGTCTTCCTCCAGCACGGCAGCTTGGACGGCTTCACCGTCAGCAACGCGCCCCGCCACGGGATCAAAAGCGAACACGGCGCCGTCCTCAACTGCCTCGTCACGCACTCCCGCCACAACGGCATCGACAGCTATACGACGCCGCGGATCGTCCCCGACTCCACGCTGCTCGTCAGCAACACGATCGTCCGCAAAAGCGCGACCAACGGCATCTATACCTGCGCCGTGGACACCCGCATCGAAAACTGCCTCGTGGCGGAATCCGGCGGCACCGGCGTCGCCCTGCGCCAGAACGACACCGTGGCGCCGATCCAGATCCCGCGCGTCAGCAACTTCCTGATCCGCGCGTCCACCGTCGCCAGCAACGGCAACAGCGGCATCGGCGTCGCGTTCTGGAACTACGATTCCGCTTCGCCGACGGTGCCGGTGCGCATCGAGGCCTGCCGGGTCGAATTCAACTCCGGCACGCGCGGCGGCGGCATTTTCGACGGTGCCGGCGACAATACGGACCGCTCCAGCGGCATCCAAATCCTCGATTCCATCATCGCCGGGAATACGGCGACGACCTACGGCGGCGGCATCTATCTCGCCCCAAGCCGCAGCCCCGCCGTCATCCGCTGCGTCATCGAAGACAACGTTTCCGGCGGCGGGGGCGGCGGCATCATGGCGTGGAGCGGCGGGGCCGCGGTGCAAAACTGCCTGATCCGCGGCAACGTGGCCGCCACCTATGGCGGCGGCGTCTGGAGCGGCATTCTCCGGAACAACACCGTGCTCGACAACGAAGCGGGAACCGGCGGCGGCATCTACGGCGGCGACGTCGCCAATTGTATTGTCTTCGGCAATCGGGCCAACATCGGACCGGCCACGTATGGCGCCGTCGTGTCGTATTCCTGCGTGGTTCCAGCGGCTGCGGGGACGGGCAATCTCGCGCTTGAACCCCGATTCGCCGGCATTCGCAACTGGCGGCTGGTCGCCGATTCCCCCTGCATCGACACCGGCCATTGGCCGCTGGCGGGCGGCGATCTGGATATGGACGGCGATCCCCGCATCTGGGGCGGCGGCGTCGACATGGGCTGCGACGAATTCTACCTGCCTGGCCTGGGCGGGCCGCTGGCCGTGGAAATCGAAAGCAGCACGGATCGCGCGGTGGTCGGCACGCCGGTTTCGTTCCAGGTCAACGTCGATGGAGCTCCGGCCGCCTACGTCTGGCAGTTCAGCGACGGCCATGCCGTTTCGAACACCCCCTCCGTCGAGCGGTCGTTCATGTCGGGAGGCGTTTACGTCGCCACCGTCGTGGCGTGGAATCCGGACGGCGCGGCGTCCAATTCCATTGCGGTCGAGATCTTTCCCGGATACACGAATTTCGTTTCGCCGGCGGGCGCCCACCTGTCCCCCTTCACCAACTGGACGGACGCCGCCACGAACATCCAGGCGGCCATCGCCGCCAACATGGCCGGGGGCTTGGTCCTGGTCGACGACGGCATCTACGCTTCCGGCGGCGTGGCCCTCGCGGACGGTCCCACCAACCGCGTGGCGCTCACCAACGAGGTGACCGTCGCCAGCCGCAACGGCCCGGAACACGCCTGGATCGTCGGCAGCGGCCCCGCCGGCGAGGCCGCCGTCCGGTGCGCCTACGTGGGCGCCGGCGCGCGCCTGGTCGGCTTCACGCTGACCAACGGCCATACCCGGTCCTCCGGCGATGCGCTTGCCGCGCAGAGCGGCGGCGGCGTCTGGTGCGAGACCGGCGGAAGCGCGGAAAACTGCTGGATTCTCGGCAACGAGGCGACGGCCTCCGGCGGCGGCGCCTACCGGGGCCTCCTGCTCGATTCGACCCTGCAAGGCAACCGCGCCGCGCAAGGCGGCGGCGCGGCGAGCGCAACCTTGCGGCAATGCGTCGTTTCGGAAAACGTCGCGACCGGCAACGGCGGCGGCGCCCATGGCGGCACGCTGGAAAACGCGCTGGTCCTGGCCAACCAGGCCGAATACGGCGGCGGCGCGGCGGACGCCGTGCTCCTGCACGCGACCGTGGTCAGCAACCATGCCGCGCAAGGCGGCGGCGGCATCTACCGCGGCATCGCCAGCAATTCCATCGTCTATTTCAATGCCGCCGGCAACGGCTGGTCGAACTATTTCAATGCCGTCTGCCGCTACTCCTGCACCGCCCCCGATCCCCAATCCGTCGGCAACGTGACCAACGATCCCCGGTTCGTCGATGCCGCGGGCGGCGTCTATTTCCTCCAGACCGACTCCCCGGCCTTGGATGCGGCCGCGCCCAGCGGACTCGCGCAGGATCTGGCCGGCATGCCGCGCCCGGCCGCCGGCCTTCCGGGCAGCGCCGCCGCGCCGGACATGGGCGCCTACGAACTGACGCCTGCGCACTACGTCTCGCCCGCCGGCGGCCACGTCTGGCCGTTCCTGAGCTGGGCCGACGCCGCCCACGACGTCCAATCGGCCATCGACGTCGCCGACGCACCCGACGTCGTCTGGGTCTCCAACGGCGTCTACGCCGTCGGCGGCCGCACGCACCTCGGCGCGCTGACCAACCGCGTGGTCGTGGACAAAGCCATCCGGGTGGCGTCCGTCAACGGCCACGGCCAAACGGCCATCGAAGGTGCCGGCCCCGGCGGCGACGCCGCCGTCCGCGGCGTTTATCTGGGGACCGGCGCGACGCTGGAGGGCTTCACGGTCCGCTTCGGCGCCACGCGCGCGGCCGGCGATGCAGCGCTCGATCAAAGCGGCGGCGGCATCCGGGCCGAGGTCGGAGCCGTCGTCGCGGATTGCGTGCTGGTTTCCAATTCCGCGGCGATCCGCGGCGGCGGCATCCGCGGCGGCACCTTGATCAATTCCTTCCTCCATGCCAACGCCGCGGCGCAAGGCGGCGGCGCCGCGGAAAGCCTGCTGGAATATTGCACCCTCACCGGCAATCAAGCCACCGACGGCGGTGGCGCCGCCGATTGCGTCGGCCGTTACAGCATCGTGTATTTCAACGTCGCCGCCGGATCCGATCCGAACGTGCTCGGGGGCCTCTGGGACACTTGCTGCGTCGCCCCCCTGCCCGTTGGCCTCGGCAACTTCGATGCCGATCCGCTGCTGCTCGAACCCAACGGCTATCGGTTGGCCAGCGGCTCGCCTTGCATCGACGCCATCGCCGGGCCCGCCTTCTTGCCGGACGCCGATTTGGACGGCACGCCGCGCCCGCTGGACGGCGATTTCGACGGCACCGCGCGCTTCGACGTCGGCGCGCACGAGTACGTGTACGGCGGTGCGGACACGGACGGCGACGGCATGCCGGACGACTGGGAAATCCTCAACGGCTTGGCGCCGCTGACCGACGATTCCGCCGGAGACCCGGATGGGGACGGCCTGTCCAATTTGCAGGAATTCCTGCACGGCACCGACCCCTGGCGCAGCGACAC
This sequence comes from Verrucomicrobia bacterium UBA2281, assembly GCA_002347655.1. Lineage (GTDB taxonomy): Bacteria > Verrucomicrobiota > Kiritimatiellia > CAIQIC01 > Lenti-01 > Lenti-01. The sequence goes on along the minus strand of DDWR01000011.1, from coordinate 130,185 downwards.
GGACGGCGACGGCCAATCCGATTGGGCCGAGATCGTCGCCGGCACGGATCCGCTGGATCCCGGCAGCCTCTTTGCGGTCCAGGATCCGGTCGTCCTGCCGGCGACGGGCCAGCAAATCTTCACTTGGCCGGGAAACACCCAGCGCCTGTATACCGTCGTCGGCACCGATGACTTGACCGGTCCGCTGACCAATTGGCCGGATTACACGGATCGCCCGGGAGTGGAGGGCACGATGGCGTTCACAAACGACCAGCCTTCCCCGCTCAATGCCTTCGGCGTTCGCGTCCGCCTGGCGCCCTGAGCCGTTTGCCCGTCCCTGCGCCGTTCGGGATTGAAAAATCCCCGCGAACAGGCCAGATTTCGGCTCCATGCATTCCGAATACGAGTTTTCGTCCGTCGCCGCCGCCGACCGCCGGGGCTTTCCGTCGCTGCTGGTCGTCATGCTGGGGTTCACGTTCTTTTCGGCCAGCATGTGGGCGGGAGCCACCCTGGGCAACGGATTGCGCGCCACGACCTTCCTGTTGGCGGTGCTGGCGGGCAATTTGCTGCTGGGCGTCTACACGGGCCTGCTGGCGCACATCGCGTCCAAGACCGGCCTCTCCACTCACCTGCTCGCCCGGCGCGCGTTCGGACAGCAAGGCGCCATCCTGCCCTCGCTGTTGCTGGGCGTGACGCAGGTGGGTTGGTTCGGGGTGGGCGTCGCCATGTTCGCTTTGCCCGTGGCGCAGATGTTCCCCGACCTGCCCCGCCTCGCCCTCCTCGCCGTCTCCGGCGCGTGCATGACGGCGACGGCCTATTACGGCATCAAGTCGCTCACGATCCTCTCGATCGTCGCCGTGCCGGCCATCGCGCTGCTGGGCACGGCTTCGCTGGCCAAGGCCTTCCACGATTTCGGCGGCGTCTCCGCCTGGTTCGCCATGGACCCCGCCGCGCCCATCTCCCTCACGGCCGCCATCGGCATCTGCGTGGGCTCGTTCATCTCGGGCGGCACCCTCACCCCCGACTTCACCCGCTACGCCCGCACGCCGAAAATCTCCGTGTCCGCCACGGTGATCGCGTTCCTGCTGGGCAATTCGCTGATGTTCCTGTTCGGCGCCGTGGCCGCCGCGTTCTACCAGACCAACGACATTTCCCTCGCGCTCAAGGCGCAGGGCTTGATCGCCGTCTCCGTGCTGGTGCTCGGCCTGAACATCTGGACCACGAACGACAACGCGCTCTACGCCGCCAGCCTCGGCTTCGCCACGCTCACGCGCCTGCGCAAGCGGAAATTCGTCTTGATCAACGGCTTCCTCGGAACGGTCTTCGCCACCGCCGCCTACAACCATTTCGTCCCGTGGCTCAATCTCCTCAACCTGATGCTGCCCTCCATCGGCGCGATCCTGATCCTGGACTATTTCGTCGTCCGCCGCCGCGCGCCGGACGCGGAACCCGAAGCCGGCGTGCGCTGGGCCGCCGTCGTCGCCTGGGCCTGCGGATTCTGCGCCGCCAGATTCCTGCCGGGCATTCCGCCGCTCAACACGGTGCTCGCCGCCTCGGCCGCCTACCTCCTCCTCGCCCGCCGGCCGCGTACGGCATAAGGAAAACACCATGCCTAAAACCAGCCAGCGCGTCGGTCGCTTCACGGAATCGGTCATCCGCCGCATGACGCGGGTGGCCATGGAGTGCGGCGCGGTCAACCTCTCGCAGGGCTTCCCGGACTTCGATCCGCCGGAAGAGCTGCGCGTGGCGCTCGAAAAATCCGCGCACGCCGGCCCCCACCAGTACGCCGTCACCTGGGGCGCGCCGAACTTCCGCCGCGCCCTCGCCCGCAAACAAGCCCATTTCACCGGCCTGCCCATCGATCCGGACCAGAATCTCGTCGTCACCTGCGGCAGCACCGAAGCGATGATGGCCGCCATGATGACGGCCTGCAATCCGGGCGACAAGGTGGTCGTTTTTTCCCCCTTCTACGAGAACTACGTCGCCGACACGATCCTCTCCGGCGCGGAGCCGATCTACGTGCCCCTGCGTCCGCCGGATTTCACGTTCGACCCCGCCGAACTGCGCCGCGCCTTCGAGCAGCGGCCCAAGGCGCTCATCCTGTGCAATCCGTCGAACCCCACCGGTAAGGTCTTCACCCGCGAAGAACTGCTGCAGATCGCGGCGCTGGCCGAGGAATTCGACGCGTTCGTCATCACCGACGAAGTCTACGAGCACATCCTGTACGCCCCGCATCGGCACACGTATTTCGCCGCGCTGCCGGGCATGTTCGACCGGACGATCTCGTGCAGTTCGCTCTCGAAGACCTATTCCATCACGGGCTGGCGGCTGGGCTACGTGGTCGCCCCGCCCGCGTTCATCGACGGCGCGCGCAAGGTGCACGACTTCCTCACCGTCGGCGCCGCCGCGCCGCTGCAGGAAGCCGCCATCGCCGGGCTGGAGATGCCGGACTCGTATTATGCCCACTTGGCCCATATCTACGAGGCCAAGCGCGATTTGTTTCTCGGGGGCCTGCGCGCCGCCGGCTTGACCTTCACCGAGCCCGAAGGCGCCTACTACGTCATGGTCGACGTGTCCGAATTCGGCGCGGCCGACGACGTGGCCTTCTGCGAATGGCTCGCGCGGGAAGTCGGCGTGGCGGCCGTCCCCGGTTCCAGTTTCTTCCGCGAACCGGTGAATCACCTCATCCGCTTCCATTTCGCCAAGCAGGAAAGCACCCTGCGCGAAGCCATCGCGCGGCTGTCCACGCTGCGGGAGAAGGCCGCCGAACGCCGCAGCTAAACGCCTTCCCGCTCGCCCCTTTGGTTCAAGACAATGCCGGAGGCTCCTGCCTCCGGCATTGTCCGGCCGCAATTCCGCCTTACTTGACCAGGCAGGAACCATCGCGCAGGCGCAGGCGATCCCCCGTGCCCGTCGCCGTGCCGGTCGCCGTGCCGGTCAGGCACGAGCCATCGCGCAGCTGCTGGCGCGTCTGCGTGCGGGTCGTCGTGCGCGTGACGCTGCCTTTGGCGTTGCCCGCGCGGGTCTGCGTGCGCCCCGCCGCCAGCGCGCTGTCGGCCATCACAACCGTCGCCGCCACCACGCCAACCACGATGCCCATCCGTTGCCATGATTTCATTTGGAATCTCCTGTTCTTCTGGTTTTGCAACGCCCTTTCCAGGCACCCGCCCGGGCCAGACGATCGCTTCACAAGGGAATACACCGCCCCTCCGGGAAAAGTCACCGAACGCCCTCCCGTGACTTTTCCGGGGGGAATGGTGTATACAAGTTGAGAGGCATCATGGATCAAAGCGATACAGATTTGGTGACGCGCTGCCTGAACGGCCATCGCGAGGCCTTCTCCGAGCTGGTGGTCCGCCACCAGCACGCGATCTTCAACCTGGCCTACCGGATGACCAACAACCATCCGGACGCGGCGGACCTCGCGCAGGAGGCCTTCATCCGCGCTTTCCAGAAGCTCTACAGCTACAAACCGGCCTATTCCTTCCGGAACTGGGTGATGGGCATCTGCGCCAATCTCGCCCGCAACCGCTTCCGGAGCGAAACGCGCCGCCGGACCTTGGAAACCCGGCACGTGCTGGAAACCGTCACCGATCCCCCCGCCGCCCCCGACCCGCGCCACGCCCTTCTGGAGCAGGCCCTTGCGCGCCTGCCCGAGCAAACCCGCGTGCCGCTCGTGCTCAAGTACATGGAAGACCTTTCGCTGGAGGACATCGCCCGGACCCTCCGCCTCGGCCTCAGCGCCGTCAAGATGCGCCTCATGCGCGGCCGGGAAGAATTGCTGAACCATATCCGTCAATTGCAAAGCGAGGAAGGAACGAAACCATGAACAAGCCCATGCCGGAATCCGATCCCCTGGAGGCCCTGCGTCCGCTGCGCCGGACGGCTCCGCCGGATTTCACGAAGCGCGTCATGGACGCCTTGCCCCAGGAGCCCGATCTGCCGTTGACCCGCGCCCTGCGCCATCTCTGGCCGGAACGGAGCCGCTGGTTCCTGCCCGCCCTCGCCGGCGCCGCCGCCATGCTGTTGCTCTCCACCTTCCTGGCCCCCCGCTCGTCCACGTCCCTGGACAACCGCGTCACCGTCCATTTCGAGATCCACGCGCCCGGGGCCCAAACCGTCGAACTGGTCGGCACCTTCACCGATTGGCAGATCGGCCAGTTGCAGCTCGCGGGACCCGACGCCTCCGGCCACTGGACCGCGGAGGTGGACCTGCCGGCGGGACGCTACGAGTATGGCTTCCTCGTGGATGGACGGCAGTGGGTGGCCGACCCCCGCGCCGAAATCCGGCGCAACGATGGCTTCGGCCGCGAAAATGCCGTGATCGAACTGTAAGGGAGAACATCAGATGAAAACCATTCCATCGTCTCGTCTGCGCCCCCTCGCGTTGGGGACTTGGTTGCTGGCGGCGACCGCCCTCTGGGCGCAATCCAGCGACCCTTGGACCTTGTTGCAGCAGGAAAACGCCGACTCGGTCGTGGCCGCCTACGTCCCGCGCCTCCGCCAGCGCGGATTCACGGCCGAGCAGGCGGGCCAGACTCTCGCCTGCCTGGCCAACGCCCGCCGCCAAGGCGTGCCGGCAACGGCCCTGACTCTGCGCCTGGAAGAAGGCTTGGCGAAAAACGTCGATCCGCCCAGTCTCCTCGCCGCCCTGCAGGCGCGCCTGGGCACCATGGTCCAGGCCCGCTCCATGGTCCAAGCCGCCCACTACGACATGACCCCGGGCTCCCCCTGCGACGAATTGCTCACCGCCACCGGCCTCGCCGCGGAAAGCGGCGTGCCCGTTGAGGATCTTTCCGCCATTCTCCAGCGCGGCAACGGCCAATCCGCCTTGCGCATCCAGAGCGTCATCGAAGCCGGCGAAACCCTCCACCTGGCCGGCATCGATCCCGCCACGACGCGGAACCTAATGAACGATTGCCTCGACCGCGGCCTGCGGCGCATGGAAGTGATGCGCGCCACCCGCTACGCCATCCAGCAGCATCGCGGCGGCATGGACGGCGAACGCATCCGGCAAACGCTCTGGGGCGGCAACGCCGCCATCGAAGGCGCCCATGGCTGGCGGGGCGGCGGCGGAACCGGCGGCATGGGCCCGGGACCCGGCGGCCCGGGCCGCCCGGCCGCGCCGGGATCCGGTGCCGGCGGAGGCGGAGGCCACGGCAACGGCGCGGGTGGCCCCCCGTGACGTTCCGGAGTTCCGGCCCCTGGCTCGGGCTAGCGGCTTCAGCGTGGCTTGGCTCGGTGCAGGTGCTGACCGCCGCCGACGCGTTCCTTGCGCCGCGCCTGTCGCTCGAAGCCGGCCATGAAGACAACCGCTTTTCGGCGGCCGCCGCGCTCACCAACGCCGAAAGCTCGGCGTTCCTGCGAGCGACGCCCGCGCTGGATCTCCATCTCCTGTCCCAAGACGGTTCCGAATGGGCGCTCGGCGCATCCGCTACCCGCACGGACTATCTGAGCGACGACCTCGGCTTCCGCGAAGGCGCCGAAGCCCACCTCGAGGGATGGCGGACCGCCGCCCCGCTCGGAGGCGGCCTGCGCCTGGCCGGGGGATTCGCGCGCGACGACGCCCTGCCGGAAGACGACCTCCGCTGGCTCGCCGCCGTGCCCTCCCTCCGCTGGACCTTGCCCTCGCCCGCGTGGCAGCTCGCCGCGCAGATCCGCTTGGATTGGACCGATTACGATACCCGCCTGACCTACGACGGCGAGGGGCAACGCGACCTCTCCGCGGACGTCCGCGTCGGCCTGCATTGGCTGCCCACGCGCGCGCTCTCTCTCTGGAGCGAGGTCTACCTCGAGGACAACGACTCCAACGAGGAGTCGGTCTGCTACCAAGGCGCCGGGATCGCCCTCGGCGCGGGCTATTGGATCCTGCCGCGCGGCCAGCTGGCCGCCAGTCTCCAGGCGGGAACCCGCGCGTTCCAAACGATCTCCGACGACGCCGGCGCCGAGATCGACCGCCAAGACGTCCCCCTCGTCGCTGAAATCCTCTATACCCACCGCCTCGCCCCGTGGCTCGATCTCTTCTGTGCCGGCTCGTGGCAGGCCACCGGCAGCGACCAACCCGAGCAGGACGTCGACAACTGGACGCTCCGGATCGGCGCGACTTTCGCGCAGGACTTCGAACTCTTCTCCCGCTGACGCCCCCTGCCCTCGCACCCCGGTTTTCCACAGCGTGGAAAAACCGATCGCCGGCAACGGAACGAGCCGGGGACTACGGCGGCGGCGGGGAAAACGGCGCGACGACGCGATAGTGCTTGGCGGTTTCGGCCGCGTTGGTGTCGACCTGCATCAGGGGCCCACCCGTCACCCACGCGCCCCACGGCGTCCACGGCGGACTGGACGTGCTGGGCAAGTCGAGGATGTATTGCGTCTCGTAGATCGCGTTGGTATCGCCGACCCACCAGATCGTCGCTTGGTTCGTGGCGGCATAGACGATGTTGGTGATCTCGAAGTTGTTGGTGTCGGGTCCTTGCTGGTAGATGGTGAAGACGTGGTCTTCGACTTCGCCGTCGGAGGCAAACCCGGCATAGGAGAGGCCCGTCAGGCTGGAGAAACGGAACCGGCCGACGACCGATCCGACCCACGCATCGGCGGGAATCGCGAACACCAGCGGGTTGACGCCCGCCGGCAGGGACAGATCCGCGGCGATCTGCTCGCCGGCATCCGCCCAGTCGCCGTCGCCGTTGAAATCCAGCCAGGCGTTCAGATTGCCGGCGGTCGAGACGACGACGCCCAGCAGCGCGGACGGATCCCCCCGCACGAGCGGTGTGCCGCCCGGCATGAACACGCCGTCCTCATCCGCCGTCCCGGCGTTGTCGTCGCCCATCGCGTCGGGCGTCGGCTGCCCGTCGGGATCGAGGTCGGGGGCCGTCGCGCCCAGATAGTAGATCGAGGGTATGCGATGGCACGCGCCGTTGTTGGCCAGGAGGGTGGGATAGGTCGGATCGGGCGCATCGCCGAAGTCGAGGATTTCCAGTTGCAGTTCGTAGTCCTCCACTTCCCCATCCGTTTCCGCTCCGGCGAACGCGGGAACCGCGACCGGATAGGTGGTGAAGCGCCAGCGCGATTGGGGTCCGCCGGCGACGAACGCGGGGGGCAGCGGCACCGAAAGCGGCAACGGGTTGATGCCGGGCACCAACGGATGGTTCAGGAAAACCTGCTCGCCGGGATCCAGCCAGGTTCCGTTGCAGTTCCAGTCGATCCAGGCGTTCAGAAAGCCGGGAACGGAGGCCATCACCGGAACCTGAACCGAAGAGCCCGCCGCCAGCATCGCCGGGAGCGTCACGCCGTCCTCGTCGTCTATTCCGGCATTGTCGTCGCCGGTGGCGGTGCCGTCCGGCTGGCCGTCCGGTTCGGCATCGATGCTCGCGCCAAGGAAGACGCCCGGCACGAGGACATGCCGCGCGCCGTTGTTGGCCAGCAAGGTCGGATAGCCCACGATCAACAAGCTGTCGTCGGCATCGCCGAAGTCGAGTTCCTCTTCTTCCTCCTGCAAGATGGTCAGGGCATAGTCTTCCACTTCGCCGTCGGCCACGAGCCCGGTATAGGTCATGGCCACCGGCATCGTGGTGAAACGGAAACGGGCGAAGGTGGAAACGGAATTGGAACTGGCCGGCACGTTGACGACCATGACGTTGGTCCCCGCGCCGACCGGCGCGCCCGCCAGAACGTTTTCGCCGAAATCGCCCCAACTGCCGTTGGCGTCGAAATCCACCCACGCCGACACGATGCCCGAGACCGACGCCACGACCTGCACCGTGACGACCTGGCCGGCCACCCAGTTGTTCAGGAACGTCACGCCGTCTTCGTCCTTCAAATTGGCCAGATCGTCGCCCGTGGCCGTGGCATCGGGCTGGCCGTCGTATTCGGCGTCGATCAACGCCCCCATGTAGATCCCCGGCACGACGACGTGCCGCGCGCCGTCGTTGATCCGCAACGTCGGATAGGGCGTGTCCGGCGCGTCGCCGAAGTCCAGCGTCGGATCGTCGCCCTCCAGACCGGTCACGGCGAAGGCCAGATCCATGGAATCGCCGGCCAGCGGATGGCCGCCGCCATAGCGCAGTTCATGCCAGGTCCGCCCATCGGGATCGAACCAGCAGGCGTCGTCGTTCCAATGGTTCGTGGAACTCTTCCACCCGAGTTGGAATCCGCCCGGCTGCTGTTCGTCGTATTTGACGCCGAGCCAATAGACGGTCCCCGTGGTCTGGACGTAGGCCTCGTCGATGGGAATCAAGAAGTCGTACTGGAAAACCTGGGTATCGCCGGGAAACGTCCACGTACCCTGTACGGGATCGAACCACCATTCCGGAGGACCGGCCGAGATCGGGCCTGCGAAGTAGGTCCCCGGCGCAAATTCCCGGCTCCACAGCAGGGCGCCGGGATGGCTGTAGGGATTCTCCGGTTCCTGTGCCGGAACGTCCGCGTAGAGGTACAGCGTGAACGCCGCGTTCGTGAGCCCTCCCGGCGGGAGTTCGTCTCCGTTGAACGACGTCCAGACGTGGAAATCGGTGATGGGGCCGGACTGCGTGCAGCGGAAGTCGTCCGCCAAGAGGACGAAATTGTCCACGTCCACGCCCGTTTCGCTCAGATCGGGTTCTTGCAGCCATTTGACCGGGGCAATGGAAATTTCGTAGTCCTCCACTTCGCCATCGGGGGCCAGGCCGGTATCGGCCAACCCCTGCTGGGTGCTGAGGCGGACGCGGGCGAAGGTGGAGCCGACGGCCGCGATCGCGCCGGGCGTGAAGGGATACGCCTGCGCGCCCGCGACGGCGCCGTTGTCCGCCACCACCTGTTCGCCGGGGTCGGTCCAGTCGCCGTCGCCGTTGAGATCGATCCAGACGCTCACGTAGGCGGTGGTGCCGAGAGGAACGCTGGCGACCACCTGCACCCAGGACTGCACGCCGGGGAACAGGGCCGTGGCGAAGGTCACGCCGTCTTCGTCGTCCAGGGCCAGCGGGGGATTCGAATCGTCGCCGTCCGCGTTGGCGGTCGGCTGGCCATCGGATTCGGCGTCCACCCGCGCGCCCAGGCAGAAACCGGGCAAAACCACGTGCCGCGCGCCGTCGCTGGCCAGCAGGGTTGGATACGGAGCGTCCGGCGCGTCGCCGAAGTCCAGTTCTTCCGGTTCCTCCTCCTCGTACGGATTGTGGAACACCGAGACGTCGCTCAAGCGCAGGGGCGGTTCCACCTGATCGGCCCCCGCATCGAGGGCGACGTCGTCGATCCAGGTGCTGATCTTCAACGATTGGCTGCGATTCAGCAGGACGTCGCTTTGGGTGGCATGCGAGGCGACGATGGCGGAATAGCGGAGATCCGCGGGCTGGAGCCCGGGCGGCGCGACCGAGAACACGAGCTGACGCGTGGCGGATTGTCCTTGCGGAATGGTTCCGAAATCCCAGGTCGGAACGAAATAGCCGCCGGACGGTTGGTGGCCCGGGTCCGGGTCTTCCGGACTCCAGCAATACCAGCCCCACTGGTCCTCGTTGATCGCCTCGATGAACGGCGATTCGCCCTCGCGGTAGGGCCCTGCGGGATAATTGAACGCGAGGGGCAGCCGGCTGGCGTCGCCGATGGCGAACTCCGCCGCGAGTTTGACGTCCACCAACGGACCGACGTACGGCAATTCCTCGATTCGAGGCCGCGATTCGCCGTGGCTGTTGGAACCGACCGCCCAGCCGGCTTCCGTGGTCGTGTCGTTGTGGATCGTGGCCTGGATGCTGAATCCCTGGATGGGCGTCCCCGGACCGCCCTGATAGACGACGTTGTCCACGTAGCCGGTGATGGCGTTGGCTCCGAGGCCGCCGGCGACCTCGTCGTAGAATTCGTTGGTCCGGACGGTTTCCACCCCGTTGGTATCCATGAACCACTGCCCTTGGGCGGCCATGGGATCGATCGGCGGACCGGTCATCAGCGTCGGCAGCTGCACCGGCGGCTTGGTGACGGACAGCGAGGGCGCCCCCTCGGAAAGACAAACGCTCCAGAGCAACAGCCCCACCCCGCACCCCGCCAACGTCCGCACCGTTTTCATGCGCCCGCTCCTCTCCGGAAAGACCGCTCGCCGCTCCGTCGAACGTCCTCTCTCCATCCACAAGAAAACTGCCGGACGGGATTGCCGTCAATCGGGACCGCATGAAAATCGCGTTAGCCCCCCGCGGCGCTTAACGTTCTCGATACAAGACCTGCATCCGCACGTTGGTGTAGGCGGCCAGAAACTGGGCCATCACGTGCCGGCAACTGGCGCAGGGATACAGATCGGTGTACAGACGCACGCAACCCGGCGCGGACGGATCGGGCAAATGCGCCGCCAAGTCTTCCAGGATCTTGCACTCGGTATCCATGTAGCGGGGCCAGCAGTCCTCGCCTTCGATCTCGTCGTTGTGGTTCACGCACAGGACGTCGAAACGGCCTTTTTTGCGTTGCGGCGAGATGTCCGGAATTTGCGCGGCGGCTTCGGCCGACAGGTTCCCCGGATTCTTGATTCCGCTGTGGGCGTAGTATTCCACCTTGTCCAGGCCTTCGATCTTCGCCACCGCCCAGGCGAAGTTGTTCCGGCGCCGGTTCTTTTCCGGCAACCGGCGGCGCACGGTTTCGATGCGGGCCAAGGCCGGATCGTCGCGGCCCGGTTCGATCGGCCGGATTTCCGGATGACGGGCGGCGACCTGGGCGGCGGAAGGCCATGCGAAGCAGACGCTGCCGGCCAGCAATGCCGCCCCAAGCCGCCGGGGCCACCCGCTCCGGTTGGTCCGCCCCGCCCTAGTCACGGGCCGCCTCCGCCAGGCGCTTGACCAGCACGGCCGTCATGTCGTCCTCCCGCGGCCCCGGCCCGTCGCCGAACCGCGCGGCGGCGTCCAGCAGGCCGGAGATGATCTGCGCGGCCGGCTTGGCCCGCGCGTCCCAGACGTATTCCAATGCCCGCGCCTCGCCGAATTCCGAGCCGGCCTTCGAATGGACCGCGAGGATGCCGTCGGTCAGCAGCAGAACCGCGTCGCCTTTCTCCAGCGCGATTTGCCGCGGTTCCAGCCGTTCTTCGCCGCGATCGATGCCGACCGCCGCCGCATGGGCTTCCAACCGGGCCTTGATCGCGCCGGCAGCGCCCAGCACGTAGCCGGTCGGATGCCCGGCATTGACGTACCGCCAAACGCCCGTCGCGGGATCCAATTCGGCAATCAGCAGGGTGATGAAATGGTCTTCGCCGAGATCCTCGATCAGCAAATGGCGGGCCTGGGCCAGGATGGCTTCGAACGCCTGCCCCGCCAGCGCCAGCGCGCGCAAATAGGCGCGGGCGGCGGCCATCAGCATGGCGGATCCCAGGCCATGCCCGGTGACGTCCCCCACCACGACCAGCCACCGGCCCTGCGGCGTCGGAATGAAGTCGAAGTAGTCGCCGCCGGGAACGGTGGCCGGCCGCGACGCACCGGCCAGGTCGTATCCGGGCAAATCCGGCGAACCGGCGGGAAACAGCTGCCGCTGGACCTCGCGCGCGATGCGCAATTCCTCTTCCTGCGCCAGCAGCGCGCGCTCGGCCTTCCGATGGGCCCGGCGCTCCTCCGCTTCGGCCAGTTCCCGCGCCACGGCGACCCCCAGCCGAGTCAGGTTGCCCTTCATCAGGTAATCCTGCGCGCCCGCCCGCATCGCGGCGACCGCGGCGTCTTCGCCGATCACTCCCGAAACGATGATGAACGGCACGTCGAGGGCGGAGGACCGCACGATTTCCAGCGCCTCCGTGGAGCTGAAGCGCGGCATGTGGTGGTCGGAAAAGACGATGTCCCATTTCTGCTTGTCCAACGCATCCACCAAGTCTTCCGCGTTGTCCACTCGCCGGGCCTCGGGCGCGTAGCCGCTCGCCCGCAGTTCCTCCAGCAGCAGCAGCGCGTCGGGTTCGGAATCCTCGATGACGAGGACCCTCAACGGCTTGGGCGCAACGACGGGTTCGGTGCTCATGGCGATCCTCCTGACACGGATTCCGGCAGATAGACGGCGAACGTGGCGCCCCGTCCCATCTGGCTGTCCACGTCCACCCACCCCCCGTGCTGCTGCACGATGCCATAGACGGTGGACAGGCCCAAGCCCGTGCCCTTGCCTTTGGCTTTCGTGGTGAAGAACGGTTCGAACAGCCGCGGCAGCACGTCCGGCGGAATCCCCGTGCCCACGTCCGTCACGGACAGGCGCACGAACCGGCCCGCCCGCCACGGCGGACCGCGGCGCACCGCTTCGCCCGCCGCCACCTCCCGGGGCTGGATCCCCACGGCGATCGGGCCGCCGGCCGGCATCGCATCGCGCGCGTTCACCACCAGGTTCATCAGGATCTGCTCGATTTGGCTCGCGTCGCCGTGGACGATCGCGGGGGCGGCGGCGATGTCGTATCGCAGCTCGAAGGTCGTCCCGAGGAGCCGTTGCAACATGCTGCCCATCTGCCCCACCCGTTCCTTCAGATCCAGATCTTCGGCCGCCAGCACCTGCTTGCGGCTGAACGCCAGCAACTGCCGGGTCAGCGCGATGCCGCGTTCCGTCGCTTTCCGGATTTCGATCGCGTCCGCATGGGCCGGATCGCGGTCGGGGATCTCGGTCGCCAGGACTTCGGCGAACCCGAGAATGGCCTGCAGGATGTTGTTGAAGTCGTGGGCCACGCCGCCGGCGAGCTGGCCGATGGACTCCATTTTCTGGGCGCGGAACAACTGCTGCTGGAGCCGCCGTTCGCCCGTGACGTCGCGGACGTAGAGAATCGCGCCTTTTTGCCGGCCGCTCCGGCGGGCAACCAACGGATAGGCGAAAACGCTGAACTCCCCGGCCCCCTGGGCGGCATGCAGGGCGCAGACGACCTGCGCCGGCGCGCCGTCCTGGAGCGTGGTGGCCCCGATCTTTCCGGCCAGCTCCGGACTGAGCTGGCCGAGCGGCCGCCCCGCCAACGGCAAGCGGTCCGGGAACAGCTTTTCGATCGTCGGATTGGCCCGCACGATCTTCAAATCCGCATCCAGCACGACCAGGCCGTCCTGCACGCTGGAAAACACGTCCACGAGGAAATCGCGTTCTTCCGCCAGCCGCGTTTCCGCCTCCCGGCGGCGCCGGGCGCTTTCCGCCGCTTCGACGGCCCGGCGCACGGCCACGCCGAGGCGCCGCAGGTGCTCCTTCATGACGTAGTCCGTCGCCCCCAGCCGCACGGCTTCCACGGCGCGTTCCTCGCCGATGGAGCCCGACACGAAGATGAACGGCAGCTCCGGCCCGATGGCCCGCGTCCGCTGCAAAGCTTCCGTCCCGCAGTAGTGCGGCAGGCTGTAGTCCGAAATCACCACGTCCACGTCGCCTTTGGCCAGTTCGCGCTCGAATTCGTCCGGTTCCGACACCACGACGAGTTCGCAATCCACGCACTCCGCTCGCAGCATCTCGCGGACCAGCAGGGCGTCGGTGGGGTTGTCCTCCAGATGGAGGATTTTCAGCCGCCCGACCGGCGCCGGCGGAGCCGGCGCGGCGGGGATCTGCGGTTGGGGCGCGTCCATGGTCCGTCCTTTCCCGGTCTCAGCCCGGTTCCGGTTTCCGCGGGGCCGGCGACGGTTCGTTGAGGAAACCCCAGAACAGGCCGATTTCGCGCACGGCGCGGATGAAATCGTCGAAGTTCAGCGGTTTGACGACGTAGGCGTTCACGCCGCTTTCGTAGCTGCGCGCCAAATCGGCCTCCTCGCGCGACGACGTCAGCATCACGACCGGAATCAAGCGCAGGTTTTCGTCGCCCTTGAGGATCCGCAGCACTTCCAGGCCATCCACTTTCGGCATCTTGATGTCCAGCAGGATGACGGTGGGATCCCCCTGGGTGCGCCCCGCGTACTTGCCCCGGCGGTACAGGAAATCCAGCGCTTCCGCGCCGTCGTTCACGACCTCCACCGGATTGATCATGTGGCTGTCCGCCAGCGCGGCGAGCGTCAGCTCGACGTCGTTGGGATTGTCTTCGGCCAGCAGGATGTATTTTCCGCTCGTCCCGTTCATCGTTGTTTGCCCTCCTGCGCCGGCGCGCCGGCCGGCAAGGTGAAAAAGAACGTCGCGCCCTGGTCCACGGCGCCCTCGGCCCAGGTGCGGCCGCCGTGGCGGACCACGATGCGGCGCACGTTGGCGAGCCCGATGCCCGTGCCTTCAAACTCCGCTTCCGTGTGGAGGCGCTGGAACACGCCGAACAGCTTGTCGGCGTACTTCATGTCGAACCCGGCGCCGTTGTCGCGCACGCTCACGACGATTTCGCCGCCGTCGCGGCGGGCCGCCACCTCGATCCGGGCGGCGGGCTTCTTGCCGGTGTATTTCACCGCGTTGCCGAGCAGATTGGCCAGCACCTGCCGGAGCAGCGCGCGGTCCGCCGTCACCTCCGGCAGTTCGCCGATCCGCCAATCGATGGACCGGCCGCGCGTCTCCGGCTCCAGTTCCCGCCGGCATTCGTCCACGAGCGCCGCCAGCGGCACCGTTTCCAGGCGCATCTGCGCCCGGCCCGTCCGCGAAAACGACAGCAGGTCGTCGATCAAGGCCCCCATTTTCGCGGCGGCGCCGGCGATGACGTCCAGATAGCGCCGGCCGGTCTCGTCGAGCTGGGCCTGCGCCTGGCCTTGCAGCAACTGGACGAACCCGGCCACGTGCCGCAACGGCGCACGCAAATCGTGCGAGACGGAGTAGGAAAACGCCTCGAGTTCCTTGTTGGCGGCCAAGAGCGCCGTTTCGCTGCGGTGCAGCGACGCCTCCACCACCTTGCGCCGGCGGATTTCGGCGGCCATCCGCCGGTTCCAATAGCCGAACAGGAGCAGCAGCGCCAGCCCCCCCGCGCCGATCTTGTACAGCTTCGCGTAGTCGATGCGCTGCTCGTAGGTCACCGTCATCCATTTCCGCGCGATGGCGTTCTTCTCGTCGGCGTCGACGTCCTCCAGCGCCTTGTCGAGGATGTCCGCCAGCACGTGCCAGTCCTTGCGGCACGTGAAGGCCGGCTGGTAGACGAAGGCGGTTTCCCCCGCCACCTTGATGCGGCCATGCCCGCCGGCCTGGATGTAGTGGCTGGCGATCAGCAGGGAACCCACGAAAGCGTCCACGCTGCCGTCCTCCAGCATCCGCAGCGCGGTCGGGACGTCCTTCGCGGCGACCACCTCCATCTCGGGACACTGCGGCACCAGGTGTTCTCTCAGCCCGTAGCCCGGCACCAGGGCCACCTTGCGGCCCTTCAGCTCGGCGAGCTCCCCGACGTACGGCGTGTCTTCCCGCGTGAAGATCGCCGTCTGCAGCGACAGATACGGCGGCGTGAAGACGAATTCGTCCTTGCGCGCGCCCGCCTTGTTCAAGGACGTCAACAGGTCCAGCTCGCCGCGGCGGAGCTGCGCCTGCGCCTGCGCCCAGGAAGAAATCGGCACGTGCCGGAAATCCACGCCCAAAGCCTGGCCGAACCGTTTCAGGTAGTCGTGCGAAATGCCTTGCGGAATGCCCTCCCGGTCGATGAACTCCAGCGGCGCCCAGCGCGGATTGCTGCCGAAACGGATCACGGGGTGCGCCGCCAGCCATTGCTTTTCCTCGGGCGTCAGCCGGATCCACGCCAGCCCCCCGCCCCGGTCCTGGCCCACGCCGGCCCACCGCTCGAAGACGTTCTGGACGCTCTGCTGCGACAGCGTCGCCAGCGCCCGGTCGAGGATCGCCGCCAGCAGCGGTTCGTCCTTGCGCACGCCGATGGCGTTCACGGAGGCGGTTTCGCGCTCGATGCCCTGGACTTGCAGGGACGTCAGCAGTTCGCGCCCGATGACCCAGGTCGCCCCGGCCCGGTTCCCGACGTAGGCGTCCGCCTGTTCCGCCGCCACCGCCAGCAGCGCCTCGCGCGTCGAGGGATATTCCTCGACCCGGATGGCCGGGTGGTTGGACCGGAGATGCGCCCCCACGAAAAAGCCGGCTTCCACCGCCACGGTGCGCCGGTGCAGGCTGGCGAACGAGTCGTAGTAGCGCCCGCCCTTGCGCGCCACGATCGCATGCGGCAAGACGGCGTAGGGCTTGGTGAAATGCAAATACGCCTCGCGGTCCGGCCGCGGGGTGACGTCCAGCAGCGCGTCCAGCCGGCCGGCCCGGACGTCTTCCAGCAACTGCGGGAACGGGGCCGGGACCGCTTCGAGCCGGCCGTCCAGCAGTTCGTTCAGCAGGCCGATGAAATCCGCGCCGAGGCCGTGGAGCGTGCCCGTTTCGTCCACGAAATCCATCGGCGGCCAGTTGTCCATCGCCCCGATCCGGATCCGCGGATGCGCCGCCAGCCAGGCCTGCTCCTCCGGCGTCGGGCGGAACCGCACGCCGGCCTTGCTCGACGCTTCGAACCACTTCGCCTGGATGGCGCGGCCCTCGTTCCGCAGCACGTGCCGCAGCGCGCGGTCCAGCAGCGCCGCCGCCACCGGCCAATCCCTGCGCACGCCGATCGCGAGCACCACGGACGGCTTCTCCAGCCGGCCCTGCAGATGCAGGTTCGTCAGCATTTCCCGCTCGATCAGGTACGTCGCCACGGCCCGGTTCCCCGCATAGGCGTCGGCCTGGCTGCGCGCCACGGCATCGAGCGCGTCCCGCGTGGACTCGTAGAGCCGGATCCGCACGGCCGGGAAATTCTCCTTGAACCACTGGACGTTGCCGAACCCTTTTTCCAGCGCCACCGTGCGCCCGGCCAGCGCCTGCGCCGCAGGATAGTACCGCGCGTTCCGCCGCCCGACGATCACGTGCGGGATGTCCTGGTACGGCAGCGTGAACCGCAGGTACGCCTCGCGCTCGGGCTTGGGGGTCACGTCCATCAGCGCGTCGAGTTCGCGGTTCCGGGTTTTGGCGAGGTTGCTTTCGAACGTCCCCGGCACGCCTCGCAGCGCCCCCCCGAGCAACCCGTTCATCGCGTCCAGCAAATCCGCGCCGATCCCGGTGGGCCGGCCCGCGGGATCCGTGAAGTTGAGCGGCGGCCAATCCGCCATCGTCCCGACGCGGATTTCCGGATGCTCCGCCAGAAAGGCCCGCTCCTCCGCCGTCAGCCGGAAGGCGCCGTTCGCCGGCGGCGCCGCTTCCGCCGCGCAGGCCCACAGGCCCCCCAACGCCCACAGCGTTGTGAGAACGGCAACGTCCAGCTGGAAACGGCCTCTCACGCCTTCAGAATAGGGCGCGGCCCGCCGGGATGCCAGCGATTTCCGCGCCCGAACGAAATCCGAACGTGCCGGGCCCGGTTTTACGTAGAACGTAAAAACTTTGGGCGACTTTTACGTAGAACGTAAAAACTTTGCCGATAAATTACGTCGGACGTAAAACGTCAGGGCCGGACCAGGATGCCGATGACCGCGCCGGTCAGCAGCGTGGCGAGCGTGCCGGCCACCATCGCCTTGAGCCCCAGCGAGGCGATCGTCCGCTTGTGATCGGGGCACAGCGCCGTCAGGGTGCCGGCGAGGATGCCGATGCTGCTGAAATTGGCGAAGCCGCACAGGGCGTAGACCGTGATCAGCCGGCTATGGAAGGACAGCGCGCCGGGGTCCTGCTTGGCCAGCGCCAGATAAGCCACGAACTCGTTGAAGACCGTCTTGAGCGCCATCAGTTCGCCCGCGGCGCGGGCCTCGCTCCACGGCACGCCCACCAGCCACATCGCCGGGGCCAGGATCCAGCCGAACATGCGCTCCAGCGAAAGCGGCGTCGCCAGCGGCAACTGGGCCAGCGCCTGGTTGACCAGCGCCACCACGGCGATGATCGCCACGAGCATCACGGCGACGTTGACCATGACTTTTGCGCCGTCGTTGGCGCCGACCAGGAGCGCATCCACCACCCCGTGCGTGTCGGCCGCCAGCTTGGGCGTCTCGTGGTCCACTTCGCCCGGTTCGGCCGGCACCAGCAGGCGCGCCACCATCACCGCCGCGGGCGCGCTGATGAGCGAGGCCACCACCAGATGCCCCAGCACGAGGCCCGGCATGACCGGGTCGAGGATCGCGGCGTAGACGATCATCAGCGAGCCGGAGATCGTCGTCATGCCGGCGGTCATCACGCACATCAGCCCCGCGCGGCCCAGGTGCGCGACGTAGGGCTTGATCAGCAGCGGGGCGTCGCTCTGCCCCATGAACACGTTGGCGGCCACGACGACGCCTTCCGCGCCGCCCAGGCCCATCGTCCGGCGCAGCAGGAGCGCGAACGCCGCCACGATCTTCTGCAGGACGCCGAAGTGGAACAGCACGGCGCTGAGCGCGCCCACCACGATCAGCATCATCAGCGGGCCGAAGAAGAACAGCGGCGGCGCCGCGGTCGCGCCGTCCGCCAGCCGGAACGGCGCCTCTCCGCCGGTGAGATAGCCGAACACGAACGAGCCGCCGGCGTGGCTGGCGCGCTCGACCGCGCGCACGACCTTGTTCAGTTGCGCCAGCAGCTGCTGGAACAACGGCACCTTCACCAGCAGCAGCGCGATGGCGAACTGCAGGCCGAGGCCCCAGCCGACCGTTTTCCATTCCGCGCGGCGGCGGTTTTCGCTCAGCGCCCAGGCCAGCGCCGTCAGGACCGCGATGCCGAAAAGTCCGCGCAGGATCCACATGGCTCAGCTCCTTGTCCCGATCTCAATATCAATATCCAATGATCAATCTTCAATGACTTGATCGGTTGCAGATTGAATATTGGACATTGAATATTCGTCTTTCCTTGCCTACGGCAGCCCCACCCACACGCGGTAGTTGCGCTGGGTGGTGACCGGCCAGCCGCTGTTGGTGGCGGTGCCGTCGTCGAAGAACACGTGCCGGTTCGTGAAGGGCGCGACGTTGGTCCACGCGCCGTTGGCCTGGAACCCGGTCCAGAGCTGGGGATTCACGGCGAGTTCGCCGTCGAGGAATTCGACCCGATAGGCCCGGTTCGAGACCGCGCCCACGGTGATCCGCACGCCGGCGGCGCTCTGCACGCTGTCCATCCCGAACACGGCGGCGGGATCCGTGGGATCGAGTCCGGCCACGTAGGCCTGCCAGACCGTCTGGACGCCGTTGCTGGCGCTTTGCGCGGCCAAGTCCTCGTATTCCTGCGCGGAATGTTCGCCCGGATAGAAGGCGTCGAGCCAGTCGTAGGGCACCGGCACCGGAGTCGTCGTCGTTTCCGTGCCCGGCGCGGGCACTTCCTCGAGCTTGAGGTACTGCACGATGGCGCCGTCGTCGTAGATGTTGCGGCCGCCGCCGTCGGAATCGAAGCTGACCCACACGCCGCCCGCATGGAGATCGGCGCCGCTCTTGGGCGTGGCCCAGAGATACGACCCGGCGTCGCTGGACGCCAGGTTGCGCACGTTGTAGTAGACGTCGGCGCCGGCATCGAGACCCAGCAGGTCCCAGCAGCCCGCCAGATCGTAGGTGTCGCTCGCGCCGGCATGGTCGCCGTCGTTCACGAACAGCGCGAACGCCAGCACGGCGTCGAGCCCGTTGCTGACCGCGCCGGCCGCTTCGTACTTGGCCACGGCGAAGATCTTGGCGTTGTCGCCCCCGCCGGTGCGGCTCAGGAAGTACTGGTTGGGGCTCTGCAGCGCCGGGCTGTTGAGGCGCGCCCAGTTCACCCGCCCGTGCCATTGCGCCATCGCGCGCGAGGCGGCGTCCAGCGGCGGCTCGTTCCACACGCGCAGCTGGTTCCACTTCTTGAAGTGCGGGATGTTCTTGCCGAAATTCAGCTCGAAGTCCGTGAAGCCCGTCCACTTGTCCGCCGTGCCCGCGAACGGCCCGATGCCCTGTTCCTGGCCGTAGAAGGCCATCGGCACGCCCATGACGGCGGAGACCATCGCGTAGCGCGAGGCGGTCACCCACGGATCGCTCCACGGCATGACTTCGTCGTGGCCGGTCAGGTTCAGCAGGATCGCGCCGCCGTTGTAGGCCGTGCGGCGGTTTTCCAGCTGCGTGCGCAGCGTCGCCGGATCGCTCACGTGCGCCTGCGTGAACTGGAAAACCATGTTTTCGTTGAGGATGTCGAAGTGCCGGTTCGAGCGGTAGCCGGGCACGCCGCCGTCGAGGGTTTCCGCCATGAACAGGAAGTTCCACTTCAGGGAGCGCGTCCGGTTGATGATGTATTCCCACAGCTGCGGCGGCAGGCCCTGGCCGAAGTCGCAGCGCAGGCCGTCGATGCCGTAGTCGTCGTAGGCGATGCCGTCGGCATCCACCTGCCCCGGCCGGTTGGTCAGGCCGTGGCCCGTCTTCTCCAGCCAGAATTCGGTGTACTTGCCGACGTAGCGCCAGAGGTCGATCGTGTCCTGGGTCATGCCGGCGAAGTCGAAGACGTCTTCCTCGTTCAGGTAGTCGCCGTTGTTGTCCGGATTGTGCCGCACCAGCGCGGAATACTTGCCGTAGTAGAGTTCCGCCACGTCCGCCCACTTGCCGAAGTCGCCGCGGTCCGGCGCGGTGGCGATGTCGTTGCTCCACGCCGTGTGCCAGTAGGTCGCCGGCTCGCCGTAGTCCTGCCAGTGGGCGTACCAGCCCGGCTTGACGCTGCCGATCTTCACGTCCTTGTTTGCGCAGAAGCCGAGTTCCACGCCCATCTCGCCGAACTCCGCGTCCCACGAAGTGTGGTTGAACACGCCGTCGAGCATCACGTTGATGGTGCCCAGGTCGTTCGCGCTGCCCAGCCGGTTCGTGCCCCGGTCGCAGAACGCCACGAAGTTGGTGAACTCGACCAGCGCCGCCTCTTCCGTTCCCGCCCGGCCGAAGAAGTGGTTCACGGAGAAGTAGTCGCGCGTCGCGTACGGGCTGCCCGGATTGTAGCGGGAACCCGTGTCCGGGTCGTTCTCGGAGCGATCGTAGCCCGCCGGATGGATCGGCTGGAACCACAGGCAGTTGGCCTGGATCTTGTTCAGGTATTCGATGCTGAACTCGTCGAACGTGCCGGCATTGGCGGGGGCCGGATCGATCAGGTCGTCGAACGTGCTGCGGCCGTTCTCGGTGTTGGCGCTGGCCTTGACCGTCAGCGTGTTCAGCTCGTACATCGTCTGTTTCAGCACCTTGGTGGGCGACACCACGATCGCATGGTCGCGGCGGCCTTCGGAGCTGTACCAGGTCCAATTGGTCGAGCCGGCCTGCTCCGCGGTCTGGTAGCGCGCCGTCAGCCGGTATGCGCCGCATTTCCCGACGTTCGTGCTCCAGACGAAGGCGGACCCGTCCCACGCCATCGGGAAGGCGGCGAAATAGGCCGCGACGTCGTTCGTCGTGAGCAGGTTGCCGTCCGGCGGCTTGATGCCGTCGGGAATGCCGTCGGAATCGACGTCCGCGTCCACCCGGTCGCGCCGGCCCACGTTGGAGAAGACCTCCACGTTTTGCGCGCCGGCGGGAGGGCTGTAGCGCACGGAGACCGCGGCCGTCTCGCTGACGGCTTCGTCGATGAAGAACTTGGTCGTGGAATAATCCGCGTTCTGGCCGTTGACGGTCAGCGCGCCCGACCCTTCGCCGTAGACCCGATATTCGAAGAATTCGTCGTTGGCGCCGTCGGCCTGCCATTCGGCCTTGCGCACGACGTCGTTGCCGCCGTTCGTCGCCGAATTCCACGCGGCCACCTGGTACTGCACCAGCGCGTCCAGGTTCGTCAGCGCGGCGTCCTGGATCGTCGCCACCCACCACATCGCATTGCCGTTCGGGCTCGGATCGGATTCGGCGTGGCTGTAGGCCATGGCGTTCGTCGCCGTCAGATCGCCGGCGTTGACCTTGGGCAGGGCCAGTTTGCTCAGGATCGACACCCCGCTCGACGTCCGCTTGCTGGCGCCGTTGGTCGTGATGCGGTAGCGCACCTCGGCATGGTCGGCCCAGCGGGTTCCGTCCGTCGCCTCGTAGCCGATCTTGGTCCAGATCTGGAGGGTGTCGCCGGCCAGCTTGACGACGTTGCCGCCGTGGTAGACGAAGCCGGGCTCCAGCCCCGGATCGTCGCCGAAGGTGAACTCGAACGGCTGGGCCTGCGCCTCGGCCAAGGCCGCGAACGCCTGGCTGTCCGTCCCCTCCTCCGTCGCGCCCAGATAGGTCGCGTCCCGGTCGGTGTAGGTGAGCGCCAGGACGTACTGGACCGTCTGGGTCTTGGCGAACGTGCCCGCCGGGATCGTGCCGCGCCAGTACTTGTTGTTGCCGGCTTCGGAATCGAACGCCAGCGCCGTCGAGCTCCAGCCGCCCGCGCCCTGCAGCCGGTAGTACAGCGTCCCGCCGCTCTGGTCCGCCGCGTTGCCGGCGCCCGCGAACTGGTTGCCGCTGTAGATCGCCACCGCGTTCGTCGCGTAGGGATGCCGCGGATTGCGCATGTAGGCGCCGGCCGGCTCCGCGTTTGCCGGCGAATGCCAGGCGTTGCCGAGATTCGCCGCGCTCGTCGCCGCGAACGGATGCGCCGCCGCGTTCGTCGCTTGCGCGTACTTGACGTTGTCCGCCTGCGTCGTCGTGCCGAGCCAGGTCGTGTCGGCCCCGCCGTTGGCGTAATCCACGCGCAGGTAATACTGGAGCGTCTCGCCCAGCGCCACCGCGTTCGACGGGATCACGCCCACCCAGTAGGCGTTGTCGCCGACGGCCGAATCCCACGCCAGGCTGTTCGACGACCACGTGCCGTCCGTGGACTTCTTGTAGACCACCCAGCCGCCCGTCATGTCCGCGTCGCCCTGGTAGTTGCCCACGTAGACGTAGGTGTCCGCGCCCGGGGTCGGGTTCGTCGGATTGCGCATCGTCACCGTCGCCGGCTCCACGTTCGTCGGGAAGTGCCAGCAGTTGCCGAAGACCGGCTCCGCCTCGCCCACCAGATAGGCGAAGTTCGTGCCGCCGCTGGTGTGGCCCCGCAGCGTGCACAGGTCGTAGGCGCCCTTGAGGACGTTCGTCGGCATCGTGCTCGTCAGCACGTAGTACTTCACCGTCAGGCCCGAGGATTGCCCCGGAATCTGGATCGTGGCGGTCGAGCCCGAAACGGTTCCCGTCGCCAGTTGCGACCATGTCGAAAACGCGTTGGTCGTGTAGCGCGCGTAGACCCGCTCGCCGCTGGGCGCGGCGTCCAGCGTCGCCGTCACCGTCACCGGCCCGGTTCCCGCCGTCGCGCTGTCGTCCGACACCGACGCAACCGAGACCGGGTAATTCGTCGTGGCCTGGATCGTGTACGGGCGGTACCACCAGCTCCCGCTCCCCTGCAGGCGGAAGGTGTACTTCATGCCGCTGGTTTCGGAATAGGTCAGGTTGCCCGGACTTGGATTCCCGCTGTCCAGATCGGCGTGTCCCTGGCCGATCGTGCTATTGACCGCCGCATTCGTGGATTTCGATCCCGTGCCCCACTGGGGATTCCACGTGCCGTCTTGCGTGAACTGCATCCCCGAACTCGCCCGCGTCGCGGTGCTCGTCATCGTCACCGACCAGATCACGTCTCCTTCGAATGCCCGGTTCGTCGCCATCCAGGGCAGATTCGTCCAGGCGTTGATGTCGCCTCGCACCGCCTCGCCGCGCGCCCCCGCCGCCGAACACAGAACCATCGCCGCAACCGCCAACCGCCCAAACGCTTTCGCTTTCATCCGCTCCCTTTCGTTGCCCCCGGCCGCCGGCCGGAAATTCTCCGGACATCAATTTACCAAACGAGGCCCGCCGGCATAAAGCGTTTTTCCGGTCAAACGCTCCGGCCGTCTGCCTCGGGCCTTGCGTCCGGCATTTTCCTCTGCCATAGTCGCGATTCCAATGTTGAAGCGACTGCCCATCCGCTGGCTTCTGGCAACGGCCCTTCTGTTCGCCGGCGGCTGCGCCACCCCGAAAACGCCGGAAGCCGTGCCCTTGTCCCAGACGGAAGTCGACCAGTTTCTCGCCTCCGGACGGGATGCCCGCACCTACGGCATCACGATCTATCCCGGCGCCTCCGGCACTCGCTTCGAATTCGCAAACCGGCCCCGCTCGGAACGGAGAAAGCGTCTGGATTTCACCGGGCCGCGGTCCTCGCGCCGGCCCGTCGTGAAGGGCCAAAGCGCCATCACGGCCGACTTCCCGATCCTGCTGGACACCTCTTCCCGGCAGTCCTGGGCGACGTTGGCGGCCGCCAAGGGCTTGGAATACCGGACGTTCGCGCCGCCGGAGGGCGAATACGCCGACCACGTCGCGGCGCCCATCCCCGGCTATGCCGGCGTGGGCAACAAGCTCATCTTCGACAAACTGCACGTCGAAAGCCCCGTCTACTACGTCGCGCCGGCCGCGGGCGGACTCGGCGCGCTGGCCCGCGCCGCGGAACGGCCGGGCCTGCCCCCCGCCCTCGCGGCCAAACGAGAAAAGGCCGCCGGACAACTGCCGCTGGTGCTGGGCAACGAGACGCTCCGGAATTTCGCCTACGTCCGCTTCGAGTTCCCGGCCCGCGCGGTCGAGCTGTCCTCCACCCGCGCCTACCAGCCGACCGATGCCGCGGCCGTCGTGGCCAACCTGCCCATGCTCGACTGGCGCGGACGGCCCGCCGTCCAGGCCACGCTGGTCGGCGAACCGCTCCTCCTCGTGCTCGACACCGCCGGCGATTTCGATCTCGTCCTGCCCGGCGCAACGCCGGCCGGCAACCGCGCCGAACTGGCGCTCGGCGCGCGCGCGACCGCCGAGGTGGAGGTCGCCGCGGCCGCCGACTTCGGTCTGCCCGCGGACTTCCCCGCGCGCCTCGGTCTCGGCGTGCTCGCCGATTACGCCGTTACCTTCGATTACAAGAACCGCCGGGTCTGGTTCGAGGAATACGCCTTGGCAAGCGCAGCGGAATCCGCCGCGGAGCCGGACGTTCAACCCCCGGCGCCGGTGCGATACCCGGGGGTCAAGCGCTAGCGGCGAAGGCGCGGTTTCAGCCTCCGCCGCGTCCGCGCGATCCGCGATTGTTTCTTGGACCATCTTATGTACCATAGGCGTTCTGGTTGAAATAGCAGCGAGCAGATCCGGAGATCCACATGGCCAAACATGAATACGTGATTCACCACACCAAGGGCTTCCGCAAACGCAGAGGGCTGAACTGGACCGCCATCGGGTTCATGTACGCGGCGTACTACGTCTGCCGCTACAGTTTCAAGTTCGCCACTCCGGGCTTGCAGTCTACGTTCGGCTATACCACCACCCAACTGGCCGACATCTGGGCCATCTGGTCGCTGGCCTACGGCACCGGCCAGCTCGTCAACGGCCTGATCAGCGACCGCATCGGCGGCAAGAAGTGCTTGCAGATCGGGGCGATCGGCACCATCCTCCTGAATCTGCTCTTCGGCTTGACCTCCCTGCCGGGCATGTTTTCCAGCTTCGCCCTGATCTACCTCGTCAACGGCTACTTCCAGGCCTTCGGCGCCCCGGGCATGGTGAAAATCAATGCGGCTTGGTTCCATCGGACCGAGCGCGGCACCTTCTCCGGCATCTTCGGCGGCATGATCCAGCTCGGGAAGGCCGGCATCGGCATCATCGGCCCGTGGATTCTCAGCGGCATGATCGTCTTCGGCAATGCGTTGATCGGCACGGGCGAATGGGTCTGGCTGTTCCGCATTCCGCCCCTCTTGACCGTCGCCGCCGTCATTTTCCTGACCTGGGCCGTCAAGCAAACCCCCGACGAGGCCGGCTTCCCGAAAGAAATCGAGGACGAGATCGACAACTCCGACGGCGTGACCGTTTCGTTGGCGCATTCCTTCAAGACGATTTTCACCAATCCGTTCGTGTGGTTCTATGCCACCGCCTATGCCGCCACCGGAGCGGTCCGGCACAGTTCCGACCAGCTCTCCAACCTGTTCTTCCAGGATCAGCTGGGCGTGGATATGAAGGCCGCCATTCCGGCGCTGCTCGTGGTGACCTTTGCCGTCGAACCCTTCGTCTCGTTCTTCGGTTCGCTCATCTCGGGCGTCGTGTCGGATAAATTCTACCGTGGCCAGCGCGCGCCCGTGGCCATGGTCCTGTATGCCATCACCGCCTTGGTGTGCTTGGGTTCTGCCGTCGTATTGAAGCTCGGTTGGCTCGTTCCCGGACCATTGGGCATCGCCCTCGGCGCCTTCTTCCTGCTGGCGATTTCCTTCACCGTCAATTCCACCCATTCCCTGGTGGGTGCCGCCGCCCCCATGGACATCGGGGGCAAGAAGATGGCCGGCTTCGCCTCGGGCGTCATCGACTCCTTCCAATATTACGGCTCGGCCGTGGCCATGGCCGTGACCGGCCGCGTGATCGATGCCACGCGTGAAACCTATGGCTGGCTGTCATGGTATGCCATCATGGCGGCTTTCGCCCTGCTGGGCACTTTCTCCATGTTCGCGCTGATCCGCAAGCACAAGCGCATGGACGCGCTGCATATCAAGGCCGTGGCCTAGCCTCGCGCACCGGGCGTTTCCTCCGGAACCCCGCTATAAACAAGCGCCCCGCGGATTTCGCGGGGCGCTTGTTCATGAGAGGAAACTACAAAGCGTTCAGCAATCCCTGAAGCTCTTCCTGCACCGGCCGCGCCGCGAGCCGCTGGATGCGCGCGCGCTGGGCGGCGAGAATTTCGCCGCGCAGCGCGGCGTCGGTCGTCAGCCGGCGCATCAAACAGGCCAATTCCTCGGGCTTCGCCTCGGCGAAGGTGGCGCCCGCGCCGTCCAGGGCCTCGGGCACGCCGCCGACGTTCCGCGCCAGCACCGGCACGCCCTTGAACATCGCTTCGACGACGGGCAGGCAGTAGCCTTCGTGGCGGCTGGCCGTCGCGAACAGGTCCGCCGCCTCGTAATACGCGATCAGGCCCGCCGGCGAGGCATAGCGCACGAAACTGACGGCCATCAGGTCCAGCTCCGCGGCGAACATCCGCAGCATCGCGAAATAGCGCGGACAAGACCGTTCCGACCCCACGAGGATCAATTCGCTGCGCCGCTCGAGGCGCTTGTGGTACCACGCGAAGGCTTCGATCAGTTCCTCCACGCACTTGTTCGGCGCCAGCCGCCCGACGAACAGGATTTTCTTCGACGGCCCCGACAAGCCCTGCCGCACGACCGGATCGGCGGGCACGTCGAACGCGCGCGCCGAAAACAGCAGCGGAAACACCCGCACGTTCCGCGCGCCCAGCGCGGCCACTTCCGCCGCGTTGAAGGCGGAATCCGCCCACACGGCATCCGCCGCCCGGGCCACGTCCGCCAATTCGCTCCGCGCCGCTTCCAATCGCGCCGCCAGCGGTTCGTCGAACGCCCGGAAAAAGTCCGCCGGCGTGACGTTGTGGTAGATCGCGACCTTGCGCGCCGGCGAACGGCGGAACGCCTCCGTGGCGGGGGATTGGATCGAATAGTGGAAGAGCAGCAATTCCCCCGTCCCCGGCCGGTATTCCTCCAGCGGCCGCACGTCGGCCCGGCAGTCCGGGGCGATCCGGTCCGCCGGCACGAAGATCTCGGACGCGACCCCCATTGCCCGGCAGAGGTCGCGGAGCGCGACGGCTTCCAGCGAAATGGCATCGCCCGCCGCGAAACCCGCTGCGATCTGGTGGATGGCCACGAAGTTCATGCGCATCCGCCGCCGCGGTTCTGCTCCAAGGCCGCGAGCCGCCGCCGCAAATCGGCCAGTTCGCCGGCGAACTGGCCCTGTTGGAATTCCAAGGCGTCGATCGCCAGCTCGTTCACGGCGTTCTGCTGGAACGCCATGCGGTCGTGCTGGTAGCGAAGCAGCTTCCACAGGACCGTTTTGAGGACCAAGGCCACTTTCCCGCGCAAGCCCGGGCCGCGCGGAATATGATAATCCGCCGTCCGGAGGCCGTGCCGCAGGCGCAGCAGCTCGATGAACCGGCGCAAATAGTCCGCGCGGTCAGCCGCGGACTTGAGGACGAGGGCCGAATGCTCCGGCGACAACGCGCCGATGGAGCCGGACGTCCGCAGCCGCGCGGCCTCTTCCGCCATCTGCCGGCCGAGATCGCCGGTCCGGTCCTTGCCCGCGACGGTCAGGTTCATGCCGGTCGTTCAGCGCTGGCCGGCGGCCAGCCGGGCTTGCACGGCTTCCAGTTCGGACTCGGCTTCGCCGAGCAGCTCGGCGAAAATGTCCTTCATCGGCTGGACCTTGTCGACCAGCCCCACGCTCTGGCCGGCCATGCACGAGCCGCGGTCCACGTCGCCGTCGACCGCCGCCTTGCGCAAGCCGCCCATCCAGAAGCTCTCCACCTTGTACTGCGCTTCGGCGTGGCCGATCTGGTTGGCGTTCATTTGTTGCAGCAGCTCGAGCTGCAACTTGCCGAACTCTTCCGTGGACTTGTTCTTCAGCGCGCGCACGGCCACGATCGGCAGGCGCTTGTCGTATTCCGGCGTGCTCATGGCTTCGCGCGCGCGCGCCTTCGCGAAGCGCGCCTTCAGGTTCGGGTGCGCGGTGCATTCCTCGCTCATGACGAACCGCGTGCCCATCTGCACCCCCGCCGCCCCCATCAGCAGCAGGTGCGCGATCATCCGCCCCGTCGCGATGCCGCCGGCCACGAACGTCGGCACCCCCGGATTCTTGAAAAGCACCTGCTGCAGCAAAATCATCAGCGACACGTGCCCGATGTGCCCGCCCGCCTCGCTGCCTTCCAGAATCAGCCCGTCCACGCCGAAGCGCACCATCTGCTCCGCGATGGAATCCGTCGAGGCGAACGAGAGCACCTTCTTGCCGGCCGCCTTCATCTGCGCCACGTCGTTTTTCTTCGGGAAATTGCCCGCGAAAATCACCGTCTTCGCCTTGGACGCCAGCACCGCCTCCTTGTGGGCCGGGAAATTCGGGGCGATCGTCACCAGATTGACCGCGAAGGGCTGGTCGGTCTGCGCCGCGCACTTGTCGATTTCCGCCGCCAGCGCCTCGCCGGGCATGTTGCCGGCCGCCAGGCAGCCGAAGCCCCCCTGGTCGCTCACCGCTTTCACCAGCGTCGCGTCGCTGATCCACGTCATCGCCCCGCACAGGATCGGATAACGGGTTCCCAGAAAATCGCGCCCCGCCTGCCAAAGGCCATCCAAACAAGTCGTCTTCATCGCTGTTGCTCCTTCACGTGGGACGGACCGGACGGATCCGTCCGAAAGTCATTCTAGGATATCCCGCACCCGTTCCAAGGCAATCTTGAACCACGGCGTGAAATTTTCCGGCTGCGCCCGCACCTCGGCGTCGAGCGCCGCCGGTTCCACCCAGCGCGTCGTTTCCACTTCCTCGGGATCCGGCGCGACCGGCCCGGCCCAGGTGCCCGTGAACACGTGGTCCAGCTCGTGCTCCGTCAGCCCTTCCGCGGCGGACGTCGCCTGGTATTCGAACCGGAAGCGCTCCGTCAGGGGACAATCGAAACCCAGTTCTTCGCGCAGGCGCCGGTGCGCCGCGTCCGCGGTGGCCTCGCCCGGCCGCGGATGGCTGCAGCAGGCGTTGGTCCAGAGTCCGGGAAAATGGTATTTGCCCGCCGCGCGCCGCTGCAGCAGCCAGCGCCCCTGCGGATCGACGATGAACACCGAGAAGGCCCGGTGGCGGACGCCGCCGTTCTCGTGCGCCGCCAGTTTGCCCAGGACGCCGATTTCGCGGTCGTCCGCGTCCACCAGGATGACCTGCTCCTCGGCCACTAGGTGCCGCGTTCCAGCCGCAGATGCGCGGCCATCAGTTCGCCCGGATTCGTCTGCGCCGCCAGCAGCGACAGCTCCCCGCACAGCACCGTCGCCGCGCAGATCCGCGCCAACCGCCGCGCGTTCGCGCCCGGCTCGCGCGCTTCCAGGCAGCCCAGTCCCCGCAGGTTTTCTTCCACGAACGGCAGCCCCTTGCCGTTGCCGACGGTCCCCACGATGAGGTTCGGCAGCGTCACCGAAAATACCAGGCCATCCTCTCGCGCTTCCGCCAGGGTGAAGCCCTGCGAGCCTTCGACGATGTTCGCCGCATCCTGCCCCGTGGCCAGATAGAAGCCCAGCAGCATGTTCGCGAAGTGCGCGTTGGCGCTGCGCAATCCGCCCGCCAGCGTCGTCCCGATCCAGTTTTTCCGCACGTTCAACTCGGCGATCTTCTCCGGCGTCGTGTGCAGATAGCGCTCGACCAGCCGGCGCGGAATCGTCGCCTCCGCCACCACGTATTTTCCGCGGCCGAGGATGCCGTTCACCGCCGACGGCTTCTTGTCGCAGCAGTAGTTGCCCGAAATGGATCCGTAGGCGCATTCCGGCCGCTGTTCCAGAATCCACCCCAGCAGCGCGTCCGCCGCGCGCGTGGCCATGTTGTGCCCCGCCGCGTCGCCGGTCGAGAATTCGAACCGGACGAAGACCAGGTGGCCCACCACTTCGCAATGGACGTCCTTCAGCTGCGCGAACCGGCTCGTGCCCGCGGCGACCTGCGCCAGGTCCGCGCGGTGCGTTTCCAGGAACGCGACCAGATCCCGCGCGCCCTCCGCGCCGGGCGCGTCGACCAGCACGGACCGCGTCATGCGTTCGTCCAGCACCACGGCGCGGATGCCGCCGGCCTGCGCCGCGACCCGCGCGCCGCGTTCGACCGACGGCCACAGCGGCGTCTCGAACGTCGCCAGCGGAACCAGGAATTCGCCTTCCGTCTCGGGACCCGCGAGCCGGACCGGCCCGACCTTCCGCATCGGGATGGGCGCCGCGGTGACTTCGGAATCGGGTTTCATGTCCGTTGCTCCTTGCCGTTTCCGGGGCGCGGGCCTAGGGCGCCGCCGGCAGCGGCTGCGCGGCCGCTTCCAGCGCCTGGACCTTGCCCGGCACCTCCGCCGCCCGGGAATCGGACGGGAATTGCCGCTCGAAATCGCGGAAGGCGCCGACGCCCTTGCCGGTCATGCCCAGTTTCTCCCCGTAGGTCTCCGCCAGCTCCCACAGCGCGTCGGCGTTGCCCGGCTCGACCTGCACCAGCTTGCGCAGCGAAATGACCGTCGTGTCGTATTCTTCCAGCGCGCTGGACGCCCGCGCCAGCCTCAACAGCACCATCGGGTTGGCGGGGTCGAGCGCCTGCGCCTTGAGCAGCGCGGCCTGCGCGTCCCGCGGCCGCCCCTCCCGCAGCTCGTGCTCGCCCGCCTCCAGCAACACCGGCACGCGCTCGCCGAAGATCTCCAGCGCCCGCTTGAGGATTTCGCCCGTCTGGGCGGAATCGCCGCCGCCGCGGGCCAATTCCAGCGCGCGCAGCGTCTTGGCGTAGGCCTCTTCCCGGTCGCCGGCGTCGAGCGCTTCCCGCGCCTGCGTCCAGAGAATGCCCGCGGTCATTTTCGGCTGGGTCGAGGCCTGGGCCTGGAACGAGGTCTGGTCGATGGCCCGGCCGCCGATGCGCTCGGACGCCGCCCCCGCGCGCGCGCCGTGGGGCGCCGCCTGCAGATATTGGCGGAAATATTCGTTGGCCTGCTGGCCGTGGCCCTCGATCTGGGCATGCAGCACGCCGAGGTTGTAGAGCGCCGGCGGATAGTTTTTGCTCATTTCCAGCGCCTGCATGAAGAAGGTCTCGGCCTGGGGCAGGTTGTTCTCCAGCAGCGCGACCCGGCCCAGGCCCGTCGCCGCCGCCGCGTTCTGCGGCTCCCGCTTCTGCGCTTCGAAATACATCCGCCGCGCGAGATCCCAGCGGCCGTTGCGCGTGGTCCAGTCGCCGATGCGCAGCAAGGCCTGCACGTCCTGCGGGTCCAGATCCGCCGCCCGGCGCAGCAGGGACATGCCGCGCGACATGTCGCCCAGTTCCAGGCACAGGCTGCCCAGATTGTACACCGGCGCGAACGCCGCCGGATCCAGCTTGGACGCCCCCTCGAAGTTGGCGATGGCTTCCGGAATCTGGCCCCGCTCCCAATTGGCCCGCCCGAGCCAGTTCTGGGCCGCCGCCGCGAAGGCCGCTTCCGGCGCGCGCTCCAGCGCGGCTTCGAGCCGCGCCTGGCCCGCGGCCACGTCGCCCTTGTTCAGCAACGCGACGCCCGCCGCGTACTCCTGCTCCGGCGTCGCCGGCCCGCAGCCCGCCAGCGCCAGCCCCAGCGCCGCGCCCAGCACCGCTCCGAAAACCCTGACCTCCGACCCCTGCACTCTCATCCTGCCTCCTTGACCGGCGTCAACCACAGTTCGCGCGCGCGGGGCCCGTCGAATTCGCACAGGAACAGCCCCTGCCACGTGCCCAGCGCCAGCCGGCCGCGCCGCACCGGCACGAGCGTCGAAACGCCTACCAGCGCGGTCTGGATGTGCGCCGCCGAATTGCCTTCCGCGTGCGCGTAGCCGGCCTGCCGCGGCACCAGCCTTGAAAATGCCTTTTCCATGTCCGCGGCCACGTCGGGATCGGCCTGCTCGTTCACCGTCACGCCCGCCGTCGTGTGCGGCGAATGCACGTGCAGCAACCCGTCCCAGGCCGGCAGGTCCGCCAGCGCGGCCTGGATGGCCCGCGTGACGGGCACGAATTCCGCGCGCCGCGAAGTTGTGATGGATATTTTGACCATGTCCCGGTACTATACGCATTGTTTCAGATGGCGAAAAGTGAAACCTGACGACAACTTCGATCCCGGACGGCGGCCGGCGCACCCATGACGACGGTGCTGCTCCTCGGCGTTTTTCTGGCCCTCCTGGCGTGTTCGGCCTTCTTCTCCAGCGCGGAAACGGCCTATTTCTCCGTCGATCCCATCCAGCTGCGGCGCATCGGCGTCCAGCATCCCGCCACGGCGGAGCGCCTGCGCGGCCTGCTGGCCGCCCCCACGCGGCTGCTGTCCACCATCCTCATCGGCAACACGCTGGTCAACCTCACCCTGGCCAACGTCGGCTATGCCCTCGCGGAAATCTGGGCCCCGGCCTACGCGGAAGCCATCGCCATCCCCGCCGTCACGCTCCTGCTGATCTTCTTCGGCGAAATCGGCCCCAAGAACCTCGGCCTGCTCTACACCGCCGGCATGGTTCGCTTCTACGGCCCCCCTCTGCAGCTCGCCGAGCGCCTGCTCGCGCCGCTGCGCTTCGGCCTCGACCTCGTCAGCCGGCGCCTCGCCCATTCGTTCAAACCCGCCGGCAAGACCCTCTCCGAGGAGGAATTCGAGACCGTCCTCGACATCTCCCGCGAGGAAGGCATCCTCAACGCGGACGAACTGGCCATGATCAAGGCCATCGTGGACCTCGAGGACATGCACGCCTCCGACGTCATGACCCCGCGCGTCGATTTCATCGGCATCGACCTCGCCGATCCGGACGCCGATCCCGTCGCCGTCGCCCGCCGCTCCCGCCGCAATTTCCTGATCCTGTACCGCGAACAGTTCGACGAGATCGCCGGGTTCCTCGACGTGCGCAAGTTCCTGCTCGATCCCGCCCACGTTCTCGCCGCCGCCACCCTCCCGCCCACGTTCGTGCCCGAAAGCGTGCCCCTCAACCGCCTGCTCGTCCGGTTCCAGAAGGACAAGATCCGCATCGCCATCGTCGTGGACGAGTACGGCGGCGTCGCCGGCGTCGTGACCCGCGGCGACATCCTCGAGGAAATCACCGGCGACATCTACAACGAACTCTCCAAGCCCCGCCCCATCTTCCAGTCCGCCGGCCCCTACGCCTGGCTCGTGGACGCCAACATCTCCCTCGAGGAAATCAACCGCAAGCTGCGCCTCGATCTCCAGGCCGAGACCTCCGACCGTCTCGCCGGCTGGATCACCGAGCACCTCGGCAGCGTGCCCAAGCAGGACGACGTCGTCCAGACCCAGGGCGTGCGCGTGCGCGTCATGCAGACCATCCGGCTGCGCGTCACCCTGGCCCACGTCGAGAAGCTCGACGCCCCGCGCGGAGGGTCGTCCGCATGATGACCCTCCAGATCTTCCTGCTGCTCTTCTGCCTTGCCGGCAGCGCGTTCTTCGCCGGGATCGAGACGGGCGTCATTTCCATCAACCGCCTGCGCCTGCAGCACCTCGTCCGCCGCCAGGTGCCGGGCGCCAAGACCATCCGCGACTTCCTGACCCATTCCGATCTCCTGCTGGGCACCACCCTCATCGGCACCAATCTCTTCCACGTCGTCAGCGCCATCCTCGCCGCCGCCATCGGCCGGCAGGTGGCCGGCGCCACCGGCGCGGCCGCCGCCGGCGCCATCCTCCTGCTGCTGATCCTGGTCTTCTGCGAATACATTCCCAAAGCCTGGTTCCAGGCCGCGCCCGCCCGCCGCACCCTGCCGTTCGCCAACCTCCTGCGCGCCGCCGCCGGCCTCCTCCGGCCGTTCAGCTTCCTCGTCAACCTCGTCATCCGCGCCGTGCTGCCGCGCCGCGGCGCCAAGGAAGTCGAAGACAAGATGCTCGTCACCCGCGAGGAACTCCTGCACCTCGCCCGCGAAGGCGAACGCTCCGGGGTCCTCACCCAGCATGAATCCGAAATGATCCACGGCATCTTCGACCTCACCCACAAGACCTGCGCCACCCTCATGACCCCGCGCGACAAGATGGCCGTCGTGCCCGCCACCGCCACGCCCGCCGAAATCCTCGCCCTCGCCCGCGTCCGCGAATTCAACCGCCTGCCCGTCTACGACCCCGACCAGAAATCCTTCGTCGGCGTCGTCCACGTGTTCGACGTCCTGGCCGACGACGCCCCGGCCGGCAAGACCGCCGCCGACTACCTCCGTCCGCCCCAGCTCGTGGCCTCCTATCTCCCCGTCGACCACCTCCTGCCCCGCATGCGCGTCACCCGCCTGCCCCTGTTCCTCGTCACCGACGACCGCTACGAGGTCATCGGCCTCATCACCCTCGAGGACGTCCTGCGCGAAATCACCGGCGAAGCCTGAGCCCGTCCGCGAAGTTTTTACGTTCCACGTAATTTCCCGGCAAAGTTTTTACGTTCTACGTAAAAGCCCCGGGCGTTTCCACGGCCCGTGGAAAACTTGCCCTGCCCGGCCGTTTCCGCTAGATTCCTTCCATGAGCGAGATTTCCCATCTGGACAAGGCCCAGGCCGTTTTCGACGTCGAGATCGCCGCGCTGCGCCGCACCCGCGAGCGGCTCGACGGCGCCTTCGCGGCCGCCGTCGATCTTCTGCAGGCCACGCTCGCCGCCGGCGGCAAGATCATCGTCACCGGCGTCGGCAAGTCCTTCCACATCGGCCAGAAGATCGCCGCCACCCTCACCAGCACCGGCGCGCCCGCCAACGTCCTGCACCCCTCCGAGGCCATGCACGGCGATCTCGGCCTGCTCCAGGCCGACGACGCCGTCCTCGCGCTGTCCTACTCCGGCGAATCGGACGAGCTCGTCAACCTCCTGCCCATCCTCAAGCGCACCGGCGTGCGCATCGTCGCCCTCACCGGCGACCTCGGCTCCACCCTCGCCAAGCACTCCGACCTCGTTCTCGACGCCTCCGTCGCGCGCGAGGCCTGTCCGTTCAACCTCGTCCCGACCGCCTCGACCACCGTTGCGCTGGCCATCGGCGACGCCCTCGCCGTCGCGCTGCTCGAGGCCCGCGGCCTCACCCGCGAGGAATATGCCGCCTTCCATCCCGGCGGGGCCATCGGCCGCGCCCTCCTGTTGAAGGTGGACGACATCATGCGCGCCGGCGACCGCCTCGCGTCCGTCCCGGTTTCCGCCAGCGTCCGCGACGCCGTCATCGCCATGACCGAGGTCCAGGCCGGCGCCGTCGCCGTGGTGGACGACGCCCGCCGCGTCGTCGGGCTCTTCACCGACGGCGATCTGCGCCGCTATCTCGCCGGCGGCGCCACCGACGTCCAGACCCGGCCCGTCGCCGACCTCATGACGAAGAACCCCTCCTCCGTCCGCGCCGGCCGCCTCGCCGCCGACGCCCTCGCCATCTTCCAGCAGCACCGCTTCGACGACCTCGTCGTCCTCAACGCCGACGGCACCCTCGCCGGCATGATCGACATCCAGGATCTGCCCAAGTTCAAGATCCTGTAAGCCCCCCTCCCGAAAGGAGACCGCCCCATGAGCCACCGCAAGATTTACATCACCCAGCAGGACCACCAGCGCCTGACCCTCATGCTCGACGAAGCCCTCGCCGGCAAGCATCGCGACGCCGCCTTTCTCAAGGAACTCGCCCGCGAACTCGGCAACGCCGAAGTCGTCGATCCCAAGTCCGTCCCGGCCGACGTCGTCACCATGAATTCCCGGGTGGTCGTCAAGGACGTCGAAAACGGCGAGAACTCGGAATATACCCTCGTCTTCCCCGAGCAGGCCGACGTCGCCCAGGGCCGCCTGTCGGTCGTCTCCCCGATCGGCACCGCCATCCTCGGCTATACGAAGGGTTCCACCATCACCTGGCAGACGCCCGGCGGCCCGCGCCAAATCAAAATCGAGAGCATCCCCTACCAGCCCGAAGCCGCCGGCGATTACCATCTATAAGATCGGGGTCAGACCGTAAATATTCACTTTCAACCGATGATCCATCCACAAATTGATTTCCTTGTGTATATTTACGGTCTGACCCCGACTGGGCCCGAATCCAGCTTGAACCGAGGGTCTTCCTCGGCTACCTTCGGCTCCATTCCATGAACAAGCCCGCCTTCCTGAAGCAACCCATGATGACGCGCGTGCTCTACGCGCTGATTCCGGTCGCGTCCGCGGCGGTCTACCTGTTCGGCTGGCGCGTGCTGGCGCTCGTGGCCGTTTCCTGCGCATTCGCCTTCCTGGCGGAATGGGCCATGATCCCGGCCAAGAACGGCAAGATCTCCCAGGCGGTCTGGGTCACCGCCGCGCTCTTCGGCCTGTCGCTGCCGCCCACGACGCCGTATTGGATCGCCGCCGTCGGCGTCGTCTTCGGCATCGTCTTCGGCAAGATGGTCTTCGGCGGCTTCGGCAAGAACGTCTTCAATCCCGCCGTCGTCGGCCGCGCGTTCGTCTACGTCTGCTTCCCCGTGGACATGACGTCGCGCTTCGTCCCCGCCTTCCGCGGCTTCCCCGGCGGCTTCGCCCGCTGGAGTTTCGCCGCGCTGGAGGAACTGCCCGCCGAACTGGCCACGCCGGGCTTGAAAGTCGTCGATGCGATTACCGCGGCCACGCCCATGTGGACTCGCCGCGACTACGGCTTCGAGGTCCGCCTCTGGGATCTCGTCACCGGCCAGATCGGCGGCCTGTTCGACCACGCCGGCCAGGCCCGCGTGCTCGCCGCCGGGTCCGCCGGCGAAGTCTGCGCGCTGGCGATTCTCCTCGGCGCCGTCTATCTCCTGTGGACCAAAACCGCCAACTGGCGCCTCATGCTGGGCACGCTGCTGGGCGCGGTCGGCATGAATCTCCTGTTGCGCAACGCGCTGGGCATCGCCGCCGTCCCGCCGCTGCCGTTCACGCTCTTCTCCGGCGCGTTCCTCTACGCCGCCGTCTTCATGGTCACCGATCCCATTTCCGCCCCGCGCTTGAAGGAATCCGTTTGGATCTACTCGGTCTTCATCGGCGCCATGATCGTCTTCTTGCGCTGGAAGGCCGTGTTCGCCGGCGGCGTGGCCTTCGCCATCCTGCTCGGCAACATGCTCGCGCCGTCCCTCGACCTCTGGATCAAGCGCTTCCAGGCGCCCAAGAAGCCCGCGGGGCCGGCATGAACAGGAAATCTCCGGCCTACGTCCTTTCCTTCATGGCGGCCATCTGCCTCGTCTTCGGCACCGGCATCGCCGTCGTCAACTATGCCACCCAGGGCCTCCTCGCCCGGAACGCAGCCCTGCACCGCAACCGCGTTCTCTGCCGCGCGTTCCAACTCGACGTCGCCGGCACCTCGGCCGAAGCCTACCGGCAGGCCGTCGATGCCAGCCTCCGGACCAACGATGCCGGCGGACGCCTCGTCTACACCTGCGTCGCTTCCGGCAAGGAAAGCGTCGGCTTCGTCGCCGGCGGCATGGGTTTCTGGGATCGCATCGACGTCGTCGTCGTGCTTTCGCCCGACCTGCAAAAAGTCTTGAACATCCAGGTGCTCGAGCAGAAGGAAACCCCCGGCCTCGGCGCCCGCATCGAGGAAGCTTGGTTCACGGACCAGTTCAAGGGCTTGTCCGTGGCCTGGGAGGCTCCAACCGAGCGGCGCGTCCTCGTCGGCGCCAATCCCGCCCCCAACGCGGCCAACGAAGTGGACGCCATCACCGGCGCCACCCAGACCTCCATGGCCCTCATGCGCTTCCTCAACGACGAACTCGCCGCCTTCCGCGCCGCCTACTCCCTTTCTCCCCAACCCCTGAACCCTGAACCCTGACCCCTCTCCCATGGCTTCCACCTACGGCAAAATCCTGAAAGACGGCCTCCTGGTCGAGAATCCGATCTTCCGCCAGGTGCTTGGCATCTGCTCCGCGCTGGCCGTCACCAACCTCGTGGTCAACACGCTGTTCATGGGCTTCGGCGTCACCTGCGCCACCGCCCTGACCGCGTTCACCGTGTCCCTGCTGCGCAATTGGATCCCCACCCGCATCCGCATGATCGTGCAGGTCGTCATCATCGCCTGCTACGTCATGATGATCGACATCCTGATCAAGGCCGTCGCCCCCGACATCCACCGCTTCATCGGCCCCTACGTCGGCCTGATCATCACCAACTGCATCATCATGGGCCGCGCCGAAGCCTTCGCCAGCCAGAACAAACCCCTGCCGGCGCTCATCGATGGCTTCGCCAACGGGCTGGGCTACACCGCCGTTCTCGTCGCCATCGCCGTCGTCCGCGAAATCATGGGTTTCGGGACCGTGCTCGGCTTCGCTTTGCCGGCCCGCGATCTCTGGTGGCACCAATGGACCATCATGGTGATGCCCCCCGGCGCGTTCTTCATGCTGGCCATCCTGACCTGGGTCGCCCGCGCCAAGCTGGTCCAAGAGGAGACGAAATGACCCCCCTCGCCGAAATGGGTTTTCTTTCGTCCTTCCTGCTGATCTTCGTCTCGGCGGCCTTCACCGACAACATCCTGATGGCGCGCTTCCTCGGCATGTGCTCGTGCCTGGGCGTCTCGAAAAAGGTCGATACCAGCCTCGGCCTTGGCTTGGCCGTCATGTTCGTCACCGCTTCCACCGCCGCGCTCAACTACCTCGTCTACCAGTACCTGCTCGTGCCGCTGCACCTCGAGTATCTGCGCCTCATCGTCTTCATCGTCGTCATCGCCGCCTTCACGCAATTGGTGGAAATGATCATCGAGCGGGTCTCGGAGAAGCTCTACAACGCCCTCGGCATCTTCCTGCCGCTGATCACCGTCAACTGCGCCATCCTCGGCATTTCGCTCTTCATGCTCAACAAGCCGTACAGCTTCCTGCAGGCGTTCGCCTTCGGCCTCGGCGGCGGCTTCGGCTGGTTCCTCGCCATCGCCCTCATCGGCGGCATCCGCGAAAAGATCAACGAAGCCGCCCTCCCCAAGGGTCTCGCCGGCCCCGGCATCACCCTCGTCGTCATCGGCATCATGGCCCTCGCCTTCGTCGGCTTCTCCGGCATGATCAAGATTTAGAATGAAAAACCATTCCATGCGGTTGTTGAGCCCCTCCACGGCCTTGCGCCGTGGGAGGCCAAGTTGGCTCCCCCACCGCGCAAGGCGGTGGGACCCGCCCGAACCCAAACCGAAACCCCATTGACCATGCTCGTTTCCATCCTCATCTCGGTCGGCTTCCTGCTTGCCTGCGGGCTCGTGCTCGCCGGGCTGCTCGTGCTGGCCGAGAAGAATATCCTCAACTACGGCACCTGCCACGTCGACGTCAACTCGGGCCGGAAGGTCCTCGACGTCGAGGGCGGCTCGTCGCTCCTTTCCTCCCTCGCCGAACAGAACATCTTCATCCCCTCCGCCTGCGGCGGCCGCGGTTCCTGTGCCTACTGCAAGCTCAAGGTCCATGAAGGCGGCGGCCTGATCGGCCCCGTGGAGGAGCCCTATCTCACCCCCGACGAGCGCAAGGACCACGTCCGCCTCGCCTGCCAGGTCAAGGTCCGCCGCGACCTCCAGATCGAAATCCCCGACGAGCTGTTCTCCGTCTCCCGCTTCCGCGCCAAGCTCGTCCACAAGAAGCCGCTCACCCACGACATCGTCGAACTGCGGATGCAGCTCCTCGAACCCGGTTCCATTTCCTTCGAGGCCGGCCAGTACGTGCAGCTGGAATCCGCCGAGTACAAAGGCCACGAGTCCGTCATGCGCGGCTACTCCATTTCGTCCCTGCCCTCGGATCCCGCCCACCTCGAACTCATCATCCGCCGCGTGCCCGACGGCATCTGCACCACCTGGGTCTTCGATCACCTCAAGGAAGGCGCGGAAGTCTTTTTCTCCGGTCCCTACGGCTTCTTCCACCTGTCCGACACGCAGGCGCCGATCATCTGCATCGCCGGCGGCTCGGGCATGGCGCCCATCTGGTCCATCGTGCGCGACATGAAGGAAAAGGGGATCGCCCGACCCACCACCTACTTTTTCGGCGCCCTCACCCAGCGCGACCTGTTCTTCCTCGACGAATTCCGGCAGCTCGAAAAGGACTGCCCCTGGTTCAAGTTCGTTCCCGCCCTCTCCAAGGAACCCGCCGATTCCGGCTGGACCGGCGAACGCGGCTTGATCACCGACGTCGTCGCCCGCCACTTCCCCGACGCCTCGAAGCACGAAGCCTATCTCTGCGGCTCCCCCGGCATGATCGACGCCTCCGTCGCCGTCCTGACGAAGAACGGCATGTCCGAACAAAACGTCTTCTACGACAAGTTTTCTTAGCAGCCGGTTCAACTACGAATGACACGAATTTCACGAATGAAAGGTAGGGACGCCGCGCTGCGGCGTCCGCGACGTTTGGCTGTTCCCTTGGACATTGGACATTGGTTATTGGATATTGGATATTGAGGTTTTCCGATGCAAGAAACCCCCGAAGACAAAGCCTTGGAAGACCGTCTCGGCGCATCCAAGTTCTCCGGCGAAGGCTTCCTCGGCGCCGATCATCGCCCCGTGGATGAAATCGTTGCCGCCGACCTCCACGCCCTCGCGCAGCTCGGCGTGTCAAAGGAGACCTTGCTGGCCGCCCTCCGCGATGCCTACGAAAAGGCCCGTGCGGCCTTCGGCGGCGAGGTCGAAATCCGTCCCGGCGTGACCGCCGTCGCCCACGAATCCATGGGCCGCATCCCGTCTCCCTTCCGCGGCGACGGCGTCTTCGAGAAAGGCGACGTCGTCCTGTCGGCCGCCGCCGGCGAGCCGATCGTGCTGACGGCCCTCGGCCTCGCGATGATCGAAAAGCATTCTTTCTTCCAAGGCCACGGCTCCCGCTACCGCGTCGACCCCGTCCGCGCCGCCGCTCTCCTCGGCCTGGTCCCGTAGTTTTCCACGCCATGGAAAACGGTCTTGCGATTTTTCCACGCCGTGGAAAACAGTTTACCACGGCGTGGAAAACTGGCGCTCGAGACCCCTACCCCCTTGAGGGGTGGGTGAATCAGGTCCGTCATGGCCCACCCGTGAAATCCCACCTCATTCACCCACGGCGCAAGGCCGTGGGGGTCTTCCCGCGCCTACGGCGAGGCAAGCCTTGGAAATTGAAGATTGAATATTGGATATTGAATATTCTTCTCCTGTCCCTCTCCGCCTGCTCCCCCGCCCCGCGCGACGCCGCGCTCTCCGGCCAGACCATGGGCACGACCTATTCCATCCGCCTGGCCGCGGCGCCGCTGGACCGCAGCGAGCTGCGCCGCCTGCAAATCGACGTCGATGCCGCGCTGGCGGAGGTCAACCGCCAGATGTCCACCTATCTCCCCGACAGCGAAATCTCGCGCTTCAATCGCGCCGGGGCGGGCGAGCCCGTTGCGATTTCTCCGGATTTCCAACTCGTCGTCCGCCGCGCCCTCGAAATCGCCGAAGCCACGGACGGCGCCTTCGATCCCACCGTCGGCGCGCTTGTGAACCTCTGGGGTTTCGGTCCCGACGGCTTGCGCCGCGTTGCGCCCACGCCCGACCAAACCGCGGCGGCTCGCGCCGTCACCGGCTGGCGGCATCTGCACCTCCTGCCCGACGGCCAGCTCCAAAAAGACGTGGCCGATCTGAAGCTCGACCTCGGCGCCATCGCCAAGGGCTTCGGCGTGGACCGGGTCGCGGCGCTGCTGCGCGAGCGCGGAATCCAAAACTTCCTCGTCGAGATCGGCGGCGAAACCCTCGGCGTCGGCCATAACGACCAAGACGAACCGTGGCGGGTCGGCGTGCTGAAGCCCGACGGTTCGACCGACCTGCAAGGCGTCGCCCGGCTCACGGACGGCCGCGCCATCGCCACGTCCGGCGACTACCGCAACTTCTACCGCGACGAAACCGGCGAACTCCGCGCCCACGTCGTCGATCCCCGCACCGCCGCGCCCGTCGGTCCTGCCGTCGCCAGCGTCTCGGTCATGGCCGGCGACTGCCTGACCGCCGACGCTCTCGCCACCGCGCTGTTCGTCCTCGGCCCCGACGAAGGCCTCCCCCTGCTGGCCGAGCGCTTCCCCGGCGTCGAAGCCTTGTTCCTCGTCCGCGATGGCCCGACCGGCTTCGCGGAAATCGCCACGCCCGGTTTCGGCGCAAAGCCGCCGGCTGGACACTGAACGAAAAACGCCGCACCCCGAAGGGCGCGGCGTTGGCGCGGCGGAGCCGGCTAATTCATGACGACGCGATAGTACCGCGCGACGTCGGCCGGATCGCCGTCTTCCAGGGTAATCTCGCCGCCGGTGCCGCCCTCGGTATCCGCATCCGTCCAGAGGACTGGAATCGCCAGCAGGTCGGTCGTGTACTGCAGCTTGTAGGTCTTGCCCACGGTCGTCGTGGCCAGCGTCGCGGCGGCCGCCGCGCCCGCCGGCACTTCGAAGGTGGCGATGTCCGGCTGATCGCCCTCCGAGGAGGCCTGCGTCACCACGCTCGTCACGGCCGAGTACAGGCTGTTGGACGAGGCGTTGTACGCCTTGACCCGGTAGTAGTAGGTCACGCCTTCCGTCAGACCGGTCACCACGTGGGTCGTCACGTCGCCGACGTCGAGGTTCTCGTAGCCCGGCACGAAGTCGTTGTACTGCTCGACGTCGCCCACGGTGAAGTCCGGCGTGAACTTGGCATAGACGGTCGTGTCGCTGCCCACCCAATTGCCGGCGCTGGCCACCCATTGCAACAGGGATCCTTTCGAGCCCGACGTGCCGTTGGCCGCATCGTACTGGTAGTTGTCCAGACTGCCGCACGACACGATGGTGTAGGTCTCGACGCTCAAGCCCGCCGGAATCATCGAGTTGTTGGCCGTCACGGTGCCGCTGTCGATCCAGGGCGATGCGGCCGCCCAGCCGACGCCATACAGGAAGGTCGGACTACCGGCAGTTCCCTGATAGGCCAGAATGGTGTCGCCGGAAGCCGACAGGTCGAAACTGCCGGTTTTGGCGAATCCATTCTCATTGACCGAACGATAGGACAGCACGGTGCCGGCGGCGACAGCACCCGGCGCCGTATAGACGACCCATCCTTCGTTCGTTCGCCACGTGCCGTTGGTCCACCCGTTGTCGGTGAACGTGATGACCGTGCCCGCATCCAGATCCACGAGAGGCACGGCATCGAAGCCCTCCGTCGCGTCCGCATTGGCCGTCACGATC
Source organism: Verrucomicrobia bacterium UBA2281 (assembly GCA_002347655.1). Lineage (GTDB taxonomy): Bacteria > Verrucomicrobiota > Kiritimatiellia > CAIQIC01 > Lenti-01 > Lenti-01. The sequence continues at coordinate 86,936 of DDWR01000011.1, read as the reverse complement.
ACCAGATCGCCGGCCGCCAAGGTCGCGGTGCGCCGGCCCATGGTGTGCCGGAACAGTTCGTTCGTGGCCACGTCCAGCCGATAGCCCGTGGCGCCGGCGGAAGCCTGCCAGTTGGCGTTGAATTGCGCCGCGACGATGGCGCTCGCGGCCTGGACGACGGGTGCCAACAATTCGCTTCCCGGCTCGGAGATGGTGATGGCGATGGTCTCTTCATCGGTCCCGTCCTTGTCGGTGGCCGAGAACGTCACGCTATAAACGCCCGTCGGCGAAGCGGCCAACCACTGGAAGGTGCCGGTTTCGTTCGTGGCGTTGAACGTGGCGCCCGCCGGCAGATTGCTGGCCGTCAGCGTCACCGCGTCGCCGTCCGTCGGCGTGGCGGTCACTTGGAACTGGAGGTTCTGGCCTTCGACCACGGATTTGTTGCCGATGGCGGCCAGCGTCGGCGGCGTGGGCGTTCCCGCGCCGAACTCGTGGCTGCCGAGATAATCCGCGGTGTCCACCGCGTAGTCGTTCCACTCCAGCGGATCGTAGGTCGTCGTGCCCTCCACCACCGTACTCTTGCGGACCTTGGTGACGTTCAGGCCGAAATCGGCCGAGCTGCCGATCGTGCCGACCACGTCGATGTTGGCCTCGCTTTTCGCCAGCGCCACCACGTCGTTGCCGTTCCAGGTCGCGCTGCCGCTGGTCAGGTCGGCCTGGGCCAGGATCGCGGCGTTGGCGCTGGAATTGGCCACCACGAACACCTCGCCGTCGGCCAAGGTGCCGCTCAAGGCGATCGTGGCGCCGACCGACGACGATCCATTGTCGTAGCGGCGGATGGCGTAGGCCGACAGATCCACGGAAGCGCCCGTGCCGTTGAAGATTTCGACGGCCTTGTTGTTGCTCGAGCCTTCGATGTATTCGGAGATGAACAGGTCCGTCGCCAGGTTGCCGTCGCGCACCGTGATCTGCACGCCGCGGACGGTGGTCCCGTCGTCGTCCGTCGCGGAGAACGTCATTTGGTGGACGCCGACCTGCGCGGCCGACGGCGTCCAGTTGAACGTCGTGGACGCGGTGCCGGTGCCGTTGGCGTCGGGCGCCGTGGCGCCCGCCGGCAGGCCCGAGGCCGTCAGCGAAACCGCCAGCCCGTCGGCATCCGTCGCCGTCACCGTAAAGCTCAGGGGGGTGTCGATGATGGCCGTCTTGTTGGTGCCGGCGGGGTTCAGAGCGATGGTCGGCGGCTGGTCGGCCAGCGGTGCCCAGGTGACGATGTTGGCCAGCCCGGGCCAGCCGTCGTATTCCTGGGGGTGCTGCGTGGATTCATAGGCCACCACCCGGGGATAGAGATCGGCGAAGGCTTCCTCGCCGGCCACCCAGCCGTCCACGTTGGCATCGGCGTTGGTCAGGGCGTCCAGCAGGTAATAGGTATACACGCCGTGGGCCAGGGATTCGTCCTCGTAGGAGTACTCGTCGTCGTCGGCCGCCGTCTGGATGTAGGGCGAAACCAGTTCATCGCTGTCGCGCTTGAGCTTCTTGCGCAGGTCCGCGGCGAAGCCGTTGACCGGCGTGATGTCCAACCCGGTGCGGGAAATCCCCTTGATCTTCAGGCCGGGGGCTTTGATGTGCCCGCCGCTGTGGCAGGTGTCGAGCAGGACGATGACGTTGTCCGTCGGCAAGGCGTCGAGCCAATCGCCGAGTTCGTCGTCGGTGATTTCGGTGTCCATGATCATGTAGGGGCACAGGTATTCGTCGTAGCCGTCCCCGCCCTCGTCGCCGTCCGTGTCGGGCATGTCGGCGCCGCCGTGGCCGGAGAAGTAGAACAAATTGACGTCGCCGGGTACGGAAGCGGCGCCCATCGCGGCGATGGCCGCCTGGATGTTCTCTTCGGTCGCCTGGCTGTTCAGCAGCAGCTGGACGTTGTCCGCCTCCCAGTTGGAACCGCTCAGCAGCAAGTCGTACAGGGCCTGGGCATCGTCGTCGCAGTAGGTCAGGTCGTTGATGGTCCCGTCGTAGTCGGAGATGCCGCAGATGACGGCCCGGTAGGTCCCGACGGGCAGTTGCTCGAACGACTTGATGGTCACGTCCAGGCGGTTCGTCCCGTCCTTGTCGCCGGCATAGAAGCTGACGACGTTCGTGCTGCCCGCGGCGGGCGTCCAACTGAAGACGTTGGTCAGGATGCTGGCGCCGGACACCTCGGGGAAGGTTGCGCCGGCCGGCAGGTTCTCCGCCCACAGGCGGACTTCGTCGGCGGCGTCGTTCGGAACTTCCTTGCCGGTGATCGCAAAGGTCAGTTCCTGTCCGATCGCCACGGACTTGTTGGTCCCGGACGGGCTGACGGCGATGACGGGCGGAAGATCGGCGGCGCCGCCGTCGGCCTTGCCCGACAGCGAAACGTCGTCCACGTTCCAGAAGTAGCCGGCGTATTCCTGGGCGACGTCGGCCTTGAGCTTGACGGACAGGGTGCCCGGCGGCAGGGCGATCTGGACGGTCGCCAGACCGTCGGCGGCAATGCCGCCGCTGGCGGGCGCCATCGCCCGAGGAACTCCGGCGGTGGTGGCCGCCACGCCGGCGGCGTTGTAGCCCCAGACCACGCCGGAGAGCCCATCCGCCTCCAGCATGTTGCCCATGATCGTCAGATCGGCGGCAGACGGATAGGCGGCGCCGTCCAAGGCCATGCGGAATCCGATGGTATCGCTCGGCCACATGCCGTATTCCGCGTCGGTCGTCGTCGCGGAAAGGTGGAGCGTCATCACCACGTCCGAATAAGCCGACACGTCCACTTCCGCCAGTTCCAACAACTCCGTCGTGTATTCGCTTTCGCCCGGCTGCCACGAATAGCTGCCGGTCCGCACGCGCTGGTTCGCCGGCACGTCGCCGCTGCCGGTCGTATTCCGCACGAGGGCGGGATCCACGTCCACCATTTCCCACGTGTCGCTGGCCGTGCCTTCGAAGCCTTGGAAGACGATTTCGACGGGCTCGGTTCCGTCGCCGACCGTGATCGCGACGACTTCGCTGTCCGATCCATCCTTGTCGGTCGCCGTGAAGGTCACGTTGTAGGTTCCCATCGGCCCGACGTTGTTCCAAACAAAGGTGTTGGAAACGGTTCCGGCATTCGTGACCGTGGCGAACGTCGCGCCGGCCGGCAGGCCGCTGGCGGACAGGACGATCGAATCGTTGTCCACCGCGTCGGCCGCGCTGACGCCGAAGCTGAGGTTGGCGTTGGTGAGCGCGAACTTGCTGCCGATGGGCGCCAGCACGGGGGGCACGTCCGTCCAGCCGCCGGGAGGCTCGCCAAAGCCGGTCAGCACGCTGCCGATATCAACGTATTCGAACCGCTCGCTCGGATCGGTCCAGCCGTCCGGATCGCCGAAGGTGATGCCCAGTTTGAGCTGGATGTTCTGGTTGGCGGTCGAAACCCCGTTGCCCGTCCAAGCCGAACCGGGATCGACGCCCGGCGTGCCGACGACGTCCTGCACCACCCCGCCCAGTTCGACCACGATGGAATCGTTGCCGTTGAAGGTGAACGCCTGGACGACGTCGGGCGTCATGTCGGACGTGCCGATGACCAGGACGTCGCCAGCGGCCAAGGTGCCGCTGCTGACGGTCACGGCCGAGGCGGGGGCGGCCCCGTTCACGCCGATCTTGACGTCCAGCAGGTTCGCCCCGCTGTCGAACGCCACCGGCGAGGCGGACGCGTTCCAGATCTCGATGCCCTTGGGCGTCGTGCCGGTGTCGGTCTCGGTATACTGGGAAATGACGATGCTGCCGCCCGTCATGTCGCTGGGATTGATGGTCAGCGTGAACACGTCCGGGGCCTGCACGATGCCGCCGACCACGTTGTTCAGGGTCAGCACGACCGTTTCCGCGCCCTCTTCTTCTTCGTCGTCGTTGATCGTGACGGTGAAGGTCGCCGAGGTGGTGGCGGCGTTCAGCGTGAAATTGGTGTCGGAAATCGTGTAGTCGGCCCCGGCGCCTTCGGTGGCCGTGCCGGACAGGACGACCTGCCCGCTGACGTCTCCGGAGGCCTGCGTCTTGTAGACCGTCACCACGTAGGTGCCGCTGCCTTCCCCGACGGAGGCCCCGGACGCGGTGAAGGACACGTTGGTGTCGGTGCTCTGGAACAGCCGGACCCAGACGCTCGTGTAGACGTTGTAGTTGACGGGCAGCGGCACGCCGGGTGATGCGTATTCGGTTCCGTCGTACTTCACGGTGAAGACCGTCACGGTGCCGTTCATGGCGGAAACGGCGTCCCGAACCCGCGCCGTCACCACGTTGGATTCGCCCCAAGCCACCTGGGTCAGATCGACGGCGATTTCAAGGTTGTCGCGCGAGTCCGTGACGAACGCGCCGGACGAATCGCCGATCGGCATGTCCTTGGGAAGGGGCGAATTGCTCCAGACGGTCCCGCCGTTGGCGGTGATCAGCAATTCCCGGATATCGCTGCGCGTGCCGTGCCGGACCGTCAGCTTGGCATAATCCGTCGCCGGCTCGTAGGTGCCTTCGACCGGATAGATCACGTCGGAGAAGTAGTTTTCGAAATAGCTGGCGGCGACGACGATGTAGCCGTTGCTGCCCCAGTCGCTGGCCCAGGAATTGGCGATCAGATAGTAGCCCGTGCCGTAGCCGCACACCGTCACCATGTGGTTGATGTCGTCCATCGTCGTGCTGGTGTCCCCCACCCAAGGCGCGTCGCCGGGCCCCCAGGCGTCGAACGAAGTGTCGGCGTTGACGCCGCACGCGGCGACGCGACCGTCGTCCAGCCAGGCCTTCAGCGCGGCGATCTGCGCGGCATCCGGATCCCAATCCCAGAGCCAGACGTAGCTGGTCGAGCGCCGGTGCAGGCCTTCGATGAACGCGGCGGCCGCGGGCAGCGTGGTGTAGTCGGTGGTATAGGGCAGCTGCGCCAGCGACGCCACGCCGTAGCGCATGAAAATCTCGAAGGGTTCATGCCCGTAGCCGCCATCATCGGCGCCGGCATTGGTCAGGTTGTAGGTGAACCGCGGCGAGCATTGGTTGCTGGTGGCGGCCACGTTGAGCGACGCATCGTTGCGCTTCATGTTGGCCGTCTTGGTGTAATAGGTCCCGGCCCAATGCACGCAGGACCCCAAGCTGCCCTGGTCGCCGATCGGCGGCAGATAGGAGCGGTTGTCGGCGGCCCCTTTCAGTTGTTTTCCGGTCGGCAGGATGCCGGCCGGCGTCTTGGCCAACGCGCGGCCTTCGGCGATCCACTTTTCGCGCGTCCCGGCCGGATAGGGCTTTTTGCCCAACTTGTAGGTCTTGCCGGTCTTGGTCACCAACTGCGGCAATTCGGTGTCGGTGCCCGGAATCAACCGGGCTTGTGCCGCAAAGGCCGGCAAACTCAAGAGCATAGACAACAAGAACGGCAGAGCGACGCGTTTGCTCATGAATGCACTCCTCGGACGAACTTCTTGAAGGTAGGCGGAAGACGATTTCGGCACAACCAATTGAGGAAAAAAGATACCTCTTCGCTCCACGCGGAAGAAGCGAATTCAGCCGATTTAGATAAAACAGTTTACCTGCCCAAAACGAGAGCTACCACCGTTGCCGGTCGGCCAAGACGAGTTGGTCGCTGCCGGCCAGGAATCGGCCATGGGTCAGCGGGAAATTGCCGGGGACTTTGCCCGCGGCGAACACTTGGTACCAGGTATATTCCGGCGCCGTGGGATCGGACAGCCCGCGCACCCACGGCTTGTCGCGCGTGAGAGTCGTGAAGTAGGCCAGCGCGATGCGCTGGTGCTTTTCCGCGATTTGATAGAATCCATCGATGTCCCGCGGCAGCAAAATCGACGTCCGGCCGCCGTACCAAGCCGTCGCCCACGGGATGTCCGTCGTCAGGCATTCCTCGGGTTCGAGCATGCCGGTCACCCACCCGACGTAGCCGTGGAAATACGGCGGATACGGCAGGCCCGAGCGCGGCGGCAGCACGTGGGCCAGCAGCGGCAGCGCCGTCAGGAACAGCAACGCCGTGATCGCCGCGGAGGCGAACGCCCGCACCTCGAACTGCAGCCGGTCGAGCAGCACGAGAAAAAAGGCCCAGCCGTAGGGCACCGCCAACGGCCAGAACACCGCCAGCGCGCGCAGGCTTTCCTCGCCGAACGCCGCGGCGTTCAGGATCGCGATCCCCCCTGCGGGCAGCAAGCACCAGCGCAGCGTACGGCTCGCATGGCGCACGAACCGGTGCAGGTACATCGCCCCGAACAAGGCCAGCACGAGGCCCCCCGACGCCAGGCCGAAGCCCTGCGCGAAAAACGTCCGCAGATTCGCGATCATCTTGATCTGCAACGCATAGAAAACGGTGCCGGCATCCGGCAGGACGGGCGCCAAGGTGCGGGCGAACGCATCGCCCGGGAACAGATAGGTGCCGGCCAGCAGTTGGTGGAAGATGAACCCGAAGGGCCGTCCGCAAAGGGCGACGTTGCGCGCCATCCAGGGAATCGCCGGCAACACGGCCAGAACGGCAAACAAGGCGGCCTTCGTCCACGGCCGCCGCTGCCGCGAAGCGCCGAGATGCAGGAAGACCACCGTCAGCGCGACGATGCCGGTCGCATAGCGCGTCAGGAACGCGGCCGCCGTCAGCAGCGCCGCCAATCCCAAGGGCGCCAGCCAGCGCGCGACGGAAGCCGATGCGGTTCCCGGATCGGTGCCCGGGGGCACTTCCGCCGCCCAGACGCCGGCATACACCGCGCCCAGGGCGAAAAACGTCGCCGCGGAGAGCCCCGAACCCAGCAGGCTCCAACTCCAGGCGAGATCGCTGAGCAGGAACGAGCAGGCCGCCAGCACGCCGACGCGGTGGTCGAACAGCTTGCCGCCAAGCAACCAAACCAGGATCGCCGCCAGCGCCGTGAAGAAATGGCTCGCCGCCACCGGCACGTAGTCCATGCCGTTCACGTAGGCCGTCGTCGGCGTGCCGGGCCGCGGCAAGCCGACCAGCTTGAACGTCCCGGCGAGAATCGCCGGCCAGACGGGCGGATGCAGCAGGTCGGGCTGGCCCAGCGCCGCCGCCGCGCCGTCGGGCGACCGCGCCGCCAGCCGGCCGAGCGCGAACGGGCGCACGCATTGCGTGACCAGCCGGCCGTGTTCCGCGACGTTGCGCGCCAACTGGGCTTCCTCCATGGCGCGGGCGTCCCGCAGGCCCTGGAAGTTCGTGAAGGTGTAGAGCGCGGCCAGCGCGAACGCGAACAGCGCGAACAGCGCCGCGTGGATGACCTTCCGCCCCGCCCCCTGGTCCATCTGGTAGACGAGGTTCTGCATGCCGGACTCGAATGCTAGCGCCATGGCTGCCGCCCTTTCTTCACGCGTCCCCGGGGGCGCGCAAGCCGAATTCGTTGAGTTTGCGGTGCAGGGTCCGGCGGCTGATGCCCAGATCCTGCGCCGCTTTCGTGCGATTGTTCCGGTGGCGGCGCAGCGCCTCCGCGATGAGCTGGCGTTCCGCGTCGCGCAGGACGCGGCCGGCCCGCGAAGCCAGCGCCAGGCCGCCGGCACCGTCCCGGACCGCCGCGGGCAGATCGGCCGCGACCAGCCGTTCGCCCGAGCCCAGCACCACCATGCGTTCGATCACGTTGCGCAGTTCGCGCACGTTGCCGGGCCAGGGATAGGCCTGGAGGACGTCCATCGCCTCGGGCGAAATCGCCACCGGCGGTTTGCCGTTTTCCTCCGCCAGCGTCTTGAGGTAGTGCTGCGCCAGCAGCACGACGTCGCCGTCGCGCGCCCGGAGCGGCGGCAAGGTCAGATTCACCACGTGCAGCCGGTAGAACAGGTCTTCGCGGAAGGATCCTTCCGCCACCCGGGCGCGCAGGTCCCGGTTGGTGGCGGCGACGAGGCGCACGTCCACGCTCACCGTTTCCGTGCCGCCGACCCGTTCGAACTTCCGCTCTTCCAGCACGCGCAGGATCTTCACCTGCAGCGCCGCGTCGATCTCGCCGATTTCGTCGAGGAACAGCGTGCCGCCGTCGGCCAGTTCGAATCGCCCGCGCCGCCGTTCCAGCGCGCCCGTGAACGCGCCTTTCTCGTGGCCGAACAGCTCGCTTTCCAGCAAGGTGGGCGCCAGGGCCGCGCAATGCACGGGCACGAACGGCCCGTCGCGGCGCGGGCTGCACTGGTGCAGGGCGCGCGCCACCAGTTCCTTGCCGGTGCCGCTCTCGCCCTGGATCAGCACCGTGGCGCGCGTCGGGGCCGCCTGCCGGATCGTCTCGAAGACCTCCTGCATCGCCGGCGAGGTGCCGATGATGTTCTCGAAGCCGTACTTCGAGTCGAGCTGCGCCTTGAGCCGCCGGTTTTCGGCCCCGAGTTGCCGCTCGCCCAGCGCGCGGCGCAGCAACAGGTCGAGCCGGTCGAGATTCACCGGCTTCGTCAGGAAATCGTAGGCGCCGCGCTTCATCGCCTCCACGGCCGTCTCGACGCTGCCGTAGGCCGTCAGCAGGATCACCGTCGGCTTGGAGTCCCGCCCCAGCAGGCGCGACAGCAAGGCCATGCCGTCCAGACCCGGCATGCGCAGATCGGTCAGCACGACGTCCGCCGCATGGGTTTCCAGCCATTCCAGCGCGCGCTGGCCGTTCTCGGCTTCGGCCACGGCGTATTCGCCGCGCAGGGCGCGGACCAGGCCTTCGCGGGTGTTTTTTTCGTCGTCGACGATCAAAATGACGGGCCGGGAACTCACGGGACCGGTTCCTCCGCGGGCGGCGCGGCCAGCAGCCGGACGCGCTGGTCGTCGCGCCGGAAGTTCAACTGGATCCGCGCGCCGGTCGGCAGGCTGTCCACCTGGACGGTGCCGCCGTGGTCGCGCACGATGCGCTGCACGATCATCAGCCCCAGCCCGTGGCCGTCGGTCTTCGTCGTGCGGAACGGCTCGAACAGATCGCCCATCTTGCCGGGCGGAATGCCCGGACCCGTGTCCTGGAACGTCGCGCCGACCAGCCGCTCCGACGCCGCGAAGGAAATGCGCAGCACGCCGCCGCCGGGCATGGCTTGGAGCGCATTGCGGATCACGTTGAAGAAGGCCTGCCGCACCTGCCCGGCATCCACCCAGGCCGGCGGCAGGTCGTCCGCCGGCTCCACCGCCACCACGATCTTCCGGTCGCGGATTTCCGCCGCCAGCGTTTCCAGCGTCTGCGCGACGAGTTCCGGCAGCGCGTGCGGCGCGCAATTCGGCTGGCTCGGCCGGATCGCTTTCAGGAATTGCGCCAGGATCTGCTCCAGGCGCCGGATCTCCCCCCGGGCGACGTCCAGCAGCTCCCTCAGCGGCTCCGTTCCCGCTTCCGGCAGGGTCCGGATCTCCCGCTCGATCAATTGCAGATGGATGCCCAGCGAGTTGAGCGGATTGCCGATTTCGTGGGCGACGCCCGCCGCCAGCATCAGGATGGCGTTCAGGCGTTCGGATTCGACGACCTCTTCGGCGCGACCCCGGTCTTGCGTCACGTCGCGCAAGATCATCACCGCGCCGGTGCGGCCGTCGGCCGGATTCTCCAGCGGCGCCAGATAGAGCGCCAGGAACCGATGCTCCGGATAGGCGATTTCGATTTCGCGGCTGGCCAGGCGGGTCCATTCCCGTTCGTCTTGCCGCAGCAGCCGCTCCCACTCGATGTCGCGCACGTAGCGTTTCATCGGCTGGCCCACCGCCGCCGCCTCGTCCATGCCCAGGAGCTTGCCGGCTCCGCGGTTCGCGTAGACGATCCGGCCCTCCGCATCCAGCACCAGGATGCCTTCGCGCAACGCATGGAAAATCGTTTCGAGCATCCCCCGCTCCGCGGCCAGCCGGAGAAACTGGGCCTGGACGCTGCCCGGATCGAGCTTGTCCAGACGTTCGATCAACTTGTTCCAGAATGCCGATTTCATGTCTTCCGCGATCCGCGCATGCCCGTACTCTCCACGATGCGCCGCGCGGCCGCAAACAAAAAAACGGCCCGTCGGTTTTCGCGCATTTCGCCACTTGACGGTGAGGCCATCCCATGCGAACAGTACAGACAGGATGCGCGCGAGGCGCGCGGACACCTCAACAACTTTACCCAGGCACGAACATGAACATGGAAGAAGAGGAATTCAACCCCTTCGGCGGCTATGCGAGCGGATGCGAACTCCACGGCGAGGACTTCCTGCGCGAGTGCACCATGTGCGGCATCGAATTCTGTTCCGCCTGCTTCCCGCAGTCCACCCTCTGCTCCGATTGCGCCGCGCAGGCGGAATTCGACGACGAGGACGACGACGAAGAGCCCAGCGACGAGGAAAAGGAACTCCTGCTGCTGGAGGGGTTCGACGACGACGAGCCCGACGCGGAGGGAGAAGCGGCGCTCCCCGTCCCGCCGCCGGCCCCCAAGGCCAAGGCCCCGGCCAAAGCCCGCAACGCCCCGGCCGCCGCCAAGACAAGTCCTCCGGCCAAGGCCAAGCCCGCCGCCAAGACCAAAGCCAAGCGCAAGCCCGCGGCGAAAGCGAAGCCCAAGGCCAAGCCGGCGGCCAAAGCCGCCGGCCGGAAAAAACGCTAGGCTCCGTTCGCCCTGCCCGCCCGCCGCACTTGACGCCCTCCACGTATCATCTCTGGACCATCGGCTGCCAGATGAACGAGGCCGACGCCTTGCGCGCGGCCGCGTTGCTGGAATCCGCCGGGTTCCGCCCCGTCGAGCACGCCCGCGACGCCGCGCTGCTGCTGCTCAACACCTGCGTCGTCCGCCGGCAGGCCGAGGAGAAGATCTATTCGCGCCTGACCTACGTGGCCGAACTCAAGCGCCGGAACCCGGCCCGGGTCGTCGCCCTCATGGGCTGCCTCGTCGGGAAAAATCCCCGCGAACTGGGCCGCTTCCGCGAGCGCTTTCCCGACGTCGATCTTTTCCTGCCCCCCTCCGACCTCGCGCCCTTGCGCGCGTTCCTGGAAGCGCGCGGCTTGCTCCGCGAGGCCGTCGCGGACGACGACCTGCCGCCGCCGCCCCTGCCCGATTCGCGGACCGGCCGCGCCGTCGTCGCCCACGTGCCCGTCGTGCTGGGCTGCTCGCACGCCTGCACGTATTGCGTCATTCCCTACCGGCGCGGCGGGGAGCGCTCGCGTCCGGCCGCCGAAATCCTCGCCGAAGTGGCCGCCCTCGCCGCGCGCGGCGTGCGCGAAATCGTTTTGCTCGGCCAGATCGTGGACCGCTACGGCCTGGATCGCCCCGGCGAAATCCATTTGCCCGAGCTGCTCCGCCGCGTCGCCGCCGTCCCCGGCCTCCTCCGCGTCCGCTTCCTCACCAGCCATCCGCGCTGGATCACCGACGAGCTGATCGCCGCGGTCGCGACCACCCCGGGCTTGTGCCCCTACTTCGAAATTCCGGTGCAGGCCGGCTCCGACGCCGTCCTCGCCGCCATGCGCCGCGGCTATGCCGTCGCCGACTACGAAGCGCTCGTCGCCCGGGTCCGCGCGGTCCTTCCGCAGGTCGGCCTGTCCACCGACGTCATCGTCGGCTTCCCCGGCGAAACCGCCGCGCAGTTCGAAGAGACTCTCGCGCTCATGCGTCGCATCGATCCCGACATGATCCGCGTGGCCAAATATTCCCCGCGGCCCCTGACCTATTCCGCGCGGCATCTGCCCGACGACGTGCCCGAAGCGGAAAAGGAGCGCCGGCGCGTCGCGCTGGAGGCCCAGCTGCGCGCGCGGCTGACGGAAAAGAACGCGCCGCTGCTCGGCCAAACGGTGGAAATCCTCGTCGAGAGCATCGAAAAAAACGGCCGCCGCCATGGACGCACGCCCGACTACAAGCCGGTTTTCGTGGAGGACTCGCCGGCGCAGCCCGGCGACGAGATCGCGGCCCGCATCGTCTGGGCCGGCCCGTTCAGCCTGGTCGCCGCGGCTACTTGACGACGGCGCCGCTGGACAGGTCGCCGTCCACGGTCACCAGACGCAGGCGTTCGCCCTTGCTGGCGGCCAGCAACATGCCTTGGCTCTCCACCCCGCGCAGCTTGATCGGCGCGAGGTTCGACACCACGACCACCGTCTTGCCGATCAGCTCCTCGGGCTTGTAGTAGAGCGCGATGCCGGCGACGATCTGCCGCCGCTCGTCGCCCATCAGCACGCTCAGCTTCAGCAGTTTCACCGCGTTTTCAATGGGCTCCGCGCTCATGATCTTCGCCGTGCGCAGCTGCACCTTCGCGAAATCATCGTAGGCGAGAATGCCTTCCGGATGGCCGATCGTGCCGGGCGCCGGCGCCTTTTTTCCCTCCGCCGGTTTCGCGGCGGACGTTTCGATCTTCGTTTCCGCCCCGGGGGCCGGCGCTTCGATGCGCGGAAACAGCGCTCCGGGCGCGGCCACCGGCGTGCCGGGCACGAGGACTTCGGGCTGCGTCAATTCGTCGGGATTCACGGTCATGGCGTTCTCCATTCCCAGCGCGGCGCGCAGTTCGGCCATCTTGGTGGGCATCAACGGCATCAACAGGCCCGCGCAGACGCGCAGCGACTCGGCGGCGGCATACAGCGTGGCGTGCAACGGTCCCGGGTCCGCCGCGCGGGCTTGCGTCCAGGGTTGCTGGGTTTCGATGAATTTGTTGGTGGCGCGCACGGCTTCGATCACCTGCGCGACGCCGGCGTGCAGCGTGAAGGTCTCGACGGCGGTCTTCAGGCCCGCGGCCGCCGCGGCCGCCTGGCGGAACAGGTCGGCGGCGGGGCCGTTCGCGAACGTGCCCGCCGGCGGCGCCGGCAGCCGGCCGCCGCAGTACTTGCCCACCATGCTGACCACGCGATTGAGCAGATTGCCCAGATCGTTGGCCAGATCGGCGTTGTAGCGGCGGATGAACGCCTCCTCGGTGAAGGACGCGTCCTGCCCCATCGCCATCTCCGCCATCAAAAAGTAGCGGAACGGATCGACGCCGTAGCGGTCCATCAGGTCCATGGGATTGACCACGTTGCCGGCGGTCTTGCTCATCTTGGCCGACCCCATCAGCCACCAGCCGTGCGCGAAGATCGTCTTGGGCATCGCCACGCCCATCGCCTGGAGCATGCAGGGCCAGTAGACCGTATGCGTCGTCAGGATGTCCTTGCCGATCAGGTGGATCGCCGGCCAGCGGCGCGCGAACTGCGCGTCGTCGCGGCGGTAGCCGACCGCGCTGATATAGTTCACCAGCGCGTCGAACCAGACGTAGGTGACGTAGTCCTGGTCGAACGGCAGTTCGATGCCCCAGGCCAAGCGCGATTTCGGGCGCGAAATGCACAGGTCCTGCAGCGGCTTGCGCAGGAACCCCAGCGTTTCGTTGCGGCGGAATTCGGGCTGGATGAATTCGGGATGGGCCTGGATGTATTCGACGAGCCAGTCCTGGTAGGCGCTCATCTTGAAGAAATAGTTGGCTTCGCGCACGCGCTGCACCGGGCGCCCGCATTCCGGGCAGTTGCCGTTGACGAGGTCCTTCTCGGTGAAGAACCGCTCGCAGGGCACGCAGTACCAGCCGTCGTATTCGTCGCGGTAGATTTCGCCGCGGTCGTAGAGGTCCTGCAGGATTTCCTGCACGATGAGCTTGTGGCGCGGTTCGGTGGTGCGGATGAAGTCGTCGTTGTGGATTTCCAGGCGTTGCCACGCCTCCTGGAAGCGCCCCACGGTCCGGTCGACGTGGGTCTGCGGATCGATGCCCAGCTTGGCGGCGGCTTCCTGCACCTTCTGGCCGTGCTCGTCGGTGCCGGTCAGGAACCACACGTCGCGCCCGAACTGGCGCTGGCAGCGCGCCAGCACGTCGGCCAGCACCGTCGTGTAGGCATGGCCGAGGTGCGGCTTGTCGTTGACGTAGTAGATCGGGGTCGTGACGTAGTAGGCTTCGGGCTTCATCCAAGGGCTCCTGATACGGCGAAGGGTTGTACCGCACCCCGCCGCGCCGCGCAAACCAAATCAGGGTTGCGCGACGGCGGCCCACACGGCGGAAATCTCCAGCCGCTCCAGTTCGCCCTCGGGCGCGCGCAGCACGCGCACGCCGCCCCGGCCGCGCGGCGCCCAGACGTCCGCGTCCGACGGGCCGAACAGCGCGACCGTCGGCACCCCCACCGCCGCCGCCAGATGGGCGATGCCCGAATCGTTGCCCAGGAACAAGCCGCATTCCGCCAACGCGTCGGCCAATTCCACCAGCGTCAGGCCCGCCAACGTCGGCACGTCCGGCAATTCGCGCGCGAAGACGGCTGCTTCGGCCGCGTCGGCCTCGCCGAACGTCGCCACGGCTTCCCGCCCCGCCGCGCGCAGGCGCCGCGCGATTTCGACGAATCGCGCGACCGGCCAGTTCTTCGTCGGGCTGCCGCTGCCCGGATGGACCGCCACGGGCCGGCCGGCGAGCCCCCGCGCCCACAGCCGTTCCCGCCCCTGCGCGCGCCGCGCCGCCGGCCATTCCAGCGTCGGCACCAACTCCGTGTCATAGAGCGCCAGCGCCTGCAGCGGTTCGAGCAAAAACGGCACCGCATGCCCGCGCTTGACGATGGGCGAGCCCGACAGCACTTGCTTCGCCCCGGCCAGCAAGAGGTTGCTGCGCACCTGGCCCACCGGATCGTGCAGATAGTTGAAGATCAGGTCGAAAGACCGCACCGCCGCCACCTGCGCATCCGTGAAGGACGGCTCCGACACGAAGAACCGCGCCATCTCCGCGCGGTCGAGCGAAACAACCGACTGCGCCAATCCCGCCGCCACCGCCAACTCCGCCACGTGCGGATACCCCCAGATCTCGATGACCGCGCCGGGCCATTGTGCGCGCAACGCCTGCAGCACCGGCAGCGTGGCGATGAAATCCCCGATGGCCCCGCCCCGCAGCAGCAGGAAACGCGGCGCATGCGAACGGATCGGCTCGGCCACGGCGACGCCTTCAGCGCAGGTGTCCGAGCCCCGCCGCCAGCAGGAGCGCGCCGCCCGCCAGCTTGGCCCAGCCGAGCGCGCGCACGGCCCCCGCCGACCCCGCGAATTTCTCGCCCAGCCGCCGGAACGCCCACGGATGCAGCATCAGCGCGCAGCCCGCGACCACCCAGGCGTAGGCGATCAGGATGACCGCGAAACGCCAAGCGGAATCGGCCCAGCGCACGCCGTTGAGCAGCGGATTGGCCAGCAGCAGGAGCACGCCTCCCAGCATCCGCGGCGCCAGCAGTTCGTCGAGAAAGAACACGATCGCCGCGTAGCCGACGATGGCCAGGATGGGAATGAACGGCTTGACGACGTCGAACCGGCCCAGCGCGGCGTGCGACACCACCCACGCGACCCAGACCGTCCCCACCGCCGCCAGGATCCAGCCCGGCGCCCGCGACCGGGGAAACGCCTTCAGCCCGGCGCGCAGCGCATCCGGGAACCGCAGGGCCAACACCCCCGCCACCAGGCCCAGCGCCCCCAAGCCGGCCAACGCCCTACCAAGAAACAGGTTCGGATCCAGCATGGGATTTCTCGCTTGGTTGCGGCTTGGGCGGGGCCGGCTTCCGCGGCGCCGGGGCCGGCGCGGCGCGAACGGGCGCGGCCGGCTCGCCCAAGGACGTGGCGTAGGGATGGGACGGCGGCATGTCGGGCCCCACGAGGATACCCGGGGTGGCCGGATCTTCGACGTAGGGCGTGCCGCCCTGCACCTCGAGACCGCCCTGCTCGTTCGGCGCCAGCCGGATGCGGCCCGCCGCCGCGCCGTAGAACGCCGTCCCCAGCGGCGCGCCGTCGTAATCGAAAACGGAATGCGCGAACCGATCGGGTGCCGTCTGGTGCAGCACGTGGAACGCGCCGGCCGCGTCCTGTTCGAGCCGCGGCGCGAAAAACCGGATCACCCGGCCCAGATCGTAGACCCCGAGGCAATACCCCGTGGCGGAGTCGTCGATGCGGATGAACAGCCGATCGCTGCGGTCGCGATGGATCAGCCGCAGCGAAACCGCGCGGGCGTCGCCCGCCGCAGGCAGGCCGCAATCGCGCCGCGCGAGTTCGAGGCCGGGCTGGACCTCCAGCGACAGGCGCCGGCCGAAAAAGCGCATCCCGGCGAATTCCAGCACGGGCGTCAGCATGTAGGACTGGCCCCGGACGAGACGATAGGCGTCGAGCAGATTCACGTCCACGGCGCGGGTTTCGCCGGCCGGGACGATGACCGGCCGCGCCAGCAGGGGCCGCCCGGTTCCGGCCACCGTGGAGGCCGGCTGATCTTCCACGTCGAAAAACAGCCGGGCGTTGCCGCGCGGCGTGAGGTCCAGGGTTTGCCCGCTGCGGTTGGCGATGGTCACGGTCGCCCGCACGGGCTCCATCAGCACCGTCCGGTGGTTCGCCAGCGACCAGGTCAACTCGACCTGCGCCGACGCGGCGGCGGCCGAGCCCCAGACGGCCAGCGCCAACGTTCCCAGCAGCATGCGGTTCATCCGGCCATTCCTTTTCCGCGGCCTACCGGCCGATTTCCAACCGCGAAGCCGCGCGGGCGGGCAAGCCCGCCGCGAGGATCTTGCGCTGCGTGCCGGCGATGTCGTATTCCACGCGGCGCAGTTCGACCACGTTGCGCACCATGTCGTAGATGGCGTAGGCCGCGCGCGGATCGCCGTCGCGCGGCTGGCCGACGCTGCCGACGTTGATGTAGTACTTGCGCCCGGCCGTGATCAGCAGCTTGCTGTAGAGGCCTCCGCGCACGATGCCGGCCTTCTCGAACGCCAGCGGCACGTGGGTGTGGCCGAAGAAGCATACGGAGCACATCTGGTAGGCGAAATTCGCCTCCGCCTCGAGCTTGTCGAAGACGTAGCCCCACATCTCGGGATTGTCCAGGGTCGCGTGCACCAGCATGAACGTCTCGACCGTGCGGGAATAGCGCAGGTTGCCCAGCCAAGCGCGCTGCTCGTCGTTGAGGCGCTTGCGCGTCCAGTCCACCACGTCCGCCGCCAGCGGATGGAACCCGTTGAGGTTCTCCTGCCGCGAGCAATAGTGGTCGTGGTTGCCGCGCACGACCGCGTCGCCGGCCAGTTCGCGGATCGCGTCGATGCAGATTTCCGGATCGGCGTTGTAGCCGACGACGTCGCCCACGCACGCGTAGTTCGTCACGCCCTGCGCCTTGGCGTCGGCCAGCACGGCGGAGAGCGCTTCCCAGTTGGCGTGGATGTCGCCCAGGATGGCGTATTTCAAGCCCATGCGCTACTCCGGCTTGGCCTCGGCCGCCGGCGCGGGCGCCGCGACGGTTTCTTCCGGCTCGGGCGCCGGTTCCGCGGAGACGGTTTCCGCCGGTGGTTCGGCCACGGGTTCTCCCGCCGCTGCCGGCTCCGCGGATTCCGCTTGCGGCGCGGCCACCGGCGCGGCGGCCACCGGCGGCTCCGCGGACCGCGCGCCGCCGCGCGGCAAGACCAGCGTGCCGTTGAAGAATTCGATCGCGCCGCCGGTGCCGATCAGGTTGTTGAGGTGCAACAGCAGTTCCGCCGCCTCGGCCGCTTCGGGATCCGCACCCGGCCGCAGGTCGGCCAGCACCTGCGGACGCGTCGCGCCGGCATGGCTCTCGAGGTAGTCCAGGATTTCCTTCACGATAGCGGGCGCCGTGGCCGGATCCACGGGCGTCGGCGCCACCGCCGTCACATAGGTCTCCCGCGCGTTCACCTTGAACAGGTGCAGGTGCATGTGCCGGAACGCCGGCCGCAGCGCCAGCGACAGCGTGAACGGAAAGCGGGTTTCCTTCTGCCAGGCCAGCGACACCGCCGCCCGCAGCGAACCGTCGTCGAACTTCTTGGATTGCGCCCCCGGCACCAGGCAGCGGGCCGATTCGCGCAGCAGCGGGTTCAGCTTGCCCGCGCGCATCCAGTCCTGCGCCTCCGCCCGGCTCATCGGCGCGGCTTCCTGCCCTTCCGGCACTTCCTTCAGGCGATAGACCGTCTTCTTGCGCAGCGCATCCTTCCACTGCTCGACCAGCGCTTCGTCGCGCACCGTCTCGACGTGGCCCAGGTATTCGGCCTTGGACATGTGCGCGAACCGCGCGGCCCACAGCTCCTGGATCTTTTCGTTGTAGCCGTGGTAGTTCGGGGGGCCCAGCACCGTGCCGCTCAGCCGGCAGCGCGCCACGCAGGTGAACGCGCCCGCGGGCGGCTCGACCTCGGTTTCCTCGACGGTGAAATACTTGTCGAGGTGGTCGTTGAGCAGATGCGCTTCCGCGTTGGTCCGCTGGCGGAAGACCCGCTTGCATTCCAGGCACTGGGTCAGGACCGGGCGCGGCGCGCCTTCCGGCCCGGACGGCGGCGGCGACGTCAACTCGAGCTTGACCAGATACAGATCCTCGCGGCCCAAAAAGCGATTGGCGATTTCGATCAGGGGAAACGCGCGGCGGCTGGCCTGGATGTCGCGCACGACCAGCGCGAGCCGTTCGCGGTCCGGCAGGAACGCCACTTTCACGTCGAGCCGCGGCAGCGCCTCGCGCGGCGGGCGGCGGTCGTCCCGGCGCGGGCCGCGGCGGTCCTCGCCGAAGCGCGGCCGGGCAAAGCGGTCGCCGCCTTCGCGGCGCGGACCGGGGCCGCCGGGACGCGGTCCCGCCCCGGGGCGACCGAACCCGCCGTCCGGACGGGTCCCGCCCGGGCGCGGCCCGCCGGGCCGAAGTCCTCCGGGACGCGGGCCGCGGCGGTCGCCGCCGGCGCGCGGGCCGAACGGACCGCGGCGGTCGTCGCGCCGCCCGGGCCGTCCGCGGTCGTCGCCGCGGGCATCTTCGCGTCCCACGTACGGGTTTTCCGGCGGTTGCCGGGCCCACGTCGGCACGAAATTCAAATCCAGCGCAAGTTCCGGTTTCTCTTGCGCGCCGTCTGCCGGGCTGACCTCGTCGTCCATGCTCATGTCCGTTCCATTGCGGGTTTTCCCGCAGGAAAACCGCGCTGGAGATGATCCACCGCGTGGAATCTCCGCTCCGTTCCGTACCTGTCGGAAAAGGATCCGACCCGCGAACGCCATTTGTATCACGTCGCGCGCGCGGCTGGCAACGCCCAAACGGCGCGGCTCCTCCCGCCTTGACGTCCCCCCGCCCCTCGGCTTACGTTTCCGATCCATGAGCGCAACCCCCGTTCTCTCCGTCGGCGCCCCCGGCTACGCCGTCGACCGGCTCGTCGCCGACCTCCAGGCCACCGTCGACCGCAAAGTCCGCGACGGCGTCTATGCGGACGCCCGCGTCGCCCGCGCCGAGAAGACCAACCTCGTGCACCTGCGCGGGTCCGACGATTTCCTGACGTTCTACCTGACCTGCCTGCGCGACGCCGTCTTCGTCGACATCTCCGACTTCGAGATCCGCGAACGCCGCCGGTTCTTCGGACCGCTGCTGGTCGCCTTCAAACAGGTCGTCTGGAAGCTGCTCAAGTTCTACACCTACCGCCTCTGGTCGCAGCAAAACCAGGTCAACGGCCTCGTCATCACCGCCCTCGAAGGAATGGAAGAGCAGTCCGCCGCGCGAATCGCCGCCCTCGAAAAACGCCTCGTCGAACTGGAAAAGGCTGCCGGCCATGGCCGCTCCTGACCGCCTCGCCTTCGTCTGCCCGCGCTTCGCCGGCGAGGGCGCGGTGGGCGGCGCCGAAACGCTCCTGAAGAATCTCGCCCTGCATGCCGCCGCGCGCGGCGTCGCCGTCGACTTCCTCACGACCTGCGCCCAGAGCCACTACACCTGGGAAAACACCCTGCCGCCCGGCGTCAAGGAAATGGACGGCCTGACCGTCCGCTTTTTCCCCGTCGACGACCGCGACGTCGGCACGTTCCTGCGCATCCAGCAATCCATCGACCGCGGGCGCCCCGTCTCGGAAGCAGAGGAACTGCTTTGGCTCCGCCACGGCGTCAATTCCGCCGCGCTGCTCGCGCATCTCGACCGGCACGCCGCCGCTTACCGCGCCATCCTGCTCGGCCCTTATCTCTTCGGCCTGACCTGGTTCACCGCGCTGGCTCATCCGGAACGCTCGCTGCTCGTCCCCTGCCTCCACGACGAACCCTTCGCCAAGCTGGCCTGCATGAAGCGGCTCTTCGCCGAAACCGCCGGCTGCCTGTTCAACGCCCAGGCCGAACGCGAACTCGCCGGCGAATTGTTCGCCTATCCCGACGCCAAATCCCGCATCGTCGGCATGGGGCTCGATCCCTTCGCCGCCGATCCGGCCGCCTTCGCGAAACGCCACGGCCTGACCGCCCCCTACGTCCTCTATTCCGGCCGCCGCGAGCCGCTCAAGGGCACCCCGCTCATCTGCGACTACGTGCACGCCTTCCGCGAACGCACCGGGCGCGACGTGAAGCTCGTCTTCACCGGTTCCGGCACCATCGACGCCCCCGCCGCGCTTTGGCCGCACATTCTCGACGCCGGGTTCGTCAGCGAAACCGAAAAGCACGAAGCCATGGCCGGCGCCGTCGCGTTCATCCATCCTTCCGTCAACGAAAGCTTCGGCATCGTCCTGCTCGAGGCCTTCCTCGCCGGCACCCCCGGCCTCGTCCACGCCAAGAGCCGCGTGCTGGTCAGCCAATGCCGGGCCGCCGGCGCCGGCCTCTGGTTCCGCCACTACCCCGATTTCGAAACCCAGCTCCTCTATCTGCTGGACAACCCCGAGGCCCGCGCCGCCCTCGGCGCGCGCGGCCGCGACTTCGTCGCCCGCGAATACGCCTGGCCCGCCATCGAGCGCAAATTCTTCGACGCCCTCGACGCCTTGCGGCCCGTTTGACGGTCCGCCCGTCGCCGAAATCGCTTCTCGCTATTTTCCGCGAACGCGCTAGATTGCTCCGATGCTGAAATCACTGCCAACGATCATCCAAGGGGGCATGGGCGCCGGGGTTTCCAATTGGAGCCTGGCGCGAGCCGTGTCCAAACTGGGCCAGCTGGGCATCGTCGCCGGAACGGGCCTCGACCAGATCCTGTCGCGCCGCCTGCAGGACGGCGACCGGGAAGGCCACGTCCGCCGCGCCTTGGAGCATTTTCCCTTTCCGAAGATCGCCCAGAAGATCCTCGACGCCTATTTCCTTCCCGACGGACGGCCTGCCGACGTCCCGTACAAAACGCCCCGCATGCACGCCGTCGGCGCCAACCTCCCGGCGCAGGAACTCTGCGTGGCCGCCAATTTCGTCGAGGTGTTCCTCGCCCGCGAAGGCCATTCGGGCCCCGTCGGCGTGAATTTCCTCGAAAAGATCCAGATGCCGCATCTGCCGTCGCTCTACGGCGCCATGCTGGCCGGCGCGGCCGTGATCGTCGTCGGCGCCGGCATCCCCATGGAATTCCCCGCCGCCATCGAGGCGCTGGCCGAACATCGGCCCGCTTCCTACGCGTTGTACGTCGCCGGGCCCCGCGACGCCGAACCCGTCGCGATGGCGCTGGATCCCGCCGCGTTCCTCGAACCCGGCCAGTCCCTGCCCGCGCTGGAGCGCCCGGCCTTTCTGCCCATCGTGTCGTCCGCCACCCTCGCCACCATGCTGGTCCGGCGGATCCAGGGCGAAATGGCCGGCTTCGTCATCGAAACGTCCGTGGCCGGCGGCCACAACGCCCCGCCCCGCGGCCAGCTGCAGCTGACCGCCGACGGCCAACCCATCTACGGCCCGCGCGACGCCGCCGATCTGGCCGTCTTCCGGGAACTGGGCCTGCCCTTCTGGCTGGCCGGCGGCTACGGTTCGCGCGAAAAGCTTGCCGAAGCCCGCGCGTTGGGCGCCGCCGGCGTGCAGGTCGGCACGCCCTTCGCCCTCTGCGCGGAATCCGGCCTGGAACCCTCCCTGCGGCACCGGCTCGTGGCCAAGGCCTTGGCCGGAGAGGCCAAGGTCTTCACCGATCCCCAGGCTTCGCCCACCGGTTTCCCCTTCAAAGTCGCCGAACTGGAAGGCACGCTCTCGGATGAAGCCGTCTATCGCCAGCGGAAGCGCATCTGCGATCTGGGCTTCCTGCGCGAAGCCTACCGCAAGCCCGACGGCACCGTCGGATACCGCTGCGCCGCCGAGCCCGAAAAGGCCTATCTCGCCAAAGGCGGACGCCCCGAAGACATGGTCGGCCGCAAATGCCTCTGCAATGCCTTGGTCGCCAACGTCGGCATGCCGCAACTCCTGCCCGACGGCTCGCACGAACTGCCGCTCGTCACCTTGGGCGACGACGTCGCCGGCCTGGCCCGCTTCTGCCCCGCCGGCCAGCTCGACTACACCGCCGCCGACGTGGTCCGGACCCTGCTGGGTTGAAGCCGGCTACGGTTCACGCAGGCGGTAATAGCGCTCGGGCATCAGCCCCGATTCGCTGAAGCGGGACGTGCCCCCCGCGATCACGTTCGTCGCCACGGGCACCCACACCTGGTTGGTAATGCTGGCGCACGCCTCGATGACGACGCTTTGGCCGTCCGCCCAGACGATGTCGAAAGAGATTTCGTCCGCCAGCGCGCTGATGCTGGCCGCCCCGGTTTCCGGCAGCCATGGCGCCGTCGGTCGGCCGGCATAGGTTTCTCCCCAGCCGGTCGTCCCCGCCAGATAGTACACGGTCGCCTGGCTCTCCCCGCCGAAGAATTCGTCCTCGTAGGCCGGCGCGTTGCCGCGGAAAAACATGCCCTGCAAAACGGCGCAATTGTTGAACGTGCTCCAGCCGATGCTGGCCACGCCGGACCCCACCACGACCTGTGCCAACTGCGCGCAACCGGAAAACGCGTTGACCGGTATTTCCGGAATCCCGTCGCCGATGACCACGTTCGTCAGCGCGGGATGCCCGCTGAACTGCAGCCACCAGCCATTCGTCACGCCGTTGCCGATGATCAGGTTGGCCAAGGCATTGCAGCTTTCGAACGCCGTCGGTTCGATCCAGACCACGCCATCGGGAATGACCACGTTGGTCAGGGCGGCATGGTAGAACGCGTAGGCCTCGATCGTGCGCAAGCCCGCGCCGAACGTCGCTGCCGTCAAGTTCGTGCAGTCAGCGAACGAGCTGGCCCCGATGTTCGTCGTCCCCGCGCCGATCGCCGCGGACCGCAAACTGGAACAATAGGCAAACGAATAGCCTCCCAGCGTCGCGACGCTGTCGGGAAGAACCACTTCCTCCAATTGGGAGCATCCGTAGAACGCCTGATCGCCGATCGCCGCCACGTTGGTTCCGAACGCCACCTGCGCCAGCTTCCCGCATTCGTAGAACGTCTCCCGGCTGATCGCTTCCAGACTGTCGGGCAAAGCCACGTTCGTCAATGCCGAGCAATGCGCGAAAGCCTGGTCGCCGATCGTCCGCACGGCGGGACCGATCAGCACGACCGACAGGTTGGTGCAGGAGGCGAAGGCGTTTTGCTCGACGTTCGTCACGCCCGTGCCCATCGTCACCCGCGCCAGCGCTGAACGATGGCCGGGCTGGAAAGCTCCCTGCGCGATGATTTCGACCGAGTCCGGGATCGTCACCTCCGTCAGGCTGGCAACGGAAAACGAACCCGAACCGAGGATCGTAACGGTCTTGCCGTCGATCGTGGCGGGAACGTCCACCGCTCCGCCGGCACCCGTGTAGAGCGTGATCGTGACCGTGTTCGTGTCGGCGGGATTCACCGAATACTCGTAATCGGCGGCCAGCGCCAGCAACGGCGCCAAGATAAACCCAAGGGCCCATTTCATCGCGACATGGACGGTTTTCATGCTTGCATGATGCCAAATATTGTATCTGCAATCAATTCGTATTTCGGAGGCTTGCCGCGGGCGAAGTTTCGGCGGTCCGCGCGGTTGACCGCCCCTCCCGCTTCCGCTAGATTGCAATTCGTTTCCATTCCAAATATTCCTCCACCCATGCGCATCGGCCTCGATCTCGGCGGCACCAAGACGGAAATCGTCGCGCTCGGCGACGGCGGCCGGGAGCTCTTTCGCAAGCGAACGGACACGCCGGCCGCCAGCTACGACGCCATCGTGGCGACCCTCGCCGGCTTGATTAACGACGCGGAAACCGCCTTGGGCCAACGCGGCACCGTGGGCGTCGGCATTCCCGGCGCGATCTCGGCCCGGACGGGCCTCGTCAAGAACGCCAACACGACCGCACTCAACGGCCGGCCGCTGGACCGCGATCTCGCCCGCGCCCTTGGCCGCGAAGTCCGCTGCCAGAACGACGCCAACTGCCTCGCCTTGTCCGAAGCCGTCGATGGCGCCGGCACGGGTCGGCGGGTCGTCTTCGCGGCCATCCTCGGGACCGGCTGCGGGGCCGGTATCGCGCTCGACGGCCGGCCGTGGTCCGGCGCCAACCTCGTCGCCGGCGAATGGGGCCACAATCCGCTGCCGTGGCCGACCCCCGACGAATTCCCCGGTCCGGCGTGCTGGTGCGGAAAAACGTCGTGCATCGAAAAGTGGATTTCCGGCACCGGGTTCGCCGAAGACTACGCCCGCGCCGCGGGCCACTGCCTGAAAGGCGAGCAGATCGTCGCTTTGGCGCGTCGTGGCGATGCCGCCGCGCGCGGCGCCTTGGATCGCTACGCCCACCGCCTCGCCCGCGCCCTCGCCCACGTCGTCAACCTGCTGGACCCCGACGTGATCGTCCTCGGCGGCGGCATGAGCAACGTGGACGAACTCTACGAACTCGTGCCCCCGCAATTGGCGCGGTACGTCTTCGGCGGCGAAGCGGACACCCCCGTCGTCCGCAGCAAGCACGGCGACTCCAGCGGCGTCCGCGGCGCCGCCTGGCTCTGGAACTAGGCGCCTTGCGGCGTCGGTTCGGGGCCCGGCGCGGCGGGCGACGGGTTCGGCGGGGCATCGGGCCGCCGGTGGGTCTCGCGGCGCGGGGCAGGTTCATGCCGCGGTTCGCGGCGCGGCGGGTGATCCGGCCGCGGTCCGTGGTCGGGCCGGCGCGGTTGCGGCGCCGGGGGCGCGGCTTCCTCGCGCGCGGGGGCCATCCAGCGGGCCAGCAGTTCCTTGCGCGCGGGATCGACCCCGCCGGCGAACTTGAGGTAGATCAGGGCTTCGTCGAAGCCGTTGCGGTGGCGCAGGCGCGCGGCGTACTTGCTTTGGCCGGAGGATTTGCGCATCTGCACCTGGATGCCCAGAATGCGCTCGACGTCGAACGTCACGGCCTTGGGAATCTGCGTCAGGTTGGTCTTGTCGCGCAGGACGGCGTTGACGGCCTGCAAGGTGGCTTCGAACTCGGGCATGCCTTCGGCGACGAACGCCCCGGCCATCCCTTCCATGTAGGGCCCGAACAGCAGCGCGTGCTGCAGCGCCGGCATCGGCTTGAGGCCGGCCTGCTTCCACACGTCGAATTGCCGCAGCGCTTTCTTGACCCAGTTCAGGGCGTCGTGCTTGTCGGGGCCCTGCAGCCAGGCCGAAAACGCGGGATAGATCGCCTGGAAGATCCCTTTGCGCCACGACCGTTCGAAGACCTTCAGCGCGCTGCCGCAGTTCAAAATCTTGAGCATTTCCTCGAACAGGCGCTCGCGGGACGAACCGCTCAGCTCGCCGCACTGCCGGATGATGGCGTCGCGGGCGTGGCGCTCGATCTCGAAATCGAGCTGCGAGGCGATGCGCAGCGCGCGCACCATCCGGACCGGATCTTCCCGGAAGCGGGCTTCGGGATCGCCGATCACCCGCAGCACGCGGTGCTCGAGGTCCTTCAGGCCGCCGACGTAGTCGATGATGCTGCCGTCGGCGATGTCGTAGAACAGGCCATTGATCGTGAAATCGCGGCGCCGGGCGTCTTCCTCGGGCGTGCCGTAGACGTTGTCGCGCACGATGACGCCGCCGCGGGTGGCGAAGGTCGGGTCGGGCACGTCGGTGCGGCGGCGCGACGGCAGCGGCACGTCCTCGGCCTCCGGCGGAGGCGCGTCGAGCAGCGCGCGGAAGGTGGCGGTCTCAATGATGACGTCCCGAAAGAACACGTGCGCCAGCTTGAAGCGGCGGCCGATGATCCGGCAGTTGCGGAAGATCTTCTTCACTTCCTCGGGGCGGGCGTCGGTGGCGATGTCGAAATCCTTGGGGGTGCGGCCCAGCAGCAGGTCGCGCACGCCGCCCCCGCAGAGATAGGCCTTGTAGCCGGCTTCGTCGAGGCGGGTCAGCACGCGCAGGGCTTCCCAGGCGATCTGGTCGCGCTTCAGGCCGTGTTCGCCCTCTTTCAAAATGACGGGAGCATCCATGGTCACAGGTCTTTCCCGCAGCACTTCTTGAACTTCTTGCCGCTGCCGCAGGGGCAGGGATCGTTGCGGCCGACCTTGGGCGCGTCGCGCTTGACGGGCGCGGCATGCGCGGCGGAAAGCGCCGCGTTCATGGCGGCCTCGGCGCCCGGATCGGCGCTCCCGCCGCCCTCCTGGGCCGCGTGCCGCGGCGCCGCGCCGCCGCCGGCGCGGCCGCCGACCAGCGGGGCCGCGGTCGGGTGCTGGGCCTGCGCCAGCCGGTGCAAGTCGCCCAAAAAGCTCTGGTAGGCGCGCGGCGAAGTCGTCGCGCGGAAGATGCGGCCGGCGATCTCTCCCTTGATGCGGTCCATGAGGTCCGCGAAGAGCGTGAAGGCTTCGTTCTTGTATTCGACGAGCGGATCGCGCTGGCCGTAGGCGCGCAGGCCCACGCCCTGCCGCAGGGTGTCCATGTTGCGCAGGTATTCCTGCCACTGGACGTCCACCGCGTTGAGCATGATGAACCGCTCCATGGAATTGAGCTGGGCGGGATCCTCCAGCAGGCATTTCTCGGCGTAGGCCTTGCCGACGCGCCCGAACACGGCTTGGGCGGTCGCTTCGGCGTCCACGGCGCCGCGGCCCCGCTTGCCCTCCTTCCGGACCATCTGGTCCGGATGGAACCCGATCGGAAACTGGCTGTTCACCCAGGTCGCGAAGGCGGCGAGGCTCTCCTCGTCGCCGTCGAGATCCTCGGCGCGGGCGTAGATCACGTCCTGCACCACGTCGAGCAGGTGTTCGCGCACCTGGTCGGTCGCGACGATCTGGCTGCGGAAACCGTAGATGATCTCGCGCTGCTTGTTCATCACGTCGTCGTATTCCAGCGTGCGCTTGCGGATGGCGAAGTTCTGCTGCTCGACGCGCCGCTGGGCGGTTTCGATGGACCGGTTCAGCCAGCGGTGCTCGAGCACCTCGCCTTCCTGGATGCCCAGCTTCTCCATGATGCCGGAGATGCGGTCGGAGCCGAACAGGCGCATCAGGTCGTCTTCGAGCGAGACGAAGAAGCGCGACATGCCCGGGTCGCCCTGGCGCGCGCAGCGCCCGCGCAGCTGGCGGTCGATGCGCCGCGATTCGTGCCGCTCGCTGCCGATCACGTAGAGCCCGCAGGGGCGCTCTTCGATCAGGTCCCGCAGGGTCTTCTTGCCTGCGACCTTGTCGGCCAGCTTCGTCTTGCCCACGATGAGATCGCGTTCCATCCAGATGACGCCGGGGCCGAGCTTGATGTCGGTGCCGCGGCCGGNNGCCATGTTGGTGGCGATGGTGATGGCGCCGGGCTGGCCGGCGTTGAGGACGATTTCGGCTTCGCGCGCGTGGTTCTTGGCGTTGAGCACGTTGTGGGGCACGTTCACCCGCCGCAGCATGCGGCTGAGGATTTCCGACATGTCCACCGAAATCGTGCCCACCAGCACCGGCTGCTTGCGCTGGTAGCAGGCCGTGATTTCCTCGACGATGGCGTTGAACTTCTCGCGCTGGGTCTTGTAGATGTGGTCGTTGCCGTCCACGCGCCGCACGGGGCGGTTGGTGGGGATCACGACGACGTCCATCTTGTAGATCGACTGGAATTCGTCGGCCTCGGTCTCGGCCGTGCCGGTCATGCCGGCGAGCTTCTTGTAGAGGCGGAAATAGTTCTGGATGGTGATGGTGGCCAGGGTCTGGGTCTCGCGCTGGATGCGCACGCCTTCCTTGGCCTCGATGGCCTGGTGCAGGCCGTCGCTCCACCGCCGGCCGGGCATCAGGCGGCCGGTGTACTCGTCGACGATGATCACCTCGTTGTCCTGGATGACGTACTGCACGTCGCGCTCGTAGACGCTGAAGGCGCGGATGAGCTGGTCCACGGCGTGGATGCGCTCGCTCTTGTCGGCGAACTGGTTCTGGAGCTCCTGGCGCTTCTCGAACTTCTGCTGGTCGGTCAGCGCGGAATCGCCGTCGAGTTCGGCCAGGGCGGAGACGAGGTCCGGCACCACGTAGTAGTCCGGATCCTGCGGATTCATGGCGTTGCAGCCCTTGTCGGTCAGGCTGGCGTCGTTGCCCTTCTCGTCGATCACGAAATAGAGCTCCTCGCGCAGGGCGCGGGCTTGCTCCTTGTTCATGTCGATGAGCATCTGGCTCTGGACCTTTTCGAGCAGGCGGCGGGAGGACGCCTCTTCCATCAGGTGCAGGAGCTGCTTGTTCTTGGGCATGCCTTGGCTGACCTGGTAGAGCTTCAGCATGGCGGTTTCTTCGTCGCCCTTGTCGATGGCGGCCTTGGCCTCGGCCATCAGGTTCGTGCACAGGTCGCGCTGCTTGCGGACCATGCGTTCCACGGCGGGCTTCACGAGCTGGTATTGCTCGGTCGAGTACGGCGCGGGGCCGGAAATGATCAGCGGCGTGCGGGCTTCGTCGATCAGGATCGAGTCCACTTCGTCGACGATCGCGTAGTTCCAGCCGCGCTGCACCATTTCCTGCGGGCTGTAGGCCATGCCCATGTCGCGCAGGTAGTCGAAGCCGAATTCGGCGTTGGTGCCGTAGGTGACGTCGCAGGCATACTGCGCGCGGCGCTCCTCGGGGCGCATCGCGTTCTGGATGCAGCCGACCGTCAGGCCCAGATACTGGTAGACGGTGCCCATCCAGGTGGCGTCGCGCTTGGCCAGATAGTCGTTGACCGTCACGACGTGCACGCCCTGGCCCGTCAGCGCGTTCAGGTAGGTCGGCAGCGTCGCCACCAGCGTCTTGCCTTCGCCCGTGGCCATTTCGGCGATCTTGCCGTGGTGCAGCACGATGCCGCCGATGAGCTGCGTGTCGAACGGCACCATGTCCCACGTCTGCGGATGCCCGCAGACGTCCACGACCGTCCCGCACAGGCGGCGGCAGGCGTTCTTGACGACCGCGAACGCCTCGACCATCAGGTCGTCAAGCGTTTCCCCTTGCGCGAGCCGCGCCCGGAACTCCGCCGTCTTGGCCTTCAGCGCATCGTCGGACAGCGCCTGCAAATCCTTTTCCAGCGCATTGATGCGCCCCACGAACGGGCGCACCTTTTTCAGGTCGCGCTCGTTCTTCGTGCCCAGGATCGCCTTCAACAGCCATTGCATAGAAAATCTCGATTCGGAAATCGGAGGGTCGCTCCGTGAAATAAACCCGGCGACTTTACTCCCCGCGGCCCCTCCCTGACAAGCCCGGATGCCTAAAATCCCCTAAAAATGGCCAAAATATGACCAATTTTAGGGTTTTCGCCCCATTTTGGGCGTATTTCAGGGCTTTTTTAGAATATTTTCGTATATTTCGGCGCTTTTTTGCGAAAAACAGCAAAAAACGACCTCCGGCGTCTCCGGAAGGCCCGCCAAGGCCTCCCGGACGGCCGAAACGGCGATTTCGGCCGCTTTTTCGGCCGGATAACCGTACACGCCGGTGCTGATGCATGGGAACGCGATGCTTTTCGCCCCTTTTTCCACCGCGAGGGCCAAGGAGCGGCGATAGCAGCTCGCGAGCAGCTCCGGTTCGCCGCGTTTCCCGTCCCGATAGACGGGACCGGGCGTATGGACGACCCATTTGGCCGGCAAGCGGTAGCCGCGCGTGATTTTGGCGTCGCCCGTGGCGCAGCCGCCGAGCGTCCGGCATTCCGCCAGCAGTTCCGGCCCCGCCGCGCGGTGGATCGCTCCGTCCACCCCGCCGCCCCCCAACAGCGTCGTGTTCGCCGCGTTCACGATCGCGTCCACGCTCAAGGTCGTGATGTCGGCTACGATGACGTTCCATCTCGGCACCATGCTTGTCCAGTATCATTTTGCGGCATCATGGCCGAGAAAAATGACGACCTCCGAAGAGGTCGTCTTCAAGGCAATAATGCCGCGGCCACCGCGTTGCACCGTATCCGCAGTTGACAGGCCGTAGCCAGCGGGCTACACTCCGATTGATGCTTGAAATCCGTAAAACGGCGCGGTTTGCGATCTGGCTGGACGGCTTGAACGACATCCAGGCGCGAGCGCGCATATTGGTCCGCATCGAACGCTTGGCGGCCGGCCATGCCGGCGACGCCAAACCAGTGGGTGAAGGCGTATCTGAATTGCGCATCGATTGCGGCCCCGGCTACCGGGTGTATTTCAAGCGTGTCGGACGGCATATCGTGGTTTTGCTGGCGGGCGGCGACAAACGAACGCAAGCACAGGACATCCGAATGGCTTTGGCGCTCGCAAAAAACCTTTAGGAGAAAACCCATGGGCAAAACAAAAACAACGAAATACGACGTGGCCGAGCACCTGCGCACTCCCGAAGAAATGGCCGCCTATCTGGAAGCCTGCATGGCGGAAGCCAACGGCGATGCGACGTTCATCGCCAAAGCGCTGGGCGACATTGCCCGCGCCAAGGGCATGGCACAAGTGGCCCGCCAAGCCGGCTTGTCCAGGGAAAGTCTGTACAAGGCCTTGTCGGGCGAGCGAATTCCAACCTTCGACACCATCCTCAAGGTCATGGAGGCGCTCGACCTGCGGCTTCATGCCGAGCCCGTTCACGCCTGAGCCCATGCATACCATGGTTCCACTTCCGGTCTTGCGTCCATAACCATGACGACTTCCAACCTCACGAAAAAAGCCGTGTCCGCCATGGAAAGCGCCGTGCGCAAGGTGGTTCTGGAACATCGCCGCCGCAAACGCGCCTTGGCGATCTGGAAAGACGGCAAAGTCGTGATGGTTTCGCCCGAATCGGCGCCGGCGGCGGTGCGGGAACGCGCTCCCAAGTACGGCAAACGCTGAGTCCGGGCTGCGTTCGCCTTTCGTGCTTCCCGCGCGCTGCGGCGTTTCGTATGCTTTTTCCGCCATGAAGCCCCTCAGCCGCGATGAATTGGTCTATGGGTTCACGCCGGAGCCCGGCCTGGTGGCCGTCGAGCACGCGCCCGGCGAAACCGCCGACGCGATGACGCTTTTCATCCGCCGCGACGGCAAACTCACCACCCGCCAAGAACCGTTCGCCCCCTTTCTCTGGCTGACCAAGGCCGAGCCCCTCGCCGGCTTCGAGCCGGCGCCGGAAATCGCGCGCCTCGCCGGCGACAATCCTTTCCGCGTGCTCGCGCGCTTCCCGACCTGGGCCGCGCTGGAACGCGCGCTGGGGCATCTGCGCAAAACCACCGGCCGCACGCCCGCCGATCCCGGCGCGCCCTATTTCGTCCTGCGCGACCCCGTCCAGCAGTTCCTGCTCGCCACCGGCCGCACCTCGTTCGGCGACCTGCTCCTGCCCGACCTGGAATTCCTCTTCCTCGACATCGAGACCGATTGCGATCCCGCGCGCGACTTCTCCAATCCCGACCGCGCCGAAGACCGCATCCTTTCCATCGCCCTCGCCGACGGCCGCGGCTGGACGCAGCTCCTCGACGGCCGCGACCTCGATGAAAAAGCCCTGCTGAAGAAATTCGTCGAGATCGTCCGCAAGCGCGATCCGGACGTCGTCGCGGGCCACAACCTGTTCAAGTTCGACCTGCCCTATATCCAAACCCGCGCCAAGCGCCACCGCGTACCGCTGGCGCTGGGCCGCGACGGCAGCGCGCCGGAGTCCCACGCCTCGCGCTTCACGGCCGCCGAGCGCACCGTGGCCTATGTCCGCACCCACCTGCACGGCCGGCAGGTCGTGGACACCTATTTGCTGGCCCTCGCCTACGACGTCTCGCACCGCGCGCTGGAAAACCACACGCTCAAGACCGTGGCGAAGCACTTCGGCGTCGCCGCGCCCGACCGGACCTATCTCGACGGCCGCCGGATCGCCGCCGTATTCCGCGACGACCACGACGCATTCCTGCGCTACGCCCTGGACGACGTCCGCGAGACCGCGGCCATCGCGCCCATCCTGCTCAACGCCGCCTACGCCCAAAGCCTGATCCTGCCGCTGCCGCTGGAAACGATCTGCGTGCGCGGCAACGCCGGCAAGATCGAGGCGTTGCTGCTGCGCGAATACCTGCGCGCGCGGCATTCCGTCCCCGCGCCCGAACCCGCGCGCGCTTTCGAGGGCGGCTACACGGACCTGTTCTTCGAGGGGCTCGCGCGCGACGTGCACCACTGCGACGTCCGCTCGCTGTATCCGTCGATTCTCCTGCGCGAGGGCCGCAGCCCGCGCAACGACCCGCTCGGCGTGTTCCTCCAGCTGCTCGCCCACCTGCGCGATTTCCGCATCGACGCCAAGAAGCGCGCGCAGGATCCGGCGCTGGCGCCCGCGGCCGCCGGCCGCTGGGACGCCCTGCAGGCCACCTTCAAGATCCTCATCAACTCGTTCTACGGCTACCTCGGCTTCCCGCAGGCGCGCTTCAACGACTACGAGCTCGCCGCCGGCGTCACCGAGCAGGGCCGCGACATTCTGCGCGGGATGGTCGCCAAATTGCGCGAACTGGGCGCCCAGCCCATCGAGATCGACACCGACGGCATCTATTTCACGCCGCCCAGCGGCCTCGACGACGCCGGACTCGCGCGGTTCCAGAAAGCGTTCCGCGGGCACCTGCCCGACGGCATCGAGGTGGAATTCGACGGCCGTTTTCCGGCCATGTATTCCTACAAGATGAAGAACTACGCCCTGCTCGAGGACGACGGCACGGTCATCCTCAAGGGCGCCGCGCTCAAATCGCGCGGCCTCGAACCCTTCCTGCGCGATTTCCTGCGCGAGTGGCTCACGCTGACCCTCCACGGCCGCGCCGAGGACATCCCCGGCCTGTTCACCCGCTGCCGCGCGGCCGTCGCCGAACGGAAACTGCCCGTCGCCGCTCTCGCCAAGACCGAGATGCTGACCGACTCGCCCGCCACCTATCAGCGCAAGCGCGAGGCCGGCGGCAAGTCGCGCCAGCCCGCCTACGAAGTCGCCCTCGCCTCCGGCCGCGAATTCCAGGCCGGCGACGCCGTGGCCTACTACGTGACCGGCGCCAAGAAGAACGTGCCCGTCCACGCCCACGCCAAGCTCGCCGCCGCGTTCGATCCCGCGCACCGCGACGAGAACGTGCCCTATTATCTGGCGAAACTTGACGCGCTGGCCAAAAAGCTGGATGCTCATGCCCCGGAATCTCCCGAACCCGAAGACGACCAGCCGACGCTGTTCTGAGCCGAGGAGTTCAGGAGTACAGGAGTCGAGGAGTACAGAATGAACAGCCGACGCACGAAACAAGTGAAATCGTCCCCGGTCTCCTGCCCCCTGTCCTCTCGGACCTCCGACCTCCGACCTCTGACCTCCGGTTTTACCTTGGTGGAAATCCTGGTGGTCATCGCCATCATTTCGCTGCTGGCGGGCGTGGTGTTGCTGAACGTCGCCCCGCAGATCGGCATGGGCAGCCAGGCCGCCGCCAAGGCGCAGATCCAGGTGCTCTCTTCCGCCGCCACGACCTACCGCATGGCGCACGGGCGCTTTCCCACCCAGCAGCAAGGCCTCGAAGCCCTCGTCCGCAAACCGGCGCAGGAACCCATCCCGGAAAACTATCCCGCCAGCGGCTATCTCAGCGGCCGCTCCGTCCCGGCCGACCCCTGGAAAAATCCTTACATCTATCTCTGTCCCGGCCGCCAGAACGAGCCGTTCGAGATCCTCTCCTACGGCGCCGACGGAGAGCCCGGCGGGTCGGGCGCCGACGCGGACGTTTCGTCGTCCTTCGTCGATTGAGCCGATCTTCGCGCCTCCGCGCCCGGTCGCGGAAGCGGCTTTTGAGCCTTCCACGCGCATTTTCGTCCGATTTGCGGCCGCCATTTTTGTCGCTTTGGCCCTCCAGCCGCCGTTTTCGAGTTCTCCGGTAGGGTTCTGCGAGGTCGGTTTGCAAGCGTAAAACGGTTTTTCTGGCGAATTTAATCCTTTTTTTATTGCATCCCCCCCTCCCTCTGGTAGTCTGCGCCCCGTGTGCGTTTTGGCGCCCTATGGCCAATTCCGCCGTGGATTTCAAAACAACCCGGAGCAACCCATGAGCAAAGAGAAGAAAATCGCCATCATCGACGGCAACGAGGCCGCCGCCCACGTCGCGTACAAGACGTGCGAAGTCGCCGCCATTTATCCCATCACCCCGTCCTCCAACATGGGCGAATGGGCCGACCAGTGGATGTCCGAAGGCCGCAAGAACCTCTGGGGCACCGTCCCGACCGTCGTGGAAATGCAGTCCGAAGGCGGCGCCGCCGGCGCCGTGCACGGCGCGCTGCAATCCGGGGCGCTGACCACCACCTTCACCGCCTCGCAGGGCCTCCTGCTGATGATCCCCAACATGTACAAGATCGCCGGCGAACTGACCTCCACGGTCTTCCACGTCTCCGCCCGTTCGCTGGCCGCCTCCGCCCTCTCGATCTTCGGCGACCACCAGGACGTGATGGCCTGCCGCCAGATCGGCTGGGCGATGCTCGCCTCCAACAGCGTGCAGGAAGTCATGGACACCGCGCTGATCGCGCAGGCCGCCACGCTGAAGTCCCGCGTGCCGTTCCTGCACTTCTTCGACGGCTTCCGCACCTCCCACGAAGTCGCCAAGGTCGAACTGCTGGCCGACGAGAACATCCGCGCCATGATCAGCGACCAGCTCATCGCCGACCACCGCGCCCGCGCGCTGAATCCCGAGAAGCCCTTCATCCGCGGCACGGCGCAGAACCCGGACGTCTATTTCCAGGGCCGCGAAGCCGTCAACAAGTTCTATGAAGCCTGCCCCGACATCGTGGCCGCCACGATGGAGGAATTCGGCAAATTGACGGGCCGCGTCTATAAGCCGTTCGACTACGTCGGCGCCCCCGATGCCGACCGCGTGATCGTGCTGATGGGCTCTTCCGCCGAAACCGCGCTCGAGACGATCGAAGCGCTGCAGAAGACCGGCGAAAAGGTCGGCGCGGTCGTCGTCCGCCTCTATCGGCCCTTCTCCGCGAAGTATTTCTTCGCGGCGCTGCCCAAGACGGCCAAGGCCGTCGCGGTCCTCGACCGCACCAAGGAGCCGGGTTCCGACGGCGAGCCGCTCTACAAGGACGTCCTCGGCGCCCTCGCGCAGGCCGTCGCCTCCGGCGCGTTCCCGGCCATGCCCAAGGTCGTCGGCGGCCGCTACGGGCTGTCCTCCAAGGAATTCACCCCCGCCATGGTCAAGGCCGTCTTCGACGAGCTCAAGCAGAGCCGCCCCAAGAACGGCTTCACCGTCGGCATCGTGGACGACGTCACCCACACCAGCCTCGACGTCGATCCGACGTTCTTCATCCGCCACCCCGACGTCACCAACGCGATGTTCTTCGGCCTCGGCGCCGACGGCACCGTGGGCGCGAACAAGAACTCCATCAAGATCATCGGCGAGGAAACCGACTTCCACGCGCAGGGCTACTTCGTCTACGACTCGAAGAAGTCCGGCTCGCGCACGACGTCGCACCTGCGCTTCGGCCCCAACCCGATCCACAGCCCGTACCTGATCCAGAAGGCCAGCTTCATCGCCTGCCACCAGTACGAGTTCCTCTTCCAGACGGACATGCTGCGCTACGCCTCCACCGGCTCCACGTTCCTCCTCAACAGCCCCTTCGCCCCGGACGAGGTCTGGAACAAGCTGCCCAAGAAGGTCCAGGCCAAGATCATCGAGAAGAAGATCAAGTTCTACAACATCGACGGCTATGCGGTCGCCGAACGCACGGGCATGGGCTCGCGCGTGAACACGATCATGCAGACCTGCTTCTTCGCCATCTCCGGCGTCCTCCCGAAGGACGAGGCGATCGAGAAGATCAAGTATTCGATCAAGAAGACCTACGGCAAGAAGGGCGACGACATCGTCCAGCAGAACTTCAAGGCCGTGGACGAGACCCTCGCCAACCTGCACGAAATCCCGTACAGCGCGGTGACCTCGACCCTCGAAGTCCCGCCGCCGGTCTCCCCCGCGGCGCCCGAGTTCGTCAAGGACGTCATCGCCACCATCATGGTGGGCGACGGCGACAGCCTGCCGGTCTCCAAGATGCCGATCGACGGCACCTTCCCCTCCGCCACCACGCGGTGGGAGAAGCGCAACGTCGCCCTCAACGTCCCGATCTGGGACGAGCAGGAATGCATCCAGTGCGGCACGTGCTCGTTCGTGTGCCCGCACGCCGTCATCCGCGCCAACGAATACGACAAGAAGCTCCTGGAGAAGGCCCCCGCCGGCTTCAAGCACGCCCCCGTGCGCAACAAGCCCGACGTGGCCTACACCCTGCAGTTCTACGTCGAGGACTGCACCGGCTGCGGCGTCTGCGTGGCCTCCTGCCCCAAGAAGAACAAGAACGACCCGACCCGCAAGGCCATCAACCTCGGGCCCAAGCTGCCGATCGTGGCCCAGGAGCGCGAGAACATCAAGTTCTTCGAGAGCCTGCCCGTCATGGACCGCGCCAAGCTCAACCTCGGCATGGTCAAGGACGTGCAGTACACGATCCCGCTGTTCGAGTTCTCCGGCGCCTGCGCCGGCTGCGGCGAAACCCCGTACCTGAGCCTGCTGAGCAAGCTCTTCGGCGACCGCGCCCTCGTCGCGAACGCCACCGGCTGCTCGTCCATCTACGGCGGCAACCTGCCGACCACCCCGTGGTCCCAGAACCGCGACTGCCGCGGCCCGGCCTGGTCGAACAGCCTGTTCGAGGACAACGCCGAATTCGGCATGGGCTTCCGCCTCACCTGCGACCAGCAGAAGCGCTACGCCGAGCAGCTCGTCGAAACCCTCCGGGCGGACGTCGGCGCGGAACTGGCCGACGGCCTCCTCGGCGCCAGCCAGAAGGACGAAGCCGGCATCGCCGCGCAGCGCGAACGCGTCGCGCAGCTCAAGACCAAGCTCGCCGGCAACGGCAAGCCCGAGGCCTTCAACCTCCTGTCCGTCGCCGATTACCTCATCCAGCGCTCCGTCTGGATCGTGGGCGGCGACGGCTGGGCGTACGACATCGGCTACGGCGGACTCGACCACGTCCTCGCGTCCGGCGCCAACGTGAACGTCCTCGTGCTCGACACGGAGGTGTACTCGAACACCGGCGGCCAGGCCTCCAAGTCCACTCCGCTCGGCGCCGTCGCCAAGTTCGCCGCCGGCGGCAAGCCCGCCTCCAAGAAGGATCTCGCCCTCATGGCGATGAACTACGACAACGTCTACGTCGCCCGCGTCGCCTTCGGCGCCAATACGCCGCAGACGATCAAGGCCTTCAAGGAAGCCGAAGCCCACGACGGCCCGTCGATCATCATCGCCTACTCCCACTGCATCGCGCACGGGATGAAGGAAATGCGCGACGGTCTCGAGCAGCAGAAGCTGGCGGTCAATTCCGGCCACTGGATCCTCTGCCGCCGCGACCCCGCGCTGGCCGCCCAGGGCAAGAATCCGCTGCAGCTCGACGGCAAGGCGCCGGCGGTTGCGCTCAAGGACTACGTCTACAACGAGACCCGCTACAAGATGCTGGTCAAGAGCAACCCCGAAGCCGCCGCCAAGCTGCTGGAAATGGCCCAGGCCGAGGTGACCAAGGATTGGGCCAAGTACGCCAAGCTGGCCGATCTGGCCCCGGCGGCCCCCGCGGCCCCGGCGGCCCCCAAGGCCTAGAGCAAATTCAGATTTACTGTGGCCGTTTTTGAACGGCCAGCGAGATCGGCTCACCCGGAGGGTTCGCCCTACCCCAAGCTTTCAATACGGCCTATGGGTAGGGCGAGGCATCCCTGCCGAGCCGGGCTGTTTCCGACTTCGAGCGGCTACGGTATTCTGAAAACCGCCCTAGGCTTTTCGCCGCCCCCCGCGCCCCGGAGAAATCCGGGGCGCTTTTTTGTTGCCGCCGTTCAGCTTAACGAATCTTCAGAATTGCGATGTTGATCTACGCCGCGCGCGGCGCGAAATTGGGGCACGTGGAAAGCGTTCGTCCAAATTCCGCGGATTGGTCTTCGCCCGCCGCCGGCCGGCCCGTGGACTTGTCGGTCCTCGTCCCGGCCTACAACGAAGAGGCCTGCCTCGGCGCGCTCGTCCGCGAAACGGCCTGCGTCCTGCACGGCCAGGACAAATCCTTTGAAATCCTCGTGGTGGACGACGGCTCGTCCGACTGGACGCCGCGGCTGCTGAACAACCTCCGCGCCGAAGTGGACGAATTGCGCGCGGTTCGGCTCGCGCAAAACTCCGGCCAAAGCGCCGCCTTGTTGGCCGGCTTCCGCGCGGCGCGCGGCAACATTTTCGTCACGCTCGACGCCGACGGCCAGAACGATCCGGCCGACATCCCCGCGCTGGTCGCCCAACTGGATGCCTGCGATCTCTGCTGCGGCTACCGGGCCCGGCGGCAGGACGTCTGGTCCAAGCGCCTCGGCAGCCGCCTCGCCAACGCCGTCCGCAACCGCGTTCTGCGCGAGAAGATCCGCGACACCGGCTGCACCCTCAAGGCCTTCCGCGCCGAGTGGGCCGCCCACCTGCCCCTCCAATTCCGCGGCCTGCATCGCTTCATTCCGGCCCTGTTGGCCATGGCCGGCGCGCGCATTTCGGAAATCCCCGTGCATCACCGCCCGCGCGCCGCCGGCGAAAGCAAATACACCAACTGGGGCCGCCTCAAGGAATCCCTCTGGGATCTCTGGGCGGTCCGCTGGATGCAACAACGCCACCGGACGATCCAAACGGAGCCCCTGCGATGGACACGCTGAAACACTTCCTGGACGTGCTCGTCCACCCGATCGGCCTCCTCGGCTTGCTCGGCCAAACGCTGTTTTTCTCGCGTTTTCTCGTGCAATGGATCGCCTCCGAGAAAAAGGGACGTTCGGTGGTACCGCTCTCGTTCTGGTATCTGTCCATCGGCGGCGGGGGGCTGTTGCTGGTCTACGCCCTCTGGCGCAAGGATCCGGTCATCACCCTCGGCCAGGCCGTCGGCCTGTTCGTCTATATCCGCAACCTGATGCTCATCCACCGCCGCCGGGCCGTGGTGCCCAGTCCATGACGTCGCCCGCGCCCCGGCCCGCCTTCTGGCACCTGCTGCTGCTCGCCGCGCTCCTGTGGGGCGGCGAATACCTGCGGCGCGACTGCTGGGAGCCCGACGAAGCCCGCGTCGCCTACGTCTCCCGCGAAATGGCGCAGGACGGCCAGTGGCTGGTGCTTCACCGCCACGGCGAATATTACGCCCACAAGCCGCCGCTGCTCTACTGGCTGATCAACCTCTTTTCGCTCGCGACCGGCTTGCCGATCGGCCGCCTGACCGTGCGCCTGCCGGGCTTTTTCGCCGGCCTGTTGACGCTCTGGGCCACGGCGCGCCTTGCGGAACGGTGGGCCGGTGCCAAGGCAGCCTGGCCCGCCGCGCTGACGCTCCTGACCACCTATCTGTTCTGGCACGAGATCGGTTTCGCCCGGCCCGATGGCCTGTTGCTGGGCTGGACCACGGGCGCGCTGGCCCTGCTGTTCTGGAACGACGACGAGCCGGCGCTCTGGAAAACCGCGCTGGCGTGGGCATGCATGGGCTTGGGCATCCTGACCAAGGGTCCCGTCGGCCTCATCGTTCCGGCCGGCGCCTACGCCGCCGCGCGCCTCGCCGCCGGCGAAGCCCCCTTGCTACGGAAAACCCAATGGCTGTGGGGCCCGTTGCTCGCGCTCGCGTTGCCGGCGACGTGGCTGGGATTGGCCTGGTGGACCGGCGCGCCGGAAGGCTACTTGCGCGAGCTGCTGGTGGGCCAGAACCTGGACCGCGCCGCCGGCGAACTTGGGCATCTCCAGCCCTTCTACTACTACCTGCCGAGCATCGCCGCCGATTGGATGCCGTGGACGTTGGCTCTGCCGGCGGCGACCTTGGTCCTGTTCCGCGATCCGGCTCGCCGGCGCTTGCTGCAACGCCTCGGCGGCTGGATCGGCTTCATCGCGTTGTTCTTTTCGCTCCTCGCCTCGAAGCGCAACGTCTACGTCCTCGGCGCCGCGCCGGCGTTCGCCATCCTGATCGGCGCGGCCTGGCCCGAACTCGGCGCCGGCGCGTTCCGCTGGGCGCGGTTCGCGCGCGGCGCCTTCATGGTCCTGCTGTTCGTCGCCGGCTTCGGCCTGCTCGCCGCCGGGTTCTGGCCGCGGCTACCCATCGCGGGCCGGACGCTGTGGCCCGTCGGGCTCGTCGCCTTGGCCGGCGGGGCCGCCCTCTGGCGCGAAACCCGCTGGCGCACCCCGCCGACGTTCTGCCTGCTGGCCGCGCTGGTCTGGCTGGCGGCGGAAGCCGCCGTCGGCGCCTTCGTCTACCCCGCCGTCAACCCCCTGAAAACCCCCGGTGCCCTCGCCCAGGCCGTGCAGGAACGCCTGCCGCCCGACCGGCCCCTGCTGCTCTACGCGATGAACGGCGAACTGCTCGCCTACCATTCCAACCGCCGCGGCCAAGCCGTGCGCACGCCCGAAGACCTGTTCGCCGCCATGCGGCGCGAACGGCGCGGTTTCGCCGTCTTCGAAAAAGGCGTTTACGACGCCTGGCCCGCCGCCGCGCCGCTCCCCGGAGCCGCGCGCGAATTCCGCTCCGGCAGCAAGCGCTACGTCTGGCTGGAATTCGATCTCGACGCGCCGTGACGCATCACGCGGATGTCGGCAAGCGGCATTCGAAGCGCGCGCCGGGCTGGCCGGGGTTGGCCAGCTTCAGTTCGCCGCCGTGGACCGCGGCGATCTGCGCCGCCAGCGGCAGGCCCAGGCCCGCCGTGCCGGTTTCGCCGTCCGGCACCTGCGCGAAGCGGTCGAAGATTTTCTGCGCGAATTCGTCCGGGACCCCCGGGCCGCTGTCCGTCACCGCCAGCCCCACGCCGCCCTCCGGCCGCACGCCGCTTTGGATGCGGACCGTACCTCCGTCCGGCGAATGGCGCAGGGCGTTGTCGACCAGATTCCCCAGCAATTCGATGAGCAGTTCCTCGATGCCGGCCACCGTCGGGCCCGGGGTTTCCACTTCGGCGACCAGCGCCACGCCGCGGGCTTCCGCCGCGGGCTGGTAGATCTGCTTCACCTGTTCCACCACGCTCCACAGCGGAATCGGCGCGAACCGCGCCTTCAGCGCGCCGGCCTCCAGCCGCGACAACTGCAGCAGCTGCTCGACGATCCGCGTGAGGCGGTCCAGTTCGCCCAGCATGGTCTCCAGCGCCTCGCGGTACTCGTCGGCCGTGCGCGAACGGCTCAAGGCCACTTCGCCCAGGTTGCGCATGGCCGCGATCGGCGTGCGCAGCTGGTGCGCCGCGTCGCCGCTGAACCGCTCCAGGCGCCGCAGCGCCCCCGCGTAGCCGTCGAACGCCGCGTTGAGCGTCTCCGCCAGGACCTTGGTTTCGTCGTCGGGCATCGTCGCCGTTTCGATCCGCTCGTTCCACCGGCCGCCGCGGATGCGCTTGGCCGTCGCGGCGACGGCGTGCAGCGGACGGGTGATCCGCCGCGCGATCCACCAAGCCGCCGCCGTCAACGGCACCAGCAGCAGCACCGTCAACCCAGTGGCCTGCAGCACTTCTTCGATGCCTTCCCGGAACGATTCGTAGGGATTCGCCACCCGGTGGACGTATTCCACCGCCGTGTAGGTAAGCGCCTGGCTCGCCACGAACAAGCCCAGCAGCACCAGCAGGTACAGGAACGTCCGCGAACGGAATTGGATGCTCACGGATTCTCCTCCGCCAGCCGGAACCCCACGCCCCGCACGGTCTGGATCAGCTTGGCCGGCTGGTCCCGATCGATCTTGTCGCGCAGGTGCGACAGATGCACGTCGATCACGTTGTCCAACGGCGTCAGCCGCCGGTTTACCTTCCAGACATCCCGCGCCAGCAAGTCGCGCGAAACCGGCTGTCCCCGCCACTGCGCCAGCAGGGCCAGCACGTCGAATTCGCGCGCCGTCAGCTCCACCGGCTTGCCGGCCCGCCGCACCAAGCGGCGCAACCGGTCGATTTCCAGATCGCCGACGCGCAGGACGTCGTCGTCGGCCTGCGCGATCGCCGCGCGCAACCGCGCGCGGATGCGCGCGAGCAGTTCGGCGAACGCGAAAGGCTTGGTCAGATAGTCGTCCGCGCCCTCTTCCAGTCCCGCCACGCGTTCGGGCAGCGTGTCGCGCGCCGTCAGGATGATCACCGGCATGCGGTGGCCGGCCCCGCGCACCCGCCGCAGCCACGTCCGCCCGTCGCCGTCGGGCAGGTTCAGGTCCAGCACCACCAGCGCCGGCGTTCCCTGCGCCAGTTGCGCGTCCGCGGTGGCCAACCGTTCGGCCGTCGCGACGGCGAAGCCCGCCTCGCCCAATCCGCGCTTCAGGCTCTCGGCCACGCGCAGATCGTCTTCCACCACCAAGATGCCGGAAACGCTGGCGAGGGATTCTTCTTTCATGGCTCGATCGCTATCCTACGGCCCCGGCCGCCGAATGCCAATTCTTTCGGTCGTGCGGCACCTGAATGATTCTTAAGGTTCATCGTTTTGCGCCCAAGGACGTTCCGCTACATTGTTTCGCCATGACCACCGCCTGGAAAACCTTGTTCGAAACCGGCCGCATCGCCCGCGCCGCCTTGCAGGAGCAACAGGAATGCATCCGCGAGATTCACGCGCGCCTCGCCGCGCATCTCGCCAGCCCCGCGGGCACGCCGGCGGAATACGCCGTCCGGCCCGGTCCGCTGCCCGAGGCCAATCTCGGCTGGCGCAAAAACATGTTTTCCACCCTGTTCCAGTCCGTCTACCACCTGATGGACGTCCCCGCCCCCCGCCGCCTCCTCTACGGCAAGCTGATCCACCTGTTCCGGATCTGGGTCACGTCCGCGGACAACCTGCTCGACGGCGAGGACAAGGAGGTCGTGCCGGTGCTCATGCCCGGTTCCGCCCGCGTCATGCGCCAGGTCGTCGCCGTCATGGCCGCCGACCGCGTTTTGGCCGAAATCCTCAACGCCGCCGTCGCGGCCGGCACGATCACCGCCGCCCAGCGCGACGAACTCGCCCGCGAATCGCTCTGCCGGCTCCTCCCCAGCGCCGCGCAGGAAGCCACCGAGGAAGGCGGCATCGCCGTCCGTCCCCCGCCGGAGGAAGTCCTCGGCGTCATCCATCGCCTGAAAACCGGCCTGCTGTTCAACGTCGCGTTCGTCGGCCCAGAAATCGTCGAACCCATCGCGTTTGCGCGCACCGCGCGGCTGCGCGCAGGCCTGATGGACTTCGGTCTCGGCTGCCAAGTGCTCGACGACGTGCGCGACATGGCCCGCGATCTCCTCGAAAAACGCCACAACTACGTGCTCTCCGTGCTGGCCCATCAAGCCCCCGAGCGGCTGGCAGAATTGACCACCTGCGCGCACTCCGTTTCCGACCGGATCTATCTCGAAGTCCCGCAATTCGCCTTGCCCGCCGCCCGGCGCGGTTTCGATCTGCTCGTCTCCGGCCTGCGCACGCTCGGCGAAGCGGGTCTCGGCTACGACGGCGCCCAGGCCGAGTCCATGGCCCGCGCCATGTTCCCCGTGCTCGATCTGGAGGGTCTGTCCATTGGCTAAGCGTCTCCATCCCCGTTCGGCGGTCGCCCAGCGCACCGCCGGCATCACCCTCGACCACGCCGCGCCGGTGTACGACTGGCTCGCGCCGCTCATGACGCTCGGTTCGGAGCACCGGCTCCACAAGCAGGTCGTCGCGCGCCTCGCGCTCGACCGGCCGGCCGACGTTTTGGACATCGGCTGCGGCACCGGCACCCTCACGCGCCAGATCTACGACGCGCTACCCGCCGACGCGCCGCGCCGCGTCTGCGGCGTGGACGCCGCCGAGGCCATGATCGCCGTCGCCCAGAAAAAAGCCGGCGCGCGCCCCGGCTTGGCCTTCGCCGCCGCCCTCGCCGAAGAGCTGCCCTATCCCGACGGCTCGTTCGACCGCGTGCTCTCCACTTTTTTCTTCCACCACCTGAATTACGAACTCAAGGTGAAGTCCCTCGCCGAGATCGCGCGCGTCCTGCGCCCCGGCGGCCAGGCCGCGATCCTCGATGTCGACGTGCCCTATTCGTTCTTCGGCCAGATCTGCGCCTGGTCCGGCTTCTGGCTCTTCCACCAGGCCGAAATCGCCGAAAACATCCGCGGCAAGCTGCGCGCCGCCCTCGATGAATCCCCTTGGCGCGGCCGCTGGCAGATCGCCTCCCGCCACTCGGGCTACCTCTCGCTCTTTACGATGGTCAAACCCCAGGAAAAACAACCATGAAAACCAGACTCCTCGCCCTTCTCGCGCTCTGCGCCTTGCCCTTCGCCGCCGCGGCGCAAGTCCAGCCTCCCGACGATCCCGTCGGAAAAGCCGTCGCCGCCTACTTCGACAAGACGTTCGCCAATCTCAAGGCGGTCGCGGACCGGCAGCCCACGAAAGACACCTTCCGCGAAGCCATGAAGCCCCTCGAAGACG
The DNA here is from genome assembly GCA_002347655.1 of Verrucomicrobia bacterium UBA2281. Classification (GTDB taxonomy): domain Bacteria; phylum Verrucomicrobiota; class Kiritimatiellia; order CAIQIC01; family Lenti-01; genus Lenti-01. The sequence goes on along the minus strand of DDWR01000011.1, from coordinate 42,759 downwards.
CCACCGCCGGGTTCTTCGGCGGATCGTTCATCGACACGGATTTCGTCATCCGCGAAGTCTACTATCCGCGCGACTTCCTCGCCCGCGGCTTCGATCTCAAGAAGGTCAAGCAGCTCGACTATTTCTGGGACCTGATGCGCAAGAACCCCACGCCGCAGCTCAGCGAGCCCGGCCACGGCAGCATCATCCAGCCGCGGCTCATCGCCATGCGCTATCCCGTGCTGAAGGACGGCAAATTGGTCGCCGTGGTCAGCTTCTTCGTCCGCACCGAGAAGTTCCTCGAAGCCGTCGGCCTCGGCGACGCGAAGGGCTACCGCATCGTCTGCCGCGGCGTCCTCGCCGAAGAAGACGGCAAGCTCGGCGCCAACGCCAAGTCCGTGACCGTCGCCCTGCCCGCGAACGAGTGGGTCATCGAGTACTCGAAATGAACCTCCTCATCGCCGGCGCCGGCGGCGTCCTCGGCCGCGAACTCGTCCGCCAAGCCCTCGCCCGCGGCGACCACGTCGCCGCGCTCGTCCTCCGCAAAGGCGAGTCGCGCGTCATCGAACATCCCCGCCTGCGCATCATCGAAGCCGACGTCACGAAGGCCGAACAGCTCGCCGGCATCTGCAAGGGTATGGAGCACGTCGTTTCCTGCATCGGCATCACCCGCCTCCGCGGCAAGCTGACGCACGAGATCGTCGACTACCAAGGCAACCTCAACCTGCTGGAAGAAGCCCAGCGCAGCGGCGTCGCGAAATTCGGCTTCATTTCGCCTGCCGGCACCGAGCTGGGCTACGGCCACGCGCCGCTGGTGGATGCCAAGTACCGTTTCGAGCAGGCCTTGCAGGCCAGCGGCGTGCCGTGGGTGATCTTCCGTTCCGGCGGATTCTTCCCCGACGTCGCCGAGATGCTCAAGCTCGCCGCCAAAGGCCCGCTCTACGCCATCGGCGACGGCGGTTCCCGCAGCACGCCGGTGCATATCCCCGACCTCGCCGCCGTCATGCTCGCCGAGATGGCAAAGCAGACCAACGCCGTGGTCGGCGTCGGCGGCCCCGAAGACCTGACCTGGCGCGAGACGTGCGAAGCCTGCTTCGCGGCGCTGGGCCGGCCGCCGCGCCTGTCCTATGCCCCCGTGTGGCTCTGCCAGCTGGCGCTCGCCCTGATCCGCCCCTTCAGCTACCGGAACTGGGCCATGGGCAAGCTGCTGCTCTTCATGTCCACCCACCACGTGCCCACGCCCCATCGCGGCACCGTCGCCCTCCGCGACTACCTCGCCGAACACGCCCGGGCGTGACCGGTTTTACGTGGGCGCATCTGCGATTGGGTGCATGTTCCCTGGCATGGAAACAAACCCCGGCTCACCGGGGACGGTTCGCCCTACCCCATGCGATCGGATGCGCCATCGGCAGGGCGAATCGTCCCGATGAGCCGTTCCTGCACCGAATCGCAGATGCGCCCAATTTACGTAGAACGTAAAAAGTTTCCGCGATTTTTACGTCGAACGGACATAGCCGAGTGCCGAGCCCAAGTCCCGCGGACGCGGGACGCAGGGCGAACGCGAGGTCTATCGCGCCGCGCAGGGCGCGGCGAGCGAGCGAGGCTTTGCGAGCGGAGCGGCAACAACTTTTCCGCGGAGGCGCTCAACCGCCGCCGGCGCGCGCCGCGGACTTCGGCCGCGGGACCGCCGCGTTGTCCGCGCCGGACAAACGGACGGAATGGATGGAGCGGAGGCGCGCCAGGCCATACGATTCCCGCAGGACGCGCCACTCGCCTCCCAGCGACGTGAACCACTGCGCGCAGCCCACGAGGATTGCCGCCGCCACCGCCAACAGGATCCTCCGCTGCGGCACGGCCTGCATCCGGCGCCGACGCCCTCCCGTCCACGCCGTCCACACTTCCAGCAGGCCCAGCTTGGCCATGCCGTTCAACCACAGAAACATCATCAGCGCCGCGGCGGCCGCCTCGCCGGTGGGTTCTCCGCCGCCCCCGGCCAGATAGATGCCCAGTCCCAGGACCATCGTGGCCACCGGCCAGATTCGCCTGTCGCGCGCCATCCGAAAAGGAAATGCCGCCACGCCCCCGCACGTCGCCATGGCCCAGAAGTAAATCCAGTCGTTCCAGCCGTTCATGGTGCGTCTCCCGATTCCGGTCCCGTCGTCTCCTCGGCTTCGATTCCCCGAAGCCCGATTTGGTTCTCGCTCGCCTCGCTTTTCTTCCGCAATCGGCCTGCTTTCCAGATATAACAATGAAACAATGCAAATCTAATGCAAACTTAATATTCAAACGTCGGAACGATTTTCACCTGTCGCAATTTGCTTGTCGTCTATGGGATGCGCATATTGCGCTCCGGACACCGTTGCGGCGCCCAAGGGTCGTTTTCAGGGACGGATTGGCGGCTCAGCCGGGCCAGGCCGGGCCCAGCGGCACCTTGCCGCCGCCGCCGGGGCGGTCGAACATGAAGTGCGGCACGGCGTAGCCCGTCGTGCGCCCGCACATCGCGCGGAGAATGGCCCGGCCTTGCGCCACGGTCGAGCGCAGGTGCGCGGTGCCGGCGGCGAGATCGCCTTGGTGCAGGTAGTACGGCTTCACCCCCAGCCGCAACAGCCCTTCGTTGAGGGTTTGCATCGTTTCGAGATCGTCGTTGATGCCGCGCAGCAGCACGGTCTGGTTCATCAGCGGAATCCCCGCGTCCAGCAGGCGGCCGCAGGCGGCCGCCGCGCGCGGCGTCAGTTCGGCCGGGTGGCTGAAATGCAGGCTCAACCACAGCGGCCGGTATTTCTTCAGCATCTTCGCCAGCGCGGGCGTGACCCGTTGCGGCAGCGCCGCGGGGATTTTCGTGCCGAGGCGGATCAGTTCCACGTGCGGAATCGCCCGCAGCGCGGCCAGCAACCGCGCCAGCCGCGCGTCGTCCAGCGTCAGCGGATCGCCGCCGGAAACCAGCACGTCGCGGATTTCCGGATGCGCCCGCAGCCAGGCCAGCGCCGCCGTCCCATCGGCCCCGGCCCGCCCCGCGGTGCGCGCGCGGGTGCAGTAGCGGCAGAACGAGGCGCAGTCGGCCGTGGCCAGCAGCAGGGCCTTGCGGGGATAGGACCGGATCAGGCCGGGCGCGACCTGGTGGGCTTCCTCGCCCAGCGGATCGCGCCGCTCGCCGGCGGCGAGGCGGGCTTCGCGCGCGTCGGGCAGCAGCGTCCGGCGCAGCGGGCCGTCGGGGGCCTCCGCGGCCAGCAGGCCCAGCAGATACGGCGGGATGGCCAGCGGCATCCGCCAGGTTTCCGGCGCCGCCAGCGCCCGCCGTTCGCGCGAGGACAGGTCCAGCGCGCGCGCGACCGCCGCCGCCGTCCGCGCGCGGTGCCGCAACTGCCAGCGCCAGTCCGCCCAGTCGGCGGCCGCGGCGCCGGGAAAGGCCCGGCGCCGGAACGCGCGCTCGCGGCGGAAATACTCGGCGGAGGCGGGGGCGGATTTCATGGCGGGCGATATTGCCAAACCCGCGCCTTCCGGTAAACTCTCCTGCGTGTCTACCCCCGTCCAATTCGACAAGACCACCGCCCTGGAAGTCGTCCCGGGCGCCTCGCCCGACGCCACCACGGCCGTCGCGGATCCGAGTTCCGCCTCGGAGCCGTCGATCCTGCGCGACCTGGCCCCGCGCGCCATCGGCGGCACCGGCGCCGGCAGCCGCCAGCTCGCCGCCAACTACCGGGCCATTCTCGCCGCGCGCGCCATCCACTACCCCGTCGCCTACCGCTTCCCGCGCGAACTCGGCCGCGGCCGCCAAGGCATCGTCTATCTCGGCCTGCGCCAGGGCGCGCGCGGGTGCGTGACCCGCCATGCCCTCAAGCTGTTCGATCCGGGCATCTACGCCAGCGCCAAGAAGTACTGGACCGACATGGGCCGCATCGCCGCCCAGACCTCCAAGCTCCAGCTCGTGAAGAACCCCGCGCTCGTCGCCCCCGACGTCTACGAGGAAAGCAACGGCATCGGCTACGTCCAGATGGAAGTCGTCGACGGCATCTCCCTGCGCGAGCTGCTCGACGGCATCCATTCGGACCAAGTCCGCGCCCGGTCCACCGACGAGGAGTGGCGGCGTTTCAACGACGTCATTTTCCGCCACGAAAACGGCAAGCGCATGATCCAGCCCGGGATCGCCCTCTACGTGTTGCGCCAGGTGCTGCGCGGCCTCGAAACCCTGCACGAGATGGGGTTCATCCATTCCGACGTCAAGCCGGCCAACGTCATGATCGACCGGCTCGGCTACGTGAAGCTGATCGACTACGGCCGCGCGACGCTGGTGGACGAGAAAATCACCCTGTTGCTGGGCACGCCGGTCTACATGGCGCCGGAAACCCACGCCGAGCGCGTCGCGCGGACCCAGTCCGATCTCTACAGCCTCGGGCTCGTCGGCCTCGAGATGCTCCGCGGCGAGCGGCTGTTCCCGCCCGAGATGGGCCAGAACGAGCCCGCGCTGCTCCAGGCCAAGCGCGAGCTGCCCGGCCGGCTCTACGACCTGCTGCCCGAGCACGTCCGCCAGAACGCCCAGTTCCTGCTCCTGCTGCAGCGCCTGCTGGACCCGAACGTCGCCGGCCGCTTCGCCACCGCCGAAGAAGCCGAAGTCGGCAGCACCGGCCTCGCCATGCTCCACAAGCAGCTCACCCTCGCCGGCAAGGACACCGATTACGGCCGCGAGCTGGAAAACTACCTCTCCAAGATCGTCAATCCCCTCGGCCCGGCCTGATTTCGTTTCCCAAGTCGCCGCGCGCCCGTCCGCTTCCGCTCGCCGAGGCCGTCTTTGCGCTTGAAAAAGCGGCGGGCATGGCCGAAATTCGGAAACCGTTGAACCCCCACAACCGAAAGAACACCGACATGGCCTCCAAGCAACGCACCAGCGACATGGTCCTGAAGGGCCCCGAACGCGCCCCGCACCGCTCCCTCCTCTATGCCCTCGGCCTTTCCGCCGAGGAAATGAAGCGCCCGCTCATCGGCGTCGTTTCCTCCTTCAACGAAATCATCCCGGGGCACATCCACCTGGACAAGATCGCGGAAGCGGTCAAGGCGGGGGTGCGCATCGCGGGCGGCACGCCGATCCTGGTGCCGGCCATCGGCGTGTGCGACGGCATCGCGATGGGGCATCCGGGCATGAAGTACTCCCTGCCCTCCCGCGAACTGATCGCGGACTCCTGCGAGACGCTGGCGCTGGCCCACTGCTTCGACGCGGTGGTGTACATCCCCAACTGCGACAAGATCGTTCCCGGCATGCTGATGGCGGCGGCGCGGACGAACATCCCGTCCATCGTCGTCAGCGGCGGTCCGATGCTCGGCGGCGACCTCGACGGGCGGCACCTGAGCCTGTCGAACGTCTTCGAGGCGGTCGGCGCCTGCAAGGCGGGCAAGATCGGCGAGAAGGAGCTGACGGACTACGAAGAGACGGCCTGCCCCGGCTGCGGTTCGTGCTCGGGCATGTTCACGGCCAACTCGATGAACTGCCTCAGCGAGGCCATCGGCATGGCGCTGCCGGGCAACGGCACGATTCCGGCCGTGGCCGCCGCGCGCACGCGCCTGGCCAAGGAGGCCGGTATGCAGATCATGCAGGTGCTGGCCAAGAACCTGCGCCCGCGCGACGTGATGACGCCGGCGGCGTTCGCGAACGCCCTGCGCGTGGACATGGCCCTGGGCTGCTCCACCAACAGCGTCCTGCACCTGACGGCGATCGCCCACGAGGCGGGCGTGCCGATGCCGCTGAAGCGCATCAACGAGATCAGCGCCACGACGCCGAACCTGTGCCACCTGAGCCCGGCCGGGCCGGATCTGATCCAAGACCTGCACCTCGCCGGCGGCGTGCCCGCCGTGATGAAGCAACTGGCCCAGGCGAAGTTGATCGACACGAAGCTGGTCACCGTCACGGGCAAGACCGTGGCCCGGAACATCGCCGGCGCGGTCAACCGCAATCCGCAAGTGCTGCGAACGATCGCCAATCCCTATAGCCCCACCGGCGGCCTGGCGGTGCTGTTCGGCAATCTCGCCCCGCGCGGCGGCGTGGTGAAGCGCTCGGCCGTGGCGCCGGAAATGCTGGTCAAGACCTGCACGGCGCGGGTGTTCGACAGCGAGGAAGCGGCCATCGCCGCCATCTTCGGCGGCAAGATCCGGAAGGGCGACATCGTGGTCATCCGCTACGAAGGCCCCAAGGGCGGCCCGGGCATGCGCGAAATGCTCGGCCCCACTTCCGCGCTGGCGGGCATGGGCCTGGACAAGGACGTGGCCTTGATCACCGACGGCCGGTTCAGCGGCGCAACGCGCGGCGCGGCCATCGGGCACGTCGCGCCGGAAGCGGCCGACGGCGGCCCCATCGCGCTGGTGAAGACCGGCGACCAGATCGCCATCGACATCCCCGCCTACCAGATCAACCTGCTGGTCTCCGCCAAGGAACTCCAAGCCCGGGCGAAAAAGCTCAAGCCGTTCAAGTTCCGCGTCCAAACCGGCTGGCTGGCGCGCTACCAGCGCCTCGTCGGCCCGGCCGACATCGGCGCGGTCCTGCAATAGCGGCGGCGCAACGGAAACGCCAGCGGCGCGGGAAGTCCCGCGCCGCTCTTTTCATGTGTCCGGACTGCGGAAGCCGGACGGACTTATTCGACCGCCGCCTCGGCCGGCGCGGCGCATTTCGCCAAACAGCCCGGCGAGCCCTTGTGCAGGCCGCACGCGGAACAGAGTTCCGCATCGGCTTGGCAGCAGGCCGCCGATTTCGCGACCTCGCCGCACTTCGGGCAGACTTCCGCCGAAGCTTCCGCCTTCGCCTTGCTCGCCGAACAACACTGGGCCCAAGCCACGCTTCCGACCAACCAAACGGCCAAGGCCAATCCGATCGCCAACGATTTCTTCATCTATGGGGTTCCTTTCTGGGGAGCTTCTTGTGAGCGGAACCTACGGCGCCCGCGCGGATTGTCAAGCGGTTCACTGGATTATCCGGCGGAACTTTTCCGCCATTCCCGCCGCAGCTTTCCCTTGTGTCGTCTGGAGGCGCGGCATAAACTGAAAGCACGAAAGAGCGGTAGCTCCCCATGCACTACCTGGACGCAAGCCATATCTTCATCTTCCTTGCGCAGTTGTTCGTGCTGTTGCTGTGCGCGCGCGGGCTGGGCGAACTGTTCCGGCGCTGGAAGCAGCCGGCGCTGACGGCGGAGCTGCTCGTGGGCATCGCGCTGGGACCGACGATCCTCGGCCGCTTTTTCCCGGGGTTCCATGCCGCGCTGTTCCCGGCCGACGCCATGCAGCAGGGCATGTTGGAAACCGTCGCGTGGCTCGGGGTCCTGTTCATGCTGCTCGACAACGGGCTGGAGATCGATTTTTCCATCGCCTGGCGCCAACGCGGCAGCGCGCTGGCGATCGCGCTGGCCGACATCGTCGTGCCGATGGCGGTCGCGTTCGTGCCGGTGATGTTCCTGCCCGACGCGTTCCTGGCGCAGCCGGATCGGCGCCTGATCTTCGGCCTGTTCATGGCGACCGTGATGACGATCAGCGCGATGCCGGTGGCCGCGCGCGGCCTGCACGAGCTGAGCCTGCTGAAGACCAATCTCGGGTTCCTGACCATGTCCGCGCTGGCCGTCAACGACGTCATCGGCTGGGTGCTGTTCGCCATCATCCTCGGCCTGTTCCTCCAGACGTCGGTCGCCCTGACGCCGATCCTGCTCGTTTTGGCCGGCACGCTGGGTTTTTCGGCGCTGGCCCTGACGGTGGGCCGGCCGTTTTCCGCCCGCATCTTCGACACGCTGAAGCAGAAGGATTTCCCCGAGCCGGCGTCGTCGCTGACGGTGACGGTCTTGCTGGGCCTGCTGTTCGGGGCCATCACGCAGAAGCTGGGCGTCCACGCGCTGTTCGGGTTCTTCCTGGCGGGCGTGGTGGCGGGCGAAGCCAAAAGCCTGTCCGAAGACACCCGGCGGGTCATCACCCAGATGGTCTACGCCCTGTTCGTGCCGCTGTTCTTCGCGAACGTCGGGCTGAAAATCGATTTCGCCGCGAATTTCCACCTCGGGCTGGTCGCGTTGATCAGCGCGGTGGGCATCGGCGGGCGCTATCTGGGCGCCTGGCTCGGCGTGACGATGGCGCGGGTGCCGCGCGTGAACCGCGACTTGATTTCCATCGCGCACACGCCGGGCGGCATGATGGAGATCGTGGTCGCGCTGCTGGCGCTCGAGGCCGGCCTGATCACGCCGCCGGTCTTCGTGGCGATCGTCTTCAGCGCCGTGTTTTCGTCGGTGGTCATGGGCCCGTGGCTGGCCCGGTCCCTCGCCCGCCGCCGGGCCGTGTCGCCGGCGCAGTTCCTGGACGAGCGCGCCATTCTGGCCGAGCTGCCCGCGGCCGCGACGCGCGCCGCGGCCTTGCGCCGGCTGGCGGACCTGATCGCGGCGCGGACGGACACGCCGGCGGCCGAGCCGATCCTCCGCGCGGCGCTGGAACGCGAACAGGAGTTCGGCACGGGCATCGGCGACGGCGTGGCGATTCCGCACGTGCGCCTCGACCGCCTGCGCAATCCCGTCTTGGCCTACGCCCATTCGACGGAAGGCATCGACTGGGACGCGCCGGACGCCGGCCCGGTCCACCACGTGTTCTTCCTGGCCAGTTCGTCCGGGGCGGAAGACGTCCACGTGCAGATCCTGGCGCAGATCGCCCGCGCCATCGGCCGGCCGGGGAACCTGTTGCGGCTGGCGAGCGCGCGCGACGCCCACGAGCTGCACCGGATTCTGGCGGCCATGCTGGAGCCGGCCCGGCCGGCGGCCGGTTGACCGCCCGTCTTCCCCGAACGCGTTTTCCCCGGAGGGCGAAAAAACCCCTTGCCGAGTAAAGCGTTTCGGCGTAATCTGGTTTTCATACTTCCGGCGGACGCGTGTCTCCGGTTGGCATTTCGGGTCCAAGCAACGTACGGTTGGAGAACATGAACACAAACCGCCGCATCCTCCCCTTGGCCGCGTGGGCCATGGCCACGTTCACTCTCGGCTTCGGCCTGCCGCCCGACGCCGCCGCCAACGGCAACGTGCACGTCACCCGGTTCTGGCACAACCACCAGCCCATCTACTGGCCGGAGTGGAACAGCAACGGCGACCAGAACAACCGCGTGCAGTACGCCTGGGATTCGATCGTGCTCAAGCCCGGCCAAAATTACGGCGGGCTCAGTCCGAACTACCATCCCCAAAACAACCTGACCGACATCTTCGGGCTCGACGACCGCAAGAACGCCTACCAGTACGGCCCGCGCAACTCGCTGAACACGTTTTCCGGCGGCGGTTTCGCGCTGAGCTATTCGGGCTCGCTGATCGACAACGTCCGCCAGCTCGGCGGCGGCGGCCACCTCGGCTACGGCGGCGACTGGAACAGCGGCAACACGGAGGCGCGCGGCTGGGGCCGGCTGGATCTCGTCGGCTTCACCTACCACCACTCGCTCGCGCCGCTGCTGCCCAAGGAAGTGTTCCGCAAGGAGCTCCAGATCTTCAAGCAGGCCTGGTGGAAGGCCTGGGGCGGCAACGGCGACCTCAGCGACCACTCGAAAGGTTTTTTCCCCACCGAGATGGCCTTTTCGCAGTCGCTGATCGACGTGCTCGTGGACGAAGGCTACGAGTGGTCCATCGTGGCCAGCCACCACTTGAGCCGCACCTGCCCGACCTATTTCGACAACTTCGACCTCGCGAACAACCAATACGACATCAATTCGACGCCGCCCAACAAGGCGGACCTGCTGGGTCCCTCGCCGACCTCCGGCTGGTGGTACGGCCAGCCGAACCCCGGCAACGCGGCCTGGAACGTCTCGCCGTTCGCCTACCAGCTCCACAAGGCGCAGTACGTCGATCCCGACACCGGCGCGACCAAGCAGATGTATCTCGTGCCGTCCGACGACGTCCTCAGCTACCGGTTCGGCTACGCCAACGAAGGCATCAGCAAGATCCAGTCCTACATCTCCCCCTTCGCGACCGACGCCTCCAAGCCGGTCATCGTGATGCCCGCGTCCGACGGCGACAACGCCTGGGGCGGCGGCAGCAGCTCCTGGATGGAAGCCACGCCGCAGTATTTCAACGATTCCGCATCCGCCGGCTACAACAAGAACACCCCGCAGGGCTTCGTGGATTCCGCCAAGGCCAACGCCGACCTGGTGCACGTCGAGGACGGCGCGTGGATCTTCCCGGAAATGTGCTACGGCTCGCCGAACTTCCTCAAGTGGATCGAGCCGCCGCTCTACAACGTCGCCGCCGGCGCCACCAACCGCTACGACAGCACCCAGGCCGATCTCGAGACCCCCGGCTTTGCGCTCAAGTTCTTCAGCTACGCCCCGCTGATGGCCGGCGCCAACTGGTGCATCACGGCCGAGCAGATCCTGCGCGACCAGGGCGGCGACGTGGCCGCCTGGAAAATCCAGGCGCCCTACGACTGGAACGGCTCCTGGACGAGCCCCAACGACGTCGAGCTGGCCTGGCACATCTACCTGAAAGGCCTCGACTCCGGCTTCAACTACTACGGCGGCCTCGGCAACGACGACGAAAACAAGCCCGCCCTCGCCACCAAGCGCGCGATCGACAAGCTGCAGTCCTTCATGTCCACCCGCATGGACCTGGACCAGACCCCGCCCACCGTCCTCAAGCCCCAGCGCTTCCCCTACAACCCCGGCGCCCACACCTTCGGCTGGTACAACTACATTCCCGGCGGCGACACCCGCTACCTGAAGAAAATGCCGTCCGAGTTCTACGTCTGGACCCACGCCTACGACGTCAGCGGCATCCCCGACGGCAACGTGGTTCTCAAGGTCCGCGTGGACAACGACGGCGTCAATTCGCTCGGCACGACCCACAACGAGACCTACGCGGGCGGCGGCGACGTCGGCGGCTGGATCAGCATCCCCATGACCAAGCGCGTCCTGCCCAAGACCCGCACGGCGCTCAACGCCGCCGCCGCCAACGGCGAAATCGACTACTTCGTCTTCGATCCGGCCTTCTGGGCCTCCCCCCAGATCGCCGACTACTATTTCGTCCAGATCACCGACGCCAACGTGCCCGGCTTCCGCGGCAAGCTGCTGGACTACTACGTCGAGGCGACCGACGCCCGCAGCAACGTCCACAAGTCCGACATCCAGCACGTGTGGGTGGAAGACGACGGCGGCCAGAGCACGCTCAATCCCTCGGCCACCTTCGATCCGGCCGCGCCGTCGGATTGCGCGCCGATCACGGTCAACTTCAACGCCGCGACCTCCCCGCTGGCCACCGCGGCGGTCGTGAACGTCTCCTACCACTTCTCCACCAACGTCGACGACTGGGCGTCCGCCGCGATGACCCGCACGGGCTCCAACACGTTCAGTTATACCTTCAATACCGTGCCCGACAACGCCCCGCAGCTGGAAGTGGCCTTCAACGACGGCGTCAACTGGGCGAACAACGGCGGCGCCAACTGGAAGGTCGCCATCCGCGACTGCGACGCGCCCGAGAACGGCGTGTTGTTTGATCCCGCCGCGCCCAACGGCTGCGATCCGGTGACCATCCGCTACTATCCGGTCGGCCGCCCGCTGGCCACCGCCACGAGCGTCTTCATCCACGTCGGCCGCAACGGCTGGCAGGACGCGCTCTCGCCCGATCCGGCCATGACGAACGCCGGCCCCTATTGGGAATACGTCTACGCGATGCCGACGAACACCACGGTCATCGACGTGGTCTTCAACAACGGCGCGGGCGTGTGGGACAGCAACGGCGGCGCCGACTGGCACGTGGCCGTCACCAACTGCGGCGAAGCCCCCGAGCCGCTGCCGGCGGTCTCGCTCAGCCCGACCAACGCCGGCGCCTGCGATCCGCTCACCATCACCTACAACCCCGCCGGCCGCGTCCTGCTGGGCGTCAACCCCGTCAAAATCCATATCGGCTACAACGGCTGGCAGGGCGTCATCCTGCCCAACCCGAACATGACCGCCAGCGGCGCCAATTGGACCTACGTCTACACCCCGCCGCCCGGCGCCACGAACATCGACGTCGTCTTCAACGACGGCGGCAGCACTTGGGACAACAACGACGGCGCCGACTGGCATTTCGACGTCGCCGACTGCCCCGATCTGCCGACCGGCCTGGCCATCACCAATCCCCCGTCGGGCACCACCGTCTCCAACGCCGTGACCACCGTCGATCTGACCGGCATCGCCGACGGCATGGAAGGCCACCTGCGTTGGACCAACAAGCTGACCGGTGCCTCCGGCGCCATCGCCGCGGCCTCGCCGTGGAGCCTCCCCGGCGTCGCCCTCGGCGTCGGCGGCAACGAAATCGTCGTCAGCGGCTCCAACGTCGTCGCCGGGGGCACCGCCACCAACGCGATCGACGATTCGACCGACGCGGCCTATTCCGGCGGCTGGAACAGCGGCAACAACGGCGGCACCGGCTTCCTCGGCTGGACGCTGAACGCCGAAGAGGGCTCCAGCGGCCACTTCGTCGGCGACAACGGCTGGGGCCTGTGGTCGCACGAGAGCAACCACCTGGCCGAAGCCATCCGGCCCTTCGGCTTCACGAACCTGGCCGTCGGCCAAACCTTCCGCGTCCGCATGCAGAACGGCTGGATCTGGGAAAGCGGCGGCTCGGTCGGCGTGGCGCTGCGCGACGCCGAAGGCGCCATCGTCTGGCAGCTCTACTTCAACGGCGGGGACGACTTCTACAATACCCCTACCGGCGCAACCGATATCGGCTGGACCAGCAATGGTCTCGATATCGCCTTCACCGTCACCGGCGCGGGCACCTACTCGGTCGACGTGACCCCCGTCGGCGGCACCCTGCGCACCTATGCGGGAACCTTCAGCGGCGAAATCGCGGACTTCCGCGCCTGGTCCTACAGCAACGGCACGAGCGACGGCCAGAATTCCAACCGCGACTTCTTCATCAACAACTTGATGGTGACTTCCCCCTCCGCGGGCGGCGTGGAGACCTATTCCGACTTCGTCATCGTGACCCGCCAGGCCAGCCAAGGCGGCGGCGAGCCGCCGCTGATCGCCGGCATGGACCTGCAAGGCGACGGCAACGGCTTGGGCTTCAGCCTCGGCACCAGCGTGTCGGGCGCCACCTACGCCATCTGGGCCAGCCCCACGCTGTTCCCCAGCCAAAACTGGCAGAAGGTCGCCAACACCGAAAGCAACGCCAACGGCGGGCCCCTCGACCTGACGATCACCAACGGGTTGCTGCCGACCAACTTCTACCGCGTCGGCTACGAACAATAGGAACCGGCTCGCCCGGCGGAGCCAGGCCTCTACGGGCTTGTCCCGTGTGCAGGGAGGGTGTGCGGGCGGTCCAGACCCCCACGGGCTCGTCCCGTGGGTGAATCAGGTCCGCGCGGCCGACCGGCCCTGAAACAACCCATGCAAAAAGCCCTTGGGCCATGGCCCAAGGGCTTTTCCTTTCGCCGCGAACAGCGGCTTACGCGGGCGGCTTGGTCTTCGGCAGGCCGCGGCCGCGGTCGCCTTCTTTCCACTTGCCGGCGGCCTTCATGACTTCGATGCGCTCGAAGCGCTTCAGGACGTTGCGGCGGGTGGCCACCTTGCTGGCCGACTTCAAACTGCGATGCATGGACATGGGGATTCTCCGATCAAGTTCTGTTCCGAATGAATGAGTCGCGAACTTGTACCATTTTGGCGGCCGATGTCAACCTCTCGCTTCCGCTTCGTAGAGCCCGACGTGGTCGCGGACCATGCGCTCGAACGGATAGTCCCGCTCCAGCCGCTCGCGGGCCCGGAGACCGGCGGCATGGGCCTTTTCGGGCGCGACGAGGTAGTCCTTCATGGCGGCGGCCAGCGCGCGGGCCCGGCCGGAGGGCACCAGGCGGCCGGTTTCGCCGTCCGCGACCAGCTCGGGCAAGCCGCCCGCGCGCGTGGCGATCGTCGGCCGCATCCAGGCCATGGCTTCCAGCACGCTCAACGGCTGGTTTTCCACCCGCGAGCATTGCACCAGCACGTGGACCCGCCCGAAAAATTCGGCCGCCGGCTGCCACCCCGCCAGCTCCACGCGGTCCGCCAGCCCCAGGCGCGCGATCTGCCGGCGCAGTTTCCCGCGCAACGGCCCGTCGCCGGCGATCCGCACGCGCCAGGAACGCGGCGAGGCTTCGAGATCGCGGGCCAGCCGGCGCACCGCGGCCAGCAGCAGCGCGACGTTCTTTTCCTCGCTCAGCCGGCCCAGCAGGCCGAAGGTGAACGGCTCGCCGGGCGTTTCCCAGAGGCGGCGGGCCGCGGCGCGCGGCACGATTTCCTCGGCGTCCACGCCCGTGGGAATGCGCGCCAACTGCAGCGGGCCCAGGCCGTGCCGGCGGAGATAGCGCTCGTAGAAATCGCTCAGGACCACCACCCGCGCGCAGCGCCGCAGCGCGGCGACGTTCAGCGCCTGGAAGAAGCGTTCCTTCCAGTTCCACCGGAACAGCCAGCCATGCACCGTGCTGACCACCGGGAACAGCGCGCCGCCGCGCGCCGCCCACACCGCATGGGTGTCGGCCTTGTAGCCCGTGGAATGCAGCACGGCGATCCGCTCCCGCGCCATGATCTCGCGGATCGCGGCGGCGGCCGCGCGGGAAAACCGGCCCCGCACCGGGACGTCCGTCGTCGGCGCCACCCGCCCCAACGCCGCCGCCAGCGGGCTCGTCCCCGGCCCCAACCGCAGCTCCCGCAGCAGCAGCACGCGCACGTCCACCCCGGCCGCGACCAGTCCGGCCACGAGCCGCACCGTCGCCTGTTCGGCGCCGTAGAGCGTCCGCGTGTCTTGCAGCAGAAAGGCGACTTTCATCCCCGCCACTCTAGCGGAACGCCCGGCAAAGCGCAAACGGTTCGGCCGCAAGGGCCGGACCGCGCGACGATTTTGTCGCGCGGCGCCGGCGTCTCCGCGGTCTGGACGGGCCGAAATTGATTTACCCGGCGCCTTCGTTCGGCTAGGATGCCGCCCATCTGTTGTACGACGAGGAACCGATGAGACATCTGCTGACCCTGGAAGACTGGACCCCGGAGCAAATCGCCGAAGCCATCGCGACGGCCCGCGCCATCAAGGCGCACCCCGCGCAGTACGCGGACGTCCTGCGCCGCAAGACCCTGTGCATGATTTTCGAGAAGCCCTCCCTGCGCACCCGCCTGTCCTTCGAGGCCGGCATGAACCAGATGGGCGGCCACGCCATCTACTACGACACCTCCACCTCGCCCATCGGCGCCGGCAAGGAATCCATCGCCGACACGGTGCGCACCACGTGCCGCTACGTCGATATCATCATGGCCCGGCTCTTCAAGCACGAGGACCTGCTCGAAATGGCCCGCCATTCGACCGTGCCGATCATCAACGCCCTGACGAACTTCTCCCACCCCGGCCAGATCCTGGCCGACCTCCAGACCATCGAGGAACACAAAGGCCGCCTCGCCGGCCTGAAGCTCGCCTATTTCGGCGACAGCTTCAACAACGTCACCCATTCCCTGCTCTTCGCCTGCCCCAAGATGGGCCTGCACCTCTCCGTCGCCTGCCCCCCCGGCGCCGCCTACGAGCCCGATCCCAAGGCCTTCGCCGCCGCCCGGGCCGACGCCGCGCGGACCGGCGTGACCTTCGAGGTGACCCACGACGCCGCGGCCGCCGTCCGCGGCGCCGACGTCGTCTACACCGATTCCTGGATGAGCTACCACGTGCCCAAGGAGAAGGCCGGCGAACGCAAGCAGATCTTCGGCCCCTACCAGGTCACCGGCGAACTGATGAAACAGGCCCAGCCCGACGCCATCTTCCTCAACTGCCTGCCCGCCATGCGCGGCATGGAACAGACCGCCGAGGTCATCGACGGCCCGCAGTCCGTCGTCTTCGACGAAGCCGAAAACCGCATGCACATGCACAAGGCTTTGATGTTGCTTCTCCTCCGGGAAGCGGGCACCATCCAAGCCTGAGGTCAGACCCCATGGGCAGCGAACAGGCAGGCGACATCCTCATCGAGCGGTTCGAAGTCATCGCCTGCTCGAAATGCTCCCAGCCGATCGACGTCGCCGCGGCCAACCCCTTCACCACGATCCACTGCCCCGTCTGCGGCGCCGAAATGCGCGTGCCCGCGCGCTTCGCCAATTTCATCCTGCTCTCCCAGCTCGGCAAGGGCGGCATGGGCGCCGTCTACAAGGCCTACGACGAAACCCTCGGCCGCACCGTCGCGCTCAAGGTCATGCAGCAGTCCATCGGCCAGGACCGCGCGTTCGTCGAGCAGTTCCTGCAGGAAGCCCGCGCCCTCGCCGCCATCAACCACCCCCACATCGTCCAGATCTACAGCTACGGCGAGGAAAACGGCCAGCCCTACATCGTCATGGAACTCGTCGACGGCAACCGCCTCGACCATCTCCAGGAAAAACACAAGGCCCTCGACGAAGCCTTCGTCCTGCAAACCGCCATCCAGGTCATCCAGGGCCTGCAGGCCGCCAACGCCGCCGGCATGACCCACGGCGACATCAAGCCGGCCAACATCCTCTACGACAAGGCCGGCAGCGCCAAGGTCGCCGACTTCGGCCTCGCCCGCTTCAAGGGCGAAAAACCCAAGCCCGGCGAAGTCTGGGGCACGCCCTACTACGTCGCGCCCGAAGTCGTCAAAGGCCAGGCCCCCGATGCCGGCTCCGACATCTACTCCCTCGGCGGCACCCTCTACCACGTCCTCACCGGCGAGCCGCCCTTCAACTGCGAATCCGTCACCGACACCGTCCTGCTGCGCTTCAAGGAGCCCGCCCCCGATCCGCGCGTCTTCAAGAATTCCGTCACCCCCAAGACCGCGGCCATCCTCCTGCGCATGCTCGAGATGGATCCCTTCGCCCGCTATCCCACCTATGAATCGCTGCTCAAGGACGTCACCGTCGCCATCGAGCCCCTGCTCGAAGCCCGTTCGGGCAAGAAGAAGGTCCCCGAGAAGAAGAGCGTCGTCGTCCCCGTCGTCCTCGGCCTCGTCGCCCTGGCCCTCATCGGCGGCCTCTCCTACCTGGGCATGGCCATCTTCAAGGCCCAGCAGGCCGAGAAGCGCGCGCAGGCCCAGCGCGCGGCCGACATCGCCGCCGGCCGCCTCAAGCAGGTCATGCGCGGCGGCCAGCTCGTCTGGGTCCGCGTGGATGCCGAGAAACCAAGCGACGGCGCCGCCGCCGACGCCGCCACTCCCGTCGTCGAATGGAATCTCGTCGCCGAACAGGACGTGGCCATCTCCGGTTCCGACGCACCGGCCGATTTCAAGGATCAGACGATCCTCGCGCTCCGCGGCGGCAACGCCGGCGAACTGGCCGACGCCAGCAAGATCTATCTCCGTTTCCCCCTCGCCGGCATCGACCGCGCGCGCCTCGGCGAGGCCTCCCTGCGCCTGACGGCCCGCAAGACCGGCGCCAAGCCCAAAACCCCGCCCTACCAGCTCCAGATCTGGGCCCTCAAGACCTCGGCACCCTGGGATATCCACGCCACGTGGCGCTCGGCGCCCGGCAACGATCCCGCCACGTCCGGCGGCATGAAATCCGGCCCGGCCGTCCGGCTGGCGGCCGCGCCCCTCGCCCCCAACCCCGACACCGGCGATCCCCTCGTCTTCGATCTGCCTCAGCTGGCCGAATTCCTGCGCACCTACGCGCCCGACGAACTCACCCTCGTCCTCACCGGCGACGGCGACACCGACCACCGGACCGGCTGGAAGTTCACGGCCACCGAAGACGCCGCTCGCTTCCGCCCGCCGACCCTCCTCCTCAAGGCGAAATAGCCCCGCCGCAAAGTTTTTACGTTCTACGTAAATCCGCGCGAAAGTTTTTACGTTCTACGTAATTTTCCGGCGAAGATTTTACGTTCCACGTAAAACTCACAGCAGGCCGGCTTGGCGCAGGAGCGCCTCGGCCTTGGGGACGTCCGCCGGCGAATCCACCCCGATCCCGAACGCCTCGCACGCCAGCACCGCCATGCGGCAGCCGATGTGCAGCGCGCGCAACTGCTCGAGCTTCTCGAGGTTTTCCGGCGCGCAGGGCGGTTCCCGCACCAGCCGCTCCAGGAAGGCGCGGCGGTAGCCGTAGAGACCGATATGCCGGAAATGCGCGCCCGGTTCCGGCGGATGCCCCGCCGCCGCCCCGCGCACGTGCGGAACGACCGAGCGCGAGAAATACAGCGCCCGCCCGTCGCGGGCGCGCACGACCTTGACCACGTCGGAGTTGTGCAGCTCCTCGGCCGAGCGGATCGGCGCCGCCGCCGTCGCCATGTCCCAGTCCGCCGCGTCCAGCAGCGTGCCCGCCACGCGGTCGATCAGGGCCGGATCGATCAGGGGCTCGTCGCCCTGCACGTTCACCACCACGTCGGCGTCCCGGCCCCGGATGGCCTCGGCGATCCGGTCCGTGCCCGAGGGATGGTCCGGACTCGTCAGCGCCACCGCCACGCCGAACGATTCCGCCGCCGCCGCGATGCGCGCGTCGTCCGTCGCCACGAGGATCTCGTCCAGCCGCTTCGCCTGCCGCGCGCGCTCCACCACCCAGGCCAGCAGCGGCTTGCCGCCCACCGGCGCCAGGCTCTTGCCCGGAAACCGCGTGGAACCCCAGCGCGCCGGAACGACGCCGATCGCGCGCGCGCTCATTTCCGCGGGGCCTTCATGTGCTGGAGCACCTCTTCGGGCGAGCAGGACGCCGTGCCCAGCTTGCCCACGACGACGCCGGCGGCGACGTTCGCCAGCTCCATCGCCTCGAGGAAATCCGCGCCCGCCGCCAGCGCCGTCACGCCGGCCGCGATCACCGTGTCGCCCGCGCCGCTGACGTCGAACACCTCGCGCGCGCGCGTCGGCGCGTGGCGCGGCGCCTTGCCGCGCGTCAGCAGGTACATGCCCTGCGGCCCCAGCGTGATGGCCAGGTTCTGCGCGCCCCACTTCTGCATCAGGATTTCGCCGGCTTTCGCCAGCGCCTTGTCCGCCAGCGGATTCTCCTTGGCACCCGGATCGATCAGCCCCGCGATGCCGAAGGCCTCCTTGCGGTTGGGCGTGGCCAAGGTGATGCCCTTCACGTCCAGGTCGTGGCCTTCCTTGGGATCGAGCCCGACCGGCACGTTGCGCTTGGCCGCCGTCTCCAGCACGAGGTCCACGACCTCCTGGGTCACGGCGCCCTTGCCGTAGTCCTCGATCACCACGCCGTCGGCGCGGCCCAGTTCCACGGCCAGCAGCGCGCGGAACTTTTCGCTCTGGCGCGGCGACCACGCCGCGGCGCGGTCGAAATCCACCCGCACCACCTGCTGGCGCTCGGCGATGATGCGCTCCTTGACGATGGTGCCCGCGCCCGGAAACATCAGCGCGCATTCCACGTCCACCTGCGCGGCCGCCAGCAGCCAGCGCAGCTCCACGCCCGCCGCATCCTTGCCGAGCAACCCCGCCACGGCGGCTTTGCCGCCCAGCGCGCGGACGTTGCCGGCCACGTTGCTGGCCCCGCCCGGCATGCTGGTTTCCCGCTCCACCTTCACCACCGGCACCGGCGCCTCCGGGGAAATCCGCGAGACCGTCCCGTAGACGTAGCGGTCCAGCATCAGGTCGCCCACGACCAGCACCCGCCGGCGGGGAAATTTCTTCAGCAGTTGCGCGGCGCGCTTCTGGGTGAGGTTCATGCCGAGAGCTCCCTTATTTCTTCTTCCGTTCCTGCGTCCAGAAATCGTCGCCCGGACCGCGCACTTTCTTCAAGACGATCTTGATGCTGGCCACCGGCACGCTGGCCGTCGCCCGGCAGATGGTGTAGCGCGCATCGTCGGAAATCCACAGGAACATCCGCCCCTTGCGCACGAACATGCCGTTGAACTTCCCCTTGGGCTCCATCTTGATGGTGGCCACCTTGCCGTACTCGTCCAGCTTCAGCTCTTCTTTTTTGCCGGATTCGACGATCAGCTCGTACATCTTCTCGTCGGTCATCACCCAGTAGTGCCGCGTTTCGTTCTCCCGGATCGGTTCTTTCCGGATCCAGTACATCAGCCCCATCAGGTCGCGCGTGTCTTCTTCGATGTCGAACGTCTTGGTCTTGTTTTTCGTCAGCGACGTCCAGTGGCCTTTTTTCGCGGCGTGGTCGAAGGTCGTGATCTCGCGGTAGTGCCGCTTGCCTTCGTGGCTGTCCTTCTCGAAACTCAGCGGCAGGAACGGGACCGGATCCAAAATCGTCTGCAAGGTTTCCCGCACCGGATAGAGCTTCTCCACGAGGCCGTTGGATTCGGCCTTCAGCGACAGCGACAGCAGCCGCCGGCCGTCGCGCTGCACCCATTCGGCCTTGGCCGTCGCCTCGCCGACCATGAAAATGCCCCAGTACACCTCGTAGTCGATTTCTTCGCCGACCGGGAACCACAGCTCCGGCGGCGGATCGTCCCACGGCAGCCCCGGGAGCGCCTTTTCGGCCAAAACCGGCGAAAAATGCCCGAAAATCGCCCAGAAAGCCGAAAAAACGGCCAAAAACGGCCAAAAACGGCGTTTTTGCGCGAAAATGGAGGTTTTTTCAGCCATTTTGGGCTTCCGGCGCGGCCGCCGGCGGGACGGCATCCGCGGCGCCCTTGCCGGGCGGCGGGGCGATGCCCAGCAGTTCCATGACTTCCCGTTGGACGGTTTCGATCTCTTTGAGCCTCAGCTGCGGATCGGGCACCACGAAGCTCTCGCCGGTCTGCTTGTGCTCGTAGACCCGGATTTTCTGCCCGGTGCCTTCGGGCATCTGGACTTCCTTTTCCACCAGGATGCGCCGGCGCTCGAGCATCACGGCCAAAATGAAAATGACGTTGCGCTTGGTCGGGTCGTCGGTCTCCATCAACTCGCGCAAGAGGGATTCCGCGGTTTCCTTCTTCAGGGCTTCCGGCGCCTTGGGCGCCGGGGCGGCCCACGTGGCGGACCAGACGCTGACTTCGCCCGCACCGGGCGCCTCGCGCTTCGGCCAGCATTCGGCGCAGAAATCCTCGCGCAGGTAGCCGGCTTCCGTGAAACGCAGGCGCGACGTCAGCGCTTCGCGGTCGGCGAATTTCTTCTGGCAGGCGACGCACTGGTCGGCGCAGGAGCGGACGTTCCATTCGGCGTTCATGGCGATTGCGCCTCCACTTGCTTGGCGAAGCCCGAATCGGGATAGCGCTCCCGCAGTTCTTTCCAGGCGCCGGCGCGTTCGCTCTTCTTGCCGAGCCCGTCGTAGAGCCGCCCGGCGCGGAACAAGCTGTGCGGCGTCCACTCGGGATCGTCGAAGAGCACGGCCACGCTCAGGAAGTGGCGGGCGGCCTTTTCGGCCTGGCCGAGGGCCTCGGCGCTCTCCCCCAGCCCGAAATAGGCCCGCGCGCGCAAGTCCAGCGCGTCGTCGCCGGCGGCGGCCTCCGCGGCGGCCGCGTAGCGTTCCGCGGCCGAGGCCGCGCGCCCGGCCTGCAGGTCGAGGCCGGCCAGCAGCAGTTGCGATTCGGCGCCTTCGCGGGTTTGCGCCTTTTCCGCGACGGCCTTTTCGTAGAACGCCGTCGCGGCCTTGTCGTTGCCGAGCTGGGCTTGGCTGGCGCCGGCCCAGTGCCAGCCGATCTGCCGCCACGACGGCTCCCGCGCGTTCCGGGCCAAGGCTTCGGCGGCGCGCGCCGTCCGTTCGTACTGCCCTTGGTCGAACCGGCGGCGCACCGCCCACTCCACCAGCGCCGGGTTGTCCGCGACCAGGTCCGCCTGGTCCAGCAGCGGATCGATCTGGTCGGCGGCTTCGTCCATGCGGTCCAGCCGTTGCAAAACCACCGCCAGGCGCAGGCGCGCCAGCGCGGCGGTCTGCGGATCCGGCGCGGCCGCCAGGCTCGCGCGCAACGCCTGTTCCGCGGCCGCCCATTTCTCGCCGTCGGCCAGCAGTACGCCCCGCCAGAAGTGCGCGCGCGCGGCCTGCGCGCCCCGCGCGACCTCTTCCAGCGTGGCCAGCGCATCCTTGGTTTTCTTCAGCTCGATCAACGTCAGCGCTTTCTGCAACCGGGCTTCCGCCGCGGTTTCGGCATCCAGCTTGAGCGCCAGCAGCGCGTCCCAATCCGCCAGCGCGCCCTTGGCGTCGCCCGCGCGCAGGCGGGCCAGCGCGGCGGCTTTCCAGGCTTCGGCGACCGCGTCGTTCTTCGGATAGTCCTCCGCCGCGCGGCGGAACCACGTCGCGGCTTCGTCCAGCCGCCCGGCGGTGCGGGCCATTTCGCCCAGCCGCAGCAAGGCGGGGGCGGCCTGCGGCGACTTCGGGAAATCCCGCGCCAGCGCTTCGTAGCGCCCGCGCGCGGCATCGAGCCGCCCCAGTTCCCGTTCGCTCTCCGCCCGCATCCAGAGCACGTCCGCCGCATGCCCCGCGTCCGGCTGGGCCGGCGCGGCGACCAGCGCCTGCTCGTGCTCGCCGCGCTTGAAACGGGTCACCATGATTTCGTAGGCCGCGCGCTCGGCGAACGGCGTGGCGGGATAGTCGCGGGCGACGGTTTCGTATTTCGCGAGCGCCTCGCCGTCGCGGTTCATCTTGCGCAGGCAGTTGGCCTGCAGATAGACGCCGGAGGAGGCGGTTTCCGCATCGGCGGCGTCCTGCTCCAATTTTTCGGCGAGCGCCAGCGCCTCGGCCGCGCGGTCGAGATAGTACAGGCTCCAGGCGGTGGCCAGCCGCGCGTCCCGCGCGCGGCGCCCGTCCGGAAATTCCACCAGCAGCTGCTGCAGCAGATCGGCGGCCGGCGCATAGCGTTCCTGGCGATAGGCCCAGTCGCCCCAGCGGAAGAGGACTTCCGCCTTGGCCGCCGGCGTGGCCGCCGCCGCGAGCGCCTGCTCGAACCAGGCTTCCATCTGCGCGGCGTTGCCCTTGGCCTGCGCATGCAGCGCGGCGAGGTCCAGCGCGGCATAGGCGGCGTAGGGCGAGCGCGGGTGCTCCGCCAGCATCCGCTCGTAGGCGGCGGAAGCGCCTTTCTCGTCGCCCGCCTTCAAGCGGCTGTAGCCCAGATAGTAGGACGCCGCGGCCGCGACGTCCGGGGCCGGTTCGCTCCCCAGCAAGCCGTTGAGGATCGCGGCGGCCTCTTCGGGCCGATCGGCGGCGAGGGCCAGTTCGGCGCGGCGCAATTCCGCGCGCGGCACCGGTTCGCTCTGCGGATGCTGCGCGACGAGCTGCTTGTAGAAACGCTCGGCGCCGGTCGGATTGCCCATCTGCCGGTAGCATTCCCCGGTGCGGTACAGCGCCGCGGGCGCGTGCGCGCTGTCCGGGTGGTCCCGCAGCAGGGCGAGGTATTCCGTCACGGCCGTCTCGTAGAAGCCGCGCAGGTAGATGCCGTCGGCGAACCGCATCTGCTCGTCGGCCGTCAGGGCCGCGGCCGCGCCCGCGCTCCCCAGGACCCACAGCAACACGAGGGCCGCGCGCTTCATCACGAACCCGGCGCCAGCGTGGCGAACGAGACGTTCCAGATGTCCGCCTGCCGGCAGACGTCCAGCACCCGCACCACGTGCTCGTAGGCCGTCGCCTTGTCCGCGCGCAGCAGCACCGGCTGGCCGGGGAACAGGTCCACGAGCCGATCCATCATCGCGCGCAGCTGGGCATCGTCCAGCCGCTGCCCGTTGACCACGGCCGCGCCGTCGGCCCGCACGTTGACGATCACCTCGCCCGGCAGGCGCTGCGGCGCGGCGCCCGTCGCCGCCGTCGGCAGCGCGACGTCGATCTCGGTTTCCCACTGCGCGAAGATCTGGCTCGTCACGAAGAAACACAGCAGCAGGAACACCACGTCGATCATCGGCGTCAGCGGCACGCCCGGATTCGCCGTCGTCGGCGTTTTTTTCCGGAAGTTCACGTCAGGCTCCGCGGTTTTCCAGGATCGCCAGCAGATCGGTCGCGGCCCCTTCCAGCAGGCCCGTCAGCTTGATGACGCGGCCGCGGAACCAGGAGTAGGCCATCATCGCCGGAATCGCCACGATCAGGCCGGCGATGGTCGTGATCAGCGCCTGTCCCACCCCGCCCGCCAGCTCCATGGGCCGGGCCTTGGCCAGATCGAACGCCACGCTGTTGAAGGCCCGCAGCATGCCGATCACCGTGCCCAGCAGACCCACCATCGGCGCGACCGCCGACAGGTCCACCAGATAGTGGATCATGTTCTGCATGCGGCCGGCCTGGCGCGCGCCTTCGCTCTCCATGATCTCCTTCAACATGCCCGGCGCGGCGGCGGGATTTTCCTTCAGGAAATCCAGGCCGGCGGCGGCCACGGCGGCCAGGGCCGTCGGTTGCTGCGCGCAGAATTCGCGGGCTTCGCGGCCGCGTTGTTCCTTCAGCAGCTCCCGCAGGCGCAGGGCCTGGGCGGCGGGCGCGACGCTGCGCACGCGCAGCACCAGGGCGTAGTACACGATCAGCGCGAGGCCCAGCACCGACAGCGCGGCCAGCCCGTACATCAGCCAGCCGCCCATCCGCATCAGTTCCGCCAGCGTCAGCACTTCGGCGGCCGGGGCCGCGCCCGCGTCCGCCTGCGCGAATCCGGCGCCCGCCCCCAGCAACCAGGCCGCCCCCGTCCATTTCCAGATTTGGTTCATGTCGTTCCTCTTTCTTGCGGGTCTGCGCCCGGTTCTACATCTCCGCCGTCACCAAGTCCCAGTGGTCGGCAAAATACTTCCACCCCGACACCAGCGTCACCGCCACCACCAGCGTGGAGAGCACCCACGAGGTGATCACGAACGCCGCGTCGTACTGCCGCAGGATGGCCTCCGACAGGCGCAGCCAGCCGTGTTCGGCCGCGATCGGCATGAAATCCTCGCGCACGGCCAGCAGGATGAACGTCGCGATGATCGCGACCATCTGCCAGACCGTCTTCAGCTTGCCCCAGCTGCCCGCGCTGAGGATCCGGGCCTCGCCGCCCGACGCCACGAGCAGCCGCAGGCCGGTCACCGCGAATTCGCGGGCGATGATCACCACCACCACCCACGCCGGCACCAGCGAATAGGCCGGCTCGTATTTCAGGCGGATGCCCACGAACCCCACCAGCGCCGCGCAGACCAGCACCTTGTCCGCCAGCGGATCCATCAGCTTGCCGAACGCCGTCACGCCGTAGCGCGTCCGCGCCAGCTTGCCGTCCCAGTAGTCCGTGATGCTCGCCGCCACGAACACGACGAACGCCAACGTGGACGAAAACGGGATCGGCAGCGCCATCGCCAGCATCACCACCAGCGCCGCCACCAGACGGCTCGTCGTCAACGTGTTGGGCAAGTTCATCGCGGCCTCAATCCAGATAGGGTTCCGGCGGCGGCCGCACGGGCGCCGCGATCGGGCGCGGCGCCGCCGCGGGCTCCGGCCGCGTTTCCGGGGGCCGTTCGCAGGCGCGGGCGATCGCGAGCCACAGCAGGCCCAGCGCGACCAGTCCCGCCAGCGTGCGCCACGCCTGCCACGGAACGGCCGCAACCGCCTGCCGGACCGCGGCGAGCCCCTGGGCCAGGCGCGCCCGCAACGGAACCGCCGGCGGCCGCGGCGCCGCCGGTTTCGGCGGCGGCCGCACCGGCGCCGGGGGCGCGGGCACCGCCGGCAACGGGTTCACGCGGATGGATTTCTTTTCCTGGGCGGCGCGGGGCGGCGCGGCCGTTTCCGCGCGGCGGCGCTCCTGCGCGGCCTGGTTGGCCTGTTCCAGTTCCTGGATCCGCCGCAACTGCGCCTGCTGCGCGGCTTGCTGCTCTTTGCGCGCCGCCTCCTCGCGGGCGCGGCGCGCCGCCTCTTCCTGCTTGTGCAGGGCGATGCGTTCCTCTTCGCGCCGGGCGAATTCCGCCGCCACCCGCGCTTCGGCTTCCGCCCGGGCGCGCGCCGCGGCTTCTTCCCGCACGCGGGCGATTTCCTCGGCATGGAGCCGCCGGACGTCTTCCTCGCGGGAAGACCGTTCGCCGGTTTCCCGCCCGCGGCGCGCTTCCGCCTCCTGCATCAGCCGCTCGATTTCCTCGCGCGCCAAGGCCACTTCGCGCTCTTTCGCCCGCAGCGCTTCTTCGAACGTGCGGCGGAGTTCTTCCGCGTCCTGGACCTTGCGTTCCGCCTCTTCCCGCGCCTGGGCTTCCGCCTGCATGCGGGCGGCCAATTCGCTTTCGGCCTGGGCCCGGCGTTGGGCTTCCTGCTGGATTTTCCGTTCGGTTTCCGCCCGGATGCGCAAGGCTTCTTCCTCGCGGCGCGCCAATTCCTCTTCCAGCTGCAACCGGCGCTGTTCTTCGGCGCGGAGCCGTTCCGCGGCGGCGGTACGGTCCGCCTGCTCCGCCGCTTCGCGGGCCTGGCGCTCGGCGAGCTCCTGGGCGCGCGCTTCCGACTCCGCGTTGGCGCGCAAGACGACTTCTTCGCGCGCCTGGCGGGCTTCGTCTTCCCGACGCCGCAGCTCTTCCGCCAGCCGGGCCAGGCGGTCCTCCGCCTCCTGGATCTTGCGGTCGGCCTCGGCGCGCGTCTGGCGCTCGGCCGCCTCGCGGGCCTGGCGTTCCGCCTCTTGCTGCGCGCGGAACGCCGCCTCTTCCGCGGCCTTGGCTTCGGCGGCTTCGCGCGCCTGCACGACTTCCCGTTCTTTCTCGCGCAGCTTGTCTTCCAGTTTCCGGCGGCGCTCTTCGAGCTTTTGCGCTTCCTTTTCGATCGCCGCGCGGGCTTCCTGCTCGGCTTCCGCCCGGCGCTGGTGCTCGGCTTCGAGCTGCGCGCGCCGTTCCGCCTCGGCGGCGGCCTGCGCTTCGGCTTCTTCCCGGGCCCGGCGGGCTTCGGCTTCCCGGCGGGCCATTTCCTTCTCGAGTTCGGCCAGACGCTCTTCGGAAACCCGCACTTTCAATTCGGCATCCGCGCGGGCCTGGCGCTCCGCTTCGCCCTGGGCCTGCAGTTCCGCCTCCACCTGGGCGCGGCGTTCCGCCTCTTCGCGGGCGCGGCGTTCCGCCTCCTCGCGGGCCTGGCGCGCGGCGTCTTCGCGCTGGACGAGTTCCCGTTCCAGCTCCTGCAGCTTGCGGGCCGCCTCCTCGGCGTGGGCCTCGTGCTCGGCGCGGGCCTGGCGGGCCGCGGCGTCGCGCTCCTGGAGTTCGGCTTCGACGCGGGCGCGGTGGTCGCTTTCTTCCTGGATGCGGCGTTCGAGCTCCTCGCGGGCCTGGCGGGCTTCGTCTTCGCGCGCCACGAGCTCGTCCTCCAGATCCCGCAGCTTGGTCGCGGTCAGTTGGGCCTTCCGCTCGATTTCCTCGCGGGCCTGGCGCTCCGCTTCCTCGCGGGCCTGCCACTCGGCTTCGACCTGCGCGCGGCGCGCGGCCTCCTCCTGCGCCTTCCGTTCGGCCTCGTCGCGGGCCGCGACGGCCTCTTCCTCGCGGCGGCGGAGTTCCTCCTCGAGTTCCCGCAGGCGGGTTCCGGCCTGCTGCACCTGGCGTTCCACTTCCTCGCGGGCCTTGCGTTCGGCCTCTTCGCGGGCCTGCCATTCGGCTTCGACCTGCGCGCGGCGCTCGACTTCCTCCTGCATGCGCCGTTCCGCCGCTTCGCGCGCGGCCACCGCCTCTTCCTCGCGGCGCTGGAGTTCGAGTTCCAGTTCGCGGCGGCGGTCTTCGACCTCCTGGACCTTGTGGTCGGCGGCTTCGCGGGTCTGGCGGTTGGATTCCTCGTGCAGGCGGACGGCTTCCTCGCGGGCGATGCGCACTTCCACCTCGCGCCGCTCGAATTCCTCCTGCAGCTGGCGCTGGCGCGCTTCGGCCTCCTCGCGGGCCAGCCGTTCGGTTTCCTCGCGGGCCCGATGCTCCGCTTCCATCTGCGCGCGCCGTTCGGCCGCTTCGCGCAGGAGGGCTTCGAGCTTCTCGCGCTCCAGCTGGGCCAATTCTTCCTTGCGGCACAACTCGGCTTCCAGCTGGCGGCGGCGCGCTTCGATTTCCTGCGCCTGGCGTTCGGCCTCCTCGCGGGCCTGGCGTTCGGCCTCTTCGCGGGCCAGATGCTCCGCCTCCATCTGCGCGCGGCGCTCGGCTTCTTCCTGGGCGCGGCGCTCGGCCGCCTCCTGGGCCAAGCGGGCCTCTTCTTCGTGGCGATGCAAATCCTCTTCGAGCTGGCGCCGGCGGTCTTCCGTTTCGCGGACCTTTTCTTCGGCCGCTTCGCGCGCCTGGCGCTCGGCCTCTTCGCGCGCCTGGAGCTCCGTCTCGATCCGGGCCCGCTCCTCGGCTTCTTCCTGGGCCCGGCGTTCGGCCTCGATCTGGGCCAAACGGGCTTCTTCCTCGCGCCGGCGCAATTCCTCTTCCAGCTGGCGGCGGCGGTCTTCCGTTTCGACCGCCAGCCGTTCGGCCGCTTCGCGCGCCTGGCGTTCGGCTTCGCCGCGCGCCTGCAGCTCGGCTTCCACGTCGGCGCGGCGTTGGGCTTCGAGGCGGGCCTGGCGCTCGGCCTCTTCGCGGGCCAAGCGGGTTTCTTCTTCGCGGCGCTTCAATTCTTCTTCGAGCTGGCGCCGGCGTTCTTCCGTCTCGCGGACCTGCTCCTCCACGGCGAACCGGGCCTGGCGTTCGGCTTCCTCGCGGGCTTCGAGCTCGGCTTTTTCCTGCGCGCGCTGCGCGGCCGCCTCGCGGGCCTGGCGTTCGGCTTCCGCGCGGGCCTGGCGCGCTTCTTCTTCCCGGCGGCGCAATTCCTCTTCGAGCTGCTTGCGCTTGGCCTCGGTCGCGGCCACCTGTTTTTCCGCCTTCTCCCGGGCCTTGCGTTCGGCGGCTTCCCGGGCCTGGCGCTCGGCTTCTTCTTTGGCGCGGATTTCGGCGTCTTCCTGGGCGCGCTGTTCGGCCGCCTCGCGGGCGCGCCGGGCGTTTTCCTCGAACTGGCGGAGTTCCTCTTCGAGCTGGCGACGGCGGTCTTCCGTTTCCTGGACTTTCCGTTCCGCCGCGGCGCGGGCCTGGCGCTCGGCCTCTTCGCGGGCCTTCTGCTCGGCATCCGCCTGGGCGCGCTTGGCTTCTTCTTCCTGCCACAGACGCTCGACCGCTTCCCGCTCGAGGCGGGCGGCTTCTTCGCGGCGTTTCAGTTCCGCCTCGAGCTGGCGGCGCTGTTCCTCGATTTCGCGGATGCGGCGCTCGGCGTCGAGGCGCGCCTGGCGCTCGGCCTCTTCGCGGGCGCGCAGTTCGGCTTCTTCCTGGGCGCGGCGTTCGGCTTCCTCGCGCAGGCGGCGTTCGGCTTCTTCGCGGGCTTTTTGCTCGGCGATTTCGCGCTTCTTCAGTTCCTTTTCCAGATGCCGGCGGTTCTGCTCGGCATCCTGGGCCTTGCGTTCGACTTCTTCGCGGGCGCGGCGCTCGGCTTCCTCGCGGGCGCGATGGGCTTCCTCTTCGGACTGCTTCAGGGCTTCTTCCAGCTGGCGCCGGCGTTCTTCGGCCTGGCGGGCGCGCTCTTCCGCCTCTTCGCGCGGCGTGCCGGTCGATTTCTTCTTGCCGACGGCCCGGCCGCGGCGCAACGGTTCCGGCGCCGCCGCCGGCGGCGCCACGGCCGCCAAGGCTTCCGCAGGCTCTTCCGCGGGCTCTTCCGCGGGCGGCTCGGGCTCCGCGATCGCTTCTTCGGGTTCTTCCGCCGGCTCATCCGGCGCGCCGACGGCGGGCGCGGCGGGACGTTCCGGCGCCGGCACGGCGACCAGCGGCAATTCCTGCTGGCCCAAGGGGGCGGATTCCGCCGCGTCCGGCGATTCGGCCAGGGCGGCATCCGCGCGGGTCCGGCCCAGTTGCCGGGCTTTTTCCTGCGCCGCGGCGATTTCCTGCGCCTTGCGCTGGACGTCCTTGCGGTCCTGCATTTCCTTCATGCGCTTCTGCAGGCCGGAAAACAGGCCGGGCTTTTTCTTGGGATCGCGGATCAGCTCGGTCTTGTCGGCGGACACCCCCGCGAAATGCAGGTAGGCGTCGACGAAGGGCTCCGGATCCAGGCCCAGGTATTCGCAGTACAGGCGGTAGAACCCCTTGGCGTAGGTCGGCGCGATCAGCTTGGGATAGTCGTCCCGCTCCATCGCGTCGACGACCAGCATCTTGAGATGCGTGGCGGCCGAGGCTTCGGTCACGGTGACCCGCATTTTCTCGCGGGCCGCTTTCAATTGGGAACCCAAACCGTTCATCTTGCCATCCTATGCCGGGGGGGGGTCGTCCTCGGCGCCGCCGGCGTCGTCTTCCGCCGCGCCGAAGCCATCCAGATCGAACAGGATTTCGCGCGCTTCCGCGCCGCGCGGCGGCCCGACCATGCCTTTTTCCTCGAGGATGTCGATCAACCGCGCCGCGCGCGTGTAGCCGATGCGCAGCCGGCGCTGGATCGACGACGTGCTGGCCCGGCGCGTCGTGCGGATCACTTCGATCGCCTGCTGGAGAAGTTCTTCGTCTTCTTCGGGGGCGTCGGGCAGCCCGCCGCCGCCGCCGGCGCTTTCCTTCGCGGTGAAGCGCGCGTCGTAGCGGGGCTTGCCCTGCTGCTTCCAGTGGTCGGCGATCGCCTGGATCTCCTCGTCCTTGGTCCAGGCGCCCTGCGCGCGGATGAGCTTGTTCGCGCCGGTCAGCACCAGCATGTCGCCCTTGCCCACCAGTTTGTCGGCGCCTTCCTGGTCGATGACCACGCGGCTGTCGTTCTTCTGCGCCACCTTGAACGCCACGCGTCCGGGGATGTTCGACTTGATCGTGCCCGTGACGATGTCCACCGTCGGCCGCTGGGTGGCGATGACCATGTGGATGCCCGTCGCGCGCGCGAGCTGCGTCAGTTTCTGGATGCGCGGCTCGATGTCCTGCTGGGCCGTGAGCATCAGGTCCGCCAGCTCGTCGATGATGATGACCCAGTACGGCAGGCGCTCCGGCAGCGCCTCCTCGGCCGCCCCGTCCGCCGCCGGCGGCAGCTCGTCGGGGCCGCCCCCGGCGCCGTCCGCGGCCGCCGCGCCGGCCTCGGCGCCGAACAGCGCCGCCTGCTCGGCCTTGGGCCGCTGGTTGAACGAACGGATGTCGCGGACCTTCGCCCGGTGGAACAACTTGAACCGCTTTTCCATTTCCTGGATCGCGATCCGCAGGGCGTTGACCACCTTCTTGGCATCCGTGATCACGGGCGTTTCCAGGTGCGGCAGGTCGTTGTAGCCCGAGAATTCCACGATCTTCGGATCGATCAGGATCAGGCGCAGCTCTTCCGGGGTGCGCGTCATGAGCAGCCCCGCCAGGATGGAATTCATGCAAACCGTCTTGCCTTGGCCCGTGGCGCCGGCGATCAGCAGGTGCGGCAGCGCGGCCAGGTCGGCCATCAGCACGTGCCCGCCCACGTCCTGGCCCAGCGCCAGCGGCAGCGCCGCCTTGGACGTCGTCCAGGCCGCGCTTTCGAGCAGCTGGCGCAGCACCACCGGCGCCGCGCTGCGGTTGGGCACCTCGATGCCGACCACGCCCTTGCCCGGAATCGGCGCCTGGACGCGGACGCTCTCCGCCTTCAGCGCCAGCGTGAGGTTGTTCGCCAGGCTGCCGATGCGCTCGACCTTCACGTTCGCCGCCGGCAGCAGCTCGTAGCGCGTCACCACCGGGCCCTGCTCCACGTGCGTCACCTCGGCCTCGATGCCGAATTCCGCCAGCGTGGCGCGGATGACGTGGATCGTCTTTTCCAGTTCGTCGGCGCCCGCCCGCGCGCTGGCGCCGGCGGGGATCGGCTGCAGCAGCGACATGGGCGGCAACGCCCATTTCGGCGCCGGGCGGTCCGCTTCTTCCGCCGTCCGCTGCGCGGCCTTCTCGGCCTCGGCGCGCGCTTGCTTCGCCAAACGCTCCTCGGCGGCTTTCTTCTCGGCTTCGGCTTTCTGCTGCTCCGCGAGGCGCTTCATGAACGCGGCCTTGCGCGCGGCTTCTTCCTTCTCGCGCGCGGCGGCTTCTTCGCGTTCGCGGCGGACGCGCTCTTCCGCCTCGCGGCGGCGGGCGTCTTCCTTGGCCTGCTGCTCGTCTTCCTTCTGCTGGCGGCGCGTTTCCTGCTCCTGGCGGCGCGCTTCCTTTTCCTGGATCCGGCGTTCCTTCTCCAGTTCGCGTTCCAGCTTCAGGCGCTCGCGCTCCAGCAGGAGGGCTTCGCGTTCGGCCTGCTCCTGCGCGGTGCGGTGTTGCGCCGCGCGTTCCTCGCGGCGCTCCTGCCAGCGGTACCACGCGTCCTGCAGCGCACCCCACAGCTCCGCCGGATGCGTCTGCGACACGAAGAACAGCCCGCCCACGAGAACCGCCAGGCTGACGATCGCCGCGCCCACCTTGCCGAGGAAATTCGTGATGAACATCCGCCCGAGGAACAGGCCGGCGAATCCGCCCGGCAACTGGTCCAGGTTGAACCGCTCCGGCGCGACGCCGTCCCAGAACGGCAGCTGGATGTCCATCAGCACGCAGACGCCGCACAGGATGCCCAGCATCCAGAGCACCCGCGGCCAGACCCGCTCGCCGGACCGGAAAATCATCATCAGGCCCCAGACCGCCAGCAACAGCGGCGTCAGGAACCCCGCCAGCCCGAACGTGCGGAAGACGCCCCAGGCGGCCCAGGCGCCCACCGGGCCGATGTAGTTCAACGTCGCCGGCGCCTCGGAGGCCCAGTCCGCCGTGTCCTTGGCGTCGTACGAGGCCAGCGCCAGCAACAGCAACACCCAGGCGCCCTGCATGAGAATGCCCAGCGCCTCGCGGCGAACGTTCGACGATTTACCCTTTTTACCAGCCATATTTGTTTATACTTAGCAAAATCCCGCCCCCCAATGCAATAGCGGCATGCCCCCCGGCCTGGATTTCGCGCCCCGCGGCGGAAGCCCCCCCTTGGACCCCCCTCTTCCGGCATCCGCTAGGCGGGCCGGGAAAACGCCCGGGCCATGCGCGGCAAGGCCACTTCGTCGCGGATGTTGTGCTCCATCAATTCGCGCACCTCGTCCACGACCGCCACCCGTTTGGCGGCCTCCGCGAAGGTCAATCCCGCCGCCTGCGCCGCGATGGCCTCCGCCTCGTCCGGAAAATATTCCGGGCGGGCTTCCGCCTGGAGCGCCTGCGCCATCACGTCCCGCTGCCACAGTTGGATCGTCCGCAGGATCTCCTCGCGCATTTCCTTCACGCGCGCCGCCACGCGGCCGTCCACCAGCCCCTTGGTCGCCTTCGTCAGTTCGGCGCCGTCGCCCTCCCGCGCCCGGGCCGCCGTTTCTTCGCGGGCGGTTTCCTCCGCTTCGGCCAGGTCAACCAACGACCGCAGCGGCGCCGTCAGCCGGTCCGTCCAGGCCATCATTTCGGTCGCCCGCCGCGCCGGCGGGTTCCGCAGCAGCTCCAGGACGGTCGCCCGCCACGGCGCCGCGGCGCCGCGTTCGTCCGCTTCCACGTCCACGAACTGCGCGCGCGAGCGGATGGTCGGCAACAGCGCCGCCGGCGCCGCCGTCACCAAGACCAGCAGGCTGTTCGGCGGCGGCTCTTCCAGCGTCTTGAGCAGGGCGTTCTGCGCGTAATTGTTCATCCGGTCCGCGAACAGGATCACCCCCGCCTTCCAGCCGCCCTCGTAAGACGTCAGGCCGATGAATTCGATCAGGGGGCGGATCTGCTCGTCCACTTTGATCTGGCGCGATTTGCTCTCCGGTTCGATCCAGCGGACGTCGGCGTGCTGGCGCAGGCGTTCCGGGTCCGTTACGCCGAACGCCAGCGCGAGCAAACCTTCCGCGAACTCCGCGCCCGCGCCGCGCGGGTGCCCTGCCACCAGCACGGCGTGCGGGAGCCGCCCGGCCTCGAACGCCCGCCGGAAATTCTCCAGCGCCGCCTCAACCTTGCGCGAGGAAGGCATCGCTCACCAGCTCCCAGACGTCCTCGGCGATCGGCTCCGCCAGCCGCATCGCATCCACCTTGCGGAAGCGCTCCGGAAAGCGCCGGGCCAGGTCCAGATAGCCCTGGCGGACCTTTTCGTGGAATTCCAGCGCTTCGCTTTCGATCCGGTCGTACTGGATCTTCTTGCCGACCTGCCGCTTCGCGCAGCGCTGCATGCCGAGGCTGACGTTCACGTCCAGCAGGATCGTCATGTCCGGCACCGCCGCGCCGATCGCGAAGCGGTTGATGGTCTCCATCAGTTCCACGGAAAAACCGCGGCCGAAGCCCTGGTAGGCCGTCGTGGAGTCCGCGAACCGATCGCAGAGCACCCACGCGCCGCGTTCCAGCGCCGGCTGGATCACGTGGCGCACCAGCTGGGCCCGACTGGCCTCGAACAGCAGCACTTCGCTCTCCGGGCACGGATCTTCGCCGGCGGCGTTGTACTGCAGGATGCCGCGGATGGCCTCGCCGAGCTTCGTGCCGCCGGGCTCGCGGGTATAGACCACCTCGATCCCGCGCGCTTCCAGCTTCGAAATCAGCAGCGCCGCCTGGGTGCTCTTGCCCGCCCCCTCCGGCCCCTCGAACGTGATCAGTCTGCCTCTGGCCATTTAAAACCTCCAAAAAAATCTATTTAGCAGGAAAACAGGAAACACAGGAAAACAGGAAATGTCATTTGGAATGTCCATAGAATTCGCGACCGATACGTTTTACGGCAAGCGGAATCGCATTGAAGTTGATGAGCAATCCCGTGTCCACCTTGGCGGCCTTCAAGTAGGAACGGACAATGGCAAAGAAAATGGGTTCGAATGCTTTTACGGCCTTTAGTTCAACAACCACGGCTTTATCGACCAACAAGTCCGGACGACATTCGCCGACTATTTCGCCGCGAAAAGGAACACCGAAGCTTTTTTGCCGCTCGTACGGAATACCGCGATGTCGCAACTCGATGCAGAGAGCCTCTTCATAGATGGACTCCAGAAAACCAGGTCCCAATTCCCGATGGACTTCAATCGCCGCCGCGATGATCCGCTCGGTCAAATCCTGGTCCTGCATCTCTTTCATGTTTTCCTGTGTTTCCTGTTTTCCTGCTGAACATCCTAGGCTTTCGTTGCCACCTGGCCCTTGGGGGTGTCTTTGACGAGCCAGCCGTGGGCGGCGATTTCGTCGCGCAGGGCGTCGGACTGCTTCCAGTCCTTGGCCGCGCGCGCGGCCTGGCGGCGCTCCAGCAGCGCCTGCACCGCTTCCGGGACCGCTTCGGCGGGCTTCTCCAGCACGCCCAGGGCGCCGTCCCAGCGCTTGAACAGCGCCTGCGCCGCCGCGGCGTCCGCCGGCGTCAGGAGCTTCGCGTCCATCACGGCGTTGCCTTCGCGGAGGGCGTCGAACAGCGCGGCCAGCGCGGCCGACACGTTCAAATCCTCGTCCAGCGCGGCCTCGAACCGCTCCGCCGCCGCCTGGGCCCAGCCCGGCAGCGGCCCGGCTGCGGCGGTCCCTGCGGCATCGGCCAGCCGCGCCGCGAATTCGTCCACGCGCCGCAGCGCCGTGCGGGCCGCGTCCAGCGAGGCGAAGGTGAAATTCAGCGGCGCGCGGTAGTGCGTCGCCAGCAGTTCGTAGCGCACTTCGCGGCCCGTATACCCGCGCGCGAACACGTCGCGCAGCGTGTGGAAGTTGCCGCGCGACTTCGACATCTTCTGGCCGTCCACCATCAGGTGCGCGCAGTGCATCCAGTAGGTCGCGAACGGCTGCCCGTTGGCGGCCTCGCTCTGCGCGATCTCGTCCTCGTGGTGCGGGAAGATATTGTCCACGCCGCCGGTGTGCAGGTCGAAGCTGGCCCCGAGATACTTCTGGCTCATGGCGGAACATTCGATGTGCCACCCCGGCCGCCCGCGGCCCCACGGCGAATCCCAGGCCACCGCGCCGTCCTTTTCGTCCCACGCCTTCCACAGCGCGAAATCGGCGACGTTTTCCTTGTCGTATTCGTCGGAGGCGACGCGCACGCCGGCGCGCATGCCCGCGCGGTCCAGGTGCGCCAGCTTGCCGTAGGCCGGCCACTTGGCGATGCTGAAATAGACCGAGCCGTCCTCGGATTGGTAGGCATAGCCCTTGTCGAACAGCTTCTGGATGATGGCGATCATCTCCGGCACGTGGTCCGTCGCCGCCGGATAATGCTCCGCCGGCTCGACGTTCAGCGCCCGGATATCATCGAAAAAAGCCTTTTTGTAGATTTCCGTGAATTCGGCCAGCGGCTTCCCCGCCGCCTGCGAATCGCGAATGGTCTTGTCGTCCACGTCCGTCAGGTTCATCACCTGCGTCACGCGGAAGCCCTTGAACTTCAGCCAGCGCCGCAGCAGGTCCTCGAAGACGTAGGCCCGGAAATTGCCGACGTGCGCGAAGTTGTAGACCGTCGGCCCGCAGGTGTACATGCGCGCGTGGCCGGCTTCCAGCGGCCGGAATTCCTCCAGTTGCCGCGTCAGGGTGTTCTGGATGCGGAAGACGCTCATTCTTCGCCTTCGCCCTTCTTTTTCCGCTTCGCCGGCTTGGCCGGCGCCGCGGCGGCGGACGCCGGCGCTTCCGACGCCGCCAGGCCTTTCGGCGGATGGAATTCCAGCCGGTCGTCGCCGGCCTCCACCTCGACGATCTCGCCCGCGCCGAACTGGCCGCGCAGGATGCTTTCGGCCAGGACGTTTTCGAGGAACCGCTCCACGGCGCGGCGCAACTGCCGCGCGCCGTACTGGCGGTCGAAGCCCTTGGCCATCAGGAAATCGAACGCGGACGGCAGCACGGACAGCCGGATCTCGCGCGCCTTCAGGCGCGCGGCGACCTTCTCGACTTCGATCTCCAGGATCGTGCGCACGTCTTCCTGCTGCAGCTGCCGGAAGACGATGACTTCTTCCACGCGGTTGAGCAGCTCGGGCCGGAAGTTGTGCTTGGCGGCTTCGAGCATCTGCTCGCGCAGCGTCGCGTAGTCCGCTTCCGCCGTGTGCCCCGCGAAGCCCAGCCCCGCGCCCTTGCGGACGATGTCGGAGCCGATGTTCGAGGTCATGATGATGACCGTGTTGCGGAAATCCACCGCGCGCCCCAGCCCGTCCGTCAGGCGGCCTTCTTCCAGGATCTGCAGCAGCATGTGCATGACATCCGGATGGGCCTTCTCGATCTCGTCGAACAGCACCACCGAATAGGGCCGCCGGCGCACGCGCTCCGTGAGCTGCCCGCCCTCTTCGTAGCCCACGTAGCCGGGCGGCGAACCGACCAGCCGCGAGGCGTTGAACTTCTCCATGTATTCGGACATGTCGATCTGGATCAGCGCGTCGGGGCTGTTGAACATGAATTCCGCCAGCGACTTCGCCAGCAGCGTCTTGCCCACGCCCGTCGGACCCAGGAAGATGAACGAGCCGATCGGCCGCCGCGGATCCTTCAGGTCCGCCCGCGACCGCCGCAACGCCTTGCAGATGGAGGAAATGGCCTCGGGCTGGCCGATGACCGTCTTCGTCAGCGCCCCTTCCATCTCCAGGAGCCGGGCGGTTTCCTTCTGTTCCATCTTCTCGAGCGGCACGCCGGTCCATTTCGACACGATCAGGCGCACGTCTTCCTCGGTCACGTCCACGACGTTTTCGGCGTGGCTCTTGCGCCAGGCGGCCAGTTCCGTTTCCAGTTCGGCGCGCGCGGCGCGCTCCGCGTCGCGCAGCTGGGCGGCCTCCTCGAATTTTTCCTCCTGGATGGCCGCGTTCCGCTGCGCCAGCAGGCCGGCGATTTCCTTTTCCTTGTCCTTCACGTGGACCGGCCGGGTCAGGGCGCCGATGCGCGCGCGCGCGCCCGCTTCGTCGATCACGTCGATGGCCTTGTCGGGCAGGAACCGGTCCTGGAGATAGCGCGCGGAGAGGCGCACGGCCGCGTCGAGGGCTTCCGGAACGTAGCGGACGTGGTGGTGCGCCTCGTAGCGCCCGCTCAGGCCCTTGAGGATCTCGATGGCTTCCTCGATGGATGGCTCGCGCACCAGCACGCTCTGGAACCGCCGCGACAGCGCCGCGTCCTTCTCGATGAACTTGCGGTACTCGTTCAGGGTCGTCGCGCCGACCACCTGCAGTTCGCCGCGCGACAACGCCGGCTTGAGGATGTTGGCCGCGTCCATCGCGCCTTCCGCGCTGCCCGCGCCCACCAGGCTGTGCAGCTCGTCCACGAACAGGATCACGTTCTTCACCCGGCGGATTTCGTCCATGACCGCCTTGATGCGCTCCTCGAACTGGCCGCGGTACTTCGTGCCGGCCACCATCAGCGCCAGGTCGAGCGAGATCACGCGCTTGCCGTGCAGCAGCTCGGGGACCTCGCCGTTCACGATCGCCTGCGCGAGGCCTTCGGCGATGGCCGTCTTGCCCACGCCCGCCTCGCCCAGCAGCGCCGGGTTGTTCTTCGTGCGGCGGCAGAGGATGCGCATCACGCGCTCGATCTCGTCCGCGCGGCCGATCACCGGATCCAGCGCGCCCTGCTGCGCCAGCGCCGTCAGGTCGCGCCCGAAGGTGGTCAGGGCGGGCGTCTTGGAATCCTTGGCCCCGCGCGCGCCCGGGCCGGGTCCCAATTCGGGGCCTTCGGGCTCGCCGCCGGACTCTTCGCGCGGCGCGCCGGGCTCGTAGTTCGGGTCCAGTTCCTTGAGCACCGCCTCGCGGGTCCGGTCGAGATCCACCCGCAGATTCGTCAGCACGCGCGCAGCCACGCCTTCGCCTTCGCGCAGCAGCCCCAGCAGGATGTGCTCCGTGCCCACGAATTCCACGTGCATCCCCCGCGCCTCGGTGCCGGCCAGCGCCAACACCTTCTTCACGCGCGGCGTGTAGGGCACGTTGCCGACCGTCTTCATGTCCGAGCCCACGCCGACGGCCTTCTCGACTTCCAGGCGCACCGTTTCGAGATCCAGGCCCATCCGGCGCAGGACCGTCACGGCCACGCCTTCGCCGAGGGCGATCAGCCCCAGCAGGAGATGTTCCGTGCCGATGTAGCCGTGGTTGAACCGGTCGGCTTCCTTGCGCGCCAGCTGCAGCACCTGCTGCGCCCGGGGAGTGAAATTGTTCATGTCGTCCTCTTTTCCGTTGCTGCGGGCGGGCGGCGGCCCAGTTCGGCGCGCAGTTGCCCGGCCCGCGCGGCATCCCGTTCCTCGCCGCCCATGAGCCGGCCGGCGGCCGTCTGCAAATGCGCGGGCTGCACCTCCAGCAGCAGGCGGTCCACCTGCCGCATCGCGATGCCCTTGACCAGCCCCAGCGCGATGCCGAGGCGCACTTCCGACAGCCGTTCCAGCGCTTCCTGCGCCGTCATCAGCCGCGCCGCCGCCAGCAGACCGCGCGCGCGCGCCGCCAGATCTTCCACGAAAATCTTCCGCTCGCGCTTCAGGCGCTCGCGCGCGTTCCGCTCGTGCTCGGCGATCTCCTTCACGATCTCTTCCAAATCCGCCAGGATGCGCTCCTCGGCCAACCCCAGCGTCAGCTGGTTCGACACCTGGAACATGTGCCCCAGCGCCGCCGTGCCTTCGCCCCAGCGGCCGCGCACCGTCAGGCCGATCTTGCCCAGTCCGTTGGCGATCGGCTCCATTTCGTTCTGCAGCACCAGGCCGGGCAAATGCATCATCGCGCTGGCCCGCATCCCCGTGCCCACGTTGGTGGGGCAGCTCGTCAGGTAGCCCAGCGACGACGAAAAGGCGTAGTCCAGCTGGGCCTCCAGCGCGTCGTCGAGCGCGTTGGCGTCCGCCCACGCTTCCCGCAGCGCCAGCCCCGGCCGCAGGACCTGGATGCGCAGATGGTCTTCCTCGTTGATCATGACCGCCTGCGTCCGCGCCTCGTTCAGGCACAGCGCGGCTTCCGGCCGGTCGTCGAGCAGGTGGCGGCTGATGAGGTGGTCTTCGAACAGCATTTGGCGGCGCAGCGGGGGCGCGTCCGCCAGCTCTTCCTGGATCGGCAGCGCGGCGCGCGCGGCGGCTTGGACGCGGCGGCGCACGTCGGCGCGGACGTCCGGCGGCGCGCGGTCGGGAAACGGCAGGCCGCGCAGGTTCCGCGCCAGGCGCACCCGGCTGCTCAGCACGATGCCGTAGGCCTCCCGGTAGGCGGCGTCTTCGTCCGGCGCGCGCGGAATCATGGCGCCTCGCCTTCCGCCGGCAACGCCTTGATCTGGTCGCGCAGCCGCGCCGCCAGTTCGTAGTTCTCGGCCGCGACGGCCTGATCGAGCTCCCGGCGCAGGCGCGCCTGCTCCACCGAAGTCCGCAAGCGGACCGACGCCCGCCGCGGCACCTTGCCCAGATGCTGGTCGGCATGCTGCAGCGACACCACCACCGGCAGCATCTCCGCCGCGAACGCCTCGTAGCAGCGGTCGCAGCCCAGCCGGCCCTTCTTCAGGATCTCCGTCCGCGTCATCCCGCAGGACGGGCACGTGGCCGGCCCGGCCGGCGCGCGCTCGACGACCAAATCCTCTTTCAGGTGATCCAGCTGGTTTTTCAGCTTCTCCATCATGCCGCTCAGGTCCATCGGATCGGCATGGACGTCGATTCCCTTCTGCGCGGCGCATGCCTCGCAGAGGTGGTACTTTTCGGCTTTCCCGTCCACGATCTGGGTCAAATGGACGGTGGCTTCGTTCTGATGGCAGTTCTGGCACAACATCGGTCCAGCATCCTACCACCCCCGCCCCCCCTTTTTCCAGTCTCAAACGTACGGCCCCCAACTGGATATTGAACTTTGATCCTTGGACATTGGATATTGAATATTGGATATTGCGATTTCGTACCCGTCCCCTTGGCCACGGATGCTCCGCCGGCTCCCCCCGCTCTTCTTTTTTGTCGCCTCTCCGGGCTTCTCTCCCTACACTTTGCGGCATGAAGTGGAAGGAGTCCATCTCCGCGCTGGCCGACCCCCTGCGGGCCTGTTTCGACCTGACTCTCCGGGAGCGCCGGTTCCTGCTGGGGATGCTCCTGCTCTTCTGCCTCGGCATCGGCGGCCGCTGGTTCCACCAGCGCCGCGACCGCCCCGGCCCCTACGTCCTGCCCCAGGAGCAACCCGCACCATGAACGATCCCGACTGCATCTTCTGCAAAATCGTCGCCGGCCAGATCCCCTCCATCAAGCTCTACGAAGACGCCGACGTCCTCGCCTTCATGGACATCGGCCCCATCGTGAAAGGCCACGCCCTCGTCATTCCCAAGGCGCACCACAATCCGCTCGCGGCCACCCCCGACGACGTGCTGGCCAAGGTCATCGCCGTCGTGCGGCGCATCGCCCAGGCCCAGCAGGAAGGCCTCGGCGCGGACGGCGTCAACGTGCACCAGGCCAACGGCGCCGCCGCCGGCCAGGTCGTGCCGCATCTGCATTTCCACGTCGTCCCGCGCTTCAAGCACGACGGCCACCACTGGAACTGGACGCCCCATGCCTACGCCGACCTGTCCGAAGCCGCCGCCCTCGCCGACCGCATCCAGGCCGCCCTGAAATCCTGACGCGATGGAAATTCCCCCCTTTCCCGAAGCCGTCGCCCGCATCTGCGCCCGCGACGGCCGCTATGCGCCCGAAGCCTTCGTCTTCCTCCACGACGGCCTGATGCAGACCCTCAAGCAGGTGCAGGAAAAGGAAAAGAAACCGCGCCAGATTTCCGGCGCCGAACTCGCCGACGGCCTGCGCAGATTTGCCCTCGCGCAGTTCGGCCCCCTCGCCCTGACCGTCCTGAACCGCTGGGGCCTGCGCACCACCCGCGACTTCGGCGAAATCGTCTTCCTGCTCCTCGAAGCCGGCCTCCTCGGCAAGACCGAGGATGACAAGATCGAAGACTTCGACGAGCTCTACGACTTCGACGCCGCCTTCCGCGCCCCCTTCCGCCCCAAGCCCCGCCGCCGCGCCGCCCCGAAAACCCCCGCCGCAAAATCCTAGGGCGTTCATGGCTTTGACGTAGCTGGCCTCGGCGAGGCCGGCCACGAACGAAACAGCCCCGGCCCCGCCGGGGCCGGCTACACCTAATCTGGAAACGTCCTAGCCGCGCGGCGTATCCGCCCCGCCCGCCAGCATGCCGCACGCCGCGTGGATGTCCTGCCCGCCGCTGTAGCGCCGCGCCACGGGCATCCGCAGATGCCGGCGCAACGCGTCGCGGAACGCCGCCAGTTCCTCCGCGGAAGGCGGCCGGAACCGCCCTGTCGCGTCGTTCACGTCGATCAAGTCCAA
This sequence comes from Verrucomicrobia bacterium UBA2281, assembly GCA_002347655.1. Taxonomy (GTDB): domain Bacteria; phylum Verrucomicrobiota; class Kiritimatiellia; order CAIQIC01; family Lenti-01; genus Lenti-01. The sequence goes on along the minus strand of DDWR01000011.1, from coordinate 974 downwards.
GGTAATCGGCAGGCCGCCCACCCATTCCGCCAGCTGGATCGCATCCTCTTCGCGCGTATTGACGCCCGCGATCATCGTCCACGCCAGCGTGACGCGCCGGCCCGTGGCCGCGTGGTACCCGCGCAGCGCGTCCAGCAGCGCCGGCAGCGGCGGCGCCGCCGGCATCAGCTCGCGCCGCCGCGCCGGATCGGCGCTCGTCAGCGAAACGATCAGGCGGAACGGCAGCCGCTCCGCCGCGAACCGCCGGATGCCCGGCACCACGCCCGCCGTGGAAAAACTGATGGCCTTGGCCGCGATCGCCAAGCCGCACGGCTCGCTCAGGATCCGCGCCGCGCGCAGCGCCGCGTCGAGATTCAGCAACGGCTCGCCCATCCCCATGAACACGACGCCCCGCACCGGATGCCGCGCCTGCGCCGCCACCTGCACCACCTGGTCCACCATCTCCCAGGGCTCCAGATCGCGCACGAAGCCGATCCGCCCCGTCGCGCAGAACGCGCACCCCATCGCGCAGCCCACCTGCGAGCTGACGCAGACGATCGTTTTCTCCTGCCCCGGCCGATGGGCCAGCGGGATTTCCACCGCCTCGAACGGCTCCGGCCCGGCGCCGCGGAAAAGAACTTTGGCAAACCCGTCCCGCGGCGAGACCCGCCGATCCAAGACCTCCAGCCGCGGCAATTGCGCCGCACCGCGGATTTGCTCCAGCAGCGCGCCGGACACTTCGGGCAGTTCGGCGGGAAATTCGTCGCGCCGCAGCGCCGCCGCCTGCAGCCGCCGCGCCAGCCGCAGCGAAACGCCCCGCGGCGCCAGCGCGGCGTGGAGTTCGGTCGCGGTCAGGTTTTTCAGCAGAATCGGCATGAATCGCCGGAGGGTGGAGCCGGGTAGCGGAAGCTGTCCGAACTCACTTTGACCCTGAGTATGCCAAGCGCGCGCAGAAGTAAAAGCCCATAATCTTTCCCCCCTTATAGGTACTCCAG
>DDWR01000007.1 GCA_002347655.1 Verrucomicrobia bacterium UBA2281 | reverse complement strand
GGAAAACCGGGGAGAAAATATCCCCAGAAATCCCTCCAGTTGTTCTCGCACGCGATGCGCAATCAGGATACGGTTCATCTCGGCCTCCCGGTTTGGTGTTGCAACCTCCACGATGCCTTTCGCATCGTGGCCCGGCGAGGCCATTTTCACTTGTCCGGCGCGACTTTGCTCATCCCCCCAACCACTTGCGCCGATTCACCCCTCAAAACTGGGGATGGTCCTGGCATTTCCAAACGAGCCCCGGGAAAGATGCCCATCCCGAACGAAAACCCGGGCGGCCAGCGGCGGCCGCGGAGCCAGGCCCGACGTGGCGAGCGCGCGAGCCGCCGAGGGCCGGCGACCGGCCCCCGCAAGACTGCGGGGGGACGGGGGTGTTCAATGAGCGGCGGGGGATTTCAGGCGGGGGGACCCGAAGGGCGGCGGCCCAAACAAACGAAAATGGCCGCCGTGCGGTTGCCCCCAGTGAACGAGCGAGAGCGAGTGAACGGGGATGGGTTTGCCCCCCGGCCGATGATCCGCAAAAGAAGGGGGCGCCTCCGAAAGGGGGGCGCCGGGGGGAAAACCCAGGCGGGGGAAACCGCAGCCCCCCGCCTCCCCGCCGCGCCAAAAGAAAACCCACGGGCCGCGCGTCCCGAAGGGAAGCGGCCCGGGGGACAACGGCGCGCCCGCAGCCCCGCAGGAGACGTGACAGCGCGGCCTCGCGCTGGCGCGGCGCCTGGGCGCGCCCCATCCCCCGCGAGCGCAGCGAGCGGAGCGCAAGGCCTACTTGCAAAAAGTTTTCCACGTCGTGGAAAATATTTTTCCACACTGTGGAAAAATCCGCCGCCCGCCCGCCTCGTCAACTCATAATGCTACAATGCAAGGACCCCTTCCTGACCCTTCATCTTTACAGGTCCGGATCTTTCCCCCGATGAATATCGGCAACGCCAAGCGTTGCTCGTCTCAAAGCACCGCCCCTAAGAACAAACACAAGTTCAAGCCGTGATGCCCCTTTTTCCAACACGGCATAATGCAACAATCCGCCTTCCTCGTATATTGGAGTGCCAAGCAGCTCCACCAATTCTGCACGCACAACAGGCCGGACGGTGACCACTTGATTTAATGCTTCTGCAAGGCGCCTCGCACAAACCTCTTTCTCTTCTGTAGGGGCATTTATGAATGCAAGCGCCATCTCAGTAGGCAGATGGACCACGTCTTGGGATGTCGTAATGCTGAGCTTACAAGATGAACATGAAACAATCCATATTGCGACGGCCAAGAAAGCAAGGCTGCGTTTTCCAAGGGAACAGAGTGGCGGGCTCATTCGTAAACCCATTCGTCCGTAAATGAAGCCGTGGTCGGATCCGCGTGAAGATACTCTGGAGCGTACATCGATGTCGGGAATAGTCGCTTGTATCCATTCAAGTCGTAGTGAAGACGTTCAGAATAATTAGCTTCTTGCGCGCTGTTCTTCGCAGTGTTCTTTCGGCAGTTATTTAATGCAGCTTCAATCGCAGATTGGTCACTCGCCGTCAGTACTTTTCCACAATAAGATTCGACTGCGGCTTCAAAGCAGGGCAGCGTGTATTTGAAGAAAGCGCGCGCATGTCCCTTCTCATGATCCAGTACAGATCCCCGCGTTGGAGATTTTCCGGGCGCAGTTGACCAGCTTATACCGCCTCCAAGATATTCCGTTCCAGATTGGGGGTAATGTTCGAGATAGAAGTAGTGTGCACCTTTCGTTGGCAATATTGGAAGATTGGGTTTGAGATAGATTTGAACAGATACTTCTATGTCACATTTATTCTTCTTGTCGGCAAATTGCATAATAGTCGGTGGCGCACCAAAAGCGCCCAGCTCGCCGCGCAAATTGCGATAAGAAACCTCAACATCTTCTTCCGTTTTAGCCTGTTTCCAAGAACCTGCAAGCATCCCCCCCGAACGGAAAGTGTAAACCTTCACGCACGAAAGCCCTAATTTGTCGAGATTACCCAAAGGGCTATTCCGAACAAATCCATAAACATTTATGCCGCCCAACTCTCCGATGGGATCCCTATTGATCCACCGCCCCAGGCTGGGGCTATAGAATCTGTAGCCGTAGTAGTAGAGGTTGAGGGCATCGTCCCAGTATTTGGAGCTGAAGCGGAAAGGATTGTCGGCGGATTGGTCGCCGGACTGGGCGAGGAGATTGCCGTAGGGATCGTATTCGTAATGGGCAGCGACGGCGCCGTTGGTGTCCACCAGGCCCGTCACGTTGCCGTTGGCGTCGCCGAAGGAGAAGAGCGGACGGCTTGGAGAGCCGTCCCCACCTTCGACCTGGCAGAGCAGACCGCCGACGCCGCCGGCGCCTTGGAGGGTGCCGGAGAGATCGAGGCCCCAGACGTAGAAGCGCGACGAGGGCGTCGCGGCTCCAAGATCTTCGCGGAGGAGGCTCCAGCCATCGTAGAGGAACGTGTTGGTTTCGGTGGCGGTTGCTTTTCGGATGCGACGGCCCAGGTAGTCGTAGGCGTTCTGGACGATGACGGCGGCGTTGGACCGGACTTCCACGAGCCGGTTTTCGGCGTCCCAAGAATACGATAATATGCCGTCGGAGATCATGTTGCCATCCGCATCGTACGCCGGGGTTCCGGCGGAGGGCAAGACGGAAGCGTACTGGTTGAGCGCGTTGGCCTCGTACTCGACGGTCCGGTCGTTCGCGACGGCCACCCGCCGGTTGCCGATGGCGTCGTACTGGTATCCGAACTGGTTGGTGCCCATGACGGCGCCGTCCAGTTCCGACCGGTCGTTGTAGCCAAAGACGTTGGACACGACCATGCCATCGACACGGTCGCCGCGGGCGACGCGGCGGCCCAAATGGTCGTTGGCGTAACTATATTGCGCGAAGATGCCCGTTGGTCCGGACACCGTCACGGCAGACACCAGATCGCGATGTGGTTCGTAAACTCGACTACCGACCAGAAACGGCGGCCTCATCGGTTCCTTTACGGTCCATCCGGAAATGAGATCGGATTGGGCGAGATAGGCATACTTCACGGCCGTGGTGACGGCATTCACGGCGGAGGTAATCGCCATGAACCGGCTCGCGTCGTCGTAGGCATAGGCCACTTGATAGCCCACGTCCAGCGCGATTCCCGCCGGCCGGCCGAAGCGGTCGTACGAGCGGGCCAGAACTTGTCCGTCGGGAAGTTGCTCCGCCGCAAGGTCCAGCGTGGTGGGATCGTAGAGATTGGTACGCGTACCGAGCGCATCCGTCACCTCCACCTGCCGTCCCATGCGGTCATAGGTGAAAGACACGTCCGGCGTGTCGTCGGAATAGTCGATGTTCGTCAACTGCCCCAGGGCGTCGTAGGCATAATCCGTGGCCACGCCGCGGGCCCAGGTGCGCCGCGTCAGGCGTCCCGCTGCATCGTATTCGTAGGACGTGCCGTTGCCGTCGGCGCCTTCCATTTAGCGAACACCTCGTCCACGGCCGCCGCCAACGCCCGCGCCAGCGCGTCCGGCTCGGCCCCGGCGATCGTCCGATCCAGCAGCCGGATGCCTTGGACCGTTTCGAACGCCGCGACCCCGAGCGCCTCTTCGCCGGAAATCGCTTCCGCATGGATGAACACGTCGACCGCCAGCAGTTGCCCTAAGCGGATGGCGTCGTCCGGCCGCGCGAACCCTTCCGCCGCCAGGTTCTGCTCGCGGAGGACGTTGCCGATCGCGACGCGATCCAGCAGCGTCAACCCGGCGCGCGCAGACAGTTCCGCTTCGGCCAGTTCCACCGCCGCCTGGCCGGCGGCGGACAGATCGGCGCCGATCAGCGCCACGCGCACGTCCGCCTGCGCGGACGCCAAACCAGCAAACGTCGCCAAAACCGCCAGTCCAATTCGCGTCGGGCTTGTCATGGTGCGGCCTCCTCAGGATTCTCGCGGACGGCCGCGCCGCGCGGCTTGAGTTTCAGCAGCCAGACCCCGTTGTCCAATGAAGCCAGCAAGGCGTTTTGATCCGGCAGATAGTCCATGCCGTGCCAGCGGCCGGACGGCCGTTTCAGGCGCGGATCGGGCGGCGGCAACACGTCATGCCGGCGCTTCTGAACGCGCAAACGGCTGAACGGACGCCCGGACCAGATCGTATCGTTTTCGAAAGCGAACGGAGCGATCATCCAATACCGCTCCTTCACTTCCGCCGAACCCAGCGACAATCCCGGACCGACCGGCGGATCCTGGCGCACCGTATACACCAATTGGACGGAATCCTCTTCGGGCCGGTAACGCACGATGGTCGAGTCGTCCATGACGTACAGGCTTCCATCCGGCTGGGCGGCGAGGCGATGGAGGTTGCGGGTGAAGCGCGCCCGCTGCACGTATTCGCCCGTTTCCAAATCCAGGCTCCAGAGCCCCCGAAAATCGCACGGCAGCACCACGGGGCTTTCATGGAGCAGGAAATACAGCCGGTTTCTCTCCCGGTCCACGTGCATGTCCCCGAAAAACGGCTGCGGGGACGCGTTGTCCACGGGCGATTCGACCGTCCGCCGCAAGCTCGATCCGCGCAAGGCCACCGTGCCGCTCGCCACGTCGATCTCCACGAAATAGGTCGCTTGCCAATACTCGCCCAGGCCGGCGAAAAGACGGGTGCCGGCCACCGCCAGCGCCTGCACCGCATCCGACGGCAATCCGTCCGCGCTGGAAAATCGGCGGCCGCCCCCTCCGGCCAGCGGAAACTCGACGATGCCCGACGATGCCGTGCCCACGTAGAAGTGCCGGTCGCCGAGAACGGCGGCCCCCAAGTGACGCCGCGCATACGGCGTGTTGCGGGATCCATCCAACCGCACGCTCCCGGACCGCTCGATCCGTCCGGAGGACAATTCGATGGTCGCCAGAGCGATTTCCGACGCTCCGGCCTCTTCCCGCAATTCGGCGACGTAGACTTTTCCGTCGCGGTGGAAAGCGCGGGAATAGGCGCAATTGCCGCTCGGACCATCCGGGCCCAGCAGCGGCACGACGTCGGACCATGGCGCGGAACCGCTGTCCTCCGGCAATTCCCCCACTTCGATCAGGCGAGCTTGCAGCGAACTCCGCGCTACTTCCCGGGAGCCGCGCAAAACAGTGGACTCCGGATCTGCCAACGTCTCCAGAGCCCGGCGCATGTTGGCGATGCGGGTCGGACGGTCGACCGTCGCTCCGCCCTGCGTCAAGGCATATGGCAGGCTGTCGCCGATGCTCGCATAAGCGGCAAAGGGCCCCACGTCCGGCTGGGTGACCGTCTCCTCCACGGTATGCACGAACTCTCCGTGTTCGATCATGAAGTCGAACAGCGCCTGCCGCTCTTCCCGCCGCATGTGAAGATCCGGAAGCGAATCGATCGCATCCAGCGTCGCCTGGTACAGCATCGCGCGGAACGCCGGCGTACGGCCGTCCTCCCGGGCCGCGTCGATCGCCGCCAAGCCGAAATCGCGCACCGCGGCAAAGCGTTCGCGGAAATCCGACTCGCCGCCTTCCTCCAGCCGGCGTTGGTACAGGCCATGCCCCAGCCGCCCGTAAAGCGCGATCAGCGGATTGGGATGCTCCGCCAGCGTGCCGCAGAACTCCGCCAGGCGGCGCAGGTCCGCCGGTTCCAGCCTCCACACGGAGGCGGCCTCCGGCTCGCGGTCGAACTGGCGCGTCTTCGTCGTCAGCCGGAGAAAGATCCGGTTCACCTCGAAATCGCGGCTGCCATACAAGGGATGTTCCCGGGCCAGATCGAAAACGGGGCCGCAAAGAGCGATGGTTTCGTCGGTCCAGTCCTTCCCCGACCGCGCCCAGATTTCGTGCGTTTTGCTGACGTAGAAATTGAACCACTGCAGATAGCGATTAAACGTCTGGGCGCTCTGGACCGTGGCCAGCCGCTGGCGGTTGATTTCCCGCATCGTGTCCCGGTGGCGCCGGCAGATTTCCGCGACCGCCGCGTTGAAATCCGAATAACCGATCGCCGCCGAAACCGCTTTCTTCAAGGCTTGCCACATGTGGCACTCGTAGCGGCAGTGGGCCCCCGATGCGCCGATGAGGCGGCTGCGGTCCACTTCGCGATAGTATCCCTCCCGCACCAGCCCGTCCTGAAGATCGACCGCCCGGCGCATATACCGCATGCGCAGTTCCCAGGGCATCTGGGACTGGAGCAAGGCCGCCACGAGTTGTTCGCGGATGGCCGGGCTGGCGGGATCCAGCGCATGGGCCGCTTCCGCCGCGCGCAGGGCCTTGTCCACGTGCGCCGGGTAATATCCGAACCAAAACACCGATTCCCGCAGGAAATGCTCGGCCTCCCGCTCCGGGGAAGCCTGCGGCGAAATGCACCCGCCCGACAAGGCGTCGCACATCCATGCGGACATCTCCCCGGCCATCCAGGCATCCAGATTCCGGGCCGGAAACCGCTGCTCGCGCAAGACCGCGCCGCCGACGTCCGTCAACCGGACCGCGGCTTCCACGCCGGTAGCGTCCGTGCCCTGCCGGAAGGACAGTTCCGCCAGCGTCATCGCGCCGGGCAACGCGGGAGTCGCGCCGGCGGTCTCCCGCTCCTCGTTCAGAAAACCCAGCCGCTGGCGCTCCAGCACCGACAGCCGTTCCGAACTCGTCAGCTTGCGTTCCACCAGCCGGCCGATGCCCTCCAGCGCCGGGTTGTTTTCCTCCGGCAAGTTTTCGTTGCGAACCGTCAAGATGCAGACCGTGCCACCCGCTCCGCTCGGACTGTTGCGTTTCAACAGGGCGCGTTCCAGGCCGAAGGTGATCATCTCCACCGACTCGCCCATTCCGGGCGGCAAGGTCGCGTCCCACAAGCGCGCGCCGGTCCGCGCATCGAAGACCACCAGCCCCAGCGCCTCCGATGCGGACGCATCGAACTCGACCACGCCCAGCACGTCCGCCACCAGCAACCGTCCCGCCCGCAAGGCCAACGATTCGTCGCCCGCCAGCGCGCGCGATCGCTCCTGCTCCTCGAACAGCCGGTCGATTTCCGCCCGCTCCAGCAAGACGACCCCCGGTTCCGCCGACAAACTGGCCGTCGCCAGATCCAGCACGCCTTGGGCAATTTCGCCCCGCTCGAGCGTTACCAGCGCCACGCGCACGTCCGCTTGCGCGCCGGGGGCGAGAAGCCACGCCAGCGCGCAAGCGAATCCCCATCGGATCAATGTCATCACAGCCGGTCCGTCGGAGCGGGACGATCCGCCGGCTATTTCGCCAGTTTCGGCAGCAGGCGTTCCGCGATCTGCGCGGCGGCTTCCTGCAAGGCGGCTTTTCCGGCGACTTCTTCGGTCAAATCGACCACGACCGCGGTCTGGCGGTCCGTGGCGATCACGCGATCGGTGGCGCGGTCGATGGCCTTCACTTCCAGGCGCGCCTTGACGCTGACCATGTTGCCGCGGCGCAGCGCGAATTCGCTGAAGCCTTCGCCCTGGATGAGGATGTCCGCCTGCTTCGCGGAACCGGCCTTGGGATCCACCACTTCGAAGCCCGTCTCGCGGCCCATCAGCGTGATTTCCGTCTCCGCGGCGGGGTCGATCGTGACGCGCCCGACGTGCCGTTCGGGAATGCTCACCAGCAGGATCGGGCGCACCTTGTCGCCCAGAGCCGCCTTGATTGCGGCGATGCGCTCTTCCGGCTTCTTGGCCGGCGCCACCAGTTCGGAAGCCCGCGCAACGATCGTCGCGCCCACTTTTTCGGCAAGCTGCTCGGCCAGGTCGCCGATGGGTTCAGACGCCTTGCCCTTCACCGATTCGCCCAGCACCCGGCTCGTTTCCGTGCCGATGATGCGCGCCACCAGATAGGTGGTTTGGTCCGCGTCGATGACCGAGCCCGTCACCAGCACCTTGGCGCCGATCAGGTTGCCTACCTTCACGGCGTCGGCCGGGCTGACCATCCCGCTGAGGTTCAGTTCCTGCTCCGCCAGCGTCTTGTCGATTTCCGCGCGGTCCACCAGCAGCAAGTCCGGATTCGCCACCAGCGCGGCGAACAGGATATCGCTGGCGGTGCTGCCGTAGCCCTTGACGCCTTCGCCCCTCTCATGGAACGGCAGGATCGCCGTTGGATATACCGTCATGCTTTCCTGCGCGGACGCGCCGATGGCCGCGAACGCCAATCCGGCCGCCAAAACCATCCATTTGCCCATTTTCATTCTTCCTTCTCCTGCTTTGCGGTTGTCCATTCCAACAATCGAACCAACAGATGGCGCGGCACGGGCGACGTCTCCCACGTCTCCAGCAATCCAGGCCCCGCCAACACCAGCGCGCCGCCGTTGGCCCAACGCGCTTCGACGAAGGCCCAGCCGTCCTCCGAAACCACCGCCACCTCGGCGCCGACGCGCGTGCCGCCCAGGCGGAACGCCGCGCGCGCCGGTAGCATGTCGAACCTCTTGTCCAGCTCGCGAACGAATTCCGGACCGTAGAAATGCAAGGCAACCGGCCCCGGACGGCCTTCCGCCGGGGCGGGCGGCGCGAAAACGCCATCCGCCGGCGCCAGGATCACGACGTGCGCCCCGCCCTCCGCCGCGCGGATTGTGGCATCCATCAGCCCGCGGTTTTCCCGCAGCGAACAGCCCTCGCCGACGATCAGCGTGCCCCCGCCCAAAGCGGCGAACGCCGCCGGATTCGCGATTCGCCGATGCAGCCAGCCGAGTTCGTCCAAGCGCCGGGCCGTTTCGCCGGACGGATCGAACAAGCGCAAGTCCAGTTCCCGGAGCCATTGCTTGCGCTCCACCGCCGGATCGCGGCCGAACACGAAGACCGGCTGTTCCAATTCCGCCAATGGCTGGCGGCGCTCGTCCAGCAGCGCCACCTGCAGACGGCCTTCCGCCACGACGCCGGCGCGCCCCTCGGGCAGATCGACGGCGATTTCCACGCTGGCCGGCGCGGCGGGATCCAGGCGCACGCTCTGTTCGCGCCGCGCAATGACCCCGCCCCCCACTTCCAGACTCCAGGCCACGTGGCCTTCGGCGATGCGCGCGCCGGATGCTTCCACGCGCCACGTCGCGGAAGTCCCGCCGAACGCGGCGAAACCGCCGTCGAGCCAGCGCAGGCCCGCCTCATCCCCGGCCGTCGCCGGCAAAACGGCAACTCCGCAAATCCACGCCGCCAAAATCCAACCCGCCGCTTTCATCACCCGTTCCCGTTCGCCAGCGGTTCGATGGACTGGTAGACGCGGTATTCGTGGCCTTCCGCCGTCTGCGTCAAGATGCGTTCCGGCTTGCCGACGGACAGCACCCGCGTTTCGTACGCGCGCGGCAAGCGGGCTTCGGGCCAGTCGATCTCCGCATCCACCACGTAGCGGCCATCCGGCAATCGATGCACCCACATTTCCAGACCGCCCGCCGCGCCGGACTCCGAAGCGATCTCCACGTACTCTTCGGTCCGGGTCAGCACGTCGGACGACCAGACGGTCCGCCAGTTCTTCTGGTTTCGCTCCCGCGCCACGACGACCGTGCGCACGGCGAGGCGCTGGGCTTGCGGTTCCGCGGCGGTCGCCTGTTCCGCCAGCCCCAGGCGCAGCCCGTCGGCATCCAGCCGGACCCAGCGGACCTGGCCGGCGAACAGCGAATCCATCTCGTCGAGGATGTCGCGGCGCACGGCGAGCTGCTCGGCGGTGAAATCCGCCAGCGCCGCCGATCCGTTGCAGTTCGCGGCCTGAAGTTCCGCCGAACGCCGCTGCGCGAGATGCCGAGCGCCGCCCAGCAGCAGCGCCAACGCCGCGGCGGCTGCCAGCCAGCGCCATGCCGTTCCGCGGAAAACGACGGCTTCGCGCCGGAACTCCGCCGACGGCTCCGCCGCCAGCGCCCCGCGGATCTTCGCTTCCAGATCCGCCAGCGCGGCGTCCGCCGGACGGTTCCGCGCGGCCCATTCCTTCAACCGTTTATCCAGTTCGTTCGTTTTCATGGCCATACGTCCGCGAGCAGTCCCTTCAATTGGCGGCGGGCTTCGTGCACCCGCCAGTACATCGTCGGCAAGGCGCAGCGCTCGATGCGCGCGGCCTCCGGAAACGGCACGTCCTGCAGGACCGTCAGGACGATCGCCGCGCGCAGCTTGACCGGCAACCGCTCCAGCGCCTGGCGGATCCGCGCGTCCGCTTCCGCGCCGGCCGCCTGCCGATCCGGCCGGTCCATGCCGGAAGCGACGGGTTCCGGCGCCTCCTCCAGGCTGGCCGTCGCCCGGCGCGCTCGACGCACCAGAAAGCTGTTCGCGCAATTCAACGCGATGCGATGCAGCCAGGTGGCGAACTCGGCCCGCCCGTCGAACTCCGGCAGCCCCCGCGCCGCGCGCAGGAAAACCTCCTGCGTCAGATCGTCGGCGTCCGCGTGGTTGAGCGTCATCTGGTACATCATGTTCCTCACTCGACCGAGATGCCGGACGAACAAGTCGCCGATCCGGCCCGGAGACCCACCGTTCCGAACCGCCGCCACCAACTCCCGATCTGTGGGCTCCATTGTGTCCATCGCACCCTTTATACCATTAGACCGCCCAACCGCGCATTTCTTTGGCGAAAACACCAGTTCCCGGGCGCGGCGCGGAATGCGGAGCGGGGCCGCCATGCGCATGATGTTGCGGCTCAGCAGGATAAGGACGATGATGCCCCCCTCCAGGCGGTTTTACGTACTACGTAATTTTCCGGCAAAGTTTTTACGTTCTACGTAAAACTCGCCGAAAGTTTTTGCCGCTCCGCTCGCGGAGCCTCGCTTGCTCGCCGCGCAAGGCGCGGCGCTATAGACCTCGCGTTCGCCCGGCGTCCCGCGTCCGCGGGACTTGGGCTCGGCACTCGGCTATTTCCGTTCTACGTAAAAATCCGGGCGGTCAGGCCAGGCCGGCAAGTTCGGCGAGGCGGGCGGGGGTCAGGCCGGCGAGCCGTTCGACGACGGCCGCGGCGCCGGCCGCGCGGAGCCAGTCCGCCGGCAGGTTCGTGGCCACCGCCACCACCGGAAGGCCCGCGCCGCGGGCCGAGACGATGCCGTCGTCCGTGTCTTCGATGGCCACGCACGTCGCCGGCGCGATGCCGCGCTCCGAAAACCGCGCCGCGAGGCGTGCGACGCACAGGCGGTAGCAGGCCGGATCGGGCTTGCTCGCCGGCACGTCTTCAGCCGTGACTTTCTCAGCGAAACAATCCGCGATCCCCAGCGCGGCCAGGACCGGATCGACGTCGCTGCGCAGCGCGCCGCTGCAGAGCCCCACCGGCCCGGCCGTCGCGCAGGCCCGGACCAGGTCCACCGCGCCGGGAAACGCCGGCACGCGGCCCGCCGCCGCGTGCTGCGCGAAGAGCTCCGCCTTGCGCGCGATGCGGCGCCGGACTTCCTCCGGCGTCGGTTCGATCCCCGCGCGCTTCAGCAAAACCGCGAACGCGCCGCGGTCGTCGAAGCCCATCAGATGCTCGCGGTAGAATTCCCACGGCGTGGCCGGGCCCTGCCCGGCCATGGCTTCCACCATCGTCTCGTGGTGCAGCCGCTCGCTGTCCACGATGACGCCGTCGAAATCGAACAGAACCGCCGCGGGCGTGGCCATGTCAGCGCAGGTCCCCGCTGCCGTGGATCTTGCCGGCTTCCTTGCGCGCCGCCAGCTTGGCGAGATTGCCCGCGGCGATGGCTTCGAGATCCAGCCCCAGTTCGGTCGAGAGCGTGGCGAGATACCACAGCACGTCGCCGAGTTCCTTCGCCAGCAGCGAACGGCGTTCTTCCGACACTTTGCCGCCGTCGTCGCGGATGGCTTTTTTCAGCTTCTCGCAGACTTCGCCGGTCTCGCCGGCGAGGCCGAGCGCGGGATAGGTGAAATTGCCCTCGCCGCGGCCGGGGTAGACGGCCGTGGTCAGGGCTTGTTTTTGGTACGTCGCGAAATCCAGCATGGGTCGTTCCTTTCTATTTGGCGTAATATGGAAATCCGTCTTTCGGCATGCCCGGGGGCACGTGCCGCCAGCGCTTGTAGCTCCACAGCCAGCATTCGGGATGGGCGCGGATGGCCTCTTCGTAGAACCCGGTGATGCGCTGGGTCAGTTCCTGCGCGGCGGTCGCGCGGTCCATGGCCGCGATTTCCGCCGCCGGGATCACGTGCGGCAGTTCGCCCCGGTAGGTGCCGTCGGGCCGCGGCAGGGCATAGGCGAAGATGATCTCCGCGCCGGTCATGGACGCCAGCACGCCGGCCGCGGGCGAAACCGAGGCCGGTTTGCCGAAAAAGTCCGCGAACGTGCCGCCTTCGTCCGGATCGGTGTTCTGGTCCAGCAACAGGCCGACGGTGCCGCCGCCGCGCAGGGCGCGGACCAGTTTCTTGAGCGCGCCTTCGCGTTCGACGATCTGCTGGCCGGTCAGTTCGCGCGCTTCCCGCAGCAGTTCGCCCACGGCGGGATTTTTCAGGGGCATCGCCACGCTCGTCAGGCGGCCCGCCGCCAGCGCCCAGTAGCGCCCCATCAGTTCCCAGTTGCCGAAATGGCCCGTCACGCCCACCCGCGCCACGGGATTGGCCATCGCGGCTTCCAGGACAGGCGCGACGTCGAACCACCGCGCCATCCGCGCCTCGGAATGCCGCGAAAACCACAGCAGATCGAGCATCGTCAGCGAAAAATTCCGCAGCGATGCGCGCAGGATGCGCCGTTTTTCCGCCGGCGTTTTCGCGGCGCCGAACGCGAGGTCGAGATTGGCCAGGCCGAGGCGCCGCGACCGCGCCGAAACCAGATAGGCCGCGTCGCCCAGGCGGCGCGCCAGCCACCGCACGGCTCCGCGCGGCAGGCGCGGCACGACGGCCAGCCCCAGGCGCATGGCGGGCGCTTCCAGCGCCTGCCGCAACCGCAGCCATGGAGATTTCTTCCGCGCCATCCGTTCGTCCCGCTACGGCGCGACCGCCGCGGCCTTTTCTTCCGGCGGGCGGCTTTTCCAGCGCTTGTGCCACCAGAGCCATTGGTCCGGATGGCGCCGGATTTCGTCTTCGATGGTTTTCGTGCAGGCCGCGGTGAACGCCTGTACCGTCTCCGGCCGGCGGTCGGCCGGCGGCGGCAGATGCGGCAAGACTTCGACCCGGTGCGTGCCGTCCGGCAGCCGGCGGATGAACGCCGGCAGCACCGGCGCGCCGGTGTGGGCCGACATGACGGCCAGGCCCGGCGTGGTGGAGGCCGGCCGGCCGAAGAAATCCACGAAGACGCCCATGCCCGCGGGCCGGTTCTGGTCGAGCATGAAGCCGACCAGGCCGTTGTCCTTCAGCGCGCGCACGCTGGCGCGGTAGGCGTTGCGGGCGGGAATGCCGTTGACGCCCGCTTTCCGCTGCAGCTCCCACCACAGTTCGTTGAGCGTGGCGTTGCGCAGCGGCTTGGCGATGACGGAGAGCGGATAGCCGAAGAGCCGCGGCACCTGCAGCGCCAGCAGCGCGTAGTTGCCGAAATGCGCGATGGACACCAGCACGCCCTTGCCCAGGGCCCGCGCGGTTTCGACGTGCTCTTTTCCGCTGACCTCGAGGCGCGCGGCCAGTTCCGCTTCCCGCCCCCCGGCGTAGCGCAGCAGTTCGACCACGTTCAGCGACTGCTGGCGGCAGACTTCGGCGTAGAGGGCGTTCCGTTCGGCCGGCGTTTTTTCCGGAAAGCAGCGCGCCAGCGTTGCGAGGACGTAGGTCCGGCGCAGGCGCACGACGCGGGCCAAAATCCACCCGATGCCGCCCGCGAGCGCCGTCGCGGCGCCCGCCGGCAAGGCCGCCACGGCCCGCGCCAATCCTCGTAGAACCCATGCGAACATGCGGCCCATGCTACCCCAGCCGCGCCGCCGCCGCCAAGCCCCGTCTTTCCCGGCGCCGCGGTCGTTTCCGGGGTTGCGGAGCCCGTCCGCTTGTGGTGAAATCCCTCCCCATGCAAGAATTCTTCCGGAAAATGCTCGTCGCGATGGGCGAAGACCCCGACCGCGAAGGCTTGAAAGCCACCCCGAAGCGCGCCACCGCCGCGTGGAGCTATCTGACCCGCGGCTACCAGCAGGACCCCGCCGCCCTCCTGAAATCCGCCGTGTTCGAGGTCGAGGCCAACCACATGGTCATCGTCCGGGACATCGAGATCTATTCGCTGTGCGAGCACCATCTGCTGCCGTTCTTCGGCGTCTGCCACGTCGGCTACATCCCCCGGGGCAAGATCATCGGCGTCAGCAAGATCGCCCGCCTGGCCGATCTCTTCGCCCGACGCCTGCAGGTGCAGGAGCGTCTCACCAACCAGATCGCCCGCACGCTCATGGACACCCTCGAACCCGAAGGCGTCGGCGTGATCATCGAGGCCCAGCACCTGTGCATGATGATGCGCGGCGTCGAAAAGCAGAACTCGCGCATGGTGACGTCCGCGATGCTCGGCAGCTTCCACGACTCCGTCGCGACCCGCAACGAGTTCCTGCACCTGTCGCGGCACCGCTCGTCCGAATAGCCATGGTCCGCCGCCTGCTGCCCCTCGTCCTGTTCCTGCTCGCCGCCGCGACGGCATCCGCCCGGTCCGCGCGCCTCCCCCTCGATCCCGCCGCCCTGGCCGGCGCGGAAATCTTCACCGCCGCCGAGGCGCACGTCGCCGCCGCCGCGCAAGCGGCCGGCCTCGCGTTCGTTGCCGATCCGCGCCCCTTGCCGCCGCAGGTGCTGGTGACGCTCGACACCGCCGCCGGGGACGTGCAGAAGCGCGACGGCCTGCTCTATTGGCGCGGAGAGATGTTGCCCGACCAGCTCGCGCCCGGCGAAACCGGCACCCTCGTGCGCCGCCGTCGCACCAAGACCGGCGCGTGGAAAACCGTCCGCACCCAGGAAGACGTCGGTCCCGCTTCCCGCGCCGATCTCGTCCCCGTCGCGCGAGCCGCCGGAACGATCGCCCTGCCCCCGATGATCATCGAAACGTCCTATCGGCTCGGCGCCGCCGGCGATTCCGCCGCGACGCTCGTCCTGTGGCGCACCGCCGCCGAAGACAGCAGCCCCCTGGCCGGCTGCATCGTCCTGGCGGAGCCGCCCGCCGCGCTGGCCGAAGCCCTCGCCGCGCGCCTGCCGGACTTCCCCGCGCGCGCCGACTGGGCCGCGGAATTCGACGCCTACGCGCGCTGAATCAGCGCGCGTCCGCGGCCACCAGCCAACGGGCGCGGCCGGACTCGTCGATCGCGTTCTGCCGCGGCGATTTGCCTTCCTCGTTGCCGGCGTGCGCGTTTTCGCGCTTCTGCTCGAGGTAGGTCGCCACGTCGCGATGCCCGAACGCGCGGGCCCAGCCCAAAGGCGTTTGGCCCCGGTTGTCCTGGACGTTCGCGTCCGCGCCTTGCCGCACGAGGTATTTCACGACCCCGAGATTCCCGAACGTGGCCGCCCAGCGCAGCGCCGTGTCGCCGCCGGCGTCCCGCGCGTTCACATCGGCGCCCTGCTGGACCAGATATTTCACCACGTCGAGATTGCCTGCCGCGCGCATCAGCGGCGTCCGGCCCGAGGCGCTGCGGGCGTTCACGTCCGCACCCTGCTGGACGAGGTATTGCACCACGTCCAGCGAGCCGACGAAGGCCGCCTTCATCAGCGCCGTTTCGCCGTTGGCGTCCCGCGCGTCCACGTCCGCGCCCTGCGCCGCCAGATAGCGGACGGCCGTCAGATCTTCGACCGCCCACATGAGCGGCGTGCGGCCGAATTCGTCCCGCGCGTCCACGGCGATGCCTTTTTGCAGCAGCTGCCCGACCTTGACCAAGTCGCCTCGGTCGGCGGACTTGTGGATGGTCGTGCATCCCCCCAGCAGCGGCACCAGCGCGCCGACGAGCGCCAACCAAGATTTCGGAATTCGTTTCATGTTCCATCCTTCGCCGGCGGCGGGCGCCCCTGAGGGCCCACCGATCCGGCCAGCGCCCAAAAACGATTCGGGCGCGACTTGGCAATATGCCGGGATGGCACCCGGAATAGATTAAGAACCGGCTAAAAGCCCGATAAATTACGATGAACCGACGGATGCCCGGCGGTCGCCCGGCGGAAGAATTGGGCGGTTTTGCATTTGAATCTCTCCGGACGGCGGCTTAGGTAAAGGACATGGGCACGTTTCCGGCAAGACGATGGCGCCAGCAGATCATGCTTTCGGAGGAAAGCGGGGTGTTCGCGGTCGGCAGCCTGATGCTCGTCGCGTGGCTGCTGGCGGTGGCGACGCTGTGGCGGCTGGGCCAGCCGTGGGAGCAATGGGTCATCATGGGCTTCACGGAGCTGCTGCTGGGCCGCGGCGTGGCCATCGCCAAGGCGGTGGAGATGGGCATGCGCCCGGGCCTGGTCGTTTTCCTGGCCACCTACGTGGACGCCGTGACCGTGTTCCTGTTGTATCCCGTCCTCATCTTGGCGGCCCGCAACCTGGTCGCGGGCCGCCCCGTGGGGCCGCGCATGAAAGGCCTCATCGAATCGGCGGAAAAAAACGTCGGTCGCTTCGCGAAATACAAGATCGCGGGCATTTTCCTGTTCGTCTGGCTGCCGTTTCTCATGACGGGCGTGGTGGTGGGCGCGGTGCTGGGCTATCTGCTCGGGCTGAAGACCTGGCCGAACATGGCCACCGTGGTGACCGCCACGGCGACGGCGGCCGCCTGCTGGCTGTATACCTACGATTATCTGTACGGCCGGCTGGCGCAGATCCATTCGCAGATCCCCGCGCTCTTCACCGCCGGGCTGATCGCCGCGCTCATCGCCCACCGCCTGTGGGCCGAAGCGCGGAAAAACCGCCCCCCCGCCTAGCTGGCCCGGCGTTGGGTCCCCAGCCGCCTCATTCCGCCGCCGCGCGGCCGCCCGGAAATCCCGTCCGCCACTTGCGCGCCATCCGGAGCATGGATTCTTCCTGCGTGACCGTCTCCAGCGCGGCGATCTCAATCCACGCCAGGGCGTGCGATTCGTCGCTGAGGCGGAATTCCTCGCTCTTCGTCGCCCGGAACGCATAGCGCACGTCCCAGTGCAGATGCGCCGGCTCCGCGCCGCGCGCGGGGATTTCGTGGACGTCGATATCGAAGATTTCCGCCGCGACGGGTTCGAGATCCGCCAGACCCGATTCTTCTTCCGCTTCGCGCCGCGCGACGCGGAACACGTCCGCGTCGCCGTCGGCGTGGCCGCCCAACTGCACCCAGATGCCGAGCTTCTTGTGGTGCGTCAGCAGCGCGCGCGCGCCGGCGCGATCGACCAACCAGGCGGAACCGGTGACGTGGCCGCACGCCAGGCCCCGCGCGAACGCGTCCGGATGGGTCTCCAAAAATTCGACGAACCGCCGGACCGTTTCGGCCTCGGCCGGCCAGCGCGCGCCGTATTCCCGCAGTTGCCGCGCCAAATCCATGGCCGTCAGCGGGTTTTGATGCGATAGAACGCGGCCGCATCCGCGGCGCTCGTCGTCCATTCGTGGTTCGACGCGCCCGCCGGCAACGCCTCCAACTCGATCCAATTGGCGGCGGCGGACGGGGTCGTTTCGACGGCGTTCGAGCCGTGGATGGGCAGTTCCGCGAGGACCAGCCGCACCTGGCCCGTTTCCGCGGTCGCGCTTTCGATGCGCACGGGTTCGGACAGGATCTGGAGGCAACCGAAGGTGGCGGAACCGACGTTGAAGGTGGCGGCGAGCTGTTCGCCGGTGACGGGCCCGTAGTAGTGGTCGCCGGGCGTTCCGGCCCCGCCGGCGTGGACCACGTCGCCTTGGCTCCAGAAATCCGCGCCGTTGGTCCAGCCGTCGCCCTGCGCCGAAAACCCGACGTAGACGTCCTTGGGAACCTGCACGTGCATCGGCACGTCGTAGGTGGCGACGTTGGTCGCGCTGGCCGCCGGAACGTTCGTGAACTCCGCCACGTGGAGCGGCGGGCTGGACAGGGCGTCGAACAGCCAGATCTTGCAGGTCTGGGAACCCCGGATCGCCAAGCGGATGCGCACCCGCTTGACGATGGACGCGGTTTCGAAATGGACGTCGTCGGCCATGATGTTCTCGTCGCGGGCGCCGACGTACGTGTCGACGTTCTCGGGCACTTCATAGATCGTCGCGGCCGCCGCCGCACCGGCGCCCAGCGACCAGGCGCCCAACGCGGCGGACCGAAGCACCCCGCGCATTCCGAAAAGAAGTTTCATGTCGGGACACCTTACCCCCGCCGCCGCCGGCGGGTCAATTGCCGGCGCGCGCCGCGCGGCGGCTCACAACCCGGCCGCGATCGTTTCGGCCTGGCGCTGCAGATCGGCGAGTTCGCGCCGCCAGAAATCGGCGGTGCCCCACTCGGGATGCAGCAGGCGGCGGCCTTCGTCGGCGCGCTGGCGCGCGCACCAGGCCGCGTAGTGCAGGTAGCGCAGCGCGCGCAGGGGTTCGATGAGCCGGGTCTGGGCGTCGTCGTATTCCGCGAACGTGTCGTAGCCTTCCAGCAGCAGTTCGAATTCGGGACGCGCGGCGGGCAGGCGGTCCGGCAGCAGCATCCACAGGTCCTGGATGGCGGGCCCGTTGGCCATGTCGTCGAAATCGATGGCCTGGAATCCTTCGCCGGGCCGCCAAAGCAGGTTCATGCGGTGCAAATCGCCGTGCAGGCGCTGCCGCGCGACGCCGGCGAACAGCGGCGCGATCTGGTCGAGCAGCCGCTGCGCGACGTCGAGATAGCGGCCGGCGACCTCGCGCGGGATCGCGCCGGAGCCGCGCAGGAATTCCAGGTGCGTGCGGGCGGATTCCCGCGGATCAAGCACGAGCCGGTGCGGCGCGGGCCGCGCGGCGCCGATCTGGTGGATGCGCCCGATCAAGCGGCCGATCTGGAGCCATTCGGCGCGGGCCGGTTCGTCGCAGGCCCGTCCGCCCAGCCGCGGAAACAAGGCGAAGTGGATGCCGCTTTCCGCGTGCAGGGTCTGCCCGGCCGCATCCGCGAGCGGCGCGACGACGGGGATTTCGGCCGCGGCGAGTTCGCGCAGGAAATCGTGTTCGTCCTGCAGGGCCGCGCGGGGCCAGCGGCCGGGGCGGTAGAACTTGGCGACGAGGAACCCGCCGTCCTCGAGGCCGATCTCGAAGACGCGGTTGACGTAGGACGCCAGCGGACGGCAGACGCCGGACGCGCGGCGGCCGGTCGCGCGCTCGGCGCAATCCATGACGGCGTCGGGCGAAAGCGCGGCGAAATCGCCGGGGCCGGAAAGAGCCGCCATGCGGTCGCCCTAGCGGGCCAGGCCGGGCAGATTCGGCAGCGCCACGCCGCCGCCCGGGAACGCGCCGGGCGCACCCGCCGGCCGGGCCTGGCGGGGAAACAGGGCGCGGAATTCGCGGTTGGTCACCAGCGGCTGGAAGCGCTGGTCGCGCAGGATGATGTCGCGGGCCTGGTCGCCGCCCAGTTCGATGGCCTGGCGGGCCGCGTTGACGGCGTCGGCGTCGCGCCGGACGAAGGCATAGGCCGCGGACAGGTCCAGCCAGACGTCCAGGTTGCCCGCCTCGCGCTTGACGTACTGCTCGAGCGCGAAGATCAGCCCGTCCACGCGCTGGTCCTGCGCGAAGAAGCCGGCCAGCGCCAGCACGTGCTGCGGCGGCAGGTTGTCGTCGGCCAGCAGGCGCGACGCCAGGTTCTGGTAGGCGCCCTGCATGCCCGCCGCCCGGTAGATGGACGTCAATTCCAGGGCCTCGTCCGGCGAGAGGACCCCGGTCTCGTGCTGCCGGCGCTCGATCTCGCGGCGGCGATCGACCATGCGCTTGGTGCCCTCGATCTGGTTCAGGAAGCCCTTGGCGCTTTCGTTCTGGGGATCGGCGGCGGCGAACGCGCGGATGAGCGTCTCGGCGTCGTCGAAGCGCTGCATGTTCATGTACATCTGCGCGAGGCGGAAGTTGGCTTCCGGGCTGAGCGGATAGAGGTCGATGGACTGCTTGAAGGCGTATTCGGCCTCGGCGTACATGCGCCGATAGTCGTAGATGCCGGCGATGGCGCTGCGGAGCTTGGAGAACGACTTGCGCGCGCAGATGTCGCGGCGGAACGCGGACTGGTCCAGCAGCCATTGCGCGTACCAGCCCCAGAAAGCGTGGTCGTTTTTCACCAGTTCCGGATCCAGCCCCGGCAGCGGCTCCTTGTTGAGCTTCAGGATGATGCCGTGCGGCGTCAGGTACGGATACATCCACTGGATGACGTAGCTTTCCTCGACGTAGAAATCGTGCCGGTCCTTGTTTTCCTTGAAGATCAGCTCGGCGAGGATGCCGTTGATGGTCATGACGCCGCCGACGCCCTGCACGCTGACCTTGCCGTTTTCGATCTTGATGTCGGCGCCGGCCTGGATGCGCCCGGCGTTGACGTCGTCGACGTACTTGCGGAACGCCTCGTTGCTGTCTTCGAGCGACGGGATGTAGATGGTGTCGCCGTAGAGGTCGCGCGTGATGTTCATGAACGTGTTGTCGGCCAGCGCGTTCTGGGTGATGAGATAGACGTCGGAGCGGACGTCGGCCGAATAGATCATGTAGGTCGGCACGAACCGGCCCGGATCGGTCCCGCCGTAGAAGATGGCGTTGGGCGTCATGGGCGGCGGGTAGTCCGGTTCGGGCGTGCCCAGCGCCTCGGTCAGCGCGCCCCACTCGCGGGCGAAATCCTCCTCTTTCGGGAACCAGTAGCCGAAATCTTCCTTGATCCCTTTGATTCCCTCGAGCCCCCAGTTGCCGAACTGCCAGCCGTAGTGGTGGCCGTTCTGCTCGGCGCCGCCGACGATGCGCAGCTGGTCTTCGTCGTAGGCGTTCTGCCACAGGAGAATGCCCGGCAGCAGCAGGCCCGCGGCCATGGCCGGCGCCAGCGCCCACCGGCCGAACATCCGCTCCAGCCACGCCACGGACAACAGGATGCCGTAGCCCAGCCAGAGGGAATAGAGCGCGTGGCTTTGAATGAACTGCACGCGGCCGATGAACAGGTTCTGGATGTCGAGCTGCGGATTCTGGAAAATCAGGAAGATCACGCTCACGGAGATGAAGCCCACCACCGAGGTGATCAGCCAGCGCTGCTGCGATACGCCCAGATCGGAATCCAGCTTGAAGCGCGAGGCGCTCAGCGCCCACGCCGCCGCGACGGCCAACGGCGGCCCGAACACCGCGCCGGCGAAGATCGCCTGGCCCGCCGCCGACAGCTCGCCGCGGAACAGCGCCTTCAGGCTCATCACGTCCACCCACAGCACGCCCGCCAGCACCGCGGCCAGGAACGCCCAGATGACCAGCTTGGTCCCGAACGGATACGCGCGCAGGTCGGCGATCTGCTTGCGCAGATAGAGCGCCAGCAGCGTGAAGAACCCCCAGCCCGCCAGCAGCAGGACGGGCCCGATCAGCAGGCGGTAGATGGTTTCCGCCCCGGCCCAGCCCAGCGTTTCCAGCACGATCAGCGCCACCGACGCCAGCACCAGCCCCAGCGCCAGCGGGAACGCCGAGCGCCGCTTGCCGCCCAGCTCCAGCCCCCACGAGCAGAACGGCAGGAAGCCCAGCACCACCACCGGCAGCGAGAACTGGCTGCGCAAGTCGGTCAGGTACGCCCCGAGCTGCTGGATGAACTTTTCGCTGAACACGTCCGTCGGCACGATCGCCTCGTACTGCCCGCGCGTCACCGCGTGCATGAAGCCTTCCCACGTGCGCGGATAGCCCCAGTTCATCGGCGGATTCTGCTCCGACGCGAACGGCAGATAGGCATAGAACGCCACGCCCAGCTCCGCCAGCAGGATCGTCGCGCAGACGGTCTTGCCGTGCGGCAGCACGAAGGCCAGGCCGATCGGAATCGCCAGGAACAGGAAATTGTAGATCCAGAACGGCACGGTGGTGGGCCCCTGCGACCATTTCCAGAGGTTGGAATCGAAGCCCGGCATGGCCTGCTGCGCTTCCGAGGCGAACAGGGCGTAGCCCTTGGCGGCGACGATGAACACGACGCCCACCAGCGCGGCCGCGACGGCGAAATCGCGGAACTGGCCGGCGTCCTTCATCAGCACGGCGACGGCCAGCGCCAGACCGAGGAACAGCAGGGTCTGGTGGTTGGTCAGGCCCAGGCCGAACAGGAACGCGGCCACGTAGAGCAGCACGTCGCTTTTGGGCCGGCACATCCACATGTAGATCAGCAGCAGCACGCCCATCTGGAACAGGGCGTTGAGGCTGTACACCTCCACGATCACGCTCTGCGACCACAGCACCGGGCTGAACGCCAGCAGCAGCCCGCCCGAAATGCCCGCGCCCAGGCACAGGCGGCTTTCCGTGCGGAACCCGATCTTGTCCGTCAGCGCCGGGATGCTGCGCAGCAGATCCGCGCCCGAGCGGCTGATCAGCAGCGCCAGCAACGCGCACGCGCCCGCGCCCGCCGCCGCCGAGGCCAGCCCCACCGACCACGCCGGATTGGGATGGCCGTTGTACTTCACCCAGTGGAACACCCACTGGAAAAACCACGTCACCAGCGTCCAGATCGGGTAGCCCGGCGGATGCGGCACGCCCAGATAGTCCGACGCCACGGCCAATTCGCCGGAGTCTTCCAGCGTCAGCGTCGGCGCCAAGGTGAAAAAGTAGACCGCGAAGGTCGCCGCCAGCACGATCCAGAAGGCCGCCCAGTCGATGCGCCGGAAGAAGGCGCCCGTCAGGTTGTCCAGAAACCCCACCTGGGCCTGGTTCGCCAGCTTCTCGATCTGTTGTTCCGTTGCTTTGGTCAGTGTCATCCAGTCCTCATCTCGTCGGGGGCAGCCCTTGAAAGTTAATTCTGCGCCGGGCCGTTCAAGCCCCGGATCCGCGTTCCACGGCCGCCAAGCGGGCTTCCAGCGTCTTGAGCTGCTCCTTGAGCTTGGGCAGACCCGCCACGTGGGCGAGAGACTTCCCGAACTCGAGGCGCGGCACCGCCGGCGCGCCCAGGTACATCTGGCCGCCGGGCAAATCCTTCGACACCCCGGCCTGCGCGCCGACCACGGCGTGGTCGCCGACCGTCAGATGCCCCGCCAGCCCGGCTTGGCCCGCGCAGATCACGTGCTTGCCCAGCGTGGTGGTGCCGGCCATGCCCACTTGCGAACAGAGCACGGAATGCTCGCCGATGGCGCAGTTGTGGGCGATCATCACCAGATTGTCCACCTTGGTGCCCTTGCCCACCCGCGTTTCGCCGAAGCGCGCGCGGTCGACGGTCGCGTTCGCGCCGATTTCGACGTCGTCTTCCAGCACGACGATGCCGACCTGCGGAATCTTGGTGCGCACTCCCTGCGCGTCCACCGCGTAGCCGAATCCGTCGGCGCCGATCACGGCGCCGTTCTGCAAAATGACGCGGTCGCCCAGCACGCAGCGCTCGCGCACGCTGGCGAAGGGATAGAGCAGGCACTCGCGGCCCAGCCGGGCGCCGTGGCCGACGTAGGTCTGGGGGTACAGCGTCGTGCCGGCGCCGATCTCGGCTCCGGCTTCCACCACGGCGAACGCACCGACGGAGACATTGTCGCCCAGCTTGGCTTCCGGCGACACGCAGGCTTGCGGATGTACCCCGCGCGGCGGCACGATGGGCGGCGGCGCGAAGAGCGCGCAAGCCGCCGTAAATGCCGCGTCGGCATCCGCGGCGCGCAACAGCGCGGGCCGCGGGGAGTCGAGCTTGGCGTTCTTGGGCACGATGACCGCCGCCGCGGCGCTGGCCGCGGCCACGGGCCAGAAGTGCGGGGCCGTCGCGAAGGCCAGCTGCCCCGGTCCCGCGGAGCGCAGATCGGCCACGCCGGTCAGGACGACGTCGGCCGCCCCTTCCAGTTCGGCGCCCAGTTTCGCCGCCAGTTCGCCGGTCGTGAGCGTGAACACCCCGCGTCCTCCGCCTACTTGGCCTTGGCCTGGAGGTACGCGATCAGTTTTTCCGTCACGTCCAGGTCCGGATTCGCGAACGTCACCAGCGGCACCGCGTTCATCGTCAGACCCGAACGGTCGAGCACCAGGTCGTATTCGCCGGCTTGCGCAAACTGCTTCACCGCTTCGATCAGCTCGTCCACGATGGACTGGCGGGATTTCAGCACTTGTTCGCGCATCTGCTTGAGCTTGGTTTCCTGCATGCGGCGGGCGCGCAGCTCGAACTCCTGCAGTTCGGTCAGTTTCTCCTCGGCCGCGTCGCGCTTCTGGGCCCGCGCTTCGTCCGTCAGCAGCGGATTCTTGGCCGCGTCGCGCAGCCGGGCCACCTCTTCCTGCAGCGCGCGGCCCTCGGCCTTCATTTTTTCCAGTTCCGCCTCGATGCTTTCTTCGGCCTTCTTCAGCTCGGCCTCGGCCGCCAGCGTCCGGGGATGCGCCGTGAAGACCTTGTCGAGGTCCACGGTCGCGATTTTCAGTTCCGCCGCCCAGCCCGCCGTCGCCAGCGCGCA
This sequence comes from Verrucomicrobia bacterium UBA2281, assembly GCA_002347655.1. Classification (GTDB taxonomy): domain Bacteria; phylum Verrucomicrobiota; class Kiritimatiellia; order CAIQIC01; family Lenti-01; genus Lenti-01. Next base: position 15,060 of record DDWR01000007.1, on the reverse strand, counting down.
AACGGCCGCCCAAAGTCCCAGTTTCTTGATCTGCATGATTGGCTTCCTTTCCGATCGGGAAAAGTCGGTTTTCGGCGCATTGTCCATCACGCCCCCCCCTCTTGAAAAGCCGAAAAACCGCCAAGACCCCCGAAACGGGAGGCGGCGCGGGTCGGTCAGCCGCGGAAACACGCGGCGATCTCGGCGGGCAGGCCGGCGCGGGAGGCGGCCGCGACCCGGAACCAGCGGGCCGCGCCATCCGGATCGAGAAGCTCCCGCCAGCGCGCCCGCGCACGGTCCTGGACCACGGCCAGCACCGGCCCCGGGCGCCGGGACCATGTGGCGACGGCCGCCACGAATCCGGCGGAAGCCAGCTCGATCAAGCCCAGTTCATCCACGACGACGGGCGTGCCGGGATCCGGCGGGGACAAGGCCGCCCCGGCGAAATCCGCGAAGCCGGGGTCGAGTTCGTAGGGCAGTTCGCCGGGGCCGGCGGGCCGGGCCACGCGCCGCGCCATGGGCTGCCGCGCGCCCGTCCAGGTTTCGGCGAAGACGGTGGCGGCGCCCCGCGCCGCCCCGTCCCAATGGGTGAACAAACCGGCCGGACGCGTCCAGCCCAGCCGGGCCATGGCCGCGCGCACGACCGTGCTTTTGCCGACGCCGATATCGCCGTGGACCAAAACCATCATGGCGCCGGGGCGACGGCTTTCTTCTGCTTCCGGGCGCGCAGGGCTTCGAACACGAAATCGAGTTCGGGAAACCGGAAGAGGCGCGCCAGCCCGAAATAGGCGGCGATTCCGAGCGCGATGGCCGCCGGCACGCCGACGATCTGGGCGGCCTTGTGCGGCAGATACACGTAGAGCCAGGTCGTGATGCCGCGCTCCGCGAACCACGCCACGGCGGCCATGACCGCCGCCGCCGCCAGCGCGCGCCCCAGCCCGGCCAGGATGCCGCGGAAGCCGAGGGGGCCGAGGCGGCGGCGCAGGAAGAGCGCCAGCAGCAGGCCGTTGAAGCCCTCCGAAACCACGGTCGAGAACGCCAAGCCGGCGTGCTTCCAGTATTCGGGCAACGCCAGCGCGGAAACCACGTTGAGCGTGAAGTTGAGCGTCACGGCGCACAGCCCGATCTTGACCGGCGTGCGGGTGTCCTGCAGGGCGTAGAACGCCGGCACGAAGACCTTGGCGAGGCAGAACACCATCAGCCCCGGGGCGTAGAACGACAGCGCGCGCGCGGTGAGCCAGGTGCTCTTGGGGTCGAACGAGCCTTGTTCGAACAACATCTGCACGACGGGCCCGGCCAGCACGAACAGGCCCACGGCCGCGGGCGTCATCACGAACAGCAGCGTCCGCAGGCCGTGGTGGATGGCCCCGCGCATTTCGCCGTGCTTTTTCTGCGCCGCGAAATCCGACAGCACCGGCAGCAGCACGGTTCCCAGCGCGGTGGCCAGGATGCCTTGCGGCAAATAGATCAGCCGCTCGGCGTAGAACAGCGCCGAAGGGGCCCAATCGCCGACCCACTTCAGCGCGATCAGGCTGTTGACCATCACGTTGACCTGGTTGACGGCCAGCCCGAGCGCCGACGGCCCCATCAGGAGGAATACCTGTTTCACGCGCGGATCGCGCCAATCGGAATCGACGCCCGGCCGCCAGCCCACGCGCCACAGCGAGGGGATCTGGTAGGCCAACTGCACCGCGCCCGCCGCGAACACCGTCCAGGCCAAGGCCTGGATCTGCGCGGACGGCCCGCCGCGGACCACCGGCAGGACGAACAACACCGACAAAATCCACGTGACGTTCAGCAACGCCGGCGTGAAGGCCGAAACGGAAAAGAGCCGGTAGGAATTCAGCACGGCCATGGCCAGCGCGGCCATGCAGATGAAGAAGACGTAGGGGAGCATGATCCGCGCCAGCGGCAGCACGGCGGCCGCTTTTTCGCCCAGACCGGGCCAGCGCAGCCCCGCGCTCATGCCGACGATGCCCAGCGCGACGACGCCCAGCAAAAACGCGCCGACCAGCGTGACGACCCGCCGCGCCAGCCGCCACGCGGCGGACTCGCCTTCGGTCCGGCGCGATTCCATGAACACGGGAATGAAGGCCGAGGACAGCGCGCCTTCGCCGAACAGCGCGCGGAACAGGTTGGGAATTCGGAACGCCACCACGAACGCGGACATCGCCAGCGAGGTGCCGAACAGCCGCGCGGTCAGCACGTCGCGCACCATGCCCAGCACGCGGCTGAGCATCGTGAACCCGCCCACGGCGAACGCGAACCGGATGACGTTGCGGTTTTCCATGCGCCTACTTCGCGGCGGCTTTTCCCGCCGCCGGGCAGAGATCCGCCAGCGGGCAGTTCGCGCAATCGGGCTGGCGCGCCAGGCAGCGCCGCCGGCCGTGCCAGACCAGCGCGTGCGACCAGGCCGTCCAGTCCTTGGCCGGCACGATCTGCGCGAGCGCGCGTTCGATCTTCGTCGCGTCGGTCTCGTTTTTCACGAATCCGAGACGGTTCGAGAGCCGGATGAAATGCGTGTCCACCACGAGGCCGGGCTTACCGAACACCGTGGCCACCAGCAGGTTGGCGGTTTTGCGGCCGATGCCAGGCAACCCGACCAGCACGTCGAAATCGCCCGGCAGTTCGCCGCGGAAGTCCGCGTCCAGGCGTGCCATCAGCTCGCGGACGTTCTTGGCCTTGTTGCGGAAGAAACCCGTGGAGTGGAATTCCTTTTCGAGCGTCGCTTGCGGCGCGGCCGCCCAATCGTTCGCGGACCGGTATTTCCTGAACAGCGCGGGCGTGACGAGGTTGACGCGCTTGTCGGTGCATTGCGCGGACAAGATGGTGGCCACGGCCAGTTCCAGCGGCGTGGACCAGTCCAGTTCGCACTTCGCGTCGGGATATACTTTCTTCAGCCGGCGCAGGATCGCGGCCGCCCGAGTCTGCCGCTGCTGGAGGGATTCCCGCGCCACGCCTACTCTTCCTCCGCCTGGTCCTGCAGGAAGCGCAGCCGACCGCTGTAGTAGGGGCCCGGGAATTGCTCTTCCAGCAGCGCCAGCTGATCGCCGGAATCGAACACGTTCACCAGCGCCTCGTAGTCGGCGCGGGCGAAATTCAGCACCGCCTCCAGCTTCTTGGTGGCGCGGTCCTGCACCACGAAGCACAGCTGGTCGTCGGTGGAATCCTGGGCGTCGAACAGCAGGTTTTTCTTCTCCGCCGACAGCTTGCCGGGATTCTGCTGGAACATCAGGTATTTGACATGCTCGACGAGGCGGGCATCGAGGCCCTCCTCCAGCAGGAACACGCGCTCGACCAGTTCGCTCCATTCGACGACGAGGTGCGCCTCCGGCGGCTCCACGTCGGGCGGCAGCAGCCGGTTCAGCTCCGCCACCGCCGCCCGGAAGGCGGATTCGACCTCCGCGAGGGTGCGCGCGCCGCCAAGGGGGTCGTAATGGATGAACAGGTCCTGTTCGCGGTCCCGATAGATCAACGGCTTGTCCACCCGGAAGGCCTTGCCGCAGCCGGCGCACTCCACGCGGTTGATCCGGCCGGCGACCAGCTCTTCGCGCAGGCCGGGATCTTCGTCCAGATTGAGGGCGTCCCACAGTTCCACGGCCTGCTCCCGGCCGCAGAACGGGCAGGCGATTTCATGATTTCGTTTCGATGACATAGGCGCGGCATCATGCCGATTCCGCGCGGGGAAGACAATCCAAACCCGCGCCGCCGGCCCCGGCGCGGCCCCGCCCGGGCGCATCTGCGTTTCGGTGCATCCACTTTCATTTCTGGCCGGAAAGGCCAGCCGCACGCTAAAGCGTGAACTACATGCCAACTCCGTTCGTAGTCCAGCCTTCCGGCTGGGTTCGTGCACCGAATCGCAGAGGCGCCCGCCCCGCCCCGCGCCCCCAACAAGAGATTGCCTTCCCCCCTTTTTTGCGGTACAAGAAGTTCCCATGAATCAGGAATTCGCAGGCTATTCCATCACCCGGTCGATCACGGGCGGCGGCATGACGAAACTCTACGTGGCGATCGATGCCCAGCAGACGCGCTACGTGATCCGCGTGCTCGACACGGCGATCGCCCGCGACCGCAAGAGCCGCCAGCGGTTTTTCCACGGCGGCGAGGTCATCGCGCGCCTGCATGCCCCCCAGCCGCATCCCAACATCGTGCGGTTCATCAAGGCCGGCATCGAGAACAAATTGCCCTACATGGTGCTCGAATACGTCGAGTCGCGCACCCTGCGCGACCTGATCCTCTACCGCGAGCCGCTGCTGACGGAAAACGTGATGGTCTTCATCCGGCAGCTGGCGAACGTGATCCGCTACGTCCACTCGCGCGGCTTCCTGCACCTGGACGTCAAGCCGGAGAACGTCCTGATCCGGCCCGACGGCCGCCTGGTGCTGATCGATTTCGACCTGGCCCTGCCCCGCAAGCGCTTCTTCAAGAAACTCGCGAACGTGTCGGGCACCACGGCCTACGTGCCGCCCGAGACGCTCGTCGACCGCATCGCGGACGACCGCGCCGACATCTACGCGTTCGGGATCTGCTGCTACGAAATGCTGACGTTCCACAAGCCCTACGAAGGCGAAAAGATCGAGCAGGTCCGCGCCGCGCAGATCGATCCCCGGACGCCGCCGGCCCCGCTCCGCCAATACAACCCCAACGTGCCCGTCGCGCTGGCCAACCTCGTCATGAAGTGCATCGCCAAGGACCCCAAGGACCGCTATCCCGACATGGTCCTCGTCCTGCGCGATCTCGACAAGCTGAGCTGACGCCCGCCCCGGTCCCCCGCCCATGCAACCCAACGCCGCCCCCGACATCTACCTGATGAAGCGCGAGAAATCCCGCGCCGGCTGCATGACCGCGCTCATCGCCACCGTCGTCGCGCTGGCGCTCGCCGGCGCGTTCGCGCTGGTGCGCTGGGCCGGGAACCGCGGCACGGCCGGCGCCGAACCCGTGGAATTTCCCGACGCGCCCATCTTGGCCGAACTGCCGCCGGTGCCCGTGCCCGACGCGCCGCCGCCGCCCCCGGCGGACCTCGCCCCCGCCGCGCCCGCGCCGGTGCCCGTCCCCGCCGCCAAACCGACCGCCAAGTCAGCGGCCAAGGCGACGGCCAAAGGCACGGCCAAAGCCGCCGACGCGCCGGGGCCCGCCCCCGCCGGCGACGCCGCGGCCAGCCTCGCCCAGGCGCGCGAGCGGCTGCAGGCCGGCGACCACCAAGGCGCCCGCGAAGCCGCGCTCGGCGCGCTCGCCGCCCGGCCGGACGACCCCGAAATCGAAGGCTTCCTGAACGAACTGGCCCTGCCCCTGCTGGCCTCCCAGCGCCCCATGCCCGAGAAAGTCGAGCACGTCGTCCAGTCGGGCGACTACCTCGGCAAGCTCGCCGCCACCTACAACACCCCCGTCGCCCTCATCGCCAAGGCCAACAACGTCCAGGGCGCGACCATCCGCGTCGGCGAAACCCTCCGCCTGCTCGACGGCAACGCCCACGTGTTCGCGCTGGCCGTCAGCAAGACCCGCAACGATCTCGTCGTGACCCTCGACGGCCGGTTCTTCAAGCGCTACCGGGTCAGCACCGGCGAAAACGCCAAGACCCCCGTCGGCACCTACAAGATCGTCGATAAGATCGCCCAGCCCGCCTGGCACAAACCCGGCGGCAAGGCCATCCCCTACGGCCACCCCGACAACCAGCTCGGTACCCATTGGCTCGCGCTCGATCTGCCCGGCTACGGCCTCCACGGCACCTGGGAGCCCGACTCCATCGGCCGGCAGTCCAGCGCCGGCTGCATCCGGCTGCTCAACGGCGACATCGAAGAACTCTACACCATCCTCCCCAAGGGGACGCTCGTCACCATCACCGAATAAGGGAATCCCGTGGCCGCCTACACCCTCCCCTTCGAAAAACCCCTGCTCGATCTCCAGAACCGGATCGACGAACTGCGCCGCGTCGCCCGCGACAACGGCGTCGCCGATCCGCAGGACGCCGCCCGCCTCGAGGCCGAACTGGCCGAAGTCCGCCGCCAGCTCTACGCCAACCTGACGCCTTGGCAGAAGGTCATGGTGGCCCGCCACCCCCGCCGCCCCTATACCCGCGACTATCTCGCGGCCTTCGTGAAGGATTTCACCGAACTCCACGGCGACCGGCTGCTCTCCGACGACCAGTCCGTCGTCGGCGGCATCGGCTGGATCGGCGAGCGCCGGGTCATGGTCCTCGGCACCCAGAAGGGCCGCGACACCAAGAGCAATCTGGCCTGCAACTTCGGCTGCCCCTATCCCGAAGGCTACCGCAAGGCGCTCCGGCTCATGCGGCTCGCGGCCAAATTCGGTCTGCCGATCGTCACCTTCATCGACACCCCCGGCGCGTTCCCCGGCATCGAGGGCGAGGAGCGCCACGTGGCCGAGGCCATCGCCGTCAATCTCCGCGAAATGTTCCGCTTCCCCGTGCCCATCCTGGCCGTCGTCATCGGCGAAGGCGGCTCCGGCGGCGCGCTGGGCATCGGCATCGCCAACCGCATCCTGCTCCTCGAACACGCCTACTACTCCGTCATCTCCCCCGAAGGCTGCGCGGCCATCCTCTGGAAAAACCGCGCCCACGCCGACACCGCCGCCGCCGCCCTCAAGCTCACGGCCGGCGACCTCGTCGAGCTCGGCATCGCCGACGAAATCGTCTCCGAACCCCTCGGCGGGGCCCATGCCGATCCCGCCGCCGCCGCCGACTTCGTCCGCGAGGCGATCCTCAAGAACCTCGCCCAGCTCGACAAGCTGGGCCCGGCCCAGCTCCTCGACCAGCGCTACGGCAAATTCCGCGCCATGGGCATTTTCAAGGAAGGGGCCCTTCCGCCCTTGACACCGCCCCCGCTTCCGGAGGATGCTGTATAAGAATGGACAGTGCCGGGACGGCACGGTCCCGCAACCCCGACAGGAACCCCATATGAAGAGCATCAAAGGAACCCGTACCGAAAAGAATCTGCTGGCCTCGTTCGCCGGCGAATCGCAGGCCCGCATGCGCTACAACTACTTCGCCTCCGCCGCCAAGAAGGAAGGCCTCGTCCAGATTTCCAAGATCTTCGACGAAACGGCCGACCAGGAGAAGGAACACGCCAAGCGGTTTTTCAGCTTCCTCGAAGGCGGCATGGTCGAAATCGCCGCGGCCTATCCCGCCGGCGTCATCGGCTCCACCCTCGACAACCTCAAGGCCGCGGCCGGCGGCGAGCACGAGGAATGGACGGAACTCTATCCCGAATTCGCCCGCATCGCCCGCGAAGAAGGCTTCGAACAGGTCGCCGTCCTCTGGGACAAGGTCTGCAACGCCGAAAAACAGCACGAGAAACGCTACCTCGATCTCTGGAAAAACCTTTCCGAAGGCAAGGTCTTCAAGCGCGACGGCGTCGTCGTCTGGCGCTGCATCAACTGCGGCTACCTCCACGAAGCGCCCGAAGCGCCGAAGCTCTGCCCCGCCTGCCTCCATCCGCAAGCCTACTTCGAACTGCTTGGCGAGAATTGGTAACCCCATCCCGTAGAACAACGAACCCCACGAAAGGAACGAACATGATGAAAGCCATCGTCGACGCCGGAACCTGCACGGGCTGCACGCTCTGCTGCGACATCGCCCCGGACGTCTTCGCCATGGGCGACGACGGCCTCGCGCACCCCAAGGCCGAGGAAGTCCCCGCCGCCGCCGAAGCTTCCGCCCAGGAAGCCGCCGGCAGCTGCCCCGTCTCGGCCATCAAGGTCGACTAGATCCGGACTTGCCCTCCGACCGGCCGCCGCCCCCGCGGCGGCCGTTTTTGTTCCCGTCGGCTTGGCGGTGACTGCCTCCGGTTCCCTGACACCCATCTCCTGCCCCCATGAACCTCCTCCTCGGCATCGGCAATCCCCGCCATGGCGACGACGCCCTCGGGCCCGTCTTCGCCCGCGCCTTCCGCCATCCCGAATGGCGCACCGTCAACGCCGCCACCGCCCCCGAGAATTTCACCAGTCTCGTCCGGCGCCTGCACCCGGACCTGCTCGTCCTGCTCGATGCCGCCGATCTGGGGTTGCCTCCCGGTACCCTGCGGCGCCTGGATCCCGCCGCCATCCGCGCCGGCGATTTCGGCACCCACGCCGGCTCCATCGGCCGGATCGCCGATTATCTGGCCGATTGCGCCGGACGGATCGTCGTGCTGGGCATCCAGCCGGCCGATCTCCGGCCCGGCGCCCGCCTTTCCCCGCCCGTCCGCGCCGCCCTGCGGGATCTGGCGGACAGACTTGCCAGCGGCCGCTGGCCGCCGTAGGATTTCATCAAGAAACGAGGAGACGCGCCATGAAAGTGCTCGCCGCATTGGATCTCGACCGCACGACCCCCGACGTGCTCCGCGAAGCCCGTCTCTGGACCCACCGCCTCGGCGCCGAACTCTTCCTCATCCACGTCGCCGATCCCGATCCCGACTTCATCGGCTACGGCGCGGGCCCCGAAAGCGTCCGGCTCGCCGTGGCCCACAAATTCACCCGCGCCCACCAGCGGATCGAAACGTTGGCCACGGAACTGCGCAAGGAGGGCTTCGTCGCGACGACCGCCCTGCTCATCCAAGGCGCGACGGCCGAGACGATCTTGCGGGAAGCCGACCGCCTCGCCGCCGACGTCATCGTCATGGGCACCCGCGCCCGCGGCGCGCTGCGCTCGCTGCTGCTCGGCAGCGTCAGCAAACAGGTCGTCGCCGGCTCCACCCGCCCCGTCCTGCTGATTCCGCCCCGCGCCGACGCCTAGAACGTCCACTCCGCCTGCACGACGAGATTGCGGCCGGGCTCGTTCACGCCCGAGCCGTGGATCCGGTAGTCCTCGTCGGCCACGTTTTCCAGCGCCACGGTCAATTGCAGATCGTCCAGCATCGTCGCGCCGCCGCGCAGCGTCAGCACGGCATAGCCCGGCGTGCCGCCCGGCGGGATGCGCTGCCCGTCGCGCTCGTCGTCCGCCGACAGGCGCGTGGCCTTTTCGGCGGCATCCACCACGGCCTCCAGCCAGTACGGCCGGCCCGCGGGCTGCCAGCGCACCGCCGCCTGGCCGGTCAACGGCATCAGGCGGCTGAGATAGTCGCGGACCGCGACCGGATCGGACGTCGGATAGGCATCCGCCTTGCCCTCCATCCACGAGCCCGAGAGGCGCAGATGCCAATCCTCGGCCATCTGCCAGCCCAGGGTCAGTTCGATGCCCGCCACGTAGCCCTCGCCGGCGTTCTTCTTCGTCACTTCCTGCAAGTCGTCGACGACTTTGCCCGTCGGCGCGCGCACGATCAGGTCTTCGATCCAGGTGTAGTAGCCCGCGATTTCGACCGAGCGTCGACCGTCGTCGTAGCGCGCGCCCAGTTCGGCGGAAACGAACCGCTCCGGATCGAGATCGTCCACGGGCGTTTCGATTTCGTCGCTGCGCGCCGCGTCCAGGCGGGTCAGGTCGGAGAGGTTCGGCGCGCGGAAGCCCTGCGACAGGCCGGCAAAGACGGCGTGCCGGCGTGCCGCCCCGAGCGGCGCCAGCGCGCGCAGCGAGCCCACGACGCTGTCCCAGTCTTCCGCGCGGGCGCCGACGGCGCCGGAAACGGGATCGAGCACCCGGTCCGCGTCCAGCGCCGCGTAGGTGTAGCGGATGCCCGGCGTCAGTTCGAGCGCGCCGCCGAACAGCGCGGCGGTATCCTGCACGAAAACGCCGACGAGATCGTAGGTCGCGTCGTCGGCGACGGGCCCCTGGGCCTCCGTTTTGTTCAGCGAGCCGTCGGCCTTGGTGCGACGGCTGAAAGAATCCACTTCATCGCGGGACACGTCCACGCCGTACACCCAGCGGCCGAGCGCGCTCGGGCTTTCCAGTTCGAGGGCGGCGCCCCAGGTCGTCACGTCCACGCCCGACTCGTCGCGGCGGCCGTCCGCACGCAGGCGGTGCAGCCGTTCGTCCTGCGCCTGGCGCGACAGCGTCAGGCGGTAGGCGGCCACCGCGCCCGCGCGGCCGTCGTCCGCCAGCCGCAAATAGGTCAACGCGCGGTCCTGGTCGTAGGCACGCTTCTGGTCGTCGCCCGTATGGAGGCCTTTCCAATCGATGCCGTAGAACGTGCTGTGGGTGCGCCAGGCGTCGTCCTGCGCCACCTGCTGGTGGGCCAACGTCAGCGCCGCGCCCGAAGCGAAGTCGTAATCCGCGCGCAGGTCGAAATCCGTTTCGTCGTAGCCCGTGTGGCGCTGGCGGCCCACGTCGGCGCCGCCGCGCACGTCGTTGAACTTCTTCCAGGTGACCCCCGCCGCGAATCCGAGCTGCTCGGTGACCCGGCCGCGCACGCCGACGCGGGTCTGGAGGGATTCGTCGGCCGTCGCGACGCGCGCGGCCAGCGTGCGCTCGATGGCCGCCTGCCCGGTCCAGGCCGGCGGCGCGAGGGTCAGGGCGTTGACCGCCCCGCCCACCGCATCGCTGCCGTACAGCACCGACGCCGGCCCCAGGACGGCTTCGTAGCGCGCCACCGACCACGGATCGACCGTGTTCCAGTACTGGTTGGGCCCGTCGCGGAAGGTGGAATTGTTGAGCCGGATGCCGTCCACCAGCATCAGCGTGCGGAAGCCCGTGAACCCGCGCAGATAGGGCGAACCCTGTCCGTAGCCGGTTTTCTGGACCATGACCGACGGCACGCCGCGGAAGACGTCCGGCGTGGTCCGCGGCGCGACCGCCTGCAACGCCTCCCGGTCCACGACGCGGACCGTGCCGGGCACGTCCGCCAGTGCCGTCTCGGCGCGCAAGGCCGTCACCGTCACCTCCGGCAGCGCCGCCACGTCTTCCGCCGCCGCAAGGCCCGTTCCGAATCCGGCCAGCCACGCCGCCGCCCACCATGTCCACGTTTGTTGCCGCATGTGCATGCTCCTTTCCCTTGTGAACGCCGCGCCGCGCCGCCGGGTTCACCGCGATCGCGCTTTCCCGCCTTGCACTTTGCCCCGCCATCCGCGACAATTTCCCGGACATGGCGAACCGTTTTCGAGTGCTGGGACTGTTGCTCTGCCTGTGGCCCGTCTGGGCGCTGGCGGGCGGGGGGCCGTTGAACGTGCTGGTCGTCGTGAACGCCGCCAGCCGCGATTCCCGCGCGCTGGGCGCCTACTACCTCGAAAAGCACGGCATTCCCCAGAGCCACCTCTGCACGATCAAAGCCCCCCCCCGCGCGGCGTCCATTTCCCTCGCCGAATTCGAGCGCGACGTCCGCCTGCCCATCTTGGCGCACCTCGCCAACCAGGGCCTCGCGGGCCAGATCCACTACCTGGTCCTGTGCCTGGACGTCCCCTCGCGGGTCGCGAACGACAACGGCATCACGTCCGTTCTCTACTACGGCTACAAGCCGGCGACCCCCGGCGCGCCGCAGTGCCACGTCGCGTCCAACTCCGTCAACCAGTACTACGGCGCCGAAACCGCCTATACCGCCACGGCGGGCTGGAACCGGACCAACGCCCCCATCCCGTTCCTGCTGACCGCCACCGATCTCGAGACCGCCAAGCAGGTCGTCGATCGCGGCGCGGCCTCCGCGGGGGCCTTTCCGGAAGGCGCCTTCTGTCTCTACGGCTCCGCCGACGCCGCGCGCAACATCCGCCACCGCGCCTATCCCGTCGTCGCCCGCCAGTTCGAACTGCTCGGCCGCGGCGCTTGGATCGACGTCAACGCCGCCGCCAGCCCGGCGCCCGCGCGCCCCGTGCTCGGCTATCTCAACGGCTTGGCCCATCTGCCCACGAACCTGGCCGGCGCGGCCTTCGCCCCCGGCGCCATCGCCGAGCATCTCACCTCTTGCGCCGGCATGATCCCCGAACCCTGCCTCGGCCAAAGCAGCGTGTGGGACTGGATGCGGCTGGGCGCCACGGCCTCCTACGGCACCGTGACCGAACCCTGCGCCTTCGAAGTCAAGTTCCCCGATCCGATGATCGCGTTCTGGTACGCCCGCGGCTTCACCGCCGGCGAAGTTCTCGCCATGTCCGTCCGCCATCCCTACCAAGGCATCTGGGTCGGCGATCCGCTCGCCGCGCCCTTCGCCGCGCCGCCGTCCGTGCGCGTCCTGGAACCCGCGCGCAACGCCAAGCTCGACGGCGAGGTGCCGCTGAAACTCGCCGTCGCCGCGCACGCGCGCGGCGCGCCGCCGGTGTTTCTCGACCTCTACGTCGACGGTCGCCACCACGCGCCGATCGCGCGCCCCTTCGCGCCCGTCGGCAACGAAATCGCCCTCCAGGTCGGCACCAACCGCTTCGCCTACGTCGTCGCGCCCGGCGAAGACCTCTTCGCTGCCGCCGCGGGTCTCGCCTGGTCCGTCAATTCCAAAGGCGCCGGCCAAATCACGGCCAGCGCCAAAGCCGATCGGATCGAAATTTCCGTCCGCGCCCCCTTGGGGCCCGATGGCCAGCCGCTGCCGTTGTCCGTCGTCGTCGAGCAAGGCTTCGCTCCGGGACGGTATCTCGGCGCGGTGGCCGGCACCGATCGCCTCGTCGTCGCCGACGGCGCGGGCCGCGGGATGGTCCTCCTGCATCTCGGCCACGCCCGCGCCTACGAAATCGAATATCCCTTCGATTTGACCGCGCTCGCGCCCGGGCCGCACGTGCTGACCTTCGTCGTGCGCGACGGCACCGCCATGCAGTGCCAGTCGCAAACCGAACTCCCCCTGGCCATCCCCGAACGCGCGCCGGCGGCCGCCTCGGCCGACTGACGCGGCGTCAGCCGGCGGAGAGTCCCAGCGCGCGGAACGTCCGCTTCACGTCGCGGAAATGGCGCTTCAAATCGAAACACGCCGCCAGTTCCCGGCGCGAGGTTTTTTCCGCGACGTCGGCGTCCGCCGCCACCAGTTCGAGCAGCGGCTGGCCGGTCCGCCAGGCCTCCAGCGCGTTGCGCTGCACCCAGCGGTAGGCGTCTTCGCGCGCAACGCCCTTTTCCACCAGCAGCAGGAGCACCTGCTGCGAATGGATCAAGCCGTGCGTCAGGTCCAGGTTCGCCCGCATGCGCGCCGCATCCACTTTCAGCCCCGCCACCAGCGCCGCGAGCTTGTCCAGCATGTAGTCCAGCAGGATCGTCGCGTCCGGGAAAATGATTCGCTCGGCCGACGAATGCGAGATGTCGCGCTCGTGCCACAGCGCCACGTTTTCCATGGCGGCCAGCGCATGGCCCCGCAGCACCCGGGCCAAGCCGCAGAGCTGCTCGGCCACGATCGGATTCTTCTTGTGGGGCATCGCGCTGGAGCCCTTCTGGCCCCGGCCGAAAAACTCCGCCACCTCGCCCACTTCCGTGCGCTGCAGATGCCGGAATTCCTGCGCCCAGCGCTCCACGCTCGTGCCGACCAGGGCGAGGGCCGTCGCGAACTCCGCGTGCCGGTCGCGCTGCAAGATCTGCGTCGAGATCGTGGCGGGCCGGAGTCCCAGCCGCTTGCAGACCGCCGCTTCGATCTTCGGGTCCAGATGCGCGTGCGTGCCCACCGCTCCCGACAGCTTGCCCACCCGCACCGTTTCGCGCGCCGCGGCCAGCCGCGCCCGCGCCCGGCCGAACTCGTCGAACATCAGGGCCATCTTCAACCCGAACGTCGTCGGCTCGGCGTGGATCCCGTGGCTGCGGCCGATCATCGGCGTGAAGGCGTGCTTTTCCGCCAGCCGCGCCGCCGCCGCCCGCACCCGGTCGACGTCCGCCAGCAGCAGGTCCGCCGCCTTGACCAGATTCACCGACAGCGCCGTGTCCACGACGTCGGAACTGGTCAGCCCCTTGTGGACGTGGCGCGCGGCCGGGCCGACGTGCTCCGCGACGTCCGTCAGGAACGCGATCACGTCGTGGCGCACCTCCGCCTCGATCGTCCGGATGCGCTTCACGTCGAACCCCGCCTTGCGGCGGATGCTCGCCCAGTCCTTGCGCGGGATCTGCCCCGCCTGCGCCAGCGCCTCGCACGCGGCGAGTTCCACCGCGAGCCAGGTTTGGAATTTATGCTCGTCGGTCCACAGCGCGCCCATTTCGGGCCGGGTATAGCGATCGATCATGGCCTGCCTCCTGCATGCAAACGCAAACGCCGGAGCCCTCGCGGATTCCGGCGCTGCGACATCGGCAACGATGCCTCTTTCCTATTCGGCGGCCGGCTCCGCGGCCGCCGGTTCGGCAACGGGCTTCTCCGCCGCCGGTTTCTTCTTCGAAGACTTCTTCTTGGGCTTCGATTCCTTCCGCGCCGCCGGCTCTTCGGCGGCCGCCGGGGCGGCGACTTCTTCCGCCACCGTTTCGTCGCGGGCCGAATCGAACACGACTTCCGGCGCGGCCGGACGGGCCGGCGCGTTCTTCGCGCGCTCGGTCTTCTTGAGGAACAACAGGCCCGATTCCGCCTGCGGCACCTGCTCGCTGCCGGGATTCGCCGCGATGAAATCCTCGTAGAGCGCGCGGGCTTCGTCGAAGCGACCGAGCTGCTCGAGACAGCGCGCGGCGCCGAAAACGGCCTGCGGCCGGAGGGGATGGCCCGGTCGCGCCTGGGCGAACGCCTCGTAGCCGGCGACGGCGGCCGCGAAATCGTCCAGCGCCTCGAAGCTGGCGGCGGCGCCGACTTCGGCCTGCGGGGCCAACATGTGGGCGGGATATTGCGCCAGGAAACTCTGGTAGGCCGCCAAGGCTTCGTCGTAGCGGTTCTGCGCATAGAACTCGGCGGCCGCCGACGCCAGCGCCATCGGCGCGGTCGGGGCTTTCGGATCCGTCATGGCCAACTGCTGCAATTCCTCGGGACTGCGGCTCTGGAACAGCGCCTGCACGGCGGCGGCGGCCTTCGACGTCTTCTGGCCGTGCCAGATCTGGATGCCCAGCAAGACCACCACGGCCACCGCCAATCCGATCAACGCCGGACGGCCGTACTCCGCCACCCAATTCGAAAATTGCTGCACGTCCTCGCCGTCGTGCCCCGCCGGGGTCGGCTCGGGCGCCTGGGGTGGGGTCACGTCGTCCGGAATCTTGTTGTCCATGGGTCGTCCATCCTTTGGTTTCGAAATCGGGCCGGAATTGTCGCCGCTCCCCCCCGAAAACGCAAGCCAATCGTTTTCCGGGCCCGCCTATTGCTACACCCCTTCCTAAAGTCAGGTTCTCCCGTGAAGCAATAGGCGGGCCCGGAAAACGAT
>DDWR01000020.1 GCA_002347655.1 Verrucomicrobia bacterium UBA2281 | reverse complement strand
TATCCTAAAGATTGATTAGTAAGTCGGTTTAATAATCATGTTGTGCTCAAAGGATAAAATCAATGACTATTCTTAGTCGCATTCTCGCCCCGAAAGAAGTTAAAGCTATCCTCGGCGTATTAGATGAGGCCGATCAGCGGTTTGATTATCCAATTTTTGCTAGCATCAAGAAAATGATTGAAGAGCAAGTACTTTCACAATCCGATGCGTTCGCTGAAAAAGTAAGAGGCGGAATATCGGCGCGCCAATCCGCCTACTCAATGATCGCTAATCTAGCAGGTGATATGGCAGAAAGTGGAGAATTCCATGTATATCGTGGCGTTCTTAATCCTGTTGGCGGCGGAGAAGATTTACTACGAATATATGACGCCGCAGTTGATGAAATGCTCCTAATCGGAGCCATAGACGAAGATGAGGCATCCGAGCAGAAGTCTAGTCTGAGGGCTTGTATCAGGGAAATGGGATAAAGGAGAACAACATTTGAGCCCAGAGCGCCACAATGTGTCGGGTTCCCCGGCCCGTGACGTTCTGGCAGATGAAGTGCAACTCGATATGACATATGTTCGCCGGAGCAAACATGCCGCTTGAATCAACGCCGGAAATCGAGCGCGTTGACATCCTATTCCGCAAGTCGAATCGCAACTTCCTCGTCTTGGGAAGCGCGGGAACTGGAAAGAGCCTGCTGCTTCGCAGACTCGTCGCGGATTCACCGAAGCGCGTTATGGTCGCTGCGTTTACCGGACTGGCAGCACTCCAAGCAGGCGGAAAGACACTGCATAGCCTCTTCGGGTTTGATCTCGGCCTCCAAAAACGCAACAGTTTGAAAGTCAGGAATGAAAGGCCAGATCAAAAGGACAACCGTCTTCGCCGCTTGAAGAACATCGAGACCTTGCTGATCGACGAGGTCTCGATGCTGCGCGCCGATCTTTTCGATGCGGTGGATGGAATCTTGCGTGAGCATGGGCCACGTCCTGGTGAGCCATTTGGTGGGGTACAGATTGGGCTTTTCGGCGATTTGCTTCAGCTTCCGCCAATCGTCGAAGATGAAGAATTGCCCGCTTTCAATGGGCAATGGAACGAAGGATGGCCTTCGGCGTGGTTCTTCGATGCGCTTTGCTTCCATACAGGCAACTTTCAGCGGGTTACGCTAACAAGGATATTTCGTCAGCACCAAGACGATCACGCTGGCGAGGAGTTCGTGAGGTGTCTGCAACGCCTCCGACAAAACAGGCTCCAACACGACGACTTAAAAACACTTAATGGACGAGTCTCCAATGGCCGACCATCCGACGCGATAGCATTGGTGACGACAAACAAGCGCGCCGACACGATAAATCAAGAGCACTTCGACGCGCTGATTAGCACGATCGGATCATACAGAGCTGCCTATTTGGACTGGCCCCGCGATTGGGACAGGGATGACACACCGGTCCCGGAAAATGTTGTGGTGAAAGAAGGCGCGCGCGTACTCATCTGCGCGAACCTTAGCGACACAGTTGTCAATGGCAGTATTGGGACGGTCGTCCGTTTCGACGCCGAGGAAGTAATGGTGGATGTGAATGGTGTTGAGACTTCTGTGCGTCCTTACACATGGGAGTTTCCAGTGTGGAAATGGGACAAGCAAACGAAAGCAATGGTCGAGTCTGGCAGAGCATGCTTCACACAGATGCCCCTGAAACAAGCATGGGCAATGACGATCCACAAGGCGCAGGGCCAAACGGTTGATGGCCCACTGTGGGTCGATTTGGGGAATCGCATTTGGTCGGGTGGCCAAACGTATGTTGCCATTTCACGAGTTCGACGATTGGAACAACTGCACTTGCGGCGCGCTCTCCGTGATAGTGATGTGCTGGTCGAAAAGCGTGCCGTGGAATTCCTGGCTGAGGGTGATACGCCAACCACTTTAGAAGAGATTCGCGCAAAGGCGGGCGAAATCTACACGGAGACACTCAAGCAATATCGCGCGGCAGAATCACAAAGGAACCAAGCTCAAGAGGAAAGGCAAAGGGCAGAGTCCGCTCGCGCAGAGGCACAAGCGGAGCGAAAGAAGGCCGAGACTGCTCAGATTGAAACGCAACGCATCCTCAATGATGCCAGAAGCGCATTGCGCGAGGCATGCATCTTTCTTGAACAGTTCCGACAAGTCGCAGCCAATATTCAGGGAGCCGCTGTACGGACGGAAACAGCCGAAAAGAAGGTTGTCGCAGCTATAGCGCAGGCCAAAGAAGCCTCGTGGCTGAAACGCCTGATGCGCGATTTCTGAGCCCCCCTTTCGGTCGGCAGGCCGCGCCCCGGATCCGATCCTGACGGAACATTCTCCGCGCCCTCCGCGTCTCCACGCGAGAACGGATTCCCACTCCCCGCCCTGCCCCATTCGTTGGACATTGGAAATTGAATGTTTGGTTATTGAACATTGAGATCCTCCGCCCGGCGCCCTCGGCCTTCCTGCGCGAAAGCTTCTGAGGGCAAGCGGGGCCGCCCTGCCTTTCGATCTCATTGAACATTGAAGATTGGTTATTGAATATTGGATATTGAGTCCCCGCTCCGAATCCCGCCGGGATTCCGCCACCGGCGGGCAGGCACCCGCCCCTGGCCACCCTCGAGCCGCAACAGCCTTTCCATCGCCGTTGGCCATTGGATCTGGAGATTTTCCGCGTTAAAACGCTTCGGCCCGGCGGGGGCGGCGGGGCGCTTTCGGGTTTGCTTCGGGCGGTTGGCTGGCATATGATTTTTGGTTGCATATGCGCAGGAGCGAACGATGACGAAACGCACATCCCAATCCGTCCGGTGGGTCGGCCAAGGCATGCCCCGCGTGGATGCCGACGGCAAGGTCCGCGGCACCACCCGCTACGTGAACGACGTCGACTACAAAGGCGTCCTGCACGGCGTGGTCGTGCGGTCGCCCGTCGCGCGCGGCATCCTCAAGGGCCTCGTGCCCGATCCGGCCTTCGATTGGTCGCCCATCGTCCTCGCCACGGCGAAGGACGTCCCCGGCGAGAACGTCGTCGTCATGCACGACCGCACGATGCCGCTGATCGCCGAAATCGGCGCCGAAATCCGCTACCGCGGCGAGCCGGTGGCCGTCGTCGCCGCCCGGACCCCCGAACTGGCCGCCGAGGCCGCCCGGCGCGTCCGCGTGGAGGTCGAAGAACTGCCCCCGCTGCTGACGCTGCAGGAGGCCATCGCGATCTTCAAGGCCACGCCCGAAAAACTGGATTCCATGAAGAGCCAGGACATCGTCAAGGGCGACGTCGCAACGGGCTTCGCCGCGGCGGACGAGATCGTCGAGGCGGAATACTGGGCCGGGCACCAGGAGCAGCTCTATCTCGAAAACCAAGGCCTCGTCGTGTTTCCGCAGAAGGACGGCTCGATCCTGGCGGAAGGCTCGATCCAATGCCCGTATTTCCCGGTGCACGAGCTGAACGACTGCCTCAAGCTGCCGCCCGAGAAGATCCGCGTGCGCCAGACGGCCATCGGCGGCGCGTTCGGCGGCAAGGAAGAATATCCGACCATGCTGATCGGCTACGCGGCGCTGCCGGCGCTGAAGTCCGGCAAGCCGGTCAAGATCGCCTACGAGCGCAACGAGGACATCCTCTTCACCACCAAGCGCCACCCCGTCTGGGTGCGCTACAAGACGGGCGTCAAGAAGGACGGCACGCTGACGGCGATCGAGTGCGACTTCATCCTCGACGGCGGCGCCTATCTGACGATTTCCGACGTCGTGATGTTCCGCGGCATCCTGCACTGCGCGGTGGCGTACCGCTGCGAGAACGTGACGATCCGCGGCAAGGTCGCGCGCACGAATTCGTTCCCGTGCGGGGCCTTCCGCGGCTTCGGCGCGCCGCAGGCCATCTGGGGCATCGAATCGCATGTCGACGCCATCGCCGCGCGGCTGGGCCGCGCGCCGCACGAGTACCGCCGGCAGATCCACGCGCGCCCAGGCGACGTGACCCCCACCGGCCAGGTGCTGTCCAAGGAAAACGGATCGACGGCCTGCCTCGAGCTGGCCCTGAAACGCGCGGATTTCGCCAAGAAGCTCAAGCAGGTCTCCCGCGGCCGGCTCCGCAAGGGCCAGCGGAAGCTCTACGGCGTCGGGCTGGCGTTCTTCGCCCACGGGTCCGCGTTCACGGGCGACGGCGAGGCCAAGTTCAAGGCCAAGGGCCGCGTGGAACTCGCGCGCCTCGAGGGCGGCAAGCCCGTCGTGGACATCCGCGTGTCGTCGACGGAAATGGGCCAGGGCGTGCACACCATCTTCACGCAGATCGCGGCGGACGCGCTCTCGCTCCCGCCCGCGCACGTCCGCTTCCCGATGGCGGACACGGGGCTCGTCCCCAACTCGGGCCCGACGGTCGCCTCGCGCACCACGATGGTCGTCGGCAACGTCGTGCACCGCGCGGCGCAGGACCTGAAGCGCCAGATCGAGGCCTTCGCCTCGCTGCGCTTCTTCCAGGGCGCGCCGGCGGAGCTGCGCGCCTCGCAGCTGGTGGCTCCGGGCGCCAAGCCGGTGCCGTTCGCGAAGGTCGCCAAGGCGTTGCTCGCCGAGATCGGCCCGGCCAGCGGTTTCTTCCAGTTCGAACTGCCCGCGGACATCCGCTGGGACCAGGCCACGTTCAAGGGCGATTCCTACCCCGGCTATTCGTGGTCGGCGAACGTGGCGGAAGTGGAGATCGATCCGCTCACCTGCGAGCTCGAAGTCAAGCGCGTCACGGCCATCGTGGACGTCGGCCGCGTCATCAACCCCACGCTGGCCGCGGGCCAGGTGGAAGGCGGCCTGACGCAGGCGCTGGGCTACGCCATCATGGAGAAGATCGGCACGGGCAAGAACGGGCTCTACGACGCCGCGCGGTTGCAGACCTACATCATTCCCACCGCGCTCGACGTGCCCGAATACGACGTGAAGTTCGTCGAATATCCGTATTCCTTCGCGCCGCCCGGCGGCAAGGGCCTCGGCGAGCTGCCGATGGACGGCCTGGCGCCGGCCATCGCCAACGCCGTCGAAGCCGCGACCGGCCGCCGGCTCCGCCAGATCCCCATCACGCCCGAAAGCATTTTCGCGGCCTTGCACGCGCCCCAAGGAGGTACCCCGTGAGCACCGTCCAACGCACCTGGAAAGTCAACGGCAAACCCGTCCGCGTCCGCGCCCCCGCCGGCCGCCGCCTGCTCGACGTCCTCCGCGAGGATCTCGGGCTCATCGGCTCCAAGGAAAGCTGCGGCGAAGGCGAATGCGGCGCCTGCACGGTCATCGTGGACGACGAGCCCGTCGTGTCCTGCATCCTGCCCGTCGGGCAGCTCGCCGACGGCACGGACATCCTGACGATCGAAGGCATCGAGAAAAAACGCATCGGCCGGCTGATCCAGGCCGCCTTCATCGAGTGCGGCGCCGTACAGTGCGGCTTCTGCATCCCCGGCATGGTCGTCAGCAGCTACGCGCTCCTCGCCAAGAACCCCAAGCCCTCCGCAAAGGCGATCCGCGAAGGCCTCTCCGGCAACCTCTGCCGCTGCACCGGCTATACCAAGATCCTCGCCGCCGTGAAGCTCGCCGCGTCCCGGATCCCCGCCGCGAAACGGAAATGACCGAGGCCCGCCCATGAAAATCACCGAGACCATCGACATCCGTTTTCCCAAGACCCTCGCCGAGGCCGTGCGCCTGCAGGCCAGCGAGAAGACGCGCGGCAAGCTGCTCGCCGGCGGCACCGACCTCATGGTCCAGTGGGCCGCGGGCGTCCCCATTCCCAAGCGCGCCGTCTCCGTCTGGAACCTGCCGGAACTGTGCGCCATCGAGGTCTTCCCCGACCGCATCGAAATCGGCGCGGGCGTGACCCACGCCTTCCTGCGCGACGCCGTGCAGATCCACCGCCACGTGCCCGCGCTGATCGCGGCCGCCGCCACCGTCGGCGCCAAGCAGATCCAGGCGCGCGGCACGCTCGGCGGCAACGCCGCCAACGCGTCGCCGGCCGGCGATACCGCCCCCGCCCTGCTCGTCACCGGCGGCTCCGTGCTGCTCGCCTCTGTTTCCGGCACGCGCGAAGTGCCGCTGGCGGAATTCTGGACGGGCTATCGCCAGATCGCCGCGCGCGCAGACGAAATCATCCTGGCCTTCCGCCTGCCCAAGAAAGGCAAGGCGCAAGAGCGCTTCCGCAAGATCGGCACCCGCCAGGCCCAAGCCATCAGCAAAGTCATGGCGGCCTCCCGCATCCTCGTGGAAAAGGGCACGATCCGCTCCGCCGCCATCGCGCTCGGCTCCATCGCCCCCACCCCCGTTCGCTTGGCCGAAGTCGAGGCGTTCCTCGCCGGCAAAAAGCTCTCGCCCAAACTGATCGACGAAGCCGAGAAGCTGGCTCAAGCCACCGTCCAGCCCATCGCCGACATCCGTTCCACCGCGGAATATCGGCGCTGGGCCTCCGGTCGGCTCGTCCGCGATGCGCTGGAAAACCTGTAGGCGTTTTACGTTTTCCCCCACAAATCCATTGCGCCGGGCCCGCCGGTTGGGCTATCTTTCGCCCTGATTACTTACGGAAAAAGGAGTCGAATTATGTCGCGCTGGATGCTGATCTCGCTTTGCTCGCTCGCCCTCGCCTTCCCCGCGTTCGCCCAGGACGATCTGGACGCGCTCCTGGCCGGTCTCGGCGACGACGAACCGGTCGTCGAAGAATCGCTCGAACCCGCCGTGCCCGCCGAGGAAGCCGTCGAAGCCCTCCCGCCGGCAGAAGCGCTCCCCGCCGCCGACGAAGCCGCCGCCGATCCGTTCGCCGACCTGCTGGGCGAAATCGATGCCCCGGTTGCCGAAGAAGCCGCGCCGACGGCAGCCGCCGCGGAAGAAATCCCGGCCGCCGAAGAAGACCCCTTCGCCGACCTGCTTGCGGCCGAACCCATCGCGGAAGAAGTTCCCGTCGAAACACCGGCCGCCGAAGAGGCTCCGGAAGTCGCCGAGGAGGCCGTTGCCGACCCCTTCGCCGATCTGCTGGGTGCCGTCGAAGATACGGCCGAGGAAGTCCCGGCCATCGTCGAGGAACCGGCGACTGCCACTCCGGCTGCGGAAGAAGACCCCTTCGCCGACCTGCTTGCGGGTGAGCCCCCCGCGGAAGAAATCCCCGCCGAAGAGGCTTTGGATGTCGGCGAGGAGGCCGGCGTCGATCCGTTCGCCGATCTGCTGGCCGAAACCGACGCGCTCGGCGAAGACGTTCCCATGGCCATCGAAGAAGCGGCGGAAGAGGCTCCGGACGAGATCGAGGAAGCCGCAGCGGTTCCGGCCGTCGAAGAAGCCGTTGCCGAAGAAATTCCCGAGCCGGCGGAATTGCCGACGACGACCGACGATGTCGAGGCCGCGCTTGATTTGCTCGAAGCGGGCCCCGACCACGCGGCCCCGGCCGTCGAAGGCGCCGCCGTCGTCACCCCGGTCGTCGCCGTGAAAGCCAAGGCCGACAAGCCCAAAGCCGCCGCCAAGGAGAAGTCCGCGAAGCAGGTCAAGGACGAGCCGAAGGCCAAGCAGGACAACGCGAAGGCCGAGAAAGAAGAGCCCAAGGCCGAGAAAGAAGAACCGAAGGCCAAGATCAAGCCCCGGGTGGCCGGCAAGACGCCGGACTGGAACGAACCGGTCGAGTGGTAAGCGCCTCGGCGCAAAAAGCCGGCGGGATTCCCGCCGGCTTTTTCATGCCCTCACGGCAAGCGCGAGAACGCGGCCCATTCTTCGGGCGTGTTGACGTTGCGCAGGATCGCGGGATCGTCCACGGCCACGGTCCGCGCCCGCGGCCGGACCCACTCGTCGATGCGCGCATCCACCGGCAAGCGCCGCAATTCCGCGGCCGCCGCCCGCGGCATCCACAGCAGATTTCCTTTTTCGCCGCGGTGCGTCGGCCGCCAGATCGCGGCGGGCTCCCCCGCCGCGGCCGCCAGCGTCGCCTGGATGGTCGCAGGTTTGACCCCGACCGCATCGACCGGCAGGAACAGATAGCCCTCCGCCTCGGGAGATGCGGCGATGCCCGCCTGCAGCGAGCCGGCCCGGCCCCGCGCCCATCCCGGGTTTTCGGCCGTGGCCAGATCCGGCGGCAATTCGCGCCGGATGCGTTCGATTTCCGACCCCAGCACCACGGCCACGGCCGCGCAACCGCCCGCGCGCAGGATTTCCGCCTGGCGCGCCGCCAGCGGCGCGCCGTCCGCGCCGCGCAGCAGCGCCTTGGGACTCCCCATGCGGCGCGACTCCCCCGCCGCCAGCACGATGCCGACCGTTTTCATCGTCCGCTCAGGCCCCGCGTTTCGCCATGGCGCGGCGATAGACGTCGAGATAGCGGCGGGCCGAGGTTTCCCAGTCGAAGCGCACCCGCATGGCCTGCTCGCGCATCGCCGTGACGTGGCTCGGTCGGTCGTACCAAGTCCCCGTCGCCCAGGCCAGCGCGTCGTGGAACGCCGCCGCCGTCGGCGCATGGAACTTGAAGCCGGTGCCCCGGCCTTCGCCTTCGTTGTATTGCTCGATCGTGTCTTCCAGGCCGCCCGTGGCGTGCACCACCGGAAGGGTTCCGTAGCGCAGCGAGTACAGCTGCGTCAAGCCGCACGGCTCGAACAGCGACGGCATCAGGAAGAAATCCGCCCCGGCCTGGATGCGGTGGGCCAGTTCGTCGGAGTAGCCGATTTCCGCGGCGACCCGGCCGGGGAATTCCCGCGCCAGCCAGCGGAAGAAGTTTTCGTCGTCGCCGTCGCCGGATCCCAGCACGACGAGTTGCAGACGCATCTCGCCGAGGGCCTGCGGCAGGACCGCGCGCATCAAGCCGGTCCCCTTCTGCGCGGCCAAGCGGGTGACGACGCCGAACAACGGCGCCGTCGGATCCTGCGCCAGCCCCATCTGCGCCTGCAGCTCCTGCTTGCACAGCCCCTTGCCGATCAGCGATTCCGCCCGGAACGTCGCCGGGATCTTCCGGTCGTTTTCCGGATTCCACACGTCGTAGTCCGCGCCGTTGAGGATGCCTTCGAAATCGTCTCCGCGCTTTTGCAGATAGCTTGCAAGCCCGTTGCCGCCGGGCTCCGAAAGGATTTCCTTCGCATAGGTCGGCGAGACCGTCGTGAGCGCGTCCGCGAATTGGATGCCGCCCTTGAGCAGGTTGATCTGGCCCCAGGCTTCCAGGCCGTCCGGCGTGAAATACTCGGGTCCCAGGCCCAGATAGCCCAGCGCCGAAGGATGATAGTAGCCCTGGTAGCTCTGGTTGTGGATGGTCAGCACGCTTGCCGCGCGGCCGAACGGCGTTCCCGCCTTGCGCCAGGCGTCCAGCAGCGCCGGAAAGACCGCCGTGGGCCAATCGTGCACGTGGACGACGTCCGGCAGCCAATCGCGGTCGCGGCAGATCTGCGCCGCCGCCAGGCACAGCAGGCCGAAGCGGAAGGCATTGTCGCCGAATTCCGCGCCCTGCGAATCGTAGATGCCCCCGCGCGCGAAAAATCGGTCGTGTTCGACGAACCAGACCGGCACGTCGCCGTCGGCCGTGCCGCGCCAGACGCCGCAGCCGTTGACTTCGCCCCCGCCGCAATTCACGAGGCACGGCGGCTCGGGCCGCAGGCCGAATTTCTCGCGGGAAACGGTATCGTAGAGCGGCAAGACGATGCGCGCGTCCGTGCCGAGGCGGCGCAATGCCTTGGGCAGGCTCGCCACCACGTCGCCCAACCCGCCGCACTTGGCGAAGGGTGCGCATTCCGATGCCACGAACAGCACGTTCATGGCGGCCGAGGCCGGCGGCTGGACGGGGTTATCCATGGCCCGAAGTATAGGGACGGGCCGCGGCCCGCACAACGTTATTACCGGTCGGACGGCGCGCCGGACGTGCGCACCCAGATCAGCACGCGGGTGGCGCCGTAGGTCTTGTCGCGGGCCAGGCGCCAGTCCGGCAGGACCGGCGGCGGCTTCCTCCCCTCGGTTTCGAACACGAACACGCCGCCGGGCCGGACCCACCCGTTCCGCGCCAGCAACCCCGCCAATTGCGCTTGCCAGCCCTTTTCCTGCGCTTCGGCATAGGGCGGATCGGCCAGCGCGAGATCGAACGCCGTACCGGCGCAGGGGGCCGCCAGCAACCGGAAGACGTCGGCCGCCCGCACGCGGCCGGCCGCGGCCGGCACGTTCAGCGTCGCCACGTTGCCGCGCAGGACGCGCAGGGCGTTCTTGCCGCTCTCGACCCAATCGACCCAGGCCGCGCCGCGGCTCCAAGCCTCCAGACCCAGCGCGCCCGTCCCGGCGAACAAATCCAGCACGCGCGCGCCCGGAACCAACGCCGCCAAGGAGGAAAAAATCGCCGCGCGCACTTTGTCCTGCGTGGGCCGCGTGCCGTCCGCCGGGACCTTCAAGAGCCGCCCGCTGTGCTCTCCGCCGGTCAGCCGCACGGCGCGACCTCCCGCACCCAACGGCAAACAGCCTCCGCCAACTCGCTTTCCAGACCGTGGAATCCATGGTCCGCGCCGGGGATCAGCCAGTCGTCGAACCGGCGCGCGACCGTCTTCCTGCGCAAAATGGCCAGCATGTCCGCCGGCGGAATCGCCGCGAATTCCTCGGCCTCGCCGAACACGGCGAGGACGGGGCATTTCACGCGCCGGAACTGGGTCAGCGGACCGGCATACCGAAAGACGTTCGCTTCGGCGCGCCGCGGATCGGCCAGACTGAGGAACCGCGCGGCCGTGAAGCGCTCGTAGCGCCCGACCACCGGCGCGCCGGGCCGGCCGCGGGCGACCTGCCGGCGCGCCCAGGCCACTTTTGCATCGAACCGCGCGCCGAAATCCTGCCGTGTGACCGCATAATCGTCCGCCGGCGCCAGCAGCACGAGTCCGGCCACGCGCGGATTCCGGCGTTGCGCCTGCCAGAACGCGATCTTCTGGCAGCCGGTGCTATGGCCGACGAGGACGATTTTCCGGTGGCCCCGGCGGCGCGCGAACGCCGCCGCCGCATCCAGATCGGCCAGGCACGCGCGGAATGGTTCGTCTTCGGTCCCCCGCTCCGCGCCGCGGTTGTTGAACGACAACGCCGCACAGCCTTGCGCCGGGGCCGTTTCGAGAAAGGCCTTTTTCAGGGCCGAGCGGTAGAAATTGCTGCCCATGCCGTGCACGAAAACCACCAGCGGCGCTTTCTTCTTCGGCGCGGGCCGGTAGAACCCGTCCAGCATCCGGGGCTGGCGTCCGCCGGCCGCCGGAAACGCCACCAGTGCGCCGGCCACTTCCCAATCCGTCGTTGCCTGTCGATTCCCTTGCATGTCGCGTGAGGACTTTATACGATGGCGGCGGAGTCAACACCATGAAAATCAACCTGTTCCTGCTGCTGGTCCTCGCTTCCTTCCTGCTCGCCGGTTGCGGCAAAAACGTGGCCGCGCCTCCCGCGGCGGCGCCTGCCCCGGTCGCGGAGAGCGACCATCCGGAGTTCGACGAGGCGCCCGGTCTCGACGAGGAAGGATCGCGCGAGTGGTAAAAGGATTCGTTACCGTCATGGCGCTCGGCCTGGCCGGAATGGCCCTGGCCGCGCCGGCGCCGGCCATGCAGGACGTCGCGGCGGAAGCGGTCGAGCGCGCGAATCTGCTCCCGGCCGACGTCGCGTGGCTGGACCATCCGGCCTACCGCTGGAAGCATCTGCAGACGGAGCATTTCCTCCTGCACCACGACCAGAAGATCTTCGCGGCCAAGGTCGCGCGCATGGGCGAACAGTTTTACGAGGCGATTTCCGCCGATCTGCCGAATCTGCAGGATCGCGCGTCCCCCGCCCGTTCGCACGTCTTCATCCTCCGCGATCCGCGCGACTGGCAGGCCATCGTGGCGGGCACGCCGGGCATGGAAACATGGGCCGCTTCGTTCGTGCGCGGCAACGTCATGTACCTGCAGGAGACCGGCTCGGGCGTTGCGGACAAGATGGAAACGCTGGCGCACGAGATGACGCATCTGGTGTTCAACCGCTTCCTGCCGGTCCGGTTGCCCCTGTGGCTCAACGAAGGCCTGGCCGAGTACGACGGCGAATTCGCCTATCGCGCCGCCAAGGGCATGGGCCAAAGCAAAGGCCAGGCATTCCGCCCCCTGAAAACCTGGACGCCGCTGGCGGAACTGCTGGCCGCCACGGCCTATCCCGCCGAACCCGCGGCGGTCGCGCGTTTCTACGCCACCAGCAAATATCTCGTCGGCTATCTGCTCCTCAAGCAGCCGCGCGCCCGGTGGGAGGCCTTCTTCGCCCGTCTGCTGGCCGGCGCTCCGGCGTTGCCGGCGCTGCTGGAAACCTACGGCTGGGCCGACGTCGCCGCGGCCGAAAAAGCCTTCGCCCGGTTCGCCCGCTGATTCGCCGCGGCGGGCCTTGCAACCCGCCGCCGGCTGCGGTACATTCGCCGGTCCCATGAAGAAAGTAAAACTGTCCGATCTGTCCGCCGTCGAACGGCGCCTGGTGCAAAAAGCCATCGCCGTGCGCCAAAAAGCCTATGCGCCCTTTTCCCATTACAAGTGCGGCGCGGCGCTGCTGGACGTCAAAAACCGGATCCACGCGGGCTGCAACATCGAGACGATCGATTTCACGCTGACGACGCACGCGGAAATGGACGCCATCAACGACATGATCAAAACGGGCGTCTTCAAGCTCAAGACGCTGGCGGTGGCCCTGCAGGCGGCCAACGGCTTCGCCCTGCCCTGCGGCCTCTGCCGCCAGAAAATCCGCGAGTTTTCCGTCGATGCCGACGCCAAGATCATCGCGATCAACCTGAATCCGCAGGGCAAGATCCGGCACGTGAGCGTGACGACCATCGGCGACATCTACCCGCTGTCGTTCACGCCCGATTGCCTGGTCTGATCCCGTGGCGGGCCCGGCCTCCATTCCCGCCTTGCTGTTCGATCTCGACGGCGTCGTGGTCGATTCCAACGCCCTGCACGTGGCCTCCTGGCAGGAAGTCGCGCGCCGGCACGGATTCGCCTGTGCCGATCCGGAGCACATCGGCAAGTGCGGCCTGCGCACGGCGGCGGTGATCCGCGACCTGCTGCGCTGGCCGGTCTCCGCGGAGGACGCCGCGCGCATCGGCCGCGAGAAGGAAGAAATCTACCGGGACTGGATCCGGCGCGACGGCATCCGGCCCATTCCCGGCGTGCAGGCGTTCCTGGCGGAGGCCGGCCGGCGGAGCATCCCCTGCGCCGTGGGGTCGTCCGCCCCGCGGGAGAACGTGGACGCCTGCTTGCAGGCGCTGGACCTCGAGCAGGCGTTCCAAGCCACGGTTTCGGGCGCCGACGTGGCGCGGGGCAAGCCCGCGCCGGACATCTTCCTGAAAGCGGCGGCGGCGCTCGGCATCGCGCCGGAGCGATGCCTGGTGTTCGAGGACGCGCCCGCCGGCGTCGCCGCCGCGCACGCGGCCGGCATGCGGGCCTGGGCGCTGCTGACCAGCCACGCGCGGGAAGAACTGGCGGAAGCCGACGCCTGGGCCCGGGACTTCCGCGCGTTGACGCCTCAGGCCGTGCAGGCGGCGTGGATGCCGCGCCCGGCCTGACCCGCCGGTCAGCGCAACCGAACCAGCAATTCCTTGACCCGATTTTTCTGGTCGGCATCCAGTTGCGCGGGCTGCGCCGCGAGCGCCTTGGCCACGGCCAAGGCGCGCGCGCGATCGCCCAGCTTCTCGCTGGCTTCGGCCAGCAGAAGCAGGCGTTTGACGTTCCGCCCTTGCCGACGGAGAGATTCCGCCAGCGCGGAGCGGGCCTCGGCGTGGCGCCCGAGGCGGAAAAGGATTTCGCCGCGCAGGCCGATCAGTTCCGCATCGGTCGGCTTCTCGAGCAGCGCCGCATCGAGCTGCGCCAGCGCGGCGTCCAGCCGGGCTCCGGCCGTTGCCGCCGGCGGGACCGCTGGTTCCTGGGTTTCCAGCCGCGCCATCAAGGTCCGCATGAGCGCGGCTTGCTGAGCGTCCATCTGCCCGGGCTGCGCGGCCAGCGCGCGCACGAGCGTCAGCGCGCGGGTCCGGTCGCCCAATCCTTCATAGGTCTGGGCCAGCAGCAACAGCAGATTGGGGGTGCGGCCTTGCTTGCGCAGCGATTCCTGCAAATCCTTGCGGGCCTCTTCGTAGCGCTGCAGCTTGACGTAGATCGCGCCGCGGGTGCTGAGCATCTGGGCCTGGCCCGGTTGCCGCAGCAAGGCTTCGTCGACCAATCTCAGCGCTTCCTGCAGATCGCCGTTGCGTTCCATGAGGACGTGCGCGAGGTTGTTGAGCAGCGTGGCTTCCCGTTGGCGCAACAGGCCCTTGCGGAAATAGGATTCGGCATCGTCCAGGTTGCCCTTGCGGTAGGCCTCGACGCCGGCGTTATGGTATTGCAGGAAGTGGTCGGGATTGCGCTCCATCAGCGCCCGCAGGCCGGCGTCGAGCAGCGGTTTGTTGCCGCGCGTCTGGGCCAGCAGCACCAACATTTCCCACGCTTGCGCGTTGCGGGGATCCTGCTGGACGGCCAGATCCAGTTCGCTTTGGGCCGCGGCCCATTGCTGGCGCGCCATGTAGACGTAGCCTAGCGCCAGATGGACGCCGAGGGGGGCGCTGCTGTAGCCTTTCAGGCGTTTCAACGCTTCGATGCTGAGCGCGTCGTTCTCGTCGGCCATAAGCACGAGGGCCATCCACACGCGCAGATCGCCGGGCGTTTGGCGGCTCAGGTCGGCCAGTTGCCGCAGGGCTTTCTCCGGCTCGCCCCGGACGTAGTCCACCATGGCGCGGTCGAATCTCGTCTTTTTTTCCTCCAGCCCCATCGCCAGGGCTTCGGCGATGAAGGCTTCGGCGGCTTCCGGATCGTTGCGGCGCATGGACAGCCGGGCCATGGCCATCAGGGCGCCCGCATCCCGGCCATCCTTCACCAGCTGGCCGCGGAAATACGTGTCGTCCCGCATGGGTTGGCCCCAGAGGAGATAGGCCTGGTCCAGGACCTGGGCCCGGTTGTCGTTGGCGGCATCTTCCTCGTCCGAGATGGCCGGTTTGCGGCGGAGCGCTTCTTCGACGGCGGGCACGCCCGACAGCGCCCACACGTGGCCGCGCCGGACCCAGGCGCGGGCATGCCAGACGTAGCCGAACCGGATGGCCAGCGCCCAGCGGTCGCCGCCCAGTTCATCCTCGCGATCGGCCCATTCCTTTTCCCACTCCGGCAGATCCGGACACTCGTTCGAGCGCCCCAGCTCGAGCAGGTTCATCAACACGCTCCAGTTTTCCGGATAGATCCGCCGGGCGATGCGCAAGGTCGCGAGGCCGCCGGCTTCGTCGCCGCGTTCGAGCTGGAGCACGGCCAGGTTGTTGGCCACTTTGGAGGCCATCAGGCGCATCCGGTCCTGATACGGACGCAGCAGGTTTTTCTCCGGCACGGGGCGCGCGGCCATCTGTTCCAGCCAGGCCCAAAACGGTTGCTGCGACTCGATCAGCGCCGGCAAGTCGATGCGGCCGGGCTCGGTTTCCATGCGGTAGAGGAATCCATCCGGGACCAGATAGCCGAATTCGCGGAACACGTCGGGCATGTCGATGATGCCGATGAGCGCCGGGCCGGCGTCGGACATCAGCAGATGGTCCAGAAACTGGCCGAAATCCCCCCGGGCCAAGGGGGCCTGCCAAGGCTCGCCGGCAAAGCGCTGGGCCAGCCGCTGCAAATACGGGCCGGAGCCGGTCCGCTGCGCGCTGATGACCCGCACCGGGCTGTTCTCCAATACCACGGCCAGGCGCAGGGTCTCGTCGAGCAAACCGGTGGAAAACAGGACGTTCCGGCCCTCGAGCCGCCCCAGCACTTCGGCGACCCCTTGGGCCGCGATGCGGGCATAGCGGCCATCCACCGTGCGCCAATGGCCGGCGCCGAGGCCGAGGATCGCGATCGGCATCAGCGCGGCGAACAGGCTGGAGGCGCGGCGCACCGTGCGCTTGAACCGATCCGTGTCCAGCATGATCTGCGGCTCGCCCAGGATCCAGAATTCGCCGGCGACGTAGCCCATGCAGACCGCCAGGATCACGTAAGGCGTCGTCATCAGATAGCCGAAGCCCAACAAGCGCCACGGCGCAAACGGCAGATCGAACAGAACGCCGAGCATGCCGACCGCGAACAGCGCCCGCACGCTGATCTGGCCCCATTCGTAGAACCACGGCGACCGGCTCGACAGCGGGAACAGCGTCAGCCACGGGATGACGGGCACGGCGACAATGACCAGGAATACGGTCGTGAAACGGAGCTGGGTGGCGACCTGGATCTGGGCGGACAGGGTCTGCCGAACCGCTTCCAGCGGCGTCAGCAGGGTTCCGGCCAGCGCGTTTTGCTTGAAGAGCACGAACGCGATGAGCGGATAGAGCGACAAGCCCAGGGCCAGCCCGCTGAGCAGCGCCAGATGGGTCCGCCAGGCGCGCAGGGCCTGCCAGCGGAATATTTCGCGCAGCAGGATGAACGCCGCCAGCGGGGAAAAAACCAGGAACGTGGGATATTCGGCCGCCCCGGCGCCGAACAAGGCGCCGGCCAGGAACAGATGGCGCCGCTGGCCGCGATGGCGATACTGCGAGATGAACCAGGCGAACGCCAGCAGCAGCAACAGATGGAACGTGTCGGGCAACGAACGGGTGGCCGCCACCCAGACCGGCAGGCTGACGGCCAGATAGGCCCCGGCGACCAGCCCGGAAATCCGCCGCGCCTGCGCCTCGCGGAAAAACGATTCCCGCCCCGGCTCGTTCCGGATCAAATAGCCGGCGCGCATCATCAACCGCGCCAGCAGGGCCACGCTCCCGGCGCCGCACAGCGCGCTGAACAAGCCCGACCACGCGGCGATCTTCGCCGCCGACAACCGGACCAGGCCTTTCATCAGCCAGCCCCAGACGGCATCGGTCGTGGTCGGCGCCGCGGTGGGATCCACGTGCGCCAGCAACGCCCACGTCGGCGGCCCCGGGAACACCTGCCAGCTCATCGTCGCCAGATACAGCAGGAAGGACAGCAGGAACAGGAATCCCGCGGTTTGGCGGTCGGTGGGAAACTGCTGGGTCAAGGGGTCCTTGTCCAGCTGCACGCGCGGGTCGCGCCCCTCGCCCGGAGAATGTTTCAGGCCGGGACGGAAAAACTCGAACTGGCCGGCGGCGTCCTTCCGCTTGCGGATCGCGAACGGGGCGGCGTTCATGGCGTCCTCCGCCGGCCAACGGCCCCGGCGACCGCGCGGCCCCGACGGCCGGCGATGCCAGCGAACGAACGACGGCGCACCGCGATCCCCCTACCGCAACTCTTTGATCAACGCCTGCAACCGGCCTTGCATCTCCGCCGGCAGTTCGCTTTGCCGATTCGCCAGCGCGGCGACCAAATCCCGGGCGGCATCGGCCTGGCCGCGGGCCGCGTACAGCTGGGCGGAAAGCAACAAAACCTGCGCGTGGTCGGGCATTTCCACCAACACCCGCTGCAGGTCCTGTTCGGCCTCGTCGAAGCGCCCTTCGCGCAAGTTGAGTTCGCCGCGCGTGGACAGGAACAGCACGTTGCCGGGTTGCCGCGCCAAGGCTTCCTCGACCAGGGCGCGCGCCTCGCCCTGGGCGCCGCTTTTGGCGATCATGAGCAGATAGGCCAGATCGTTCATCACCACCGGATCCCGGCGAACCGCCAAGGCCGTTCGGTAGGAGGATTCCGCCAGGGACAACTGGCCGCGGGCGAACTGGAAAGAGGCCAGCATCAGATTGCCGGTGAAGTTCTCCGGATCCAGCGTCAGCAAGATCCGCACGTGGTCTTCCGCCAGTTCGCGCTTGCGTTCCTGGAAATCGATCCTGACCAGCAGCTCCCAGGCGCGAACCAGGCGCGGATTCATGCGGGTGATCTGGTCGAGTTCGGCGCGGGCCGCGGACCATTCTTTCCGGCCGACGTACAGTTCGGCCAGCAAGAGGCGGACGTCGGGCGAACTGCCCAGCAGGTCTTTCAAGGCCTTCAGCGCCTTGTCGTAGATTTCGGGATGGCTGCCGTCGGCGGACAGCATGGCCAGCAGGCCCCAGGCCCGGACGTTTTCCTTTTCTTTCTTGACCAGTTCCTGCAGCTGCGCGAACGCGGCTTCGGCCTGGCCGCGCAGGTAGGTCAACGCCACCCGTTCAAACGCCAGCGCGGCAGGCGGCAAGCCGCCGGCCACGGCCGCGTCGAGCAGCCGCTCCGCTTCGTCGTAATCCTCGGCGGCCATGGACACGTCGGCGAGCATGCGCAGCGATTTGACGTCCCGGGGATTCTCCTGCAGCGCTTCGCGGTAGAAGGCCGCGCTGCGCTGCAGGTCGCCGCCGTGCAGATAGGCCCGGCCGAGGAAGGCCTTGATCTCGGCGTTCACGGCTTTGCCGCCGGCCGCCCGCCGCAGTTCGGCTTCGGCGACGCGCGGCTTGCCGGAGACCGCCCACATCATGCCCTGGCGCACGAGCCAGCCGGTGTTGTGGACGTATCCGTACAGCCCCGCCAGCGACCACATCACGCGGCTGTCCATGTGCCGGGATTTGAATTCGTCCCACTCCGCCTGGTAGCGGTCGGCCTCCGGCAGATTTTCGGTCCGGGCGATCGTCAGCAGATTGAGCAGGGCGCTGACGTTGTCCGGATAGATCCGGCGGGCCTGCCGGAACGCCTCCAGCGCTTGCGCCTGGTCGCGGCGATCCAGCAGCAGGAAGCCGACGTCGTTGGCGACCTTGGAGGCCATGCGCAACGCGAAGCGCTGGTAGCCGAACGCCGGGTTCCGCGGATCGAGCGGCACCGCCGCATAGGCCTCCATGCGCTGCCAGAACGGTTTCTGGCCGGCCAGCAGGGCGGCCACGTCGATCCGGTCCTCCGCGGGTTCCGCGCGGAACGTCAGCCGATCCGGAACCAGATAGCCCGATTCGCGCAGCGGATCGGCCAAATCCAGCGCGGCGGTCCGCGCCAACCCGTCGTCGGTGGCCAGGAAATCCTGGAGAAAGGCCGCGAAGCCGACCTGCAGGAGCGATTGCTGCCGCGGTTGGTCGAAAAAGCGCGCCAGATATTGCCGGTAGACGGCGGAACCCGTCTGCGGCACGGTCACGACTTCCAGCCGCTGGTTGCGGCGCTGCGCCTGCAGGCGGACGTTGTCGTCGAGCACGCCGTTGGACAACAGGACGTCGCGCCCCTGCAGATCCTCCGCGATCTCGGCCGCCAACCGGTCGAGCGCCGCGCCGGGGCGGCCATCGGCCGCCGGCAGATTCCGGAACCCGGCCGCCAGGGCGACGAGCGGAATCAGAAAACCCAGACCGCCCATCAGCATGCGCAAGGGCTGGCCGATCCCGGCATTGCGATGGTCGCGCCGCTGGCCCATCACCCAGAATTCGCCGGCCACCGCCCCCGCGCAGGCGGCCAGGATCAAATACGGCGTCACCATCAGGTAGCCCATGCCGAAGAAATGCCACGGCGACACCGGCGCATCGAACAGCGTGGCCAGCGCCGCCGCCAGCACCACGAGGCGCAGGAACGTCTGCCAGGCCGAATAGCGCCAGGCGGGCTTCTTGTTCCGCAACAGGTACATCACGCTCCACGGCACCACCGTCAACGCCATGATCAGCAGGAAACCCGACGTCTGGGGCGCGTTGACGATCAAGTGCCATTGGTCGCGCCAGACGTACCAGATCACCGTCGCCGCCGATTGGAAGCCGCGCAGCTGGACCGCGGGATCCCGGGCGAGCCGCACGCCGTTCACGACGTAGAGCAGCAGGCCCGGCACGAGGCACAGGCCCGTGCGCACCAGCACCCGCGCGCTGAATTCCGCGCGTTGCAGCATGGCCCGGACCACCAGCAGCGCCGCCAAAGGCGCAAACACCCAGAACGTCGCGAATTCGGTCGCGCCCGCGCCGTACAGCAGGCCCAGCAGATAGAGCCGACTGACCTTGCCCGTCCGCTGGTATTCCGAAAAGAGCCAAGCGGCGCCCAGCAGCATCAGCAGATGGAACGTGCCCGGCAGCGACCGGGTGGAGAGGATCCAGAACGGCAGGCTCGCCGCCGTGAAGATTCCCGCCGCCGTCCCGGCCAACAGCCGGGCCTGGGCCTCGCGCCGCGTTTCATCGGGATCGTGCACGTCGTGGACCGCGTAGCGCACGCGCATCATCAGCGCGGCCACCAGGCCGACCACGGCCGCGCCGCAGGCGGCGCTCAAGAGCCCGGCCCCATACGCCGGCGTCGCCCCGGGCAACGCCGCCAGGATCCGGATCAGCGCCCCCCACAGCGAATCCAGCAACGTGGGGCTGGCATCCAGCCCCAGATGCCAGACCAGGCTTTTGGCCGGAAGTCCCGGAAAAGCGCCGCGACACAGGGTGGCCCAATAGACCCCGAAAGCCACTGCCGCCAAACCCCAGGGGGCCAGCCGGAAAAGCCGCGGCGAAACTCCCGTATTGTCGCTGTCGTTCATTCGTTGCGTCTCCATGATCCTGCGCGTGGACCCTAGCGGAAGGGTCCGGGGAAATCACGCTTAAAATCAACCGTTTCGCGCGCGGAAATTCGGCGCGCGGCCGCACCGGATCTGCGTCGTTTCGCGGGCGTTGCGGCTGCGCGGGCCCCCGGCGCGGCAAACCCAGACGAGATCGGTGCCGCACGGCGCGGCGGACGGATCGCACCGGATGCCCGCCGGCCCTTCGCCGCCGGCGGCCAAGGCCGCGGCGAAGCGCCAATCCGCCAGATTCTCCGAGACCCACAGCCCAAGCCGATGCAGACCCTCCTCCCGGGCCGCCAACGGTCCGAGCGGAAGTCCGCGCGCGCCCCGGCTGCCCACCAGCCAATGCATCCGGCTCGGCTCGTCGTAGAACAAGTCGAATTTTTCGTGGCCGCCCGGCACCGGCAGCCAGAGCCACGGCGCGCCGTCCGGATCCAATTGCGGCGCGAACGCCAGCTCGGCCGTCGCCAAGCGGGCCACGGCCGCCCAATGCTGTCGGCCGCTGCTGGTCGCGCCCAGCACGTGCAAGACGCCGGCGGCATGCCACGGATGGCCGGGGTCGGCCACGTTCGCCAGGACCGGGTCGCGCCAGGCCGGCGCGACGCCGCCCAGCGGGACGCCGCAGCCCGTGCCGGCCGCGGCCGGCACCAGTTGGGCCAGCGGCGGCGAGACGGAGCCTTGCGTCCAGGCTTTGCGGTTCATCAGGCTGGCGCCCCGCGGCGCGCGGAAGACCGTCACGCCCATGCCCCCGCCCGACGGCATGAGCACCGGGAAATACCACGATTCGCCGTCCGCCAGCAGGGCGGTGGGCGCCACCCACAGATCCAGATCTCCGGTCAATTCCATGGGCGCGGACCAGCTGCCGCCGCCGTCGGGCGAGCGCATCAGGCTCAATCCGCCGGACGCTTCGCCGAGCAGATAGACGTCGCCGCCGTCGCGGAAAAGGCTGGCGCGGCGGAACGGGAACGTCGCCGCAAGCTGCCACGTCGCGCCGCCGTCGCTCGAGGCCATGACCCGCCCTTGCATCCAACGGTTGCGCTTGGCGTCGTGGCCTTTCTTGCCGGCCAGGCTCTTCACGTCGGGACCGGTCTGGTCGAACGCCGCCAGCAGCTTGCCGTTGGGCAGCGCGAGGAGGCTCGGGGCCCCCACGGAAATCCGCTTGTCGTCCGGCACCGCGTACACGACGGTTTCCGGGCCCACGTTGGTTTCGCGCGCGTCAGTCATGCATCCACATGTCCATTTCCTGGCGCAGCCAATACGCCCCGGCAAACACTTTCGGATCCACCAGACAGCCCTTGGCCTGCATGATTTCCAGCCATTCGGTCAATCCCGACATCGGCACCACGTGCGTCCGGATCCGTTCGGCCCCCCGCCCGCCGCCGGGCGCCGTGCGCACCAGGCCCCGCGCCCGGTAGAACGTCACGATCTCGTCGGAAATGCCCGGACTGGGCGGACCGGTCAGGATGGCTTCCAGCGTCCGGGCCTCGAAGCCGGTTTCCTCGAACAGTTCGCGGCGCGCGGCTTCCGCGAGCGCTTCGGTTTCGCTGCCGGGGACGTCGCCGGCCAGGCCGGCCGGCCATTCCACGACGAACGCGCCGACCGGCTCGCGCCATTGCGTCACCAGCACCAGGCCGCCGTGGT
Organism: Verrucomicrobia bacterium UBA2281; assembly: GCA_002347655.1. Lineage (GTDB taxonomy): Bacteria > Verrucomicrobiota > Kiritimatiellia > CAIQIC01 > Lenti-01 > Lenti-01. The sequence goes on along the minus strand of DDWR01000020.1, from coordinate 148,074 downwards.
TCGTCGTCCCCACGATCACGACGATGCCGGAAATCTTCGGGCGCTGGACGTACTCCCATCCGTTGGAAACCACCAGGCGCAGATGGGCACCTTCCGCCAGCACGCGTCGGTCGGATGGATTTTCGGATGCCATGCGCGCCAGTATACCGATGCGCGCTTGCGACGGAAGCACGAAAACGCGGGCGCGGGCCGAAATCAGCCGTTGCGGAAGACGGCGGCGCGGAAGAAGCGGACCAGTTCCCGGTGGCGCGCCCGCGCGCGCACCTGGTACGGCAGCAACCGGGAGGCCGGCCATTGCAAGATCTGCATTTCGTAGTCCAGCGCCGGCACGCTCGCGCCATCCAGCATCCAGGCGTAGACCAGCCCGAACAGGATGCCGCACGGCAGGAAGCCCGTGCCGTTCGGCACCGGCCGGAAGTAGCGCCGCGGCGCGCCGGGCCGGGGCGCCATCTGCGCCAGGCGCAGATAGGTCCGCACCTCCGCGTCCGCCAGAACCGCGGCGCGCTCCGCCGGCGGCCGCAATTCGATTTCATAGGCGCGGACGTTCGTGCCCGGGGATTCTTCGAGCCACGTCTTGCGCGCGATGTAGCGGCCCAGGAGGGACTCGCCCAGCGCGACCGCGAAGTTGGGCGCGAACAGGCCGGGCCGGCCCAGCGCCAGCTCGTGCAGCATGATCCGGCGCGCCTCCGGATCGTAGTAGCCCAGCACGTTGTCCCATTCGCGGCTGCGTTGCCACTGCGCCTCCGGCACGATCCGCACGCCGTCGAAATTGACCAGATGTCCCGGCGGAATATCCGGATTCGCCCAGAAGAAATCGGCCAGCGCGCGGCGGAGGCCGGCGGACGGCACGGACTTGGCCGCCAGCGCGGAACCGATGGCGTCCATGCGCGCGCAGGCGGACGGTCCCCGCCCCACGGCGGGCCGGGGCGCGCGCGAAGCGGCCGCCCGGCGCGCGGCGCGGGGCCGGCGCCCGGCCCAGCCTTCGTACACGGTGCGGATCGCCGCCGCGAACCGCGCCGGATCGTGGTGGATCATCGAATCGCGCTGCCAGCGGTCGCTCGAAAACAGGCTGGCTTCCACCGGCATGACGCCGAGCGCCGAAACCCGCGCGCGATCGAGATGGATGGGATGCTTGTCCTCCAGCGCGTAGTTGCGGATGATGCTGCCCGGCACCGTGTCGAGGCTCGTCGCCAGCGCGACGTCGAACAGGCCGGCGATGCCGCCGGGCACGTTGCGCCCGTAGGCTTCGATCAGTTCCGAGACCCAGAAGCCGCGGCTTTCCTCGCGGAACGACATGTCGGTTTCGCCCTCCTGGATCCACAGGTTGGCGCCGAGGATCTTGACCGCGCGGCGGTTGGCGCGGATGGCATCGACGACGCCCGGGGTGAGCAGCACGGGCAGGACGCTGCTGTAGAGGCTGCCCGGCGCATAGACGATCAGGTCGGCCGTCCGCAGCCGCGCGAGCAGCGCGGGCGCGGCCCGGGGCGCGGCGGCGAAGGCGATGGACACCCGTTTCACGGCGCAGCCGCGCCGGACGCGCGCCGCGCGCGCCTGCCCCGCCGCCACCACGCCGTTGGCGTATTCGTAGACCAGCGTGCCCGGGGCGGCCGTGACGGGCCAAACCTGGCCGGCCGGCACGCCGATCGCCGCGGCCGCGGCCGCCACCCCGCGGTCCAGTTCGGCCCGCGTCGGGGTCCGCGGCGCGCGGATCCCGCGGTACGCCGCCGCCGCCAGCAACAGATTGCCCAGGCAATGGCCCGGCACGCGCAGCCGCTTTTCCAACCACGGGGCCAGGTCGGCGGTCAAGGACGCCAGCGCGGTGCGCAAGGCGGGCGGACAGGCCCGGCGCAGCGCCGGGTCCAGGACGCGCACCGGATCGCGCAACTCGGCGCGGGTCGGCGCGCGTGCGCCGAACCGATGCAAGAACGTCCGCTGGACGATCTTCGCCGCCGGCACGTCCGCTCCGTAGCGGCGCGCCAGCGCGGCGCGGTCGACCAGCGCCAGCATCACCTTGCGCAGGTCGCCGATGCCGATCATCGGCAGCCGCCGCACCAGTTCGCCCGTCGAGCCGCCGTCGTCCGTCGTGCAGACGCCGACGTGGATCGATTCGAATTCCTGCGTCAATCCCGCCGGCGGCCGGTCGGGCCAATGCGGCAGCGCCGGATTGCCGCCCAGGACGGTGGACAGCCCCGTGCCGCCCCCCAGCACGACCACCCGCGCCTTCGCCGGCGCGGCCCCCGCCGCGCGCGGATCCTCCGCCAGACGGCTCAGCACGCCTTCCACCCAGTGTTCGAGGGTGCTGCGGGCACCCGTCCAGGCGGTGCGGTTGGCGCGAGCCATCGCTCCGGATCCCCTACGACACCCAGAAGACGTCGTTCATGAATTGCTCGAGGAAGCCCGTGTTGTACTCCCCGCGCAGGAACCGCGCGTCGGCCAGCAGCGCCTGCGCCACCGGCACGGTCGTCGCCGGCCCTTGCATCTTGAATTCGGCCAGCGCCCGCGCCATGCGGTTCAGGGCTTCGTCGCGGTTGCGGCCGCGCGCGATGATCTTGCCGATCATGCTGTCGTAGTAGGGCGGAATGACGTAGCCCGAATACACGTGCGAATCCACGCGGATGCCGGGCCCGCCCGGAAAATGCACGGCCTGGATCGGTCCCGGCGACGGCGTGAAGTTCTTGTAGGGATTCTCCGCGTTCACGCGCACTTCGATGGCGTGGCCGCGCGGCGCGAACTCGTCGTCGGGAAACTTCAGGACCTCGCCGGCCGCCGCGCGGATCTGCAGCTGCACCAGGTCGGCCCCCGTCACCTCTTCGGTGATGGGATGCTCCACCTGGATGCGGGTGTTCATTTCCATGAAATAGAATTCCTGCGCATCCTCGTTCCAGAGGAACTCGATGGTGGCCACGTTGCGCAGCTTGCAGGCCTGCGCGGCCTTGACCGCGGCCTTCAGGAGCTTCTTGCGGCGGTCGGGCGTCAGCGCCGGGCTGGGCGTTTCCTCCAGCAGCTTCTGGTGCCGGCGCTGGATCGAGCAGTCGCGCTCGCCGAGCTGGTAGACGTGGCCATGGTTGTCCGCCAGCAGCTGCACCTCGATGTGCCGCGCCCGCTCCACCAGCTTCTCCACGTAGACGTCCGCGTTGCCGAACGCCCGCTCCGCCTCGGAGCTGGCCGTCATGAAGCCCTGGGCGAGGCTGACGTCGTTGCGCGCGATGCGCATGCCCTTGCCGCCGCCGCCGGCCACCGCCTTGATCAGCACCGGATAGCCCAGCTTCTTCGCGATCGCCAGCGCCTCTTCCTGCGTCTTGACCACGCCGTCGCTGCCGGGCGTCACCGGCACGCCGGCCTTCCGCATCAGCTCGCGCGCTTTGTTCTTGTCGCCCATGTTGCGGATGTTGTCCTGCGACGGGCCGATGAAGGTGATGCCGCAATCCTCGCAGATGTCCGCGAAGTGCGCGTTTTCGGAAAGGAAGCCGAACCCCGGATGGATGGCGTCCACGTCGGTCACTTCGGCCGCGCTGATGATGTTGGAGATTTTCAGGTAGCTTTCCGACGATTGCGCCTTGCCGATGCAGACCGCCTCGTCCGCCAGCTGCGCGTGCAGGCACGATTCGTCCGCCTGCGAATAGACCGCCACGGTCCGGATGCCCATTTCCCGGCAGGCCCGGATCACGCGCACGGCGATCTCGCCCCGGTTCGCGATCAGGATGCGCTTGAACATGCCGGCCTCAGCCTTTTTCGATCAGGAACATCGGCTGGCCGAACTGGACGGCCGTCGCGTTCTCGACGAGGATCTTCTTGATGGTCCCGCTCGTCTCGGCCTTGATCTCGTTCATCACCTTCATGGCCTCGATGATGCACACGACGGTATCCTTGTTCACCCGGCTGCCGACCGCCACGAACGGATCCGCGTCCGGCGAGCCGGCCCGGTAGAAGGTCCCCACCAGCGGCGACGGGATCGGCGTCAGGCTGTCCTCCGCCGACGCCGCCGGCGCGGCCGGTGCCGCCGCCGCGGCCGGCGCGGGCGCCGCCGCGGCCGGCGCCGCCATCATCTGCGGCGCCATCATCATCGTCGGCGCCGCGCCGCCGCGCTTGAGCGTCAGCTTGAAATCCGGCTCTTCGACGGCAAATTCGTTCAGCTCGTGCTCGCGCATCAGGTCGATCACGGTTTTGATTCGTTCAATGTCCATGTTCGGGCTCCTTCGGGGTCCAATTCCGGACCGTTATCCCGCCAAGTAAAACATTTTACCTGTTTCCCTGGCAAGAGGTTTTCATATCTACTCCATTTCCCGTTCCAAGCAAACAACAAAACCGCCCCCGCCGGCCTTTTTCGCCCATTTTGGGCTTCGATCGGTCCCCGCGTTCTGCTAGGTTCCCCCCTGATGAACCCCAACGCCACCATCCTCTGCCACCCCCTCATCGAGCACAAGCTGGCCATCCTCCGCAACCGCGACACCGACAACAAGCATTTCCGCAAAACCCTCAGCGAACTGTCCTACCTCATCGTCTACGAAATCACCCGCGATCTGGCCCTCCAACCCGTCCGCATCCAGACCCCCCTCGCCCCCTGCGACGCCCAGCAGCTCGCCGAACAGGTCCTCCTCGTCCCCATCCTCCGCGCCGGCCTCGGCATGGTCGAGGGCATCCTCGACCTGATCCCGTCCGCCAAGGTCGGCCACGTCGGCGTCTACCGCGACGAACAGACGCTCCAACCCGTCGAGTACTACTGCAAGCTGCCGCCCGGCGCCGAAACCATGCGGGTTTTCCTGCTCGACCCCATGCTCGCCACCGGCGGCTCCCTCGCCTACGCCATCGACCGCCTCAAGGAGCGCGGCATCCGCCGGATCACCGTCGTTTCCGTCATCGCCGCCCCTGAAGGCCTCGCCGCCCTGCATGCCGCCCACCCCGACGCGAAGATCTACGTCGCCATGCTCGACGAACGCCTCAACGACCAAGGCTACATCCTTCCCGGCCTCGGCGACTGCGGCGACCGCCTCTTCGGCACGCTGTAGAATGAAAAAGGAGTCCGAATCCAGGAGTCGGGAGCCAGAATGAATCCAGCCAGCATCCGACCTGAATCGGGACACTTCACTTGGACCTTGGATATTGAATATTGGATATTGGATATTCGGATTCACGCTACAACCCGGTCCGTTAGGATTCGCCCATGAGTTCCAAGCCCATCGTGTTCGGCGTCGCCGGCGGCACGGCCTCCGGCAAGACCACCGTCGCCCGCAGCATCCTCGACCGGGTCGGCGCCCACCGCGTCGCCTACCTGCCCCACGACGCCTACTACCGCGACCTGTCGCACCTGCCGCTCGAACAGCGCGCGCAGCAGAATGTCGACCACCCCGACGCCCTCGAAAGCGACCTTCTCGCCCGGCATATCCGCGACCTGTGCGCCGGCCGCGCCATCCAGCTGCCCGTCTACAGTTTCGCCGACTACGTCCGCCTGCCCGAGACCGTCACCGTCGAGCCCGCCCCCGTCATCCTCGTCGACGGCATCCTCATCTTCGCCGAGCCCGAACTGCGTGCGCTGATGGACATCAAGATCTTCGTCGACGTCGAGGCCGACATCCGCCTCATCCGGCGCATCGAGCGCGACACCCGCGAGCGCGGCCGCACGCTCTCCACCACCATTTTCCAGTACCTCGACACCGTCCGGCCCATGGACCTCGAATTCGTCCAGCCCTCCCGCCGCTACGCCGACGTCATCCTGCCCGGCGGCGGCCAGAACCGCGTCGCCATCGAGATGGTCGTTGCCCGCCTCCACGCCATTCTCAAAACCACCTGAACCCCACCGGAGACCGCCCATGACGATCCGCCGCCTCGCCGCCCTCCCGCTGTTCTTCGCCCTGTGCGCCGCCGCGCTCGCCGGCGGCCCGATCACCGCCGACGAAGTCCGCGCCGCCCAGCAAGCCTGGGGCGACGCCATCGTCGCGATCGGCGCGGCCCACGCCGCCGGCGGCGACGCCCGCGCGCTGGCCGAACAAACCGTCGCCGACCTCTACGGCTACGACCTGGGGCCCGTCCTGTTCAAGCCCACCAAGGCCGCCGCGCTCGAATTCCGCGACACGCCCGCCGAGGCCGTCTCCTACTTCGTCGGCGGCGAAGTCCCCGAAGACCACGGTTTCGCCCTCCAGCCCTGGTCCGCCGTCCGCTTCGGCGAGCAGCAGCTGGCGTTCGACGCCGATTCCGCCGTCGCCATGGGCAACTACTACTTCACCGACGCGGCCAGCGGCGCCGAAACCAAGGTGAATTTCACCTTCGGCTACGCCAAGGACGACGCCGGCCGCGTGCGCATCGTCGTCCACCATTCCTCCCTCCCCTACGTCCCCCACCCCTGACCGGGCGGTTTGGGGCACCTCTGCGATGGCGGTGCGCGCCCTCGGGTCATGTTGAGCGGAGGCGCCCCGCGCCGAAGTCGAAACATCTCGGCTACGCGATACCCTCGGGCCGGTTGCGTCCGGGCCGAGATCCCTCGACCCGCCTTCGCGCGAGGCTCCGGCGGGCAGGCCAAGCTCGGGATGACCACCGCCCATGCCCACGGCCTGATCCTAGGGCTGTTTTCAGAATACCGTAGCCGCTCGAAGTCGNNGTATTGAAAGCTTGGGGTAGGGCGAACCCTCCGGGTGAGCCGATCTCTCTGGCCGTTCAAAAACGGCCACAGTAAATCTGAATTTGCTCTAGGCCGGATGCACCGAATCGCAGAGGGGCCGGTTTTACGTACTACGTAAAAACGTTGATCCCGGTTTACGTAGCACGTAAAAGGGTCGGATGATTTTTACGTAGTACGTAAAAATTTCCGGAGAATTTTACGTAGAACGTAAAAACTTTGGACCCGGTTTTACGTAGAACGTAAAAACTTTCAAGGAGCCCGCCATGGACAAGACCCTGCTGCGATTCCATCCCGAAGTGCGCGATGCGCTGGCCGCCGGCCGCCCGGTCGTCGCCCTCGAAAGCACCCTGATCACCCACGGCCTGCCATATCCCGTGAACCAGGAAGTGGCCAGCGGCATGGAAAAGGCCGTGCGCGACGCCGGGGCCGTCCCGGCCACCATCGCCGTCCTGAAGGGCCAGATCACGGTCGGGATCACGGCCGACGAACTGGCCTATCTGGCCCAAGCCAAGGACGTCCGCAAGTGCAGCCGGCGGGATTTCCCGATCGTGCTCGCCCAGAAGGGCGACGGCGCGACGACCGTGGCGGGCACGATGATCGTCGCCCACTTGGCCGGCATCCGGGTCTTCGCCACGGGCGGCATCGGCGGCGTGCACCGCGGCCATCCGTTCGACGTCAGCGCGGATCTGATGGAACTGGCGCAAACGCCCGTGGCCGTGGTCTGCGCCGGGGCCAAGGCCATCCTCGACTTGCCGCTGACGCTGGAAGTCCTTGAGACCCACGGCGTGCCGGTCGTCGGCTACCAGTGCGCCAATTTCCCGGCGTTCTACACGCGGGATTCCGGCCTGCCGCTGGACGTCCGCTGCGACCGGCCGGAAGACGTGGCCGCCATTCTTCGCGCGCGCGAAACGCTCGGTTTCCAGACCGGCACGCTGATCGCCACGCCGGTCCCGACGGAGCACGAGCTGCCCGCGGAAGTCGCGGAAAAAGCCATCGCCCAGGCCTTGGACGAAGCGGAAGAGCGCGACGTCCGGGGCAAATACGTCACGCCGTTCCTGCTGGCGCGCGTGAGCGAGCTGACGCACGAAGAAAGCCGCACGGCCAACGTGGCGCTGCTGCAAAACAACGCCCGCGTGGCCGCGCAGATCGCCGGCGCGCTGGCGGCGTCGTAGGAACAGCCCCGGAATCAGTGGGCCCAAACGACGGGGAGTTCGGCCCAATCGGAGAGGTAGGCCGGAGACTTGCGCCGCTGGCGCATGCGCCAGGAATCGCCCAGCAACTCGCTGGCGTAGCGCACGGCGCGGTGCGCGGGCGCCTGGTTGAGGCGGTCGAGGCATGCCATCCGCCGCGCGGTGCGCGCGTCGTCGGCGGGCTCCGCCGAAAACAGCAGGCCCTGTTCGATGCCGGCGGGTTCGAGATCCGGCAGCAGCACGCCCGCCTTGCGGTAGGCCAGGCCCGGCCGGAAGATGCGCGCGAGCCCCTGCTGCGCGGCGCGCACGAGTTTGCCGGAATCGGCCGTGGGGCGTTCCATCGCGACCGTCGCCCCGTTGAAGTAGCGCGGGCCTTCGCGATCGAAGGGATCGGTCTGCAGGAACGTCGTCACGGCCGCCGTGCGCCGGTGCTGGCGGCGGAGTTTTTCGCCGGCGCGCGCGGCGAACGCCGCGACGGCGGCTTGCACGTCTTCCGCGCGCGCGAGGCGCGCGCCGAACGTGCGCGAGACCATGATTTGCTTCCGCGGCGGCGCCACGTCTTCCAGCGCGAGACAGGCGGTGCCGCCCAGTTCGCGGCCGAGGCGCTCCAGCACCACCCCGCCCGCCCGCCGCAGGACGCGGGGATCGGCTTCGGCCAGCGCGAGCGCGCTGGCGAGGCCCAGGCGCCGCACCCGCTCGCCCAGGCGCGAAGAGATGCCCCAGACGTCTTCCGGCGCCAGCGCGGCCAGCGTCGCGCGCGGATCCGGCAGGCGCGCCCAATCCAGCACCGGTCCCGCCGGGCTCTGGCCGCGCTTGGCCAGGCGGTTCGCGACCTTCGCCAGCGTCTTCGTGGGGGCGATGCCCACGGAAACCGGAATGCCCGTCCAGCGCTTCACGCGGCGCGCCATGTCCAGCCCCAGCGCCGTGCGGTCGCCGGCCACGCCGGACAAATCCAGAAAGCACTCGTCGATGGAATAGATTTCCAGCCGCGGGCAGAAGTCCGCGAGGACCTGCATGACGCGCCGGGACAGGTCGCCGTAGAGCGCGTAGTTGGAGGAAAAGACGGCGACGGGCGGACCGCGCAGGCCGCGCTCGAGCTGGAACCACGGCTTGGCCATCGGAATGCCCTGCGCCTTGGCTTCGGCGCTGCGGGCGACGACGCAACCGTCGTTGTTCGACAGCACGACGATGGGCCGGCCTTCCAGCGCGGGCCGGAACACGCGCTCGCACGAGGCGTAGAAGTTGTTGCAATCCACCAGCGCGAACATGGCGCTCCGCCCCGTTTCAATAGGAGCGGATGGCATGCGCCACGACGCCCCAGATCACCAGTTCTTCGCCTTCGCGCACCCGGATGGGCCGGTAGGCCGGATTCTCCGGCTCCAGCCGCACGCCGTCGCGGCCGACGCGCAGGCGCTTGACCGTCAGCGCGCCGTCCACCACGGCCACGACGATGGCGCCGGACTTCGCCTCGCGCGCGCGATCGACCACCAGCAGGTCGCCGTCGCGGATGCCCGCGCCGGACATCGAGTCGCCCTGCACCTTGACCACGAACGTCGCGGCGGGATGCGCCACCAGATGCGCGTTCAGGTCCAGAGGGCTTTCCAGATGGTCGTCCGCCGGCGACGGGAAGCCCGCCGCGATGCGCGAGGCATAGCGGCGCAGCAAGAGCGGCGGCGACCCGACGGCCACGGGACGGACGCTTCCGGCGGGCAAACGGCATGGAGCGGCGCGGGGCATGACTGAACTTCCGTTCACCAACATACGCCCCGCCCCTGCCCGGCGCAAGAGCGGAATGAAACGGAATCCCGGCGCGCCGGGCCAGCGCGCCCGTCCATGGGCGGAGCGGCAGGCCGGGCAGCCGGGCCCCGGCCGCCGGCGGGCGCGGACCGGATCAGGGCTGGGCCAGCGGGATCTTGATGCGGTAGTTGCGGACGTCCGGCCAGGCGTTGGTGTCCACCCAGGTCATCGGGTCGTTGGTGCTGACGACGATGTCCAATTGCTGCCAGTTGGTGCCGGGCAACAGTTCGTCGAGGCCTTCGATCTTGTAGGTGCGGCCGACGATGGACTGGAAGGTCAGCGCGACGGAGTTGGGCGAAAGCACCATCCGGTTTTCCCAGCCGACGTAGCTGCCGGGAGCGTCGGGATCGGTGTTGGCGACCCATTCGCTGTAGTTGGGGAAGCCGTCGCCGTCCCAATCGCCGGCGGCGGCATTGGTGACGGTGCCGAACTTGAGCAGTTCCCAGTCGTCGGGCATGCCGTCGGCGTCGGCGTCCCACGGAACCGTGATGACGACCGTGGCGGCGGTGGAACTGGTGCCGTCGAAGGCGGTGAAGACCGTGTTGGTGTAGACCTGGTCGTTGGTGCGGCCGCCCTGGCCGAGGGCGGTCACGTGCCAGGAGAACGCGCCGGTGTTGGCGTCGAACGCGGCCAGCTTGGAGCCGCCGACCGGCAGATTGGAAGCCGTCAGCGTGGTGGCGGGGCTGTCGTAGTCGATGGCCGCGACGGTGAAGGACGAGGTCGCGCCCACGGGCATCACGTACGGGCCGGACGGCGTGAACTCGAGGACCGGCGGTTCGTCGGCGCCGGTCGCGGAAGACGCCAGTTCGAGAGTGAAGGCCAGCGCGTTGGTGCCGACGAGTTCCACCTGCCGGGTCTGGGCCTGGTTGCGCAGGTTGACGGTGTTCCAGGTGTTGGACATGTCCGTGGCGGCCGTATTGATGGCGCCGGTGGCGACGGCGAGCTTGACGGTGCTGGCGAGGCCGTCGGCGGGCCGGATGGCGGACACCGCCAGCGCGGAAGAGCCGGTGGCTTCCTCGGCCAGGTTGCGCTGGCCGGTGCGCAGCAGGGCGTCGAGATCGGGCGAGAGGCCGTTGCGGACGTAGAGCGTCTGGCCGGGCATGGCGTAGTTCACCGCGAAGACGTTGGTGGCGGCATTGGCCAGCGCGACGGTCTTGACGATGCCCGCGTTGGAGAAGGTGACGGAGTTGGCGCCGGCGGAGAAGGCGTAGAGATCGTTGACGCGGTTGGCGGAGCCGTTCCACCAATCCTTGAGGGCGGAGGTGCGGTAGGCCCCCGTCCCGCCGCCGCTGACGTTGTCGGTGCCTTCGTCTTCGGTGCCGGAATCGGGCATGGAGACGAAGTTGCCGATCATCTGGACGACGTTGGTGCCGTTCTTGTGCCAGGCGCCGACCATCCGGCCGCCGCTGCGTTCGAAGAGAGCCATGACCGCGTCGTTGCGCAGGACATATTCGTTCTCGCCGTCGAGATCGACGTCGGCGGAAACCACCTCGACGGAAGAAAGCGTGCGGTTGGCCCAGTCGTCCACGGCGCCGTAGAGCGCGGCCATGCGGGTCTGGCCCTGCGCCTTCCAGGCGAAGCCCTGCAGGCCTTGCCAGTCCGTGGCGGGCGCGGCGTATTCGCCGAAGCTCCAGCGGGTCAGGTCGCCGTTGCTCTCGTTGTGGAAGGCGGTTTCGAACGTGGAGGCGAAGAGCGCCTGCTGGGCGAGACGCCGGACGGTCGCGTTGGTGAGCCCGCGCACGGTCTTCCACGCGTTGGAGAGGATGCCGTTGGTCATGGAGCCGTACGGCGTGCCGGAGGGCAGATTGGTGCCGAGGCGCACCTCGAACAGCTTCGGCGCGAGGCCTTCGTGGCGGCCGGAGCCGAAGAACCAGTTGTCGTAGTCCTGGTTGGAAGCGTGGTGCACCCAGTCCTGGGCCTGCGGGCCGGCGGCGGCGGTCAGGTTGCGTTCGACGGTTTCGCCGTCGAGGGCATCGTCGAGGGCGACGACCTGGATCCAGGGATGGTTGGCCATCCAGCGCAGGTTGGCGTCGTAGGCGTCGGCGTTGGCGTTGGCGGAGAGGTCTTCCCACATGTAGAAGATGGTGGAGATCTGGTCGGCGCCGGAGCGCGCGCGCCGGTTGAAGAGCTGGCGCAGTTCCGTCGGCAAGCCGCCGTCGGTGTTCACGTAGCGGTAGTTGTTGGCGGCGGTGGCGATGACGAAGGCATCGACGGACGGCCAAGGGCCGCCGGCATGCTCGAGCCACAGGCGGTTGATCTTGTAGGCGTTGTTGCCGAGGGCTTCCTCGCGGCCGTACCACTCCAGCAGATGGGGCGTCTGGTCGAGGATGGTGGCGCGGAAGCCCAGGTTGGTCTTGACCTGCTTGAGGGTCTCGACGTCGGCGACGCGCTCGGGAATCCAGAACACGTTGGTGGAGACCACGCCGCTGGCGGGCGACCCGCCGTAGACGTCGTTGAGGACGTCGGCGGCGAGTTCCACGTTGGCGCGGTTGTAGGCCGCGTCGAAGTACGGGAGGATATGGTCGGAGAAGGTGCTGCCGAGCAGGCGGAAGGTGCCCGCCGCCACGCCGGCGCGGATCTGCTCGTTGAGCCCCGGCCCGGAATACCACGTGTTGGAGGTGCCGACCTTGGCCCATTCCAGGGACATGGCCAGCGTCGGCGTGATGTGCAGGTTGAGCGCCGCGTTGGAATAGATGTTGTGGATCTTGACGGGGCGCTGGTAGCCCGCGCCGCTGCCGTTGTCCACGATGTTCTGGATGGTCGCGCCGGGCTCGACGGCCTGGTTGCCGTGCGCGAGCAAGGCCACCTTGGCGTGCTGGCCGACGTTGTTGAACACGTAGCCGCCGGCGGTGCGGCCGATGCAGTACCGGTAGTAGCCGTTGGCGGCGACGTAGTTGTAGTCCTGGTAGTAGTCGGAGCACAGCCAGTCGTCGCCGATGGTGTCGGTGAAGTCGTTGAGGCCGCCCTTGTCGCCGCTGCCGCCGTCGTCGCCGGTGAAGTCGCTGGTGGTGTAGACCTGGAACAGGAGGGTGTCCGGATCGCCGCCCCACCCCGCGGCCACCAGGGCGGCGCGGTCGATGCTCCACGCCACGGCGTCGAGGGTGGAGTCGAAATAGGTGCCCACGATCCCGCCCGGGACGGCGGCCACGCCGGCGGCGGCGAGATCGCCGCCGATGTCGGTCGTGTTGTTGTTCTTGTTGCCGTCCACGTAGAGCACGCCGCTGCCGCCGTCGTACACGCCGACGCAGGCGTTCCACTGCATCAGGCTGCCGGCGTTGACCTGGTCGGGCAGGTTGACCTCGCCGCCTTCCCCGTAGGTGCCGAAGTTGATGGCGACGTAGACGTTGAGCGCGCTTTGCTCGGCATTGGCCTTCAGGTCGTCGAAGTCCACGCGGAAGTAGAGCTTGCCGTCGCCGCCGGCGCCGGTCGCGCCGCCGTCGCGGAAATAGAACGCCACCATGTCGCGGGAGCTGTCGAATCCGTCGCCGCGGCGGTAGATGTCGGCGGAATTGCCGCCCTGGTTGTAGTTGTCCAGCGCGAGCAGGTCGGCCAAGGTCCAATCCATGAATTCGCGGTAGTAGTCGACGTCGTTGACCGTGCCGAGAATCGCGCCCTGGCCGACGACGATGGAGCCTTCGCCGCCGGGATTCTCGAGGGAGTCCGCTTCGCGGGGGTTGGTGCCGTTCTGGTATTCGAGCAGGTTGACGTAGGGCTGTTCGACGCTTTCCACGTCGAGATAGGTGTCGCCGTCGGGGTTGCCGTCGGCCCCGTTGAGGCCCGTGGCGTCGAGGGGGTCGAGGCCGTAGCGGACTTCCCAGCCGTCGGGCAGGCCGTCGCCGTCGGTATCGGGATTCAGCGGATCGGTTTCCGTCCAGGTTTCGCCGGCGTCCCAGATCCGGTTGTCGTTGACGTCGCCGGCGATGCGGCCGTTGAAGTCCTTGTCCTCGCCGTAGCCGTCGCTGAGGCCGTCGCGGTCGCTGTCGGCGAGGTTCGGGGAGGTTTCCAGCCAGGTCTCGCCGCTGTTGATGAGGCCGTCGGGCCAGTTGCGCTCGAGGAACGGGCTCCAATTGGTCGGCAGGCTGGCGCCGTCGCCGTCGACCCACCCGTTGCGGTTGGCGTCCTCGACGCCGTCGGGCAGCCCGTCGTAGTCGGTGTCGGGATTCGTCGGATCGGTGGTCGTGCCTTGCGCGAGCTTGGTGCGGCTGGCGCCGGTGCCGGCGCCGTCGATGCCCTTCACGGTGCCGAGATTGTCCAAGGTGTTGTAGAACGGCGGATCGAGGTCGGGCCGGAAGTTCGGGTAGCCGTCGCCGTCGGTGTCGGTGGCCTCGTCGGTGCCGGCGGCGGGCCCACGGTAACCCAGTTCGAGGCCGTCGGGCAGGCCGTCGCCGTCGGTGTCGGGGCTGTTCTCCATGGACTTGCCGCGGGCGAAGTAGTTGAAGACTTCGGTCTGCGTCCAGTATTCGGCGGCGCTGTCCGGCAGCGGGCAGGCGGAAACCTCGTTGGTGTTGAGGATGCCGTCGTCGTCCCAATCCGCATCGGCCGCGTTGGTCGTGGCGACGAGTTCGCGGAACTGGACGGTGGCGTTGCGCGTGGCCGAGTTGACGGCGGAACTCAGTTCGGTGCCGTTGGTATCGGCCCAGACGGTGGCCGTGAAGCGGTAGGCGCCGGCGTTGGTGACGGTCCAGACGTGGGTCCAGGTCAGGCTGTCCCCGTTGGTGACGACGTTGTCGAGGACCACCGCGCCCACGTAGTCCGTCGGGCTGTTGAACTGGATGGCCAGATTGGTGGCGTTGGCGTCGGTCAGCACCACGATGGGCGTTTGCCGCAGGGCCGGATTGGTGGCCAGCACGCTGGCCGGCACGTCTTCCATCCGGATGACGTATTTCGCGCCGTCGCTGTCGGTTTCGGGCGGCGTGGTGATGATCAGCGTGGGCAGCAGGGGCCCGCGGTGCTGCACGAGGCGCACGGCGGCCTTGTCGAAAACGCCGTAGCCGTTGCTGTTGGTGAACTCGACGCGCACGCCGTAGAGCCACCCGTCCTGGCCGTTGTAGACGTTGGGCATGTCGAAGCCCAGGACGTTGAGGCCTTCGCCGGCCGCGCCCCAGTTCCACTGGTGCGTGAAGTTCAACCCGGCGGCATCCACCAGTTCGCCGCGGTTGGTCGAGCCGTTGGCGGACGCGTTCACGTAGACCTTGATGCGGTCGTAGATTTCCTGGTCCGAAAGGCCGGCGGCCATGCTGGCGGTGTAGTGGATGCGCAGTTGCCAGCCGGCCTCCACCATCGCGCCGTCCGTCTCGGGCCAGTCGTAGAAAAATTCTTCCGCCGGGCCGCGGGTGATCAGGGTGCGCTCCAGTTGCGTGAAGTGGCCGGCCGCAGCGTTGTCGTTCGTCGGGTTGGTGGCCGACCAGGCGTTGGTGGCGGAACTGGACCATTCGCGCAGGCGGACGCGGATCGTGGCGGTGCCCGTGGCCGGGATGCGGTCGTAGTTGAAGCGCCAGATCTTCGGGAAGGCCGTATCCTCGGCCATGTCCTCGGTCCACGCCCCCACGGTCGAGGCCTGCGCCCAGACGACCTTGCCGGACACCATGCCGTTGCCGGGGCCATCGTTGTCGGCGTTGCTGTCGTCGATATGATACCACACCTCGCGCGCGGTCGGATCGGTGCGCACGATGAAGCCGTACTCGCTGCCGTAGTAGGTCTCGCCGTCGGCCGCCGGATACTGCACGTAGCCCTGCGGGGTTTCCGTGTCCAGGTAGAACGTCTGGCGGAAGGTGTTGAAGACCGGGGCGCCATCGTCGCGGTCCAGGAACGCCCGCGCCGTCAGCAGGTGGAAGCCGTCCGGAAGCCCGTTGGTCGTCCAGCTGTTGTAGTTGTTGTGCCGGTGGTAGGATTTGGTCTTCAGGTTCTGGGCGTCCGTTTCCCACTCGCCCAGCATCTGGACCTTCCGGGCGACCTCGGCGGCGCTGCCCGGCCAGACGACGTCCCACCCGTTGCCGTCGTAGCCCTGTTGGCGCGCCGAACCGATCTTGTAGCGGAAGACCGTCCCGGCGGGCATGGCGGGGACTTGGAGTTCCCACCAATCGGACGAATCGCTGCCGTCGCCCACCCAGGCCCCTTCGACCACGCGGGTATCGGCATTGGCGCCCTTGCCGCCGGCGCCCTCGGGCCAAGCCGTGCCGTTGGTGGTGTAATAGAGGTGGACGCGGTTGCCGGCGACCTTCGGGGTCTTGACGCCGACGTAGATCGTGGAGCCGCCCGCATTGGTGACCGGCGGCCAGAACTGCGCGTTGCCCGCGCGATCGCCGTCCTGGGTGCCGTTGGGATCGTGCCAGATCCAGGACACCGTGTAGGTGCCGTCCCAGTCGTTGCTGCCCGTCGAGAGGTTCGTGGTGAAGGCGGTGTTGAGCGTGGCGACGTAGGTCTCCGCGCCCGGCGAGGCGATCTTGGCGCGCGCGGAATCCGTCGCCGCGAATTTTTCCGGCCAGATGCGCTGGACGAAATCGACGCCTTCGAAGCCTAAATACATGTCGTGGCTCAGCGCCGGCGGGTTGTCGCGCAGGTCGCCCAGCGCGTGGGTGGCCCCGTTCAGGTCCATGCCGCCGTCGAGGCGCATCAGGACGTTGTCGGCCGAGCCGTCCACGCGGGCCGTGAAGACGACGTTGGTGCCCTTGGTAATGCGCGGGATGGACTGGCGATAGCTGTAGGGCGTCGGCGTGGCGCCGTCGGGAAAGCCGCGGTTGGAATAGTTGTAGGGGTTGAACTCCGCGTCGCCGTCGGGCCCGTCCCGGCGGTCCACGGAGATGGTTTCGGCCAGCTGGCCGTCGTCGGTGATCGAAATCGCGTCGCCGGACCAGAGGCCGCTCGGGTCGGGATTCTTGTAGCCCCAGACCGAATAGCTGTTGGGGGGCTGGTTGACGTTGTACAGATCGCTGGCGTAGACGTAGTCGGCGGCCGGCCCGCTGCCGGTATAGTAGCACTGGTAGGCGCGGACGTAGTTGTAGAGGTAGGCGCCGTCCGGGAACGTGCCCTGGGTCGGAATGGAGCGCCAATCCGCCCACTTCGAATTGAACACCGTCAGGAAGGTGTTCCAGGGGAAGGTCCCGCCGCGCTCCCAGGCGATGACCGCGCCGTCCCAGTGCGTGCCCATGCCGTGATGGGTGTAGCGCGCGCCGTTCTCGTGGATCTTCAGGAGTTCGGGGATTTGGGGCTGGCCCCACTGGCCGAGGAACGCGGTGCTGGCCCAGCGCGGGAAAGCGCCGCCGCTGCCGGAGAGGGTTTCCGCGTGGCGGTTGCCGTCGGTGTAGAGCAGGCCAAGCCCGCCGCGCAGGAAGTAGTAGGCGTGCTGGAGTTCCTTGCGGTCCACGTAGTCGTTGTCGTGGCTCTGGGCATGCATCACGCCCACGGCGGAATCGAAGCCGCCCGCGCCGGCGTTGTCGTAGCCCCACAGATCGCCCGCGCTGAAGCGCCAGTTGAGCTGGTTGCGCAGATCGTTGTCCACCAGCCGCATCCCGGCGGAGATATAGCCGCCGTAGCCGGGCGGCTGGCCGAGATGTTCGCCGAAGAGCAGCGCGTCGTCGCGCGGGATTTCCGTGCTGAAGTTGCTGTCGCGGTGGTTGCTCCAATCGCTGTAGCCATGGGTCATGTTGAACTGCCACTGGATCTGGCCCAGATAGCCGGCGTCGCTGGCGTCGTCCCCGAACGCCCCGAAGAAGTAGTCCGGCACGTGCTTGACGGCGTCGAGGCGGAACCCGTCGGCTTTCGTGGTCTCCAGCATCCAGCGCGCGTTGCGGCACAGGTAGGCGCCGACGTCTTCCTTGAAGAAATCGGGATTCGCGGCGATGACCGATTCGGTGATCGACGTGCTGTTGAAGCCGACCCAGCCCAGCGTGGGGTGCCAATCGTAGTATTCCGGGTTCTGCGGATGGCGCACGATGGAGGGTTTCTCGTGCCAACTGCCTTCGGTGGGGCCGAAATTCTGGTTGGGCGTCTCGTGGGCGATGTCCAGCAGGTCCGACAGCCCCAGATGCATCACCTGCCAGGCGTCCTGCCA
Organism: Verrucomicrobia bacterium UBA2281; assembly: GCA_002347655.1. Classification (GTDB taxonomy): domain Bacteria; phylum Verrucomicrobiota; class Kiritimatiellia; order CAIQIC01; family Lenti-01; genus Lenti-01. The sequence continues at coordinate 130,424 of DDWR01000020.1, read as the reverse complement.
GTCGCGGGTGTTGTCCCATTTGCGGTAGAAGCCGTCGGAGGTGGTGCGCAGGTGGAAATCCTCGGCCACCATCCCGGGGAAGACGTCGATCGGCGTGGTTTCGTTGTAGCCCGGCACGTCGTAGGCGCGGTGGTTCATGATGTTGTCGAAGTAGATCCGGATGCCGAAGCGGTGGCACAGCTCGATCAGGTTGTGCAGATCCGCCTTGGTGCCGTAACGCGTGGCGATCGTGCCGCGCTGGTTCTTGTTGCCCAGGTCGAACGGATCGAACAGGTCGTAGCCCACCGAATAGCCGCCGTTGGCCTTGGCCGGCGGCGGCAGCCAGAGCGACGAATAGCCCGCTTCCGCCAGTTCGGGCACCTTGTCGGCGATTTCGTTCCAACTCGCGTTGAAGAACTGCAACATCGCTTCGCCCCGCACGGAGCCCGGCACGAGCCACCCCGCCAGACACAGTCCGACCAGCACCCGTTGACATCCCCGCCGCACGACATTCCCAGACTTCATTTGCGCACTCCCGGAGCGGATTTTCCGCCTCGCCGATTCCCAAGCCAACCGCCAGACCACAAAGCACTGGCCAATTCTGTTAACAAGGTAACGGCAACGGAATGAAAGCTCAACGCAAAAACGCTTCACCGGGCCGATTTTTTTGGGCGGTTCGCCGAGCGCGATCCCGATCTTTTGCCTTGTGCGAAACCCGCCGGTCGCCTATATTGATTTGGGAACATCCGGAAAGGATGGGTTCGCCATGCGGAAAATAATCTTGCGAAGTTTAGCGTTTTGCCTCGTCGGCGCCTTGGGCGTGGGCGCCGTGCTGGCTTGGCGGGCGTGGGGCGTCTATCAAACCGCCTTTGGCGGCTTCCAGCATCTGCGCTATCTGCTCGAATCCGGGGAAACGATCGAAGGCGTTCCCGCCGACGACGTTTTGTCCGACAACTACCTCCTCTCCCTCTTCGGCGACAACCCCGAGCTGGTCGAACGCCTCAAAACCGTCGTCGATCTCGGCATGGCCACCGACGCCAACCTCAAGCTCGGCAACGTGTCGGTCATGGTCGTGACCTACCGCAAAGACGAAGCCAACACGGTCATGGACGCCGCCATCTACGCCATCGGCGGCTTCCCGGACCCCAAAAGCAAACGCCTCGGGTTCCACTCCACGGGCTATTTCCGCCAAGAGCTCGACAAAGACCTCTGGATGACGGGCAACTCCATCATGAACCTGTTCGGACGCGACATCATCGTCTTCTGCGAACAGGACAAGGCGGAGGCCCACATGGCCTTGCTGTACGATCTGCTCAACGGGCGCATCCTGCCCTTGGCCCAGCGCATCGTCGAAGCCCCCCTCCATTACGCGATCGTCTTCCCCGACCCCAAGGATCTCGCCCCCCCCAACGTCCGCAACAGCCTCCAGACCGTCATTCTCAAAGGCGAAATGTCCGGCGACAACGGCAAGACCGAACTGATGCTCGTCAGCCCCTCCGTTTCGTCCGCCTACCAGGTCCACACCCTCGTCAAGGACATGCGCACCTTGGCCACGATCACCTTGCACGACAAGTTCTCGGGCTACGTCAAGCAGATGCCCTGGGGACCGATGAACGACGTCTGGTGGGCCGTGGAATACGGCGAGTTGATCAACCGGCTCCAACTGCTTCAGGACCAGGTGCTGGTCGTCGCCCGCACCGACTACGACCGGGTCAAGAACAACGCGATCCTCAAGACCGTCGAACGCGCCGGCCGCGATCTGGCCGCGCAAAAGGCTTTTCTGCTCTCCGGCGACCTGCCGTGGGAATTCGCCTACCGCGAAAAGGACAATCCCACCGGCGGCTACTGGAGTCCGGAACATCGCTGGGGACCGGAATGGCCCTTGGGCGACGATGGCATTCCCACGCCGGGCTCCCTGGCCGCCGCCGCCGAGCGGGAACGCCTCCGCGCCGAAAAAGCCGCGGCCTTGGCCGCCGCCAAAGCCGACGCCGAAAAAGCCCGCCTCGACTCGACCGCTCCCGCGCCCGCCGCCACCTCTCCGCAAAGCATTTGACCTGCATGACGTTTCTCCGCCTGTCCACCGCTTGCCGCCCAACCGCTGTTGCCTGGCTGGGCCTGATGCTGTTCGCCGCCGCCGCCGGCGCGCGCGAGTTCACCGTCCAGCAGCTTTCCGAACCGAAAAGCAACGTCCGCACGCCGACCCTCAGCGAAACCGGCTTGATCGCCTGGCAAGGCTATTCCCTGCATGAAGGGGAATCTTCCTTGGCCACCCGGCCCGACGTTCTGAGAAGCCCGCCGAACACCAGCCGCTCGGATATCTTCGTCTGGCAAAACGGACAGGTCCGCAACGTGACCAAAGACCAGCCCGACATCGCCGGGCGCAGCCAGCAGCCCATTGCCTCCGGCGATGCCGTCTTGTTCCTCGCTTGGTACAAGGAATCGGCGGCCGGCGGCTACCCCTTCACGCTGAGCCTCCCCCCCAAGACCGAGGAAATGCGGCAAATGGAGGCCGACTACCCGACGCTGTTCGATCCGCCCCTGCCGGCGCCGATCTCCGCCGTGGAAGCGGCCGACACCAACGGGCCGCCCCCTGAATCCGCCCCGACGGCCGCAACCGCCGAGACGCAGGAATTCGCCCCGTACCAAACCTGGCGGGGCTCCGGCAAGGCCGGCGACATCGCCATCTATCGTCCCGGCAACGGGATCGAACGCATCACGCCCGGCACCCGCCATTTCTGCGCCCCCGCCATGTCCAGCGCCGGCATCGCGTTCCAATGCGCCCGCGGCTGGCCGTATGGATATGAAATGCTGGTCTGGCGCCCCGGCACCACCAACCTCATCCAGATCACCACCAATTATTACTACGCCCTCAATCCCAACATCCACGGCAACGAATTGGTTTTCCAAGGCTGGGACGGAAACGACTACGAAATCTTCCGCTACCGGTTCGACCTCGACCAGCTCGAACAGATCACCAACAACCAGTTCGACGACATCGCCCCCGTCGTCTGGAACGGTCGCGTGGCCTGGGTCGCCCATCCGACCGTCAACGCCGAGATTTTCTATCTGGTCGACGGCGCCATCCGCAAGATCAGCGAAGGCACCCAGGACAACGCCGCCCCCGCCATCTGGAACGACAAAGTGGTCTGGCAAGGGTACGACGACACCGATCTGGAAATCTACTATTTCAACGGTCGCCGCGCCATCAAGCTGACCAGCAACACGTGGGACGACATGGCTCCCCAGATCCGCGACGGCCTGATCACCTGGATGAGCTACGTGGACAATTGGGACGCCGAAATCATGGCGTTCGACCTGAGCGACAATATCGCCGTGCAACTCACCAACAACGAATTCGAGGATTCGTTCCCCCAGACGGCCGGCGAAAAAATCGTATGGCAGGCCATCGGCGCGGACGGCACCTCCATCCAGTTGGCCGAACCCAACGCCCCCCGGGCCGCTCCGATCAATTGATGCGCGCTGGCGGCGGGTTGCCCATCATCGGGTTTGACAAGCCCCCCGCCTTTCCGTAGATTCCCCGCGCGATTTGAAATTGGCGGGATAGCTCAGTTGGCAGAGCGGAGGACTCATAAGCCTTAGGTCACCGGTTCGACCCCGGTTCCCGCCACCACCCTCTCCGAAGACGGCACCGCCCGTCCACAACGCCCCCTCCGGCCCCCCTCCCCCGGCCCAGCCGGCCCCGATCCTCAGCGCAGGCGCTGGGCTTCGTAAGGGGTGGCGATGGGCGGCCGCAACGGCAACGCCACCGGCGGCGGCGGCGGCTGGGGCGGCACGTTCTTGCCGCCGCCGGGCGCACCGGCCACGGTCAGCATGGCCAGATTGTAGGCGTTGCCGAACTCGCTGGCGACCCCCACCCCGCACACTTCGATGATCGCCCGCTGGAGCGCCGACAACAACGAGGGATCCATGCTGGCCGTCGGACTGGCCGCCACCATGCGGCCGAACACGATCGCCAGGTCCGTCCAGTCGCTTTCCGGAAAGGTCATGAACAGATAGCCGACGAGGGACGATGCCCGGCTGTCGCGTTCGGCTTGATCGAGGCCCAACTTGACGATCTCGATCACGACGTCCCGGGCGACTTCCGCCGCCTGGTCGATCGAGGCGTCTTGCAGCAGTTCGACCACTTTCGAGAGGTCTTCGGCCGCGGCCTTGAGTTCCGCCCGCGTGGGCGGATCGAACGCCGCCTGCGCATCCAGACCCGCCGCGCACACCGCCAGCGCCACCCATTTAACGAATTTCGCGCTCATGCCGCCCGCCCTCCTAGTACTGGATGATGGCGCCCAGGATGAGGCGCCGATCGACGTAGTCCACGAAATCGAAGTTGGAATCCACCTCGTCGTAGACCGCCTCGAAATAGACCCGCAGGAAGTTGCCCGGCGCGATGTAATCGATGCGCCCGTGACCTTCGACGCGCACGTCTTTGCGGTCCTTCGTCACCCCTTCGTGCGTGACCGGATCCAGATAGTCGTCGTGGCGATAGATCCCGCGCATGGAGAAAATCCAGCTCGGTTTCCAGCGGTACCCCAGGCCGGCCCAGGCGCTGACGTATTCCATGCCGTTGCGCGAGTAGAACGACGAGAACTCCGTGCCGTTGTAGCCGCCGATGCGGAAGGTCAGCTTTTCCGTGATGAACCAATCCGCCGCGGCATTGAAACTGAAGTAGATCTGGTCGTTGTCGCTCTGCACGCCTTCTTCGTCGATCTGGACGTCGTTTTCGTCGACGTCCGCATCGGCGAACCGCGTCTGGGAGGGCCGGGCATAGTATTCCAATCCCGCGCCGACGTGATAGACCAGCTTCTGGGCCCCTTGCGTCTGCAAGCCCAGCCGGATCGTCGTCAGCTCGGCCGGATCGTCCGTTTTCTCCTGGTATTGCAAGCCTTGGCGCAGCGTCAGCAGGGCGTCGGTCTTGTCCGTCAGCCCCAGCGCGCCCTCCAACTGCCAGATGTGCCCGTCCAGATCCAGGCCTTCCGGCACGTATTCTTCCTGCTTGCGGCGCAGGCGGTCGTGGGTTTCGTTCGGATAATGGACGCCGGAATAGCGATAGGACAACGCCAGCTGCAGCTTGTCGGACATGCGCCGCGACAGGAGACCGCCCAACTGGTGCAGTTCGCGCTCCAGATCCAGCGCGTTGCTGTCTTCCACCATCTCGCCGGAGAGGCGCGACGATTCGATGTCCGACGCATGCCGGTCGTTGTCGTCCAAAAAGCGGTAGCTCTGGATCACTTCGAGCAGGGATTTGCGGCCGTTGCCCAGTTGCAGGGTCAAGTGATCCCCATAAGTCATGAAATCGCGGTTGCTTTCGGTGTCGTAGGTCCGGTCCGACAAAAACAGGTTGCCCTTGATCAGGAAGGTATTGGTTTCCGAGGAGGAGCTGAAGCGCAAGCCCAGCTCCGGCTCGAAGAACACGTCGGAGATCACGTTCGTGCCGTCCTTGTAGACGTTCGAATCGTCGGTCAGATTCAATTCCAAATAAGGACTCAACACCCAGGACGCGACGTTGATGCCGTTGCCTGGGCCGGCCCAGGCCGAAACCGCCAAGCAACCGGCACAAAACGCCCCCCGGAAGCGCAGGGTCTGGATCCAATTGCGCATATGGGTTATCTGACATCTGTCCGGCTTAAATGTCAACGATGCTCCTGTTAAAATGGAATTACGTGCAGGCAACTAGGCCGAATCCGGCGCGTGCAGGGCAAACAGCGCCGGATAGGCCCCGCCGGCCCGCAACAGTTCCGCATGGGTACCGGTCTCCGCCAGGCGCCCGTCGGCCAAGACCAGGATCCGGCTGGCCGCTTGGACGGTCGAGAGCCGATGGCTCACGATGACCGTGGTCTTGCCCTGGCTGCCGGCCAGCACCGTTGCCAGCAATTCCCGCTCCGCCTTGGCGTCGAGGGAACTGGTCGGTTCGTCCAACATCAGGATCGGCGCGGCGCGGAGGAATGCGCGGGCCAGGGCCAGCCGCTGCCATTGGCCCTCGCTGAGCTCCAGGCCGCCCTTGAACAAACGCCCCAGCTGGGTTTGCAGGCCTTGGGGCAGCTGCGCGACGACCGCCTCGGCGCCGCCCCGGCGCACGGCCTCCGCGATCCGCGGATCGCCCGCCGGCACCGCGACGTCCCCCCAGCGCACGTTTTCCTCGGCCGTCATCTGGTAGCGGCCGAAATCCTGGAACAGAACGCTGAACGCGGTGCGCAAATCCTCCAGCGCGAACTCGCGCAGATCCACGCCGTCCAGCAGGATCCGGCCCGCGGTCGGGTCGTACAGGCGGCACAGCAGTTTCACCAGCGTCGTTTTGCCCGAACCGTTTTCCCCCACCAGCGCCACTTGTTCGCCCACGCGGATCTCGGCCGTGACGTCTTGCAGCGCATCGCGATCGCACCCCGGATACCGGAACGAAACGTGCTCCAGCCGGAAACCTTGCACGATCCGGCGGGGCACGGGTTTTGGCTCGGCCGGTGAACGGACCTGATGCGGCAAGTTCAGGAAATCGTAGAAGTGGCCGATGAACAAGGCGTCCTCATACAACGCCGCCAGGCTGCCCAGCACGCCCGCGAAGGCGGATTTGCCTTTCTGGAACCCGCCGTACAGCATCGCCAGATCGCCCAAGGTCATCGCATTCCCCGAAATCCGCAGATAGATCAGTCCCAAACCGCCCAAGATGGCGACCGCCGAGACCCCGTCCGCGGCGATCTCGATGGCCGCGCGGCGGCGGCCGAAAGCCAGGCGGCTCCGGCGGAGTTCGGCGCGGACCGCGCCGAACCGGCGACGCCATTCGCCGGCGGTTCCCAGCAGGCGGATCTCTTTCGCGAACGGAAACGACGTCAGCAGCAAGTGCAGATAGCCGGCTTGCCGTTCCGCCGGGCTATGCGCCACCCGCCAGGCATGCCAACGGCGCGAATTCCAGATCCGGGCCCCGGCGCCCGGCAGCGCTGCCGCCAAGAGCACCGGCAGCAGGAATCCCTGCGACAGCCCCAAAACGCCGACGACCGATCCCAAAACCAGCACCCCGCTGCCCAGTTGCGTCAGATTGCGCACGATGCCGACGGGGCGCGTCATGGCTTCGGACTGCGCCAAGCGCATCTGGTCGTGCCAGGCCGCCGTTTCGTGGTAGGCCAGATCGATTTCGGCGGATTTCTTCTGCAGGGCACCCTGCACGTGGTCGGCGACGGCTTCGGCCTGCGCTTCGGCGACGATCCCCGAACCGGCCCGCAGGATCCAGCCGACCACCACCACCCCGCCCACCCACGGCAACAACGCCAGCAACGGCCCGGGATCCTTGTCGCCGGGCGCCTGGGCGAGAAACCGGCCAACGGCATCGACGACCTGGCGGATCAAATAGAGCGAGGCCACGGGCAACAAGCCCTGCGCCACGACCACCCCTCCTTGCAAGAGCGTCCACGGGCGCGCGCTGCGCCAGACCAGTCCGGTTGCCTGGGCCAGATGGTGCCATCGTTTCTTCGCCGTATTCATGGGTTGCTTCCGCCGGGCGCCAATTTCGCATGCGCCGGCAAAACCGTCAATCGATCGGCCCGGCCCCCGCGCACCGCGACGGTCCAGGCCAATCGAAGCGGCCGGACCAGCGAATACAGCGGCTGCAGCGCGCGCGGCCAAGGCCAACGGGTGAATTCATAGGCGCCCGGCACGAACAGCAGCCGCCGGAGGAACCGCCACCGATCGCGGAACCGTTCCCGCGTCCGAAGCGCAAACACGCTCTGGCGAAAAGCAAGGTTCTGCCGGGGCGCCGCGGACCGCAGGCGGGCGGCCACCTGCTCCGCCAATCGCCGGGCCGCCGGGTCGTTGCGAAGGCCTTCACGAAAGGCCGCCGGCAGAACCGCGCCCAGCAGGTCTTCGGCAAGGGCCGCCCCGACCAGCAGGCTGCGCCGGTGCCCTAGGCGTTTGGCTTCGGCCAAATACCGCGCCCAGTCCACGTCCGCATGCTTCGCGATCAACGCCCCGACGTCGGCCACCGCCGAAAGCTTGATCCACATTTCGTTGGCCCCATCGAGGCAGACCGCCAGCAGCATCTCGGCCGGACCGGGAGCCGACAGGCCAGGAAACGCGGCGTTTGGAATTTGGCGGCAAGCGGCCGCCATGAAATCGGCGGAAGCCGGCCCGCACAGCGCATGGGAAATGAGCACCGGCTTGAGATCGAGCGGGGGAAAGCCCGGCTTTTCCAGCGACCAGTTTTGCAGCGTTTCCAGATAGCGGGCGCGATCGACGCCGGCGGCCAGTTCCCGCAGACGGAAACCTTCCTGTTCGAGGATGGCGACGACCCGCAGCAGCTCGGCCCGGCGCACGATCAGATCCAGATCCTCGAACTGGCGCAGCGCGACGTCGCCAAAGGCCAGCAGCGCCAAGGCCGGCCCCTTGACGGGGACCAGCCGGTTTCCATCCGCTTCCAACCGTTTCTGCAGCCGCCGCAACGTGGCGCACGCCCGGAGGTTATGGGCCGCGATGGCGGTCTGCGATTCCCGCAACCGGGCCAACCACTGGGCCGGCACGCGTTCCGGAACGGCTTTGAGCGCGCGGTGGACCAGCGGCAGCAAGTGGTGGTTGGTCGCCAAGGCCACGAACCGGGGCCAGGAAACCGAGCCGCCGCGGTCAAAGAACTCCGCCGTTTGCGCGGCATAGGCCGGACTCGCGCAGGCGCACAGCAGGTTCATTTCAGCGCCGGACGGCCCGGCGGGCGGAAGGGCCGGGCTCATCGGCCCGGCCGCGACAGCAACAGATCGTAGGGCTTCCGGCACGTCCAGCGATCGGCCTGCGGAACCCATTGGGCCACGGAGCGCCCGCGATGGACGAACTTGGTGACCGCCCCCCCGGGCGCGGCGAAACGCACGGCCAAAATTCGGGGTCGCCAGACCAGCGCAACCGCTCGGCTGGCGCGGAGCAGGCGATACAGCGGCGCGAACGTCGTCAATGCCGACCAGCGCACGAAGGCCCAGACATGCAGCCCGGCCGCCCGCCGGGCGCCGGCGGCGCCGCCCGTCACGACCGACGTCGTACCGTTCCGTTCGCGCGCGGTCACGACTCCGATGAACCGTTCCGGCGCAAGCGGAGCGGCGTCCTGCCGCCAGTTGCCGTCGCCTTGCGTACGCCAATACCCGCCCCGGCGACCGACGATCCGATGCAAGACCAACTGATCGCCGGAACGGTAGGCCACCACGTCGCCCCGGCGGAGCAAATCATAGGGAACGGAAGCGATCTGCACGCCGTCCCCTTCCGCCAAGGTTCCGCGCATGCTGTGGCCGCGGCAAGGGGCCGAGATTCGGGACAGGCGACGGCGGAGGGGCTCATCCGGTGGATTCCGTTTCGGATCCATGGCCGCGCTCCCGATCCTGGTCCAGCGCCCATCGCTCGCGCGCCGGCGCAAATGCCTACAGCCCCGAAGAGCGATCTCCACCGCTGTCCGGCGAGGAAGGTTCGCTGCCGGGCAACGTCGTAGAATAGGGGTCGCTCCCGCCGCTGTCGGGCGAATCATAGCCGGAGGAAGTCGGCTCGGGCATGCTCCGCGAACTCGCCCCGAACCCGGAACCCGCCAAACAATACACCACGGCCCCGGAACCGGTCGGCCAGCAGAACGTACCGGCGTTCGATCCGGTGCGGCAATCGTTGTCGGCGCCGGACCCCGAAGGATCGCACACCGCCACCGTCGCGTTGTTCATGCCGGCGGGACAATCCGCGGCGCCGTTGCCGACGCTGCAGGTGTCGCCCAAGATCGGCGCCACCCGGCCCAAGTCGATGCTCATCGGTTTTTCGTATTTCAGCCGCTTGTTTTCGGACATCGGAAACTCCTTCGGTTCTGGCGTTATCCTAGCAGGTTCCCTCGCCGGCGCAATCCTAAGGTGGATCCATCCGGACCCGGATCGTTCCAAACCATTGGCCGGGAGCGTTCGTGGCAAAATAGCCGGTGGTGCCCCACCCCAGATCGAGGACCCGGGTGGGGGCAAACAGGTTGGTCGAATACTCGAGTTGGTAGTAGCGGTTTGGACTGGCCGGGAACGTCAGGTGGATCGCCTTGGTGTCTTCGGCATAGTACCCCTCGACCGCGAAGAGAACTTCGGAATCCGCCGGATCGGTATCGGCCAAATATTCTTCCCAGGTGGTTTGCCCATCGCCGTCGCCATCCTCGTCCCAGGCCATGCGGACGTCCAGCGGATCCAGGCTTTGGGTTTCCAGCCAGCGCTCGAACGGATCGACGATCTCCAAGATGGCCAGCGTGCCCGTGGCGGAACCCGTGAAATTTTCATCCACGACGGTGGCGACGACTTCGTAGGTGCCGGCGGCCGACGGCGGAGCGTCCCATCCATCGTAGGTCACCCGCACCGGCAGGCCGGCCGGCCGAGTCGTCGCCGCCGCGCATTTGGGCGCCCCGTCGTACACGTGCGCGAGGTCGCGGAGCGCGACTTCCGCGACGCCGCGCGCAACCACGAGCGTGCCCGTGGCGCCGCCGGCATGGTTCGCATCGCCGATCGCGGCAACGACGGCATAGCTGCCGGCTGTCGTCGGGGCCAGCGGCCGACCGTCGTAGGTGAAGTCCACGGCCAAGTGGGCCGGGTCGGTAGTCGCGGTCGCGTGCCGCGGCGTGCCGTCGCAGGTTTGCTGCAAGTTGCCCAGCACGATGCCGGCCGGTTTCCGGGCCAGCGTCAGGAGTCCCGTGACCGCGCCGGAATAGTTGGCCTCGGCCACGGTCGCGACGACTTCATAGGTGCCGGCCGCGACCGGCGGTTCCGGATCGCCGTCATAGGTCCACGCGACCGTTAGGCCGGCCGGAACCGTGGTCGCGGCGGCGGCGCGCGGCGTACCGTCGTAGACCTGTTCCAAGTCCGCGAGCGTCACCGCGGCCGGCGCCTGGGCCACCACCAGCGTGCCGGTTGCCGCGCCGGAGTAGTTGGCGTCCGCCACCGTCGCGACGACTTCATGCGTTCCGGCCGCGACCGGCGGCTTCGGATCGCCGGCATAGGTCCATTCAAGCCCCAATCCGGCCGGCACCGTGGTCGCGGCGGCGGCGCGCGGCGTACCGTCGTAAACCTGTTCCAGTCCGGAGAGCGTCACGGCGGCCGGCGCCCGGGCCACCGTCAGGGTGCCGGTGGCGAAGCCTTCGTAGCCCACGGTGGCCACGGCCGCGCACACGGCATAGGTGCCGGCCGCGGTCGGCGCCGACAACTGTCCGGCGTAGGAAATGCGGACGGCGAGGCCCGCCGGAACCGTGGTCGCGGCGGCGGCGCGCGGCGTGCCGTCGAAGGTCTGCGCAAGCCCCGCGAGGATGACCTGCGCCGGCGCAACGGGTTCGTCCGCCGGGTCGTTGCCCGCGATCTTCAGCGCCGGATCGCCGAGCAGATTGTAGACCGCGATCGTGTCCTTCGTGAACAGCGTGGCCGGCAGGGAACGGCGGGCTTTCAGGAACGCCGGCCCCAGCTCGCCCGCGCCGTCCTGCAGGACCGCCCGGTAGAAAGCCTCGCCCAGTTCCGTCGCCGGGGCGTTCTGCGAAAGGCCGGAGGGACCCAGCACCGCGACGGCGCCGCCGCCGGCTTGCCGCAGCAGGCGCTCGCCGAGGCTATGCACGGCGGGCACTTCGTACCGCGCCGCCAGGCAGGTCAGCGTGGCCACCACCGGCGGCCGGGAGGTGTTCACCATCGCCGCCACGTCGGTATCCTTCAGCCACTTTTCCGACGCGAGATTCTTGATGTCGCCATGGCCGACGTAGTTGATGAAGCCCGCGCCGACGTTGAACCAGCGCAAGAGATTCGTGCGCGCCAAGCCGAATGCCATCGAATCCAGTTCGATCCGTTCGGCCACCGCATAGGGCGTTTCCACCAAATCCGCCAACCGCTGGTTCGCCGCCAGGAACGGACCCGCCGCGTCGGCGTTGTCCGCCGCCAGCACGAGTTGGTTCTGCCATGCGGAGCCGAAGCCCGCTTCGTAGGCCTTGATCTTCGCAATCATGGCGGTCAGTTCCGCGGCGGTCAGCGCGGGCAACCGCCCGATCGCGAGATCCGGCAGTTCGTCGCCGCCCGTATCGGCCAGCAAGCCGTCCGAAGCGCACACGCCGGCCGGCATCTGGACCAGCAGCGGCGGCAGATGGTTGGGTTCGGCATAGTTGATGCCCAGGTAGTCGTAGTGCCCGCTGCCGGCCAGCACGACCATCCGCGGCGCGACCGCCCAGGTCGCCGCGGCACGCTTCAGCAGAGCCGGAACGGCCTCCGGCGTCCGCACGCCGCCCGTCAGCAAATCGCAGGCGTCTTCGAACGTCGCCAAGCCGGCGCGCAGCCCCTGCCCCGCGCGATAATCCACGAGTTCCTGCGCCGCCGCGGCCAAGTCGCGGGAGGCAATCACCAGGTAATCGATTTGGTTTTCGGCCGAGAGGAACCAGGCGTCCGCCGCGGCCGGCTCGGGCGCCAGCATCGGCAGCGCGTCGGCCGCGACGACCGCATACCGTTCGGTCGGCGAGGCGACGGCCCACGCTTTGGTCGGCAATTCCCCGTTTTCGGCGGCAATCCAGGTCGGGTTGCCCATCTCGTCCACGGCCACGGCGATCGGTTCGGCGAAGGCCTGCGCGGAAACCGCGGCGGCTCCGTTCGCGCCGAACGCGGCGGGAATCGTTTCGGGCGCCAGCGTCCGGACAAACGAGGCATCCACCCAATCCACCACGAAGAAGCTGTCGCTGCGGCCGGCTTGCAGCACCCCTTCGATCGCAAAGGTATTGACGCCGTTCGACACGATGGACGCCGGCACCGCCAAATGGGCCTCGGCCACCTCCTGCCCGTCGAAGGACATCTCGCCCAGTTCGACGCCGTTGAAGGCGAACCGCGCCAGATGGTCGGGATGATTGGTCGAGCTGGACCAGCCCATCAGGCGCACGGTCAGCGCCACGTCGCCGCCCGCATAGCCGCCCAGATCCAGCGGCACGTTGGTCACCGACAGCTCCCCGTAGCCGCTCATGACCGGAATCCAGAAGTAGAAATCGGCGGGCATGCGGTTCATGCTGAACAGGAATCTGTTTTCTTCGAAGCGGAGCGTCGTCGGAAAGGCCGTCGTTCCGGCCACCGCGCCTGGATCGCGCCGCACCATCGGCAGCCCGTCACCGACCGATACCAGATAGACGTCGTCGTGCGCGTACCAGGTGCGCACCGGTGGCCGCGCATGGAAGAGCAGCCGTTCGCGCGCCGCATCGACGAGCGTCGGCACGGGTTCGCCTTGGCGCGCGATCTTCAGCGAACCCGCTTCGGCCAGCGCCTGCACGTCCGCCGGCGCGAGTCCCATGCCGTCCGCGATGGCCGACCAACCCAAGCCATAGAGGCCCTCCCGGCCCACGTGAACCTTCAGCACCGCGGACGGACCCGCCAGGCCCTTGGGGCGAACGGATTTTTTCGCGGGTGGCGCCGCCAGCGCCGAGCGGGAAACCGCGGTGGGTTCAGCCGGTTCTGCAAAACGAATTTCGCGCGTGCCCAGGTCGCGGCGTTCGCCGGACAATTCGACTTCTTCCAGGCGATAGGTCCGTTCCTCGCCGGCGCGCGCCGCGGGATCGGCCAGCGCGTAGGTCGCGCCGCCTTCGTTGAACGCGGAAAGCGCCAATCGCTCGTTCAACCGCGATTCCGCGCCGGTTTCCGGATCGACGCGATAGACGAAGAATCCGGCCGTGCTGTATTCCGCATCGGTGCGCCAAACCACGCGTCCTTCATTTTCCACCCATTCGCCCCAGACCTCGGCCAGTTCGGCGCGCGTCGGCGAACGAGTGGCCACGCCGAGATCCACGTCCAGGTAGTCCTCGCCCCCCGAAACGGAGAACGGCGCCGTCCAGGCGTAGTCGCTGGCGTTGCCGGAAACCCAATCGTTGTCGATGGCGTCGTCGCTGCCGACCTTGGACGGGCTGAGCATTTCGTTCGTGGTGAAGACGGACAGGTCGAACCGGACCAGATAGGTGCCGGTCGGCATGTTCGCGAACAGGTAGTTGCCCTCAGAATCGGTGGCCGTTTCGGCCACGACGTTCCCGTTGGTGTCCAGCAACGCGACGGGGATTTCGTAAAGCCCGTTGGTTTCGCTGGCGTTCTGGATGCCGTCGCGGTTGGCGTCGAACCACACCCGATCGCCGATGTTCACCGGCGGAGCATAGCCGAAATCGACGGTGGCAACGAACTGGTCGAGCGCCGTGATTTCGGCCGAAGCTTGGTGGGGCGTGCCGATGCCGTCGAGGTCGTAGGTCGGCGTGACGCCCGCCGGCAGCGTGCTCGTGTCCACCCGCACGGAATAGGTTCCCGGCACCAGTCCGCCGATGCCGTACAGCCCGTTGGAATCGGTTGTCGCCGAAGGTTCGGTGGTCTGCCAGACGCCGTCGTCGTTGAGGTCGGCAAACACGCGCACGCCGACGATCGGCGGCTCGCCGGCGTCCTGCACGCCGTCGCCGTCCACGTCGTACCAGACGTAGTCGCCCAGGCCGGCCAGATGCCAGAGATAATCCTCCACTTCGCCGTTTTCGGCCGTGCCGGCATAGGCCAGTTCGGGGAACAGCGGCCGGGACGGAACAATCCGGAAGCGCGCGTAGAGCGGCGTGGAACTGGTCGCGGAGAACGTGCCGGCGGGCACGGTGAACGCGTTGGTGTAGACTCCTACCCCGTTGCCGCCGGCGTTCGAAACCGCCAAGTTGCAGACCATTTCGCCGGCGTCCACGAAATCGCCGTCGCCGTTGAAATCGATATAGCCCAGCAACCAGCCGCTGCCCGCGCCCACCGTCACTTCGACGGAACCGCCGGCCGTGCCGGTCCGCCACGTGGACGAAACGATCTGGACCACGCCGTCCTCGTCGTCCGTCCCGGCCAGATCGTCGCCATCGGCGCCCGTGGAAGGTGCGCCGTTCTGTTCGGTATCCACGCCGGCGCCCAGATAGAGATTCGGCGTCGGCGGCACGACGTGCCGAGCGCCATCGGACAGCAACGTCTTGTAGCTCTCCGGCAGGTCCCCGTAGTCGTAGGCCTTCTGGGAGGCGTAGGCAAAGTCCATGTTCGTGACGTTCGCCGCGACGTCGACCGCCAGCCGGGCGGAAACGGCGTACCCCTGGAGATTGGTCGTCGAAAACACCGCCACGCCGGCGATGGAGCCGTTGGTGGTGGTGAGCGTCAGATAGCTTTCCGGCGCGGGGCTGGCCACGACGTACTTGTCGTTGCCGTCGCCGTTCGGCAATCCCGTGAAAGCGTAATCCCCGTTGGCATCGGTGGTCTTCGTGCCGATCTGCACGGTTTCGCCGGCCTCGAGGATGCCGTCGCCGTCGTCGTTCCAGAGATAGAGCGTCACCGGCACGCCGGCATAGGGCGATTCGCCCGCGCCGGGACCGGACGGATTCAGGCCGTTCATCAGGCCGTCGTAGGGCGGCGCGTCGAGGCCGATCGTGCCGCTCAGGCTGTTGTTGCCGGCGTAGCGGTAGCCGAAATCGACGTTCAGGTCGCAGTCCGTGCAAGGATAGCCGCCGATCGAGGTCACGGCGCCGCCGGACATCACGATGTTGGTCGCGTAGTTGTCGAAGGTGCCGTCCGCCGTCCAGGTGTTCGTCAGGCCGGCCGGGAAATCGACGTCGTTGGTCGCTACCCGCACGCCGTAGTTGGCGAAGTCCACCAGGCCGCTGAAGCCATAGTAGCCGTCGGCATCCGTCGCGTTTGTGGCGATCGCCACCCCGTTGGAATACAGGATCACGTCGACGTACGGAATACCGAGTTCGTTTTCGTCGCGCACGCCGTTGCCGTTGGTATCGATCCAGAGCGTGTCGCCGATGACGCCCCGCGGCGCATAGCCGAAGTCCGCGCCCATGAAGATCTGCGCGGGCGCGAGCGTCCAGCCGCACTGGTCGTCGCAGGGCACGACGTTGAGCGGATCGTCGCAGGCCAGGCCGTCCGACTGCGGATCGGCGGTCGGGTCCGTGCCGGCCAGCGGGCCGCTGGCCGTTTCGACCACGACGACGTAGCGGTCCGGCAGCAGGCCGGAGAACACGTAGAACCCGGTCGCGTCGGTGGTTTCGGTGGCCACCAGCGTTTCGCCCGCATCGTAGATGCCGTTGCCGTTGGCGTCGGCATACAGGTAAACGTCCACGCCGGCCACGCCGGGGTCGTTGAAGTCCTGGTCGCCGTTGCGGTTGAGGTCCCAGAAGACCGTGTCGCCGATCGCGCCGTAGGGCGCGAAGCCGAAATCGGCGTCCAGGTAGACGTTGCCGCCGCTGATCGTCGCGTCGTGGAAGACGGGGGTGCTCGGATAATAGGCGTTGCCCAAGGCATCGACCGGCAGGTCGGCGTCCGCATCGTCCACCGCCACCCGGTAGTTTCCGTCCGGCAGGGAGTCGAAGAGATACATGCCGTTGGCGTCGGTGTCCATGCTCCGCAGCGGCCACCAGGTTCCGTTGGCTTCGTAGTAGAGCGTGACCCGCACGCCGGCGATGCCCGGCTCCTGATAGCCCAGCTGGATCCCGTCGGCGTTCACGTCCTTCCACACCGTGTCGCCGATCGCGCCGTTTCCGTAGGGCCAGAACCCGAAATCCTGGTCGAAATCGTCGGCGTTGACGATCGTCACGACGCTGCGCGCGTCCTTCACGGCGTCGGGGTCCGCGGTCACGATGTAGTTCGCCGGCAGGTCGGGGTCCTGCCGATCGACGATCACCAGGTAGGTGTTCGTCGCGAACAGGTTGGTGAACAGGTAGTAGCCGTTGGTGGCGGTGACCGTCGAGGCGACGAAGGCGTCGGTCGCCGCGTCCACCACGCCGTTGCCGTTGGCGTCTTCGTAGAGATAGACCGTGACGTTGGAGATGCCGCCCTCGGATTCGACGTTCTGCACGCCGTCGCTGTTCCAGTCGTAGAACACCGTGTCGCCGATCCGGTAGGGTCCGGTGCGGAAGTAGCTGAAGTCCGCCCGCCCCGTCCCGCCGAGCGGAACCGTCACCGCGGCAACATTCGGCGTGTTGGTGCCGTCCGTGTCGAACGAGATCTTCCACGAGCCGTTGCTGAGCATGCCGGAATTGGTCGCAACGTAGACGGTGTAGGTGCCGATGAAGTTGCCGGTGAACTGGAAATAGCCGTTGGTGGTCGTGACGTTGGTGGCGATGGACGCGTCCGGGCCGCAGGGCGACGGGCTGGCGCACAGATAGACCGTCACGTTGGTCATCCAGTCCTCGCCGGCTTCGCGATAGGCTTCCTGCCCCCGATCATAATCGTGCCAGATGGTGCCTTCGATCGTGCTGGGCAGGGTGTAGCCGAAATCGGTCGTCAGATGCAGGTTGTTCGTGCCGTTGGCGTAGATGTCCAGGTAGACGGCGGTCTGGCTGTTCAGCACGCCGTCCTCGTCGAAGGTATTGACGCCCGTCCCGCCCGGCAGGGTCGCCGTCACCACCCGCACCGTGTAGATCCCGGTCGTCGGGATCGACTCGAACAGGTAGTAGCCGTTTTCGTCCGTCCAGTTGGTGATGGCCGCGCCAAGGCCGTTCCCCAGGTCGATGCCGGCCGGCGGCGTGATGGACACGGCCACGTTGGGCACGCCCGGTTCGCCCGCGTCCTGGATGCCGTCGCCGTCCAGGTCGCGCCAGACGTAGTCGCCGACGGTCGCGGCCGGAAACTGCGTGACGACCACGCTGCTCGTGGCGTTGTTGGCTTGCGCGCCGCCCTGGAAGTAGGCGTTGGTGACCCAGGTGGTATTCGTGACGACGGCGTTGGTGTTGTTGGGCGGCTCGAGCAGCTTGAACGTCACCGCCACCGTCGAGGTGCCGCCGGGATAGATCGGCCCCACGTTGTCCCAGTAGATCGTGCCGGTGCCGTTGGAGACCACGCGCGACTCCGGCGGCTGGGCGCTCACGAACTGCAGGCGGGCCGGATCGTAGCGGTCCACGAGGGGCACCGGATCCAGCGTCGTGGTGCCGCCGGCCACGCCGACGGTCTGGTCGCTTTCGATCTTGAACCCGACCGCGTCCACCAGGATCCAGCCGCCGGCCGTGCCGCCGGCGTTCTTCTTGGCCGTCAGCGTCACCACGGCGTTCGTGTCGAAGTCCGCCCAGGCCCAATCGTAAATGCCCGTCATGGGAATCGTCCAGACGCCGTTGACGAGGTTGGTCGCCAGATACGTCTCGGTGAAGCGCGACTCGGAGGGCGACTTGGTTCGGACGTCGATGGTCACCGTGTCGTCGCCGCCGATGGGCGGAACCATCAAGATCGGAATCACGAGCGAGACGGTGGTCGCCTCCCCCAATTGCGCGCCGACGGTAAAGTTGGTGAGCGAGAGCACCGTCGTCGGGCCCGCGAACTGGTTGGAACAGTACACGCCGTCCGGCCCCGGGGGAGTGTAGGCGTTCCAGTAGTCCACCCATTCGGTGTTTTTATAGTTGGCGCCACCGGTGGACGCCCAGGCGAAATAAGTCGCCGGCGAACCTGAACCGGTGCCGTCGCCCGGCAGGCTGTTGGAGACCGTCAGATTGTAGCCGATCAACTGGCCTTCGCGGACGGCGTTGGTGCTGGTCCACGTCTTCACCAGCGTCAGGGCCGGCGCGAAGCCGAAGTCGGAGGTCCAGTCCACGACGGGATTGACGTTGGTGCGCGCGGGATCGAGCGCAATGGGAAAGGCCGTCGGCGTGGTCGGCGTGTAGCCGAACGGCACGTCCGGATCCGCGGCGTCCACGACCACGACGAAATGGCCGTCGGGCAGGTTGGTGAAGGTGTAGTAACCGCTCGCGCCGGTGTTCGTGGTCGCGAACAGATAGTCGGCTCCGCCGTCGCCGTCCAGATCGTAATACAGGCGCACCGTCACGCCGGTGATGCCGGTTTCACCGCCGTCCTGAAGCTGGTTGCCGAGCAGACCGCCGCCTTCGCCGTCGTCGCGCCAGACCGTGTCGCCCAGCGCGTTGTTGCCCAGCAGCAGCGTCTGCGCGTGCGCCCACAGGAACGGCGTCGTGTTGCCGAAGCTCAGTCCCGAGGTGTTCGGCACGACCGGGCTCGGGTAAGGCCAGGGATTCTTGACCGTGACGGAGAACTTCACGGTGCCGGTTCCGCCGGGCGGCAACGGATCGCTCAGCCACCACTGCACGTCCGTCACGTTGGTGGCGATCGCCGGCTCCGTCAGGGACCAGGTCAGGCCGTGGTTCGTCGAGAAATAGACCGTGTAGCTGCCTACGCCTTGTGGCAGGACGTTGGCGGCCGTCGCGCTGCCCGCCACGTAGACCGTGCCCGTGGGGATGGCATCCTGGATCACCACCGGCAAGCCGATGTCCGGCCGGCCGGAGGGATCCGGGCCCGAATTCGTATAGGTGACCGTATAGGCGACGTTGCTTCCCGGCCGCGTCAGGGTCGGGTCCGCCGTTTTCGCGATGGCCAGCAGCGACGTGCCGCCGGTCAGGGTCTGCCCCGGCGCGCCGTAGTCGCCGTTGAACTTCTCGTTGTCGAAGCCCGAGGCCACTTCCTGGTACGGCGTCAGGGTGCTGACGCAGCCCGACCCGATGGCAATGAACTCGTACATCACGTAGCCCACCGCCCCGCGGTTGTTCGCGGGGATCTGGGTGAAGTAGAGCTGGTCCTCCACGACGATGACCTGCTCGGTCCCGTCGTTGAGCTTCACGATCACCATCGCGTAGGTGCGCACCAGCCGGAAGCAGGACGGATCAAACAGATCCGGATCGCCGACGGGCTGGAGCCACGCGTTGCGGTCCGGCACCAGGTCGCCGTCGTTGTCGAACCCGTCGCCAACGTTGCCCAGATCGTACCAGATGCCTTCCGTGCGCAGGATCGCGCCGGGTTCGGCGACGGCCGACGTGTTCGTCCAGAGCGGCGCGTACTGCTGCAGCAAATCCTTGTATTCCTGGGGCACCTTGTTGGCGCCGTTGGGCCAGATCTTGTTGGCCATGGCGGAAATTTCGTTGCGGCAGGTCAGCGTGCGCGAGTCGTCGGCCTGCAGATAGGCGCCGCCGTCCCGGGCCGTGGCCCAGACGTCGTACTCCAGCCACAGGTCGTCGTCGGGCTTGATGCTGGGCCCCCAGACCGCGTCGCCGTTTTCATCCAGCTGCGGATAGCTGACGAGCCAATAGACCGTGACGCATTCGCCCGGCTCGATGGTGCCGACGTAGCGCGTCGCGTCGTTCGCCCCCATCGTGCCGCCCTCGTGGACCAGCGCGAATTCCCCGCCCGGCAGCGGACCGACCAGCGGCGGGTGCGCCCGGCTCGGATAGGTCCCCGGCGTCCCGGCGTCCAGATCGCCGATGTACGCCCAGACGTTCGTCAGCGCGTTGGCGCCGTCGTTGCAGAACTTCGCCCCGATGTAGGCCGATTTCGGCGCGTAGGTCGAGGGCGACTCCGCGTTGGAATCCACCACCAGATTGTAGGCCGTGATGATCTCGACGCGCAGATCCCCGTCCGGGTTCCCACCCCACACGGGTCCAGCCAGAACCAGTGCCGCGGCCATCGCACACCACGAACACCGCCCAATCCGAAATGTGGACCGTTTTCTCATTCTTTCCGCGCAACCTGTTGCAGACGGCGAAACTCTCTTCAATTGATAACGACATCATATTCTCCCACAGGAATGTGCGCAAATCATGCACAATTAAATATAGATTATATTCGTGTGTGGTTTTGATTAAGACTTCGGGCCCTTTGGGCCGTTTTAGGGCGATTTTTAAGGAGTTTTCTGCAATTTCAGCTTAACAGAGGCGCGCAAGAGGGCTCTTTCCGCTAATTTTGGGCGCGCAGAACGAAAATTGATCCGTTTTCGATGAAATTTCCGCCGTTGGAGAGCTTTTCAGAGCCGAATGGAGCCGTTTTCAGCCCCGAACAGGTCATTTGTTGCGATTTTTTGGAAAAACCGCCTCAACCTTGCGTCTGGGCGACCGCCGCCAACACTTCACTTGCCGGCGTCTCTTTGGCGAACCAAAGGTGCCCTCCCGGGCAGCTGCGGGCCAATTCCGCGGTCAGCCGGAACCAAAGCCGCCTTTGTTGCACAACTTCCTGCCAGACATTGCGTTCCGACGGTCGATCCGCGGCTATTCTGCCGAATTTCCGTTGCACGTCGATTTCCATCGCGGCGTCCATCAGGTGCTTCCCCAGTTGCACCGGCGGCATCGGCTCGATCCGCACCGCGGGCGCTTGATGGATGCGAAAGCACTTCCGCACAGGGACCCCGCGCCCCTCCTGGAAGTGCCGCCGGACATCGGTCATCCATTCGGCCATGCCCCAGCCCTGGTCAAAGCGAAAGCCCCCGTCGACCACCCGCCAGAGCCCCTCCGCATCCCGCGCGGCATACACGGAATCGTCGGCCAGCACCGGCACCTGTTCGCCCATTTTCCGCGCCAGCGTGCTTTTTCCGGCCGTGGAATGGCCGAGAAACAGCACCGCCCCCTCCGGCAACGCCACTGCGGAAGCGTGGAGGAAAAGACCGAGCCCAGGAGACAGGTGACAGGAAACCGGTGACACTTTAAAGCCCCGAGATTGTCGGAAATAGTGTCATTGTCTTCTGCTGTCCCCTGTCCCCTGTTCCCTGATCCCTGTCCACGTTTTTCTTCGGCTCTGCGGAAACACCCCGCGCCGCACCGCCTCCGCGCACAGCGGCGACGGCGAGACCAGCTTGCCGTTGGCCTCGAAATTCTGGGCCAGGCAATGGGTCATGCAACGGCCCGCATGCAGGCAATCGCCGCAGATACCCGGATAAGGTCCTTCCAGGTCCTTGCGCATCTGCACCAGCGTCGGATGGTTCAGCCAGACTTCCCGCAGGGAGTCTTTCCCCAATTGGCCGAAGCAAAGCTCGGGAATATTCCGCCCGATGCCGCACAAGGCCATTTCGCCCGTGCCGAGGATCCCGAGAATGTGGCGCACGTGGCAGCCCGCGCCCTCCGCGCCGTAGCGCAGGAGTTCTTTTGCGCTCGACATCGCCGGCGGCACCATCGCCCCCAGATGCATCGCGGGATAGCGGTCTTGAAGCGGCCCTTTGATGCGATGGATCAGCGCCAGCCACTCGTCGAAATCCAGCCCCTGCCCTTGCCGGTGCAGGTCCGCGCCGCGGCCCGACTGCGTCACCGGATTGAACTTCACCGCGCCCGCGCCCAGCCGGATCGCCAGTTCGATCAAGCCTTCGATCTGGTCCAGATTGCCGCGATAAACCGACATGATGAGCTGCGGGCGCATTCCGGCCGCCACGAAATGCCCGATGCCCGCCACCGCGGCGGCAAAGGCCCCCTTTACCCCCCGGAAACGGTCGTGCGCTTCCGGAACGGAACTGTCCAAACTCACGGCGACCCGCCTCAGGTTCGTCTTGGAAACCAGATGCACCGCCAACTCGCGGTCGATCAGCGTGGCGTTGGTTTCCATGGACAGTTCCAGGCCCTCCGCCGTCAGGAAATCGACGATCTGCCGGAATTCCGGATGCAGGGTCGGCTCGCCGCCCGTCAATTTGGCGGCCGCCAGTCCCAGCGGCTTGGCTTCCGCCACCGCGCTTCTCAACAAGCCGAAATCCAGGCATTCGGCCGGGACCGGTTTCCCATGCACGAACGTCGGCGTGATCCAGCAATGCCGGCAATGCAGGTTGCAGCCGGCGGACAGGTAGAGATAGAACGTCCGCAAGGCCGGGACGTCCGGCGACATGGCGACCACCGGCCCGGCCGCGGGCCGGTCGGCCAGTCCGTCGCAGGAGTCGCGCGGATCCGTCATGCCGGCTCCGCGACCACGCCGACGAAGCCCTTGCTCCGCATGGACTCCAGAAACGCCTCCACGTCCCGCTCGACCTGGTCCCGGGACGCGCCGTCGCAGACGCCGAGCAGATGCGCGACCACGTCGGCCGGCGTGCGCGGCGCCGCGAGGAACTTCCAGATCTCGGCGGCCGTCGGATTGATCACTTCCAGCACGTCGGTTTCCGCGTTGTAGAGAATGCCTCCGTCGTCGTCTTCCGGACGGAAGGACACGTCGGGGTCGGCCAGATATTGGGCCTCGCTCATATTTCCGAACCTTTCCTTTCTCAATTCCACGACGCGCCGGACCAACCCCTGGCGTTCCATCTCCAGCAACGCGTCGCGGACGACGTCGACCGCCATTCCCGCATCGCCGGCAATATCCTTCACCGTCCGGTTGCCGTCAACCCGTTCCAGGATCTTCCGGCCGCCGGCGTTGACTTCGCGCAGCTCCAGCGCGTCGCATCGCAGCACCAGCGCCCGCTCGCCGAAATCTTCGATGGCGACGTCCGCGCGGAGCGCGAAACGAAGTCCGAGGTCCGAGGTCCGAGGTCGGAGGTCCGAGGTCCGAGGTCGGAGGTCCGAGGTCCGAGGTCGGAGGTCCGAGGTCACGGAGGGTCACCCTTCAAAAACGGGGCCGGGTTTCTCAACATGCCTCCCAGCATTGCCCCGACCCGTTTGCAGTCGGCTGTCAGGCGTTTATGATCGGCGGACGGCAAATATCCGCCATCGCGGGCGAAATCCAGCCAAGTGTCCGTTTCGCTGTTTTCGCCGTCGCAATCCGTCAGTTTGCTCATGAAATGGGCTTCATATCTTCGTTTGGCCCACGCCTCTCTCATGTTGGCACACACCGAACGCGAACTGCGGCGCACTTGATCTGTCAGCGAATATTTTTCCTCGGCCGGCCACTTTTTGCTCAGCCGGAAAATTTCCATCGCCAGCGAATACGCCAGCCGATAGGCATCCAAATCCTTCGCCGAAAATATTTTCACTTGCGCTCCTTTTCATTGCCCGCGGGCTTCGGATCTCGCATCTCTTGTCCCTGCCTTCCGGACCTCCGACCTCGGACCTCCGACCTCGGACCTCGATGCCCCCCCTCCCTCTCACGGCAATTCCCCACACTCTTCAAGGAACCGCCGGTAGCAGCACTCCGGATTCGCCACGTTCATTTCGCCCGTCCGGGTGTATTCCGCCGCCGGGCACCCCCCGCTGCAATACGGCGCCCATTCGCAATCCGCGCAGCCCGGCACCCGGGCCATCGGGATCTGCCCCCGCCCGCGCATTTCCTTCAGCAGCGGATGGTCCTGCCAGATGGAGCGGATCGGCGTCTCGCCGATGGAGCCCAGCGCAGCTGCCGCCAGCATGTTGCACGGCACGATCATGCCGTCGTGGTGCACCGCCAGCTTCGCGAACATGCACCCGCAGGACGACAGGCAACCCATTCTCCAGCGCCGGGTCTTCTGTCCCGTGGCCCGCGCCTCCTCCATCTCGCGGAACATGTGCCACAGCGCCAGCGAACCGGCCGTGGCCGTGATGCGGCCGGGATATTGTTTCTCGAGCCGGACCAGCGTGCGCATTGCTTCGGGGCGCTGCGCAGGCAACAGCACGATGTCTTCCCGCCGCGCGCAGCCGGTGCCCATCGGCATCGCGTCGTTCGTGCCGACCCGCGCCAGGCCGATCTCGTCCAGCAGCAACCGCGCCGTATTCTCCAGATCGCCGGCGTTGTGCCGGTTGACCGTCACGCGGGCCGTCGCCGGAATGCCCGCCGCCTTCAAAAGCCGCAGCCCGCGGAGCGCCTTCTCGAAACTGCCCTGGCCGCGCGACGCATCGTGGATCTCCGCCCGCGAGCCGTCGATCGACACCTGGACCACGTCCAGCCGCCGCCGCCGGTGCGCCTGCCCCAGTTGCGCGAGAACGTCTTCCGTCAGCAGCGTCCCGTTGGTCAGGATCGAAAAGCGCATGCGCGCCGCGACGATTCCGTCGAGCAGTTCCCACAAATCCGGCCGCATGAAAAGCTCGCCGCCGCTCAGCGTCAGGCTGCGCACCGCAAGGCGTTTCAATTCCGCGAAGAAATCCAGCCAGCGTTTCGCCGGCAGATCCCGCCGCCCGACCATTTCGTCCGCATAGAAGCAATAGGCGCACCGCAGGTTGCAGCGGCCGGTCAAGGAGAGATCCAGCGCGCGCGGCGCCTCGCGCAGCCAGGAATAGTCCTCCGCCGGCAGCGGCACCGGCCGCGGCGCGGGCGCGGCCGCGGCGAATCCGTCGCGGAGCAGTTCTTCCGCGAACGCGCGGGCGTCGGCGCGGACATCGTCCGCCGGCGCGGTTTCATAGCGCCGAGCCAGCGCCGCCGCGAGATCCTCCGTCCGCGCTGCACCGTCCATGGCTTCCCAGACGGCGGTGCCGGCGCGGTTGACGACTTTTTCGCGGGCGCGGTCGGGATCGAACAGGATGAGGTTGTCGCCCTCGCGACAGGCGGATACCGACGCCTTCCGGCACCAGAAAACCGGCGTGGAACTCCCGGGCGTCATGCCGGCGCGGAATGATTGGCCGGCGCGTATTCGGGCGCGATTTCCTTGAGCGCGGCCTTGATCCGTTCCGGCTCGAAGGTGGCCGCCGCCGCCGCCAAACGGTCGATCTGCGCGCGGACGTTCCGGTCCGCATCGGCGGCAACGGCACCTTGGCCGTCCCGCTTGAGCACCATGATCTTCTCGTGCGCGGTCGCCACGATGCCTTCGCCCTGCGTGATCAACTCTTCGTAGAGCTTTTCGCCCGGACGCAGGCCCGTGTAGACGATCTGGACGTCCTGGTCGGGCACCTTGCCGGACAGCCGGATCATGTCGCGGGCCATGTCGGCGATCTTGACCGGCGTGCCCATCTCCAAAATGAAGATTTCGCCGCCGGCGCCCATTGCGCCCGCCTGCAGGATCAATTGGCAGGCCTCGGGAATCATCATGAAGTAGCGGGTCATCTCCGGATGCGTCACCGTCACCGGCCCGCCGGCCTGGATCTGCTTCCGGAACAGCGGAATCACCGAACCCGAAGACCCCAGCACGTTGCCGAACCGCACCGCCATGAAACGGGTTTTGCCCGGCGCGCGGGCCTGCAGCGCGATCTCGGCCGCGCGCTTGCTCGCGCCCATCACGTTCGTCGGCCGCACCGCCTTGTCCGTCGACACCAGCACGAACCGCTCGACGCCGTACTCCTCCGCCACGTCCATCAGCGTCTGGCTGCCGACCGTGTTGTTGAGGATGCCCTCCCAGGGATTGGTTTCCACCATCGGCACGTGCTTGCAGGCGGCGGCGTGGAACACGGCGTGCGGCCGGTACTTGTCGAAGACGTTCGCCATCAGCGCGCGGTCCTGCACCCGGCCCATCACGACGCGCAGCACGCCTGCGTGGCGGTCGGCCAGCAATTCCCGCTCGATCCGGTAGAGGTTGAATTCGTTGGCCTCGATCAGCACCAGCGCCGCCGGCTTGAAGCGCAGGATCTGCCGGCACAGTTCCGAACCGATGGAGCCGCCGGCCCCGGTCACGGCCACGGTTTTGCCCGTGAGATACTGGCCGATGCCGGCGTAGTCCATCTGGACCGGCGGGCGGCCAAGGATGTCCTCGTACTTCACTTCGCGGACGTCGTTTACCGTCACTTTGCCGTCCACCAGCGCCCCCAGCGACGGCAAGGTCTTGAACGGCAAACCGGCCGCCTTGCAGGCGCCGACGATCCGGCGCATTTCCTCGCCCACCACCGACGGCATCGCGATCAGGATTTCGTCGGCCTGGAAGCGGTTCACGAAATACAACAGCTTGTCGATCGGCCCGCGCACCGGCACTTCGAGCAGGGTTTGGCCGTACTTGTGGTGGTCGTCGTCGATGCAGGCCACCACGTCGTAGGACGAACGCGGATTGCCCTGGATTTCCCGGATGATGCTGGCCGCCGCATCCCCCGCGCCGATGATCAGCAGCCGCACGTGCCGGACCGGCAGGCTGTCCTCCGGCTCCCGGTCCCAGAACTTGAGCATGGCCCGCTTGTTCGTGCCCAGGATCCGGATGGCCAAGCGGAACCCGCCGCAGAAAAAGATCGTGAAAATGCAATCCGCCACGAACACGGAGCGGGAATAGCCGTAGAATTGCTGCGTCAGCGTCAGGGCCGTCATCACGGTCAAGGTGGCCAGCACCGACGCCTTGACCAGTCGGAGGGCGTCCGGGACGCTGGTATAGCGCCACATCCCCCGGTAGACGCCCATCAACATGAAAACAACGGTCTTCACCGGCAGCAAAAACGGCAACAGGAACAGGATGCGGCTCCAGTCCTTTTCCGGAATGTCCAGGGAGAACCGCAGACCGTAGGCCAAGATCAACGAGGCGGCGAACAGCAGCAGGTCCCCGGCCAGGATGACGTAGAAATTCCGGTTCTTGAATTGATGGATCATGGCATCCGGCCCTTTACGCTGTAAAGGCCATTTCAATGGAGTATATCGCCAACGCGACCGAAAGGAACGCAGAAAATCATCGAAAAGATGAATTTTCCCGCCCCAGAAATCGGCCGGCAACCACCCAGAACAGGACGATCCCGGCCAGATTTGCCGCCGCATCCGCCCAGCTGAATGCCCGCCCCGCTCCACCGAGCCAAGGCTGCAGCAGTTCCAACAGAAGCCCATACAACGCCCCCGCTGCCGGCAACGCCAGCGCCGCGCGCGTCGCGGCCCACGGTCCGGCCGCCCATCGCAACAACGCGCCCAGAATCCCGTACAGCCCCACGTGCACGGCCTTGTCGATGCCCGGCAGCCCGGGCGGCGACGGTGGAAACAACCACGCCGGCGCCAACGAGAGAACGGCGATCAGGGCCAGATGGATTGCGCAAATCCAGCGCCGAACAACAAGGGAAACCGAAGTCAACCGGATCACAGCTTGTCCAGCTTGTCCCTAAATTCGGGCAAGTGACCGTGGATGGTTTGCCAAACCAACGGCAGGCTAACGCCAAAATAGCCGTGGATCAGGCGATTGCGCATTCCGACGATCTTGCGCCACTCGATCTCGGGATGGGCGCGAGTGAATTCGTCCGGCAACTTGGATGCGGCCTCCCCAATCACGGAGATGTTGCGCAAGACGGCATCCACGACCATGCCATTGCCAGCAAAGGCAGCCTCATCCAAACCTTGCACATAGGTGGCGATTTTCGCGAGCGCCTCGCGGATATCGTCCAACAGAATTTCAGCCGAGCGCTCAGACATGTACCAGATCTTTTTGGATGACGGCTCGGTAACGCGGTTTGACTCCATCCGCCGGAACCACGTCCGTTTTGACCCCCAGCCGACGCTCGATGGCCTCCGCCAAATCGACGAAATCGAGGCCGATGGCAGGATCAAAATCGACCAGAACGTCCACGTCGCTGTCCGGCGTCTGGTCGCCGCGGGCATACGAGCCGAACAAAGCCATGGAGCGCAGCTTGTAGCGCATCGCCAGCGCGGGTTTGAGCTCCCGCAATGCCGCCAAGATGTTTTCGCGCGTCTGCATGTCCGTATCTGTCCGGCAACAAGCTACCCGCTTGTCCGGCAGCCGTCAATCCGGCTGTCGATTCAGGCATGGAGTCGCCGAACGATCCCGCAAACGCGGTCCAGATCGCCCTCCGTCATGGCCGTGCCCGAAGGCAGGCAGAGTCCGCGCGCGAACAGGCGTTCGCTGACCGCGGCGGGCCCCGTTTTCCACAACTGGGCCCCTTGGAACACCGGTTGCAGATGCATCGGCTTCCAGACCGGGCGGGCTTCGACGTTTTCGGCTTCCAGCGCTTCCCGCACCGCGCGGGTATCGGTCCCGAATGCCGCCGGATCGATCTGGATCACCGTCAACCAGCGGTTGCTCCGCCAGCCGGCCGGCTCGGGCATGAAGGAAATCCCCGGCACATCGCCCAGCCGCGCCCGATAGCCCTCAAAAATCTCCCGGCGGCGGCGCACGCGGTCGTCCAGCACCTCGAGCTGGCCGCGTCCGATGCCGGCCAGCACGTTGCTCATCCGGTAGTTGAACCCGATCTCCACGTGCTCGTACCACGGCGTCGCCTCGCGCGCCTGTTGCGACAGCTTGCGGGCGTGGTCGATCAAGTCCTTGTCGCGCGAAGCCAGCATGCCCCCGCCCGACGTCGTGATGATCTTGTTGCCGTTGAACGAATAGGTCGCTGCCCACGCATCGGCCCCGGCATGGCGGTCGCCGTAGCGCGCGCCGACGGATTCCGCGGAATCGCAGATCACCGGCACGCCGTGGCCATCGCAAATGGCCTTGATCCGGGGCAGATCGCACGGCAGGCCGTACAAATCGGTCGGAATCACCGCCTTGGGCAACTGGCCGCGCTTTGCGCCGTCTTCCAGTGCCTGCTCCAGCAAGGCCGGATCCATGTTCCAGCTCGCTTCGTCGCAGTCGATGAAGGCCAAGTTCGCGCGCTCGAACGTCGCGGGCGTCACGCTGCCGATGAACGTCAGGGTCGAGGCCAAGATCACGTCGCCGGGCTTCACGCCGAGATGCCGCAGCGCCAGATGCGTCGCCGCCGTGCCGCTGGCCAGCGCCAGGCAATGCGGAAGGCCGACGTAGGCCCCGAATTCCCGCTCGAAAGCGTCCACCATCGGCCCCAACGGCGCGATGTAGTTCGACGCGAAGGCTTGTTGCACGAATTCGGGCTCGCGCCCGCCCATGTGCGGCGGCGACAGGAACAATCTCGGGTTCGGACTCATGGAATATCCTTCTGACGCCTTCTAGTAGCGCACGGCTTCCCGTTCCATGCGAGCGGAAAATTCGCCGTAGCGCAGCCCCAGCCGCAAATCCCAACCCAGCCGCCGCGTCAGCCCGGGCCAGACCGTCGCGAAGACGTAGCCCAGGTCGCGCCAGAAACTGCCGGTCTCCAGATACTCGCGGTTCAGGCGCACCTTTTCGGGATAGACCACCGCGTCGTTGAAAGCCTGCGGATTTTTCGCCAAGGCCAGCAGGCGCTCTTCGTCGCGGAACAGCAGCGTGGCCGGCCCCGTGATGCCGGGACGCAGTTCGAGAATCCGGCGGTCGTCGCCCTGCAACCGGTCCGCGTAGCCCGGCACGTCGGGCCGCGGCCCCACGAACGACATCCGGCCGGCCAGCACGTTCCCGAGCTGCGGCAGCTCGTCCAGCTTCCACCGGCGCAGCCAGCGGCCCAGCGGCGTCACCCGCGCGTCCGCCGCCGTCGTGACGGTGCCTTGCGCCTGCGCCCCCGTGCCCATGGTCCGGAATTTCGCGCAGCGGAAGCCCCGGCCATGCCGCCCCACCCGTTCCTGGATGAACAGCGCCGGACCGGGCGACGTCGCCCGCACCAGAACCGCCAAGACCAGCATGAGCGGCGACAGCACGACCAATCCCGCCAGCGCGGCGGCAAAATCGAACAGTCGTTTCGGGATGGCCCAGCTGCTCCGCATGGTCCGCTCAGCCCCCCATCGCGTGCGCCGGCCAATCCGGCCGTTCCGCGATCTGGATTGCCATCTGGGTTTCGAATTCCCGCAGCATCCGCCGGAACTTGCCTTCGAATCCGCGCCGTCCCAATCCCTGGTGCAAGCGGGTTTTCAGCGGCAACGGATAGCCCAGATGGGCGAACTCGTCCGGATCGAATTCGTACGGATGGCAGTAGGCCATGAAGACCTCGCCCGCCAGCACCGCCCGCTCAACCACCCAGCGGATGGCCGGGAACGGCAGCAACCGATGGTAGCCCCCGCCCGCCACGGGGAATTTCCGTCCCAGCACCGGCAGCGTCGCCACCGGCAATTCCATCAGGCTCAGGCCGCCCGCCAGCGCCAACCGCACGGGCTGGGCAGGAAAATCAGACACGCCGAACCGCGCCAGCACCGCCGGATTGATGCTCGCGTCGTAGGCGAACCCCTCCTCCGCCAGCACGTCGAACGCCCACAGCGATTCCTTCACGATCGAAAAGTCCGGCGCGCGATAACCCTTCACCGCCGCGCCCGTCAGGTTTTCCAGCTGCTGTTTGGAGCGCCGCAGGTCTTCCCGGAACTGCGTCGGCGTCAGTCGGAACACGTCCACGTGCCCGTAGCCGTGCGAAGCCACCTCGTGGCCTTCCGCCGCGATCCGCCGCACGCAAGCCGGGAATTTCTCCGCGAACTTGCCCAGCACGAAACAGGTGGCTTTGACGTTTTCCTCGGCCAGCACGTCGAGCACGCGTTCCATGTTGGGGCCCGCGCGATCCGAAATCGGCATTTCCGTGTCGAGGGTGGACTGCGCCCAGTCCTCGACGTCCACTGTGCAAACCAACGGCATCGGCCTACTCCTGCAACTTCAACTCGACCGTTCGCCCGGCGCCCACCGAAACCAGCACCGTGGTCCGGCCGCCGTCCGCCAGGTCCAGATCCACCGGCACCTGCGCGAAATCCGCGTCGCTGCGGTTTTCGATCCGGAGGCGCGCGCCGTCCAGCGCGACCGCCACGCGGCGCGTTTGCGGGCTCAACACCTCGCGCCAATACTTGCCGACCCCGAACAGCGTGTCGATGGCAAATTCGCCGTGGCAATCCGCCAGTGCGCGCCGCAGCAGGTGCTCCGTAAAACGCCCGCAGGCCGGCCCTTCCCACTGGCGCATGTGCTGATGGCACATGAAGACCATCGGCCGCCCCAAACGACAGGAGCGATGCAACCAGAACCGCAGCATCGCGAAATGGTGCACGTGCTGGGGATCGGGCGGATAACGCGAGGTTAGTTCCACCGCGTCCGTTCCGCCCGGATGGTGCGGCGGCGGCTGGAACAAGACGTTGTCGCGCGCGCGGATGTCGGAACCGCTGAGCACGTCGCACCCGGCCGCCGCCGCCGCGCGCGCCGTGTCCGCGTCGTTGCAACGGCCCGGTTTGGCCCACGACCGCGGAACGTATCCCAGCAGTTTGAGGAACCACCGCGCCGCCTCCAGGATATTGTCGCGCTGCTCGCCGAACGACGAGGCGTCGGCGCCCATCCACGGATACCGCCCCGCCCCCATCTTGGCATGGGATTTCCAGCCGTTCTCGGGCGCCGCCGCCGCGGCGGTGTCGTAGTGCAGATGGCCGTGGTTGCCCAGTTCCAACAGAAACGGCTTGCCCGTCCCCTTCGCCGGAAAGGCGGCGGCATGGCGCAGCTCCACCTTTTCGCGCAGCCATTGGATGAACCGAGGAATTTCGGCCGCGCCGGGTTCCGCTCCCACGTGCTCCGCCCACTCGCGCGCCGCGGCCTCGTCGAACGACAGCCGCGTGGACAGGCACATCGTCTGCGGAAACGCATACCGCGCCGACAAGCCCAGCGTCGTTTCCAGCCCGGCGATCGACTGGAACGTGCGCCGATCGTAGAGATCCATGTCGCCGCGCCAGACGAACGCGCTGCGCCGGCCGCCCGGATAGCGCGAAATCTCGGCCCGCACCGGCCGGGCTTCCGCCGCCGGCACACACCCGTCGTGCTCGATGCGAATGCGCCGAGCCCGGCCGTTTTCTTCCGCGACGATTTCCAGCGCTCCGCCGCCTTGGCGCGACTGCGGCCGCAAGGTCCATGTCGCGCGCGCCACGCCTCCCGCCGGATCGATCCGGAGCGTCTGCTCCGAAGTGGAACCGCCCAGCCATTCCGCCGGCGCGTCCAGGCGCACGCGCAACGTCGCGGTTGCCGGCCCCGGATTGACGGCGACCAACTCCAAGTCGAACGGCACGCCCGTCCAGCGCACGCCCAGCGAATATTCAGGCCGGCGCGCCACGAACGGCGCTTCCAGCGCCAGGATCGCGCCGGTGGGAACCGGACCGGCAACCAGCCTTTTCTCCCAGCGGTGATTGCCGATTTCCAGCGCGAGCAGCAGTCCGCCGACCAGCGCCACGACGCTCCACGGCGCCCCGCCGATGGCCAGCAAGGCCAGTCCCGCCGCCCCCGCGACGGCTTCCAGCCGGAAACGCCCCACACCCAGTTTTTTAGGGAGCAATTCCCACGCCACGTTGGCCAAATACATCGCCCAGCCCACGCGGAACGGCGCCAGAAACAGCAAACGCGGCACCGCCACCGCCGCCGCCAACGTCCCGCCCACCGCCACCAGTCCCTGATTCATAGGAATGGATTCCACGTCGGCAGACCGTCGACTTCGCCGCGCGCCAGCGCTTCGAGCGTCTCGGCATAGCGGTCCAGGATCGTGCGCTGCGCGAGTTGGGCCGCGACGAACCGCTGGCCGGCTTCACCCATCTCCCGGCGTTTTTCGGGATGATCCGCCGCGTCCGCGATCGCCCGCGCGAGGCCCTCGTGGTCGAAGGCGGGCACGACCTGGCCCGCGCCGCAACGCCGGATCAAATCGGCCTGGACGCCTTCCATCGCGGCCAGGATCGGCAGCCGCGAACCCATGTAGTCGATGAACTTGTTTTCGAAATAGATGTGGATCAGCGGGCTGCGGAACAGCGTCATCAGCCCGGCATCCGCCGCCGCCAGGATGGCGGGCACTTTCGATTTCGGTACCGGATCGTGGAAATGAACGTTGTCCAGGCCGAGTTCCCTGGCCAGCGCGATCGCCTTGGGCTTGGTCTGGCCCGTGCCGAACAGATCGAGGCGGATATCGCGCCGCGCCTTCAGCGTTTCCGCCGCGCGCACGATCGTTTCGACGGCGGTCACTTCCGTGTGCGTGCCCGTGTAGACCGCCACGAAGGCCGCGCCCCACCCCAGTTCCGCGCGCATCTTTTCGCGCGTGCCGGGCTCCAGCCGGAAGAACGATTCCTCGAAGCCGTTCGGGAACAGATCCACGCGGACGGCCGGCACGCCTTTGCGCAGGATTTCCTGCTTGAGGCCGGGCGTCAGGCACACCACGCGGTCCGCGCCGAAATACATCGCGCGGGCCAACGCTTCCAGCGGCGCGGCCTGCCACTGGGCGATGGCCTTCTTCACCACGAGCGCATCCGGCCACAGGTCGCGGATCTCCAACAGGAACGGCCGCTGCCAGCGCCGCGCGAGCCGATAGGCGGCGAACCCGCCGAACAGCGGCTGGATGCTGGCCATGACGGCGTCGGGTTTCGGCAGGCGTTTCCCGAAGCGATAGGCCGCCCAGGCGAAGCGCCCATAGGTCTTCAGGCGGTTTGCCAGGCTGGCGCGCAGGCCGCGCGGCACCGGCAGGCGATGCACGCGCACCGAACCACCGCCGGGAACTTCATAGGCCTCTGCGGGCTCGGCCTGCTCGTTGTAGGCGTTGAGGTCGCACGCCACCACGTCCACCGCATGGCCGCGCTCGGCCAGCCGCCGGACCAGCGCCCGCGGTTGGGCCGGTCCCGGCGCATCGGGCCCCGCGAAAAACTGATGGACGTAGAGGATGCGCATTCCGTCACTTGGTCTTGGTCCGCAGCATGGCCTGGCGGGACTTCGCGTTCAGCAACCGCGAGAAGAACACGACGACGAACGCGACGGTCGGCAGCGGATCCGCCCACGAGAAAATCTCGTCGCGCAGGTTCCGCCCGAAGAACCAGAAGAAGCTCGGTTTGGCCTTGAAGCGGTTCTTGGAACGCAGGAACCACACGCAATCGCTCAGGAAATAGCGCAGGTACAGGCCCTTCTTGTAGGCGAACTGCGGCTCGATGGGCAACCCCAGCGCCAGCCGATAGAGCAGATACGGATATTCCAATCCGGCCTCGACCAGGATCTTGATGCTGCGCGTGAAGCGCGGATTCACTTCCATCAGCTTCGGCACGTTGTCGCGCGGGTCCTCGATGAAATCGCAATCCCCCATCCCGTACCAGCCGATGCCCTGCAGGAACCGGGTGGCATAGTCGAGGATGTCCGGCCGGTCCACCGTCGAATTGAGCGTGCTGGAGCCGCCGGTGGGCGGATAGAACCGCGGCTTGTCGTAGACGCCGCCGCAGACCGACTTCCCGGACGCGTCGAGGATGACCTCCGCTTTGTACTGCATGCCCGAATGCGGCACGAATTCCTGCACGATGCACGCTTGGTATTCCGCGCGCGTCGCGGCATACATGGTTTTCAGCTCTTCCGCGTCCTTCGGATAGCGGATGCCCCGCGCGCCGTTGCTGATGCACGGCTTGAGCACCACGGGATAGGCCGGGATTTCCGCCGCCACCGCCGCGATGCCCACGTCGTCTGGATACCAGGTCTTCGGCGTGGGAATCCCCAGCCGCGCCGCCTCTTTCATCGTCTTCGACTTGTCGCGGCACAGATAGAACTTGGACACGTCCACCAGCGGCAGCCGCGTGTGCGGCGCCAGCCGCTCGCGCGCCTGCGCCATCAGCCAAGTCGCGGTTTCGCCGCACACCATCGTCACGGGGTATTCCCCGCCCTTCACGGTTTGCTCCACCCAGTCGACGAACTTCTCCGGCGCGGCGTTGGGGTCGGGCGAAATCAGTTTGCGGGACGGATAGCGCGAAAAGAGGCCCATGCTGAGCCGCCGGGGCGCGGCCGCCGCGATCGGCACGCCATGCCGATGCAAATTCGCCAAGATCGGCAGGCTTTCGTTTTCGTCCGCGCCGAGCAGCAAAACAGGAGGATGATTTTCGGTTTTCATACTTAATGTCGAATTATGAACATCGAATGTCGAAGGGATCCGGCCTCAATGTTTGGCCTCGTTGCGTTTGGCGGTGGCGATGCTGGTCTTGAAGATTCGAATCAGCTCCTCGGTTTCTCGCGAAACGGGTTCCACGACGGAGGCCTTGAGCAGTGTCCGCCGCTGAACGATACGCAACCAAATCCGCGATTCGCGCAATTCTTTCAAGCAGATGCCCAGTTTGTGGACAAAGTCGCGCCTGGATTCCGCCGCCTGCGCCTCGCCGTAATTCGGCGCCGCCGCCGTGCCGGACCGCAACAATTGCCCGGCAAAAT
This sequence comes from Verrucomicrobia bacterium UBA2281, assembly GCA_002347655.1. Lineage (GTDB taxonomy): Bacteria > Verrucomicrobiota > Kiritimatiellia > CAIQIC01 > Lenti-01 > Lenti-01. The sequence continues at coordinate 94,946 of DDWR01000020.1, read as the reverse complement.
GATTGCCGGCGCGCGTGCTGGGCAACGCCTCCGTCAGTTCAACGACCAAAGAAGCGTAATCCACCAGCCGATCTTCTAAATCATATTTTTGCGCCGGCATCCTACGTCGTCCTGCCTTCGACATTCAATATTCGGAGTTCGACATTCGACATTATACGTCTAGATCCACAGTTGCCTTGGCGCCGACGTCCACCAGCCGCAGGTGGCGTTTGCCGCCGCCGAGATCGATTTCCAGCGGCAAGGCCGCGAACGCGCGCGGAGCGGCGTTCGCAAGGGAAACGCGGTTGCCCGTCGCCGTCGCCTTGACGCAACGGGTGCGCGGGCTGAGCACGTCGCGCCAGTAGCGACCCACGGCCGTCAGCGTGCCGACGTACAGGTCGCCCTGCTGGTTCGCCAGCACGTGGTGCAGGAAGGTTTCGACCAACGCCGCGCTTTCGCAGCCCCGGTAGCGCATCAAATGGTGGTGGGCCAAAAACACCAGCGCCCGTCCCGAGCGGCGCGCGGCGCCGACCCAGTATTTCAACATCGCCACCTGGCCGGCGTTCTCGGGATCGCGCGGATGCATGCGCGGCAGTTCCACGAACCGCTCGCAGCCGGCGGGATGGTGCGGAGGGGCCAAATGCAGCAGTTTTTCCCACTTCGGCGTATCGGTTTCGGACCCGACTTCCAGGCCGGCCGCTTCCATGGCCCGGGCGGTGTCGCCGTCGAACACGTCGCTCGGGATCGTGAAACTGGCGGGTGCCGCGCCGAGCGCATCCTTCAGAACCTGGCTGCCTTTCACGGCGTTGTCGCGCTGCTCGAGGAAGGAATCCATCGGATTGCGGCTGAACCAGGAATAATGACCGGCCCCGATGCCGGCATGGCTCTTCCAGCCGTTGCCCTCGGCGGCCGCGGCATGCGTGCCGTAGTGCAGATAGAAGTGGTTGCCAATCTCCGCGGCGTACGGCTTGACCGTCGCGACCGGCCATTCCTGCTCCGGGGATTTGTCCACTTCCTCGCGCAGAAACCGGATGAAGGCCTGGATTTCGCCCGTTTTGCGGTCCCAGCCAAAGCGTTCGCAAAACGCCTTGTGTTCTTCCGGCACCAGGCTCAGGCGCGCGGACAGCATCAGGCTGTTGGGCATGCGGAACCGCCGGGCCAGGCCCAAGACGTGGCGCAGGCCGTCCGCCGACTGGAACGTGGCCGGATCGTAGAGATCCTGATCGCCGCGCCAGACGAACGCCCCGCGCGCACCGCCCTTCCAGCGGCGGACGTCCGCCCGCTTCACGGCGATCTGGCTGCGCGGCACGATCGAGCGCACGCGCAGGGTCCGACGATAATGGAAATCGCCGTGCTGGACGTGCACGCGGACTTCGCCGCCCGGCCCGCTGCCGGCCGCGCGCAGGCCGAACTTCATGGATACGATTTCGCCGGATGCCGGCGGCGGCAATTCGCCCCCTACCGTTCCCGACACCTCCAGTTGCACGGTGGAAGAAACGACGTGGACTTCGACCGGCAATTGGGCCGGCATCGGACTGGGATTCAGGACGACGATTTCAAACCGATCCTCCCACCGTTCCGGCCAGTCGCCGAGATCGTCTTCCGCGCGGCCGCGCTCCAACACCGGCCCGCGAATGCAAACGACCAGGCGCGGAATGGGCAGCGGCACGCGCCCAGCCGTTTCCGTGCTTTGCCGCGCCAGACGGGCGGCCTTCCATTCCGCATCCACGAACAGATAGCCGATCCAAGCCAGGCCCAGCAACACGGCGGCGGCCGCCGCCGCCCAGCCCCCGCCCCACAGGCCGAACCCGGCGACCAGCGCGACCCAGGCGATGGCATCCAGCGTCGTGCGCCCGAGCCTCGCCTTGCGTTCGGCCACCTCATAGACGAGATTGGCCAGCACCATCGCAAACCCAAGCCGAAAGGCCGCAAGAAACAGGCACTTGCTCAGCAGGAAAATGCCGGCAGCGCTTCCCAACAAGATGGCGGCGATCCAGTTGCCCATGGGGTGCATCATACCGCCGTCTCCGGCCCCGCCAAAGCGCTATTTTTGGCGTTTGCGCGCCAATGGCGTTCGATTTCCGCACCGGTCGCGCACCAGGGGTTCAAGGCAGCCAAGCGTTCCAGCAATTGTTCGTAGGTCCATTGCCAATCGCGATATTCGGGCTCGTTGAAGTAGTTGTTGTGCCAAAGCAGCGTCACCAGGCCGCCGGCCTGCGCCACTGGTTCGATCGCCCGCCAGGCGGCCTCCAAGGCCGCCTCGCCCGCCATGCCGAGATTCCGGAACAAGGTCACGTCCATGACGGTCAAGGGCAGTTCGAGAATCGTCCGCCCTTCCGGTACGAACGGCGCGAGACGGTCATCTCGCGGCCCGAGGCGGTCGGCGAATCCAAAGGTGGTGTCGTAGCGGAACCCGGCGGCTTCCTGCGCCGCCCAGGTGTCCGCGCCCGAAAAGCGCAGGAAATGGTTCCGGATGCCGACGGCGTCCACGCCCAGCGCGTCGCGCAAGGCCGCGCGGCTTTCCCGGTAGCCATCCGCCTGGTTGAAGCGCAGGTAGCCGCCATGCAGGCCGATCTCGCCGCCGGCGCCGCGGACCAGATCCGCGATGCGCCGGATTTCCGGACAGGACAACCGATACCGCGGCCCATGCCGACTCCAATAGGGATCGTGCAGGACGAAAAAGGTGGAGCGGAAACCGTGCCGGGCTTCGATTTCCAGAATCGTGCCGAAATCCTTTTCCGCCGGCTTGGGCGCGATGAGCGCGCGCGCCACGCGGCGCAGCGCCAGCGCGGCGTTTCCCTTCTCCCCCTGCGTCCAGATGCGGCGAACGTGGTTGAGATCGGCCAGCACGCGGAACAGCTCGCGGTCGTGGATCTGGTCCACGTCGTGCGACAGGAACAGCGCGAACGGGCGGCCTTCAGGCCACTGCTGGACGGAGGTGGCCATGCATCACTTCCGGCGCAAGCGCTCCAGTTCGAACAACGGCGCAAGGGGCGGACATGCCCGCCGCGCCAGTGCGCCGAACGGACGCGAGAGCCCCAGCGCCGCCCCCAACGGCGGCCGATAATGCACGTGCAGGCCCGTCGGTTCCCGCTCGAAGCCGAATTCCTTCACGAGGAAATCCTGGATGCCCGTGGCGTGCGAAATCGACCGGAATCCGTCGTTCACGTACTGGAATCCTTCCTGGGCGAGATAGAACTCGTTCATGCGGTAGAACAACGCATAGGAGGAATAGCGATTGAGGAAGTCCGGATGCAATTTGATCAGCGTGTAGTCGACCTCCTGCTTGCCGTACAGGAGATTCTGGGCGAAGCCCACCATCCGGCCCTCGCAATAGACCGCCCAGTGGTGGCGGACGTCGCCGAAGGGCTCGTCGGTCAGGACGCGTTGCGCAAACGCCTCCTGCGACGGCAAGTCCGCCGCGGCCCGGCCGTATTCGCCGAACGCGGCGCAATAGGTTTCGTGGCCGTTTCGGGCGATTTCCCGCGCATCGACGCGCCGCGCTTCGCAGTTTTTCAGGCCGCGGCGCAGCTTGCTGCGCACGTTGCCGGACGCCACTTCTTCCACGGGCACGTGCCGGCGGCAGATCACGGCATGCCACTCCGAATCCGCCGCGTGCGGTCCGAACCCGTCCGTCCACATGACCCACCATCCGCCCAAGCGGCGCAGCAGTTCGCGGCACTCCGCCGCTTCCAGCCGGTACGCCTGCGCGGCGGGGCCGGCCGGCGCGATCCAGCGTGCCTTGCGCACGAACAGCTGCCCGCCCGCTTCCGCGAACGGGCGCTTCTTCGCGCGGAACATCTCCGCATATCGCTCGACGTAGCTCATCGGTTCGACCTCAGGCCGGAATCCGCCGGAATCGGCTGAAAACGCCCAGCCAGCAATGCCATTCCCATTCGCCCAGCGGGCGGAAGCCGGCTTTGACGATGCCGCGCCGCGAGGCGGCGTTTTCGGGCGCGGCATAGATCAGCGCGGGCCGGTTCGGGGGGCACAACGCGAGGCTGCGCGCCAGCAACCGACCATACAGTCCCCGGCCGCGCTCCGCCGGAGCCGTCCAATAGGGTCCCAGCATGGTTCCATCCGGCGCCAGCGCGCCGAACCGGCGGCGGAACGACCGCCAATCCTGAAGCCATCCGTAAGCGGCCAGCGTGCGCCCATCCACGGACAGGCACAGCAACTGGGCCCGGCCGCGCCGCAAGCGCCAAACCGGCGCGCTCAGCAACGGTGCCGGCGCGACGACGCGCCGAAACGCGGCGGGCACGTCCGCCCAGCTCCGATAAACCGCGATCCGGTCGTCCGGCGCCGTTTCGGGAACGGGCTCGCGCCCGTAGAAACACAGCCGCCGGCGTTCGTGCCAGCCGCGGCGGAGCAGCGATCCCCATCGGCTCATGCCGCCCTCCCGCGTAACGCCCGGTCCAACGCATCCACGCCCCGCGCCGCGGCCAATACCACCGCCGCGTAGGCCGCCAAGCCGAACCAGGGCCGGCCCGCCGCGGAGGTCCGTTCGAGCACGACCAGCAGCGGTTCATGCACGACGTACACGGCGAAGGACAAACCGGCAAACCACCGCAGGCCGGCCAGGATCCGCGGAGCCGCCGCCGCCAAGGCCTTTTGCAGACCCGCCACCAACACCAGCGCCGGCCAAGACGCGAACGTCAGGCCCGCGCAACCGGCCAGGTCGAGCCAGTAGGCCCAACGCGGATCGACGTGGAAAAAGCGCGGTCCCTTGAAGACGGCGGCCAACCCCAGCAGCAACGGCACGAACAGCGCCGCGTGGAACCCCACCCGGCAAGGCTGCTCCGCCCGGCGCGACCAGCGATCCGCGCACGCCTGTCCCAGGAAAAAGGACGGCAACGCCAGCGCCGCCGCCTCCATGACGGCACCCGTGCGCAACAGCACGGCCGATACCCCGAACGCGCCCAAGACCAGCCAGCTCTTGCGTTGGACGCGGCGCACGGCCGGAAACAGCAGATAGCAGAACAACAATATGGAAATGAACCAAAACGGCACCGTGTAGCCCGCGGAAACGACCTTCCGGCCCAGCAGCAGCGGAATGCCCAGCCCGTTGGCGGCCAGCGTCGCCGCGTCGTAGGTCTTGCCGCGGAAGGCCCACGCGCCCAGCAGCGCCAGCGCCAATCCGAACCAATAAACGGGATAGATCCGCCAGAACCGCTTTTTCGCCCAGATCCCGAGCGGCACGGGAGCGGCGGCGCGGTTGGCTTGCCATTGCAGCACGAGTCCCGAGGAAAAAAGAAATACGGAGACCGCCAGCTTGCCCGCGCTGGCGAACGTCGCCAGCGGCTTCCAGAACGCATGCGCAAACGGCAGATGGCAGACCACCACGGCCAGCATCGCCAAGCCTCGCGCCAGCGAGTTGGAGTCCAGCAGTTCCTGGGTCGAGATGGAGGCCGGATTCCTCATGTGCGTTCCCCGATCCGAGCCGCCATGAACGCCAGCATGCGCCGGGCCCGTTCGTCGGCGTCGAAAGACGCCGAACGCCGGAGCGCGGCCGCGGCCATGCGGTCACGCAGCGCCGCGTCGTCGCGCAGGCGGACGATGGCCGCCCGGATGGCCGCCACGTCCAGCGGATCGACGCGGATGGACATTTCTTCGTCCAGCACGTCGTCGTTGAACTCGCCGACGGAACTGACGATCGGCAATCCACAGGCCATGGCCTCGACCAAGGCGTTGCAGGAACCTTCGATCAAGGTCGGCAACACGAAGACGTCGCAAGCGGACAGCAGCGCGGGCATCTCGTCGTGGGGCACGCGGCGGCACAACGCCACGTTGGACGAGTCCGGAGGCACCGGGCCCGCGCCCGCGAACACTCCGGAAACCCCTGCGAGGCCCGCGATGGCTTGCCCCACCCGGACAATGCCCTTTTTCCAGAGGAAATTCCCGGCCGCCGCCACGAGAAAGCGATCTTTCGGGAGGCCAAACCGCGCGCGGGCAGCCATCCGGTCCTGCGGCCGGAAAGCGGCCAGATTGGTGCCGTTGGGAAAAACGCCGATGTTTTCCGGCGGAATGCCCAAGTCCTGGACCAACGTCCGCCGGAGCGCGGAGGAATTGGCCAGAAAACCGGTGGCCGCCGCCAACGTGCGGCGCGCGTGGTCCCGACCGAACTGGCGCACGGTCCACAACTCCCCTTCGCCTACGCACGGGAACGCCGGGATGTCTAACCGACCGCCGGCCAGCACGGCGCCCGCGCCAGCCAGATAAAGAAAATGCCCGTACAACGCATCCGGACGCAGGTCCTGTTCGCGCAGGACCCGTTCAACCGCCGCGCGGAAGCGTCCCAGCGTAAACCGCGAGGGACTCAACGGCCCCAGGCGAGCAAATGCCTCCCGCGCGGAGAGCGAGAGGAACCGCGGTCGGAACACCTCGACCGTCTGGCCTCCACCGGCCTCTTCGCCGCTCCGGAAGTCATGGCCTTCCTCGCTCCAGGCATGATGGATGGCGATGGGCTGGATCACCGTGCAGCGGACGCCTTGGCGCGCCACGGCATGGGCGAATTCCCGCACGAACGTCCCGTGCAGCGGCCGCGCGGGCGACGGATAGTTGCCGGCGACCACCGCCAAATGGGAAATCCGGGAAAATGCGCCGTCGCTCATGCGCCGCAAACCCTTTCATACAGATCCACAAGCTCCCGCTCGTGAAGTTCCCAATTGAAGTCCGTTTCAAACAGACGCCGGCCGGTCGCGCCCATGCGACGACGGATTTCCGGATGGTCGATCAACTCCCGCAGCTTGGCGGCAATGGCGTCCGGATCGTCGGGCGCCACCGTCCAGCCGCAGCCGGATTCTTCGACGAACTTCTTCAGCCCCGGGAAATCGGCGCACAGGATCGGCAGGCCGGCGGCCATGTATTCCACGATCTTGACCGAGTGGTCGATCGTCACGAATCCGGCCCGGGGTTGGTAGAGCGCGAGCCCGACGTGGCTCTTGACGTAGATCCGGCGCAGATCGGTCCAGGCCACGCGGCCGTGAAGCACGACCCGCGGCTCCGCCTGCAAGTCCGCCAGCAGGTCCGGTTCCCGGCCCGTGCCGACCACGTGCAGGCGCAGTTCGGGCCGCGGCACCCGCCGCAGGGCTTCCAGGGCCATGCCGATGCCGCGTTCGCGGCTCACGCCCCCGACGTAGACGAGATTGATCGTTTCCTCGCCCTCCGCCGAGGCCGGCGGCGTAAAGTCCAGCCGCGGATAATTCCGCAGGATCACGGGGCGGCAACCGTCGAATTTGCGCGCCAGGTGCTGGTCGGCGGTCACGACGCCGTCGAACGCGCGCGCCGCGCCCTTTTCGAACGCCCACCAGAGCGCCGGGAACCAGCGCCCGACCCACGGCCGCTTCCGGAAGCGATCCTGGAAACTGGCCTGGTAGTCGTCGTGCACGTCGTAGACGATGCGGCGGCCGCAGAGCTTCAGCAACAGCGCCACGGGCAGAAAATCGGGATCGTGGACGTGGAAGGTGCGCACGCCGCTGCGGAGCGCGCCGGCGAACAGGCTGGCCAGAACCCGCGGATGCGGCGGGCGCCGCCCGCCTTCCAGAACGGGACACGCCTTCAGCGCGACCGTCCCGACCGCGCCGTCTCGATCGGCGGGACCGAGGATCAGGCTGCGGTAGCCGTGCGCCGCGGCCGTGCGGGCCATGCAGTGCAGGATGCGGTTGTCCGTGATCGCGTGCCGGCTGGTCAACTGGGCGATCGCCGCCGGGCGGACTTCATAGCGCACGTGCGGCACGTTGACTTTCACGGCCGGCGGCCGGCCGGGAATCGCGGCATGCGCCGTGCGGCCGTAGGCGGCCTTGACGGGCGCGGGATAGCGCCCAGCCACCGGCGCGGCCGCCACGGGCAGATAAGGCGCTCCGGCTTGCGCCACGGCCGCCTCCACCGCGAGGCCGGCTTGCAGCGCCTGCGCGTTTTCGAGCCGCAGCCGGCGGTATTCGTCCAGATGGCGCAAGCTGATCCACGCGCGGGCGGCCGACAGCCGATAGATCGGCTCCGGCACCAGATCGTAATGCGGCGCAAGACAGGTCGAAAATTCCGGCGCTTCCGCCGCGGCATAGGCGCCCGAGCGGCCCAGCGCCAAGCGGAGGCCATGGCCAACGGCGCGCAGGCCGCCGGACATCCAGCGGTACGCCAGCGCGACGGAGCCAATCGCCCGGCGCTTGAACGGGGCGCGCGCGAAAACCGGCGCCTCGCCGGAATCGCTCAAGCAAACCACCCCGCCCCCCATGACGCCCGGGCAGGTCTTGTCGTTGAAGCTGAACACCACGGCCCGGTTGGCCCGGGGTTTGACCGGGGAAGCGTTGACGAGGTTCTGGCATTCGTCGGCAACGAAGAACATGCGGGGATTCGTCCGTTCCAGCGCCTCGGCTTCCGGCGCCGCCGCCGGCACGGAACCGAACAAGGAACACAGCACCACGACCGGAGCCGTTTCTCCCTGAACGCGTTCCTCCAGCGCCCGCCAATCCGGAAGGCATCGTTCGTCGGTGGCATATTCCGCCACGGCGAAGCCCGCGGCCCGGCAGGCGGCTCCGACCACGTTGCACACGTAGTCCGGCACGAAGGCCGTGCGCCGCGCAGGGTCCGCGGACTGGAGACCTTCCAGGAGACCGCGCAACGCCGCGCGTCCGCTCTTGTAGAGAAACACCTCGTCTGCCCGGCAACCGTAGACGTCCTGCGCGATGCGCCGGCGGATCTCGGCGCGGACCTCACCGCCCGGCCGGAGCCAACCGAGCGCGGTCAGCGCCGCTTCCGCGGCACCGCGGGCGACGCGGTCCCCGCACAACCGCTCGCGGATTTCCATTCTGTGCGTTTCCGTCGCCATCGTTGTCCGCCTATCCTTGCGCGGCCCGGATTTGCCCGCGCGCCCGCCGGCCCGCATAGCGGGCGGCTTCGCGCATCGTAAACGGCACCCAGGCGCGCGACGAACTCCAGTAGAACAGGCCGCGGGGATCGCCGCGGAATGCCCGAAACGCCACGTACAGCGGATTGACCCAGTAGCGCAGGTTGCGCTCTGCCGCCGTCGTCGGCAACGGCGGCCGGCCCAGGCAGGCGTTCAGCAGCGCGCGGCCCGAAACCGCTTCGATCAGGCCTTGCTGCAGCCAAAAGCGCGGATTGATTTCGGTAACCTTGAACTCGGCGGCCGTCTCGTCGTAGACGAACTCCATCTCGAACGGGCCTTCGTATTCCAACGCGGCCAGCAGGCCTTCCGCCTGCTCTTGGATGCCCGGCGGCGGCGCCAGCAGCTCGACGACGTCGCCCCCGCCCGTCTTCGGCGGATATTGCAGCACCTTGCGGGAGCAATAGAGATGCCGCGCGGACGGCCCGTACCAACCGCTGATGGACACGTTGTCGCGGTTGCGGATGCTCAGCAGTTCCTGGAAGCTCAAATCCGCCGGCGCCAGGCCGCGCGCGGCGTAGGACGCCAGCGCCGCCCGGAATTCCTCCCGCCCGCGGACGAGGCGCACCCGTTCGCGCTGCGCGACCCCGAACCAGGACAGGCGCGGCCGCACGATGAACGCGGCGCCGAACGCCGCGAACGGATCTTCGTCGCCGCGCAGCGTGCGGGGCGCGGAGGCCAGGCCGCGGTCGCGGACGAATCGGCAGAACTCGTAGCGGTCCAGCACGGCGTCCAGATGTTTTTCGGCCCCCAGCTGGAACCGCAGCGGCGACACCGGATGCGCTCGTTTCCAGGCAGCGAAGGCCGGATGGTAGCGCTCGTCGGTGAACAGGACCGCGACCTCGCCGGCGGCGCCGTAGCGCTCCGCGATCAGCGCCGGCACGTCGTCCAACCGCGCGACGGCGAGGGCCCAATGCTCCACTTGCGGGTTCAGGCAGACGGCCAGCCCCGCCCCTTCCGACTCGTGCCGCAGCAGGACGATGCGCCCGTCCCACCCGATCCGCTCCAGGTTGCGGACGAGCGTGTGGGCGTTGATATGGTTGCCGCACACCACCGCCGTCGCGCCGCTGTTCACTGCGCCGTTCACGATTCGGCCTCCCCCCGGTCCGCATCCGCGCCCCGCTCCCGCCGGGACCGGCGGATTTCCACCCATTTGTTCCGCAGCGCCAGGGCCCGCAGGGCGAACCGATACGAGACGGGATTCGACACGTAAAGGGGAACCGGCGTCGCCTTGAACAGGAATTGCTCCTTGAACCGGTCCAGTCCGGGACGTTGGGGCGAGGAGTTGAAGATCCGAAGACAGGAAGGATCCTGCGCGAACTGCGAAAGCACGTGGAAATAGAGCGCGTCGGAGGGGCAAAGCGACAGGTAATCCGAGTGCAGCTTCATCTTTTCGACCAACAGGACGCTTTCCACCTGGAGCGTGACCAGATAGGCGATCAGGCGTCCCGCATGCCACGCCCCGAACCATTGGCGGCCGCCGCCGGCGAAATCGCGGCGCATCTGCGCGCGCCACGTGTCCGCCTGATCGATGAAGAAGGTGTGGGATACGTGGTAGGCTTTCCGGGACGAGGCCCCGCGCAACGAATGGCTGACGCAGACCTCCCGCGCATCTTCCAGGCACCCTTCCAAATCCGAAATGGTCCGCACTTCGCAGCACTTCTGCCCCTTCCGAACCTGGTTCCGTTTCTTGGAATCCAAGCGCGGCATCCCGAAATCGCGCAGATCGTCGCCTTCGAGAACCATGTAGGAAACCGCGGCATTGCCCATGCCCGTTTCCGGCACGAAGTGGCTGTAGCCGAAGAGGGCCTGCGCACGCGCGGGGCGGGCAGCCCCCGGGACCAAAGTCCGGAACTTGAAGGCCGGACGGGCGTAGCCGGGATAAACCTGGTCCCACCAGACGCCGTCGTGGAAATGCAGGCGCCGGAACAGCTGCGGGTTCTGCTCGACGTATTCCCGTTCGGTCAGCGCCCGGCTCATCGTCGATCTCCCGAAACGGCCGGGGCCGGATCCAGCAGGGCCCCGGCCAGCGAAGACGCGCGGCGGAACCGGCCCTCCGCGCCGCACCGGCGATAGGCTTGCCGGGTTCCGTCAAACGCGGGCGGCGGATCGGACAGCCACGTGAGCGTCCGCGGCGCCAAGGCCGCCGCCACGTCGGGAACGTCCGCCGTCCGCAACACGCCCAGCAAGGCCGGGCCGGAACGATGCGACGCCGGCGGATCGCGCAGGACGAGTTCGCCCACCGCCGGCGAAAACAGGGCGGCATACAGCGCGACGACGCCCGCCGCGCCGCAGCCATGGAGAACGATCGAATCCGGCGCCGCCCCGCCCGTCCCCAGCCACTCCACGGTGCGCAACACGTCCCAGATCTGGAGCGCGGCCAGCGTCCGACCGCTCAATGCGGCCAGGCGTTCCAATTCCATCGCGGCGGTGGCCGAGGGCAGGCATTCGGAAAACCGCGGATGGACCGCGATGACCGTCCGGGTTCCCAACAGCGGCAGCCATTCGTCGTCGAGCACGCCAAGGCGGTCGCCGAGGCGCCGGACGACGACCAGCGGCGGCGCGCTGGCCGGTCCCGTTGGATCGTAGCGGAACGCGCGGACCTGGATCCCGGGCTCGGTTTCCAGCAGCCATTCGCCGGCAGACGCAAAATGGTCGGCGCGGCCGGTGGAACCACCGACCCGGCGGGCCGGTACGGCGGCCGGCCGGTGCGGGAACCAAGAAAAGACGGAGTCCCGCAAGCGCCGGCGCAATTCATCGGCCAGACGACCGACATCGCCGGCAGACGCGGGCGCGGCCGGCTTCGCCGCCGGGATGAACCGCTCGTGGACGTCGTAATTCGCCGACGTGCGCGGCGGCGAACTGAAACAAGCCAGCGTACCCGCCGGCGCGGGGGCCGGAACCGCGTCCGCCACGGCGGAAAGAAGCGTCGCCGGCTCCGGATGAAGCCAGCGGCACATCCACCGGCGCGACTCCCGAAGGAACAGCGGCGGATCATCGTGGCCCGCGTTGGATTCGACGGAGCGGATGCGATCGCCGGCGCCGAGCAACTCGTAGATCCACCGGGCCCGGCGCCCGACTTCGCGGGCGCCCGCCGGCGGAAAAATGCGATCCTTGCGGCCGTTGGTGAGCAGCAGCGGGCGCGGCGCGACCAGCGCGGCCACGGCCGGATAATCCAAGCGATGCCAGTTGGGGTAGAACGTGCAATCGCATTGCCAGGCGAACCGGGCGTGCGTCGCCTGGTCGCCGACGGTATAGGCCGAGCAGGACGGCGCCGCCGCCTGGATGCGCTCGTCGAGCGCCGCCAGGAACGTCGTCATCACGCCGCCGCCCGAAATTCCGGTGGCGCCGATCCGGCGGCCATCCACTTCCGGCCGGGTTTCCAAGTAGTCCAGCGCCCGCATGGCGCTCCAAACCTCCACGCCCGCCGGGGTATAGCCAAGCGACAGCCAATCCGGGCGGTTCAGGTTTTGCGTTCCGTGGTGCAACCCGGGGACTTCGCCGCAGTTCAGCGAATCCAAGACCAAACAGGCGAAGCCATGGGCCGGATACCAGAGGAAACGGTCCTGATACTGCGTCTTTGCGCCGCAGGGGTGCGCGCGATGGCCGCACAAATAGAGAATGCAGGGCACCGGGCCGCGCGCGGCGACCGGAAGATAAAAATTGGCGGTGGCATGCATGCCGGGCATGGGCTGGAGCACCCATTTTTCGATGCGGTACCCGGGACGATCCAGCGCGCCCCGGGCTTCGGGCGCCAACGGAGTCCGGTCGGGCAACGGCTCGAGGCCCAGCATGGTCCGCAACTGGCGGCGGATATCCGACCGCCGCCGGTGCCAGTCTTCCGCCGTGCGGACGTCCGCCAGACATTCCGCCGACACCGCGCGGGCCGCCTGGGCCAACTGGCGACGGGCGGCCGCCTGCCGGGCGTGCTGAGCGCGCGCCGCCAGCCAGCGGCGCCCCGCCACGCGCGCATCCGCCGGGACCAGGTTTCTGGCGATTTTCACGAAGGTTCGGGTGGATGGTTTCATGGGAACGCACCATGGGGTGAGGGAGGAAAACCGGCGAAACCGGCCACACCGGCAGGCGGCCAGACCGCAGACCGACGGGCTTGCTTGGCCAAGCGCTCGGCCCAATGCGCCATGCCCACGGAAATACCCAGCAGAAACATCGTGTTTTGGGCGAAGAAATTGGGCCGGGTCAACGCCCCGGAAATCAGCAGGACCAGTAAGGCCATCCGCGCGACGTTGATGCGGTAGCGCGTCAGCGGATCCGGCAGATACCGCAGGCTCCAGCTCAGCCGCCGCCAAGCGCCCCAGTACACGGAATAATACAGCAGCAGGCCGGGCAGCCCGGTCGTGCTGGCGATTTCCGCCACCTCGTTGTGCGCATAGAATCCCGTGCCCGAGGCGACCCCGAACTGCCCCAGCCCACACCCGAACAGCGGATTTTCGGCGAACAGCTTCAGGCCGATGAGAAAGAGCTGTAGCCGCGTCTGGCTGCTGCCGTCCTCCAGTTGCGTGCCACTGATAAAGCGCACCCCCATGTAGGTTTCCTGCACGACGAACCGATAGACGTAGAAGGCCACAACCAACGTCGCGAGCGCCGCAATCAAGGCCTTGAGCTTGAACTTCGACGCCCCCACCAGGCACATGGCGGGCCAGAGCAGCGCGATGGCGATCAGCGTGGCAAACGCGCCGCGCGACGCCGACAGCACCACTCCGTACAGCGCCAATCCGCCGCCGGCAACCAGTCCGGCCCGCCACCAGAGCGCGCTTTTTTCCCCCCACAGCGCAAAGACCCCCAGCACGCCGAGCGCGCACAGGAAGCCGATCGTATTCGCATTGTCGATGCGCGACACGATTTCCGTGTCGGTGATCCGCTCCATGCTGACCGGCTCCGCCCCATAGAAAACGCGCACCGCGGCCACCCCCAGATAGGCCAGGAAGAACCAGTGGCCTGCGCCGGAATTTTTCAGGATGATCGATACCGCGATCACGATCAGGGCCAGTTCGGCCGTCAACTTCAGACAGCGGCTGAACAGCGTCAGATCCGTGGCCACGAAGAGCCCCGTCAGCCCCCACAGCACGAACAAGCCCAGCAAAACGCCTTCCCGGGGCAGATCGCGAAATCGGACGTGCCGGGCGAAAAGCGGCACGGTAAACACGCCCACCAGCCCCGCCCCGAACCAAATGATTTGCCGCGTGAACCGGGGATCCTGTCCCAGCGTCCAAGCCAGGAAATAGTACAACGCCCATACGACCGCCAGGCGGGTCCATTTCCGCTCCAGCCGGGCCGGCTCGCTCCGGTTCAGGCGCGATCTCATGGCCCCGCCTTCCGCGCACGCCGCCCGAACGCAGGCGGACGGTTCCGGGCCAGTTCGATGACCCAAACGAGGAATTTTCCGTAGCGCCGGTAGCGCGTCAAATAATACCGCCGGCTCTCCCGTTTGGCCTGCCGGATGCGTTCGGGCACGGCTTGCCCCGCCGATCGCCCCCCTTTGTGGACGACGACGCTGGCCGGCACGATGGCCTGCCCCCATCCCGCCGCCCGCATCTTCTCGTGCAAGATGAATTCTTCCAGATAGAGAAACGTGTTCTCGTCCAGCAGGCCGACCTGGGCGAACACCGCCTTCTTGACCAGCATGCAGGAGCCGGACAAGACGTCCACCTGCCGGGGCGCGTCGTAGGCGTATTCGCCTTCGTAGAAATGGCGGCGCCGCCAGCGATTGCGGGGAAACCACCGCCGCAGCACCCCGTCGCCAAAGAAATAATAGAGGAGCTCGGGCCGGCGACGCGCGCAGGTCGGTTCGACCCGGCCCTTCGGATCCACGACTTTCGGCCCCACCGCCCCGAGGTGCGGATGCGCTTCGGCATAGGCCACGAGCGGCTCGAGAAATCCCGGCTCGACCTCGGTGTCGTTGTTGAGAACAAGCACGTACTCGCAGTTCCGCGCCAGCGCGGCGCGGATCCCCAGGTTGTTGCCGGCGGCATAACCGCGGTTGGCGGCCGCCTGGACCAGCAGGACCGGTTCCGGAAAGGCGCCGGCGTTTCCGAGGTCGGACTCCGCCACGGCCGCGCAGGCAACGCCGCGTGCTTCCACGTCCGCCCGGATCCGCGCCAGCGAATCGTTCCCCGAATCGTTGTCGACCACCACGACGAAGGTCCGGGGGTACGTCGCCGCCGCCAACGACCGCAGGCAAGCCGCGGTGTCCGCCCAGTTCCGGTAGTTCAGGACCACGATCCCCACCCGCGGGAAAGATTCTGTCGCGGCGCCGGTCATGCGGCGCCTCCCGGCGCGGCCGCCGCGCCTTCCCGGCGGCGCAGCGCCAGCGCGAACAGGGTGCACAGGACGGCAAACCAGGCGCGGCCCACCAGCATGGCCTGCGGGAACGCCGACAACGTCACGCCGTCCCGGATCAGCCACAGCTGGACGGCCACGTAGACGGCCATCGAAAGGCCCAGCGCGATCCCGTAGAGATCCTGCCGCCGCACGATCTGGAAAATGCCCGCCATGGGATAAAAGCTGTTGGCCAAAGGCAGCAGCAAGCCCCAGCGCATGGCGGGGATCGCCGCCGCGTAGGCGGGAATGAGGAAGCGGACGACGGGCGGCACGAGCCACCACGCCACCGCGACGACGGGCACCAGCCCCACCGCCGTCAGCAGCATCGGTTTCCAGGAAATCCGCAGCAGATCGCCCACGCGATGCGCTTGGCCGTAGCGCTCGGCCATGCGGGGATGGACCACCTGGTTGACCGCGGACGGAATGAATTCGATGGCCGTGTTCGCCATCATGAC
The DNA here is from genome assembly GCA_002347655.1 of Verrucomicrobia bacterium UBA2281. Classification (GTDB taxonomy): domain Bacteria; phylum Verrucomicrobiota; class Kiritimatiellia; order CAIQIC01; family Lenti-01; genus Lenti-01. The sequence continues at coordinate 79,274 of DDWR01000020.1, read as the reverse complement.
CATCGCATAGAGTCCCATGCCTTCCACGCCGGCGAATTTCAGGACCAAGGTGGAATTCAGCACGGACCACCACGCGTACAGCTGGCCCACGCTGAAAATCGGCAAACCGATTTTCAGCAGATGCTTCAAGTGGGCGAAATTCCAGGCCGGGCGCACGCGGAGCGGCCGCCACGCGAACAGCAACGCGGTTCCCACCGCCCCGGCCAGCACGGCCCGCAGGCAGAGGCCGTAGAAGTTCAGCCAAGCCACCAAAGCCAGCAGCAGCAGGCTGCCGACGCTCTCGGCCACGTTCACCAGCGCCAGCCGGGAAAAGTCGTGCGCCGTCCGATAGGTCAACTGGAGATAGTAGGTTTTATAGTAGAACACCACCGCCAGCACGGCGTTGGTGAACCATCCCGCCGCCATCCAGGTCTGGCCGCGCGCCAAGCTCCACGCCCCGATCGCCACCAGCACCAAGGCGTAGATGCCGCCGATGGCCAGCGCCCAGGCCTGCGCGGCCGACGCGAGCGCTTCCGCCCGCGGCCGGTCGCCCCGCCCGATGTGGTACGGCAATTCGCGGTACAGGCCATCCAGAATCCCCAATTGCAGAAACGGCGCATAGCGCAACGACAAGCCGATGCCGGTGAACAGCCCCAGCGTGGCCGGTGCCACCAACCGCCCCTGGAGCACTCCGGCAACCATGCGCAGGACCATGGAGGCCATGTTGCCCCCCACGAGGTGGCTCACGAGTGCGACCAGCGAACGCTTGCGGCGCGGCGGCGGCGCGGCGGGCGTCGGTTCCGCCGCGGGCTCCGTTTCCAGCACCGGATTGTCCGGTCCGTCGGGTAAGGATTCGAGTCCGTCGCCCATCTCACTCCGCCGCCGTCGGGTTCGTCGCCGCGCGCAGCTTCCGCAGGCTCTCCGGGTCGCAGGGCCGCGTCAGCAGGTCCACGTCGCGGGCGCACGTCGCCCGCGTCCATCGGGAAAAGTCCAGCTTCAGCAATTCCGCCACCAGTTCATCCGGAAAGCGGAATTTGACGATCTCGGCGCGGTTGCCCGCCACGATCGCATAGGGGGGCACGTCCTTGGCCACGACGCTGCCCGCGCCGACGACCGCCCCCTGGCCGATCGTCACGCCCGACAGGATCAGCGCGCCATGGCCGATCCATACGTCGGAACCCACGACGATCGGCCCCTTCGAATAGCCATCCCCGCCCCGCTGGCCGGTGAGCCAGCCGCGCACCGGAAACGTCGTCGGCCGCTCGACGAAATGGTTGCCGGCCAGGAAAAACCGGACGTCCCCCGCGATCGAGCAGAAATGGCCGATTTCCAGCCGTTCGTTCGCGTAGTGCGAATCCACGACGTTGAGCCGCCCGTAGGTGAAGTTGCCGACCGCGACCTTGGCCGGATCGAAGACGGTGCCGGCTTCGGTGCGGTTGTGGGGATTCAGCCGCCGCCAGCGCCGGCGGAACGCTTGCAGCCGCCAGCGTTTTTTCCACTCGCCCATCATGCGCCGCTCCTTGCGTTCAGTGGCCCGGCCAAGCGGTCCGCCAGATCGGCGACCAGCGCGGCCCGTTCGCTTTCGATCCGCCGCCGCCGCTCCGGAAATTCCGCCCGGATCGCCGGCAGTTCGGCCAAGCAGGCGGCGAGGCGTTCCTGGACTTCCGCCAAGCCGTGCGCCGCCAGATCGGCGCCGCGGCCATACCCCAGCTTCTCCGCGAACAATCCCGCGAATTTCCGGCTGTAGCCCAGCGGAAACGTCGGAACGCCGGCGGAATAGGCGGCAATGCAGGCGTGCATCCGCGAACCGATGAAAACGTCCAGCCCGGAAATATGGGACTTCGCTTCCAGCGGGCCATAGAAGAACGGGCCCACGCGGCAGGCCGGAAATTCCCGCTGCAGCAGCTTGCACACGTGGTAGTCCTCGAAACTGTTTCCCGCGCTGGGCCCGCGGACGTCGTGGCCGATCAACTCCACCTGGATGCCCGGTTGCGCCAGCAAATGCCGGAGGACGCCGCGCAAAACGTCCCGGTAATCTTCCTTCAGGCCGAACTGGTTGTTCTTCGAATAGCCGCCGTGCCAGAGCAGTCCCGACGGATTCACGCCGATCCGCAGGGGCCCGCCGCCGGACGGCGGCGCCGGCGCGTAGGGCATGAACAGCGCCAGATCGACGGATTCGCGGACGTCCAATCCCGGCACGAGTTCCCGCGCGCACGCCGCGCTCAGCGGATCGCGGGCATAGACCGCGCAGGCATAGGCGAGCATATCGCGGGCCCGCGATCGAACCGCCGGAGCCCGGAACGGGCCAATCGTCTGCGGCAGGAGAATCAAGGGCTTGCCGAGCGAGCGCGCATAGCGGCCATGGCGGAAAACCGATTCGAAGCGGGACCGCCCGTAGATGTCGCTGAAACTGTCGCCCCAGCCGTTGTCCAGAAACAGGTCGGCCGACCGCAGCGCGCGATGCCGGCGTCGCAGCGCCGCCCCGTCGCGGCGGACGAACGTCCGCAGCAGGCTCTTCGGGCCGAAATCCGGCACCTGGTCGACCAGCGCGATGGAACGGTCCGCCAATTCCGGCGGCACCGCCCCGTCCACGGGATTGTCCAGCAGGCTGTAGCCGAAGACCAAACCCAGCCGCCGGGCCACGTCGTCCAGAACGGCCAGCGCGCCGTAGGTCAGCGCGTTGCACCCCATGTTGGAGGAGTAGAGCGGGCCGGACAGCAGCACGAGCTGGCGGCGGTTCGTCTTGGACGTGGCGGAGCTCATGCCGCGCTCCTCCGCCGGAGGGTGCCCCAGAAATTCCGGATGGCGTCGCTGAACCGGGCCTGACGGAGGTTGGCCAGCAGGCAGAATCCGGAAAAATCCAGCAAGCGGTCGCCCAGCAGCTTCAAGGCGGCCAGCCGCACGCCGGCGTAGATCTTGCGCTGGACCTGGGAACGCTGGATGGCCGGCAAATCCTCCGCGGGAAAAGGCTCCGCCACCAGGTAGCCGGCCGCGCGCGCCGCGGCGAACAGTTCCCGGCCCCGCGCGCTGCGGACAAACGCCAAACTGCGCCCGGGCCGTTCCGCGAAGTCCGGCCGCCCGGCGCGGACGTGCCAGGCGTCCCCGCACGAGATGTCCGCCAGCTCGCCGAATCCGTCCGGGCAGATCTTGCAGCGGAAGTTCACGTCTTTGCACAGGATCCGGCCCCAGGATTCCTCGTACGACATCGCGTGCGGCTGCCCGGCGGCATCGACGGCCGTGGCCGCCCCCGGCCAACCTTCGCCCCGATACCGGAAGTCGCGCACGTCCGCCTCGGCCACGCCCAAGGCCGCCACGAGCCGGCGCGTGGCGCGCTGGCTGGGCTGTCCCATGCAGAGAAACGAAATCGCGCAGACCACCTGCGCGCGATGCTCCGGATGCCGCGCCAGCCACCGGTCGACCGCGGCGACGTCGCACGGCTTGCCGACGACGGCGATTTTGCGGCCCGACTCCATGAGTTCCCGCCAGCCTGCCAGCAGGCTGCCCGGCGCATAGCGCGAGCCGGCCCGCCGCAGCACGTCGGCGCGGGTCGTGCTGAGCCCGGCGACGGTGCGCAGCGGATCGCCGTCCGCCCGGCCCAGATGCAGCACGCCGTCGATCTGGCGCCGGTCCAGCAGGAAGGCCAGCAAGGCGCTGATGCAGCCGCCGGACGACGCCCGGTGGCGGAGGTCTGCGTCCGCGGCATGAGCCGCCCACAGCGATTCGAACGGACCGTAGATCCGTTCCGCGCCGCGATGCGGCCGCTCCTGCCGCAACGTGATGCCCGGACAGGATTCGCGCAAGCCGGCCGGATCCGCGCCGGGTCGCAGCCGGCGCGGCGCGAGAAAACCGTCGGCCGCTTCCGCCATCTCGATCGCGCCGGGCTCCGCCAGCGCCGCGCACAGGCCGCAGCCCACGCAATAGCGGGCGGCCACGATGCGTTCGAGAAGCGGTTTCATCGGTGCGCCGTTCCGGTCCTCAGGAATTCCGTTTCCAGTCGTCGTAGGATTTTTCGCCGACGGCTTGTTCGGGCCGCAGCGGGGCCTCTTCGTCCAGATCGAGGCAGCGCAGCCGCTCCCCTTCCAGACGATAGCGAAGGCCGGACTCGGGGCAGGTCATCAGGCCGTCCGGACCGGGATTCTTCAGGATATGCCCATGGCGGCTCATCCAGCCCTTCTGGCGGGCGGGATTGCCCACCATGAGCGCGTAGTCGGGCACGTCCTTGGCCACCACGCTGCCGGCGGCGATGAAGCAATAGCGCCCCAGCGTCGTGCCGCACACGATCGTGGCGTTGGCGCCGACGGTGGCGCCGCGGCGGATGAGCGTTTTCTCGTACAGGCGGTGCCGGTTGACCTGGCTGCGGGGATTGGTCACGTTGGTCAGCACGCACGACGGCCCCAGGAACACGTCGTCTTCGATGACGGCGCCCGTGTAGATGGACACGTTGTTCTGCACCTTGACGTTGTTGCCGATCGCCACGCCGCCGTCGACGTTGACGTTCTGGCCGAAGACGCAGCGTTCCCCGATCTTCGCCCCCTTCATGACGTGGCTGAAGTGCCAGATCTTCGTGCCGGCGCCGATCTCGGCGCCCTCGTCCACGTAGGCCGACTCGTGCTTAAAGAAAGGGGTTGGTGGTTGGTGGTTGGGGGTTGATGTTTCGGTCATGGTTTTTCCTTCAGCGATCGGATCAGTCCATTGATCAGCCGTTTGACGCTGGCCAAGCATGCCATCAAATCATCGGACGCCGAGAGGCAACCGAGCTTCCCGGCCAACAGCAATTGAGTTTCCAACTCGGATGCCGATCCGCGCGCAATATGGAGAAATTGCATGAATTCCTTCGCACCGGCCCGCGCGGCGCCTTCCGCGATATTGGAAGGAATGGATACAACCGCCCGACGGATCTGGCTTGTTAATCCATAAACCTCCTCTTTCGGGAAGGTCCGAGTCGTTTTGTAGACCGCCTCCGCAAGCGCCATGGCCATCTGCCATGCTTCCAGCTTTTGATATTCACTCATGGGCCATCTAGATCGACCAACAACCCCCACCACGAACCACCAACTAAAAACTCAGCATTTCCATCAACCGGATGCCCGACAGGACGTCTTCCTTGGAGGGAAACATGTCCCACTTCTCCTCGAGCAGATAGCGGTACAGGGCGTTGTGCCCTTGGCCGTACTGGTGATCCAACTTGAAATCCAGGGCGGGCTTCTCCAGCCCGTCCACGTTCCAGAAATCGATCTGGTTGAGGTTGGTGCCCGACAGGCGGATGGTGCCTTTTTCGGCGACCAGCGTGAATTCCGTCGCGAAGTTCTTTTCGTAGACGTCCACGGTGGCGTTGATGGTGCCCACGACGCCCGACTTGAAGCGGAGCACGGCGGACACGCTGTCGTAGACCTCGAAGCCCCGCAGCGCCCCGCCCTCGCCCTTGTGCGAGGCGACCTCGCCGAAGAAGTAATGCACCATGTCCACGTAGTGGCTGGCCTGGGTGTAGAGCACGCCGCCGTCGAATTCCGAGGTGCCGTGCCAATCGATCTTGAAATAGTCGTCGTTGCGGTTCCACAGCACGTTGCAGATGAACTGGTGGATCCGCCCGAGGCGGCCGCCGTCGATCAGGGCCTTCACGCAGGCGACCAGCGGATTGTAGCGGTTCTGGTAGACCGGCAGGAGGATTTTGCCGGCCTTTTCCACGCGCCGGTAGACTTCATAGGCCTCCCGCAAGGTCAGCGAAAGCGGCTTCTCGCAAATCACGTAGGCGGCATCCGTCAGTTCGGCCACGTTGGACACGTGCCGGGGATGCAAGCCCGACGGCGTCAACACGCTGACGACGTCCGCGCCGCGGATCTGGCGGTAGTCCGTCAGGTGCGGCACGCCCAGTTTTTCGGCGGCGGCGCGGGCCTTGGCCTCGTTTTTGTCGCAGACCGCGACGATTTCCAGGCCGGGATTGGCGGCGATGGCTTCGAGGTGGCGCGCGAGAATGCGTCCGCAACCGACCAGTGCGATTTTCTTCATGGCGATCTCCCGTCCCGCCTGCGCGGATTTTCGCGGCCGGCCCTACAACCGGCCATCCACCTGTTCACGTCCCAGAAAGGCCTTGAGGTCGAACGTCACGCCGTCGGCCTTGCCGAGCCGCGCCAAATCGAGTTCCTTGAACTTCTCGTGGGCCACCGCCAGCACGACGGCGTCGTAGCTGCCGGCCGGCGTTCCGGACAGCAATTCCAGGCCATACTCGTGCCGGACCTCGTCCGCATCGGCCCAGGGATCGTACGCGGCCACCTGGCAACCGAATTCCGCCAGTTCGCGGATCACGTCGACCACGTGCGAATTGCGGATGTCGGGACAGTTCTCCTTGAAGGTGATGCCGAGCACCAGCACCCGCGCGCCTTGGACGCGATGACCTTTGCGGATCAGCAGCTTGACGACGCGATTGGCCACGTGGGCGCCCATGTTGTCGTTCAAGCGCCGACCCGCCAGGATGATCTCCGGGTGGTAGCCCAACGATTCGGCCTTGTGCGTGAGGTAGTACGGATCGACGCCGATGCAATGCCCCCCCACCAGTCCCGGCCGGAACGGCAGGAAGTTCCACTTGGTCCCGGCCGCCTCGAGCACGTCCTGCGTGTCGATGCCCATGCGCTCGAAGATCAGCGACAACTCGTTGACGAACGCGATGTTGATGTCGCGCTGGGAATTTTCGATGACCTTGGCGGCTTCGGCCACCTTGATGCTCGGCGCCAGATGCGTGCCGGCGACGATGATCGAACGGTAGAGCGCGTCCACCGCCCGGCCGATTTCCGGCGTGGAGCCGGACGTGACCTTCTTGATCTTCGCGACGGTGTGGACCTTGTCGCCGGGGTTGATGCGTTCCGGGCTGTAGCCGCAGAAGAAATCCCGGTTGAACTTCAAACCGCTGAATTTCTCGAGGATGGGCACGCAATCCTCTTCCGTGCAGCCCGGATAGACCGTGCTCTCGTAGACCACCACGGCGCCGGGCTTGAGGGCTTTGCCGACGGTTTCGCTGGCCTTGACCAGCGGCGTCAGGTCGGGCCGCTTGTGCCGGTCGATGGGCGTCGGCACCGTGACGATGAAGACGTCCGTCGACTTCAGGTCCTCGATCTGGCCGCTGTAGGTCAGCTTCGTTGCCGCCCGCAGTTCTGCGGCCGTGGTTTCCAGCGTGCGGTCGTGGCCGGCGCGCAGTTCGTCGAGCCGGCGGGCGTTCACGTCGAAGCCCACGACGGGATAACGCTTGCCGAACTCGACGGCCAACGGCAGGCCGACGTAGCCGAGGCCGATGACGGCCAGGCGGGCTTCGCGGGATTCGACGAGGGATAGCAGCGGATTGTTGCCCATGTTCATGCGTCCTCGGTGTCCGGTTTTTCCGCGGCGACCGCCGCATAGGAACCGTAGTGTTTGCGATAATGGTAGTAGGGGCCGTAGCCGTGGTAGGAAAACTTGGAGTGGTCCACGTCGTTCATCACCACGGCGACGTTGGCAACCCCCACGTCGCGGAAGCGCCCGATGGTGTGCCGGACGGCGCGTTTGCGGCTGGTGGCGGGCCGCGCCATCACCAGCACGCAGTCGGCCAGCCCGCCCAGGGACAATGCGTCGCTCACGATGCCCAGCGGCGGCACGTCGACGAGGACGCGGTCGAAATTGGCGCGGGCCCACGTCAGCAGATCCGCCACTTTGGAACCGCCGACCAGTTCCGCGGGCCGGGCATTGCCCACGACCAGGGAAGCCATGATGCTGAGATTCTTGCATTCGGAGGCGTAGACGATTTTTTCCGGCGCCGTCGTTTCGCCGGCCAGATATTCGAGCACCCCCTTCTGGCCCGGCGGCATCGGGAAAATCCCGCCCACGCGCGGCCGGCGCAGGTCGAAATCGATCAGCAGGGTCTTCTGGCCGTTGAGCGCGAACGCCGTGGCCAGATTGCTGCAGGTGGTGGTTTTGCCCTCTTCCGGCAACGAACTGGCCACCAGGATGACCTGCGAATGGTCGCGGTAAACCGCCGAATCCAAAACAGAGCGCAAGCCGGAGAACGATTCGGCCATCTCGGCGAACTGGTGCGTCCACGTGGCCGTGGCGATGTCCCGACGGCTCTTCGTCTTCACGTGCGGAATGGTGGCCAGGATCTTGATGCCGGTGCCGGCTTCGATGTCGCGGGCCCCGACCACGTGATCTTCCAGCAAATCGGACAGGAACGCCAACCCGAACCCCAGGCCCAGGCCCAGCACGACGGCCATGAACAGGATCCGCAACGGCCGCGGCTGGATCTGGATGGCCCGGCTCGCCGGTTCGATCAGCTTGACCGTCGCCGTGTTTTCGTCGGCGGACAGCCGCGCTTCCTGAATGCGGTACAGGACGCCCATGTAGGAGGAGTCGGCCGCGCCGCGCGCCCGTTCCAGGGCCGCGATTTTCATGCCGGCGTCGAGGATGTCGCGCTCGAGATTCGAGGCGAGTTTCAGCTGGTCTTCTTTTTTCTTTCGGAGGCTGTTCGCCTGTTCCTTGTAGAGATCCAGATTGGCCGCCGCCGTGCTTCGGGCCCGGCCCAAGGCCGCCAAGGCTTGGCCGCGGTAAAGGGCCACGGCCTTGTCCTGCGCTTCCACCGCCGGGTGTTTCGAGGTGTAACGCGACAGCAGGGAATTGCGCTCCGTCGCGGCGGTGCGCCAACGCTCCAGGGCGACCCCCACGTCGGCGGCCCGAGGGATGTCGGCCGGCAATTCGCCGGCTTTCTCGGGATCCAACTCCACGGAGTTCAGCACGTCCAGCAGTTTCTGCTCCAGCGCCACCTTGCTCTCGATCTGCGTCAGCGCATCGTTGAATGACAGCAGCGAGCCTTGGACCGTCCGGCGCTGGCCCTCCAGCACGTCCATCTGGTATTTCTGCCGGGCATCCAGCAACGCTTTGTCCGCCGCTTCCAGCTCATGTTTCTGCGCTTTCGCCTGGGCTTCCAGCCAAGCCACGGCGGAATCGGAAGTGGCGCGGTTCTCCGCCCGGGCGCTGGCCTCCGCCCCGGCGGCATAGGCGTTGCAGGCCTTGATCGCGAATTCCGGGCTCCGGCTTTGGGACGTGATCCGAACCAGCCGCGTCCGCCGCACGAGCATGAAATTGGCCCGGCCTTCAAGCATGGAGGCCAGGTCTTGCTCCGAAACCTTGTCCGTCGGAAACATTTCCCGGTAGCAGGCGACGACGTGCGGCAACATCGTCTTGCTTCTGAATTTTTCGATTTGCGTGTTCAGCGTGTCTTCGAACTGGACGACGGATGAGGGATCCTCGATCATCGCTTCCTGCTTGTTCAGGATGCGGGGGCGGCGCACGCTCAGTTCGATGGTGGCCCAAGACTGGTAGATTTTGGTCGCCCGCGACAGGAAGAAGACCGCCGCCCCCGCGCAAAACAGCAACGTCAGCAGGATCGTCAGCCATTTCTTGCGGGCGATTTGCAGCAGCCGCAACGGATCCAGCGAATTCAACGGGCCGGCATCCGCGGGCGTCTCCCCGTAATAAGACGGGGCCGGCGCGCCCCCGTAGTAGGCCGGACCGGCCGCATAGACGGGGGGAACGGCCGGAGCCGGAGCGGGAACGGACGGAGGCGGCGGGGCGGCGGGGGGAATGTTCATCGTTCTTTCCTCGTTGCGGGTTCGGCCGGAGACCGAAAGGCTGCGACGGTGTTCCCGGCCGGCCGGACATGGCCCAAGAAGGGCAGTGCCGCCAGCAGGACCACCCAGGTATAGAGGATGGCCGGACAGCGAAACGGAATGTCCACAAAGCTGAAGATCACGGTCAACGCCAGGCCGGCGGCCCCCATGGCGCAAAAGGCCTCGTGCCGATGGCACCGCAACGCGTAGGCGTCGCGGGCCATCGCGCCCAACGCCGCCAGCAGCAAGCCCATGCCCACCAGACCGAACTCGGCCAGATACTGGAGTCCGTCGACGTGGACGTTGGCCCAGCCCCGGGTTTCCAGGACCGGCCAATATTTTTCGGGCACGTGGCTGGCCACGAGATATCTGTAGCCCCAACCGCCGACCCCGAACCACGGGTGCTCCCGCCAAATGGCCCAGGCTGCCCGCGCGAACTGCGGCCGGCGGCCCAGTTCCAGATCGACGCGATCCCAGGTCGAACTCACGTTTTCCGGCTCGACCGGCTGCAGCCTGAACTCCTTCCGGATTCCCTGCTCGCCGAATCCGGCCACGAGAAAATACAGGCAACCCAGCACGCCCAAGGTCAACGCGGCCAGATTCAACCGGCCGGCCCCCGACATCGACGGCCACGCGCGCCGCCAGAGGTAGGCGGTCGCAAACGCACCCAACAGCGCATTCAGAATCACGCCCGCGCGGCTGAATCCCATGTTGGCGCCGACCGCGCACAGTACTGTCGCGGGCACCAGCACCGCCACCCGCCCCGGATGCCGGAGCTGCAGAACCGACGGCTGGTCAGCGGGCTGGCGCCGCACGTCGAAAATCTCCCGGAACAGAAGCCCGAGCCCGATGCTCCCGGCCAAAACGAAATACGGCCCCGCGTGGTTTCCATAGCCGAACGAAGCGAAGAAATGGCCGTCGAGCGGTTGCCGCCAGTAGATCGCCCGGGTTCCGGATGCGAACTGCACCAACCCGAACGCGGCCAGCAACGCGGCCGAACCGACCACGAACGTCAACAGTCCGCGCAGCGCGCGGCGATCCAGCAGGGGCGACCGGATCGCGATCGCAATGGCCCAGGCCGGAAAAAACCACGTCAACATCTGGGCGGCTTCCGCGCGGGCGAAAGCGGAGGGCCAGCGGGGCCACGGCGGATCCGTGTACATCCAGCGCTGGTAGCCAACGTCGAAATACTGCACCCGGCCGGCATTGTGCCATTGGATCGCCAGATAGCCCAGAAACGCCAGCCCCAGATAAAACACCGGGTCGCGCAAAACGGCGCGGACCGCCGGCGCGCGTCCTTCCAGCGCCACGGCGATCAACAAAATTCCGGCCGCCCCCACCCCCACCCGATGGAACGACGGCCGCAACCCCGCCCAGACCCAGGTCGTATAGGTCAGCAGAAAACCCAGCGCCAGCAGCGTCCAGAGGACGCGCCGCCGGGGAACGGTTCCCGCTCCATTCTTGGGGAATTCGGTGTGCATCGCGAACGGGTCTGCGGACCTAGAACATCGCCTCCGGCACGTAGACCACGTCGTTGGCTTCCAGCACGATGTCGTCTTCCAGGCGACCCGACGTGCCCACGGCCCGCAGGTTGATCGTGCGCGATTCCGTCTGGCCGTTCGCCAGCAAGCGCGTCACCAGAATGGCGCTGTCCTTGGCGCTCGTGGCGAAACCGCCGGCCTTTTGGATCGCGCTGCTCACCGTCATGTCCCGCGTGGCCGGCACCGGGACCCGGCCCGGCGTCTTGACCCGTCCCAGAACCGTGACGAACCCCCACGGGGAACTGCCTTCGGTGCCGGCATCCCGGGCAAAATCCAGAATGACCTGCGGATCCACGAAATACTTCCGATACGCTTTTGTCAGGTCGTCCTGGAGTTCTTCCAGATTCTTGTCCGCGATGTCCAGTTCACCCAGCAGCGGGAGAACGATCGTGCCCCCCTCCGAAATCCGCTTGGCCGGTTCGTCGAGTTCTTTCTTGCCCGCCACCAACACCGACATGCTGATCATCAAGCCGGGTTTCAATTTCACCGTGTCGGTGGGTTTGCCCGTTTCCGCATGGCCGAAGGGCGGCGTGCTGCGGCAACTGGCCCCGCCGGCCAACAGCCCCAAAGCCAAAATGAACGCCAACGCGCCGCGCCGCGCCGCGCGGCACCCGTTGTGATGGGTCGAGATCATTGTTTGCATTCCTGTTCCACCGAAACCCGCACTGAATCCAATACCGGACCTGCCCGTGGTTTTTTGCACACCGCTGGCAACTCGCGCCGCAGGACGCAAGCACGCAACGCATTGATGTTCATCATGCTACTGCGACTCCTCCGTGTCAAGGCCATGCCGACCTCACAAAACGTCCACTTCGTCCGCCGGGACCTCGACGGCCACGCCGCCGCCCATCATGTCCACTTGGAGGATCAGCCGGCCCACGCGCCCCATCCGTTCGAACTTCGCTTCCACTCCGCATAAAGGCCCAGCCTTGATCCGACAGGTCTCTCCGGCCGCCAGATTCCGCACCGGTTCGACGTAGAGTCCGCTGGTCAATCCGCGCCAGACGTCGCGCAGTTCGCGCCGCAACTGGGCCGCCTCTTGCGCACCGCGCGGCCGGAGCACGTAGGCTACGCAACCCGTTGCCGCAAAGTCTTTTTTGTGATAATCTCCGGCGACGAACACGAAGCCGGGAAACAGGGGGATCTGGCTGGTCCGGCGCTTGCGGCCGCTGGACGTTTCGTGCCGGAACACCGGCATAAAGAAGGTCCGGCGGCGCGCCAGCATCCACTCCGCGAACTTTTTCTCCCAGCGCGGGCGGGTGCGGACGCAGACCCAAAACGCCGCTTCGCCCGCCCCTTCCCGCCCCCAACACCCCTCCGGAAACAGAAAAGGTTGGGGAACCGACACGGCGCGCGTTCCGCTTTGTTTGATGACCACTGAACCGCCCATCGGCATCCGTCTTTCCAGCGAAATCCCGGGCCGCACCGGTCGTTGTCCTCGGGAAAGCCCCGGTCACATGCCCGGCGAGGGAAAGTAGTCCCTTGCAACCCCCTTGGCAAAGGAATTCACGTTCGGATTTCGTTTCTTGGCGGCGTTGGCGTCGTGGCCTGAAATTCCCAAGCCGACCGCTTGACATCCCCCCCGTCCCCGTGGTTGATTGTTCCGCGTGAATCTTCAGCGGTACTATTTCAGCTTCATCTTTAGGTCGCCGGACGCACGGTCCGGATCGGCCCGGTGAGCTTGCCGCCGGGATTCCTTCCGAAAACCGCGTGTCCGGCGCAAACGGATGCGCGGTTTTTTGCGTTTGGCCCCCGCGAAAACTTCCTGAACCCTGAACTCTGAACCCTAGGATCCCCCCCATGATCATCGTCTTGAAGAGAAACAGCAGCGAAACGGACATTGCCACCGTCAGCGACATGGTCTGTACCCTGCGCTACCAGCCGCGCGTCATCCGCGGCGTCGAACAAACCGTCGTCGCCTGCATCGGCGACGAACTCTCCCACCAATCCCTCGAAGTCCTGCGCAACTTGCCGGCCGTCGAATCCGTCTTTCCCGTCCAGAAAAAGTTCAAGCTGGTTTCCCGCGAGTACCACCGGGCCGATTCCGTGGTCGACGTCCGCGGCGTCCAGATCGGCGGCGGCAACGTCGAGATCTTGGCCGGCCCCTGCGCCATCGAATCCTACGACCAGTTCCGCGCCGCCGTGCAGGATCTCGTCCGGTGCGGCATCCGCATCGTGCGCGCCATGCCCTTCAAGCCCCGCACCTCGCCCTACGATTTCCAGGGCCTCAAGCAGGACGGCCTCCAGATCATGCGCGAGGTCAAAAAAGAATTCGACGTCGCCTTCGTGTCCGAGGTGCCTGGTCCCGACAAGATCGAGCCGCTGCTCGAGTTGGCCGACTTGTTCCAGATCGGCGCGCGCAACGCGCAGAACTACGATCTGCTCGAGCAGGTCGCGAAGGCCGGCCGTCCCGTGCTGCTCAAGCGCGGGCTGGCCAGCACCGTCGAGGAATGGCTCACCGCCGCCGAATATCTCATCGTGAACGGCTGCGCCCAGGTCGTGCTGTGCGAGCGCGGCCTGCGGTCCTTCGACCCCAGCACCCGCAACCTGCTCGATCTGGGCGGCGTCGCGGTCGCCAAGCAGCTTTCGCACCTGCCGGTCGTCGTCGATCCCAGCCATGCCGCCGGGGCGCGCAGCCTCGTGCCCCCGCTGGCCCGCGCCGCGCTCGCCGCGGGCGCCGACGGCCTGATCGTCGAAGCCCATCCCGATCCTCTCAACGCCTTCAGCGACGCCGCGCAGCAGCTCGAAAGCGCCAAATTCCAGCTTTTCCTCGACGATCTCGCGCCGTGGATCGAGTTGGCCCGCCGGCAACGCCAAGCCCCCAACCCCGTCTGAACCGGGAGGAACGCCCCATGAACGCCCCCATCCTGTATCTGGGCCCCGAAGGCACCCATTCGCACGAAGCGGCTCTGCGCCGCTGCGGGCCGCGCGCCAAGCTCGTGCCCTGCCTTTCGCACCACGAAATCTTCTCGCGCCTGTGCGCGCCGCGCGCCCGGCCGCGACCGCTGGCCATCGTCCCCGTGGAGAACTCCAGCGAAGGGCCCGTCACCCAGACGCTCGACCAACTGGCCGACCATGCCGCCGTCGGGATTCTCGACAGCTTTTCGCTGCCGGTACGCCAGCACTTGCTGGCTCCGCCCGGCGTCCGCCTCGCCTCCCTCCGCCGCGTCTACAGCCATCCGCAGGCGCTCGGCCAGTGCCGCGGCACGTTGGCGCGCCTCCTCCCGCGCGCGGATCTCGTGCCCGAGTCCAGCACCGCCGCCGCCGCCGAACGCGCCGCCCGCGAACCCGCCGCGGCGGCCGTCGCTTCCGAAGCCGCCGCCGCCCGCCACCGCCTGGCGATCCTCCGCAAGAACGTTCAGGACGGCAAGGGCAACGTGACGCGCTTCTTCACCCTCGTCGCCGGTTCCGTGCCGGTTCCGAAACCCGCCAAGGGACTGCGCTCGCTGATCCATCTCGTCGTCGGCAACCGCCCCGGCGCCCTGTTGCACGTGCTGGCGCCGTTCGATGCGGCCGAAATCAACCTCACCTTCATCCAGAGCCGCCCCCTGCCCGGCCGCCCGTGGGAATACGGTTTCTTCATCGAAGCCGCCACCGACTGGCGCCCGCCTTCCGCCCGGGCCGCCTGGGAACTCGTGCGCGCCCTCTCGGAATCCGCCCGCCGGATCGGCACGTATCCCGTCGCCTGACCGCCATGGACGCTCTCTTCCATCTGCGCGACATGATCGCTTCGCTCGACGTCCCGCTGACGGACGACCTGTGCGCGCGGGCCCGCCTGCCCCGGAACGAAGCGCTCTATGCCCTCAACGGCGGCGCCGCGCCGGCGCCGGGATCGTTGGCCGGCGCCTATGCCCAATCCACCACGCTGGCCGGCCGCGTCTTGCTGCTGCGGCCGTTCTACGTCCACACCCTGCTGCCGACCCTGTGCGCCCCCGGCGGGAGCGAAGCGGACCGCAACGCCTGCCTCGCGGCCGACACGGCCTGCCTGAATTCGCTGGCGCGCCGGCTCGCCCTCTCCATCCACGTCGCCACCCGCAAGCGCGAGGCCCTGCCCGACGCCTTGCAGGCCGCCCTCCGCACCGGCGATCCGGCGCGCGTCGAAGAAGCCATCACCAACCTCGCCGTCGAAGCCGACGTCATCGCCCGCGTGGAAGCCCGGGCGCGCAAGGGCGGCGCGAACGACGAAACCGTCCGGCGCCTCGCCGATCTCTACGCGAACGCCCTCATTCCGCTCTCGCGCCAGATCCAGGTCCACGGCCTGCTCGCCGACGGCTGAATTTCCCCCGGGCGGCCGCTTTTTGGCTTCCTTCCGCCTCCGCCGCGTGGCATCTTCGGCCGGTTATGAAAAAGACGATCACCATCACGCTCGAAAGCGGCCAGAAAATCCCCTGCCCCTCCCAGACGCTCGTCGGCGAACTGCTGCACGAACCGGCCGATCCCGCCACGGGCCTGCCCTATCTCGGCGCGCTGGTCAACAACGAGCTGGTCACTTTCGGCTACACCCTCGACATCGATTCGACGGTCCGGTTCGTCACGATGGCCTCGCCCGGCGGGATGCAGATCTACGTCCGTTCGCTCTCGTTCCTCCTCGCCAAAGCCGTCAAGGATCTCCATCCCGGCGCGCGCTTTTCCGTCGAGCACGCCCTCGGTCCCGGCCTCTACTGCGAATTCGAAACCGGCGGCGTCCGCGGCATCGCCCCCGAGCAGGCCGAAGCCCTCGAGGCCCACATGCGCGACCTCGTCGCGTCCAACCGCCCCATTCTTCGCCAGCGCATCTCCTACACCGCCGCCATCGAGCAATTCACCCGGAACGGCCAGGACGACAAGGTCTCGCTCCTGCGCTTCACGAACACCCCCAAGATCGTCACCTACGTCTGCGAGAACTTTTCCGACCTCGCCACCGGCCCCATGACCCGCTCCACCGGGCCGCTGCAATATTTCCGGATCGTTCCCTACCAGACCGGCTTCGTCCTGCAGATGCCGACCTGCGACACCGCCCCGCGCGTACCGGATTTCAAGCCCATCCACGTCCTGACCGAAACCTTCAAGGAATACAACCGCTGGGGCCGCATCCTCGGCGTCAACACCGTCGGCCGCCTCAACGAAATCATCGCCGCCAACGAAATCCGCGACTTCGTGAAAGTGGCCGAAGCCCTCCACGAAAAGAAGATCGCGGCCATCGCCGACCAGATCGCCTCCAATCCCTCCACCAAGTGGATCCTCATCGCGGGTCCGTCGTCTTCCGGCAAGACCACCTTCGCCAAGCGCCTGGCCATCCAGCTCCGCGTCAACGGACTGCGGCCCGTCACCCTCGGCACCGACGACTACTTCGTCGACCGCGAGCACACCCCCCGCACCCCGGCCGGCGAATACGACTTCGAGCATCTCCAGGCCGTCGACGTGCCCACCCTCAACCGCGACCTCGCCGATCTCGATGCCGGGCGCGAAATCCAGCGGCCCACCTTCGATTTCCATACGGGCTCCCGGGCGTACAAGGGCAAGACCCTGCGCCTCGACGACGACCAGGTCGTCGTCCTCGAAGGCATCCATTCCCTCAATCCCGAACTGACTCCCGGCCTGCCCGACGCCCGCAAGTTCCACATCTACATCTCCGCGCTGACCCAGCTCAACCTCGACAACAACAACCGCATCCCCACCACGGACAACCGCCTGCTGCGCCGCCTCGTCCGCGACCACCGCTACCGCGGCCATTCCGCCACCCGCACCCTCGAGATGTGGCCCAACGTCGGCCGCGGCGAACGCGCCTGGATCTTCCCCTTCCAGGAAAAAGCCGACGCCGTCTTCAATTCCGCCCTCGACTACGAGCTGGCCATCCTCTCCGTCCTCGCGCGCCCCCTCCTCTCCGAGATCAAGCCCCACCAGCCCGTCTACGCCGAAGCGCGCCGCATGCTCGAATTCCTGTCCCACTTCATCCCGCTGGCCGCGGACGTGCCCCCGCCCGTCTCCATCATCCGCGAGTTCGTCGGCGGCTCCGACTTCGACTACTAAAACCTTGCCCGCCGCCGTTTCCTCCGCTATCGTTCCGTACCGCAATGCCCACCTACCAGCTCCAAGCGATTTTCATCCGCATCGGCCTCGCGCTGGCCGCCGGCGTCCTCATCGCCATCGTCCCCGTTGCCCTGCGCAAGACCCGCTACGAACCCTCCATTCCCAAGCGCGTCTTTTTCTACGTCCTGGCGCTCGTCGCCTTGGTCGGCTTCGGCTTCTACGCTTCCTACCTCTGGAACCGTTTCGTTCCGCGCCCGCCCGAAGCCCCGGCCCCCGTGGCCTATCCCGCCGCACCGGCGGCCCCGGCCGCCCCGCCGTCCGCCGCGCCCTGACGCGCGCCGCCCCGGCGCCGTTCAGATGCCGGCGCCTTGGGTGAACAATTCTTCCAGCGCGCTCAGCGCCGCATCTTCGTCGGGACCTTCGGCGGTGATTTCCAGCGGCGTGCCCTGCCCCGCCCCAAGCTTGAGCAGCTCGAAAATCGAGCAGGCGTTCGCCCGCGGGCACCCCGCGCACCGCAGGTGCACCTCCGCGCGGTGCTGTTTCGCCTCCTTGACGATCTGCGCCGCCACCCGCAGGTGCAACCCGCCTTCGCATTGGACGATCAACTGGCGCGTCTGCATGCTCGTGCGGCCGGCACCGCGGCGGCGCCGACCCCCGCTAGGTCGCCGCTTTCTCCAGCGCCTGGGCGATGTCGGCCTGGAGGTCGGCCACGTCTTCGAGTCCGACGGACAGCCGGAGATAGTCCTCCGTCACGCCGGTCGCGGCCTGTTCCGCCGTCGTCAGCTGCTGGTGGGTGGTCGAGGCCGGATGGATCACCAAGGTCTTGGCGTCGCCGATGTTCGCCAGGTGCGACAGCAGTTTCACCGAATTGATGAACTTCTCGCCTGCCGCCCGGCCGCCCCGGATGCCGAAGCCCACGAGGCCGCCGAAGCCCTGCTTCAGGTATTTCGCGGCGTTCGCGTGGCCCGGGTCGCTTTCCAGGCCGGGATAGACCACCCAGCTCACCTGCGGATGCTTCTGCAGCCAGCGGGCCAACGCCAGCGCGTTCGCGGAATGGCGCTGCTGCCGCAGCGGCAGCGTTTCGAGCCCGAGCAGGAACTGGTGCGCATTGAACGGACTCAGCGCCGCGCCCATGTCGCGCAGCAGCGTCAGGCGGATCTTGAGGATGAACGCCACGTTGCCCATGCCCGGCACGTTGCCCAACGCATCCCAGTATTTCAGCCCGTGGTAGCTCGGATCGGGTTCCGTGAACTCCGGGAACTTGCCGTTGTTCCACTGGAACTTGCCCGAATCCACGATCACGCCGCCCACGCTCGTGCCGTGGCCGCCGATGTACTTCGTGGCCGAAGACGCGATGATATCCGCGCCGTGCTCGAACGGCCGCACCAGGCCCACGCCCACCGTGTTGTCCACCACCAGCGGCAGGCCGTTTTCATGGGCGATCTGGGCGATCGCTTCGAAATCCGGCACGTCCAGCTTGGGATTGCCGATGGTCTCGACGTAGACCGCGCGGGTTTTGGCGGTGATGGCCTTCCGGAACGCGTCCGGATCGCGCGAATCGACGAAAATCACCGTGCGCCCCAGCTTGGGAAACTGGTGGTGGAAGAGCTGATAGGTGCCGCCGTAGAGATTGTCGCCCGCCACGATCTCGTCGCCCAAGCGCGTGATCGCCAGCAAGGCGTAGGTGATCGCCGCCATGCCCGAGGCCACGCCCAGGGCGCCGGTGCCGCCTTCGATCGCCGCGACGCGCTGCTCGAACGCGTCGGTCGTGGGGTTCATCAGGCGGGTGTAGATGTTGCCGAATTCCTTCAGCGCGAAAAGATTCGCCGCGTGTTCCGTGTTCTTGAACACGAAGGACGACGTCTGGTAGATGGGCACCGCGCGCGCGCCCGTCGTCGGATCCGGCTGCTGGCCCGCGTGCAATGAAATCGTATGGAGACCTTGGCTCATTCTTTCCTCATTTCCATTATTATCTATAAACTTACTTGAATATGTCTCGATTCCGGGATAATGTCAAAAATCTTTCGCAAGGAAAATAAAGGAGTCTCCCATGAGCCGCATCTATCAGGACAATTCCGAATCCATTGGCCGGACCCCGCTCGTGCGTCTGAACCGCGTGGTCCAAGGCGCCCAAGCCACCGTTCTGGCGAAGATCGAAGGCCGCAACCCCGCCTATTCCGTCAAATGCCGCATCGGCGCGGCGATGGTCTGGGACGCCGAACAGCGCGGCCTGCTCAAGCCCGGCGTCGAGATCGTCGAGCCCACCAGCGGCAACACCGGCATCGCGCTGGCCTTCGTCGCGGCCGCCCGCGGCTACAAGCTCACGCTGACCATGCCCGAAACCATGAGCATCGAACG
The DNA here is from genome assembly GCA_002347655.1 of Verrucomicrobia bacterium UBA2281. Classification (GTDB taxonomy): domain Bacteria; phylum Verrucomicrobiota; class Kiritimatiellia; order CAIQIC01; family Lenti-01; genus Lenti-01. The sequence goes on along the minus strand of DDWR01000020.1, from coordinate 59,761 downwards.
CCGCCGCGTCCTCGCCGCTCTCGGCGCCAACCTGATCCTCACGCCGGGTCCGGAAGGCATGAAAGGCGCCATCCAGCAGGCCGAGGCGCTCGCCGCCTCGGATCCGCAGCGATACTTTCTCCCGCAGCAGTTCAAGAATCCCGCCAATCCCGCCATCCACGAAAAAACCACCGGGCCGGAAATCTGGGACGACACCGACGGCGCCGTGGACGTCCTCGTTTCCGGCGTCGGCACCGGCGGCACCATCACCGGCATCTCGCGCTACTTCAAAAACACCAAGGGCAAACAGATCGTTTCGGTCGCCGTGGAACCCAAGGAAAGCCCCGTCATTTCCCAGAAGCTGGCCGGCCAGGAACTGAAGCCGAGTCCGCACAAGATCCAAGGCATCGGCGCGGGCTTCATCCCCGACACGCTGGATTTGACGCTCGTGGACCGCGTCGAACAGATCTCCGGCGCGGAATCGATCGACATGGCCCGCCGCCTGGCGAAGGAAGAAGGCCTGCTGGTCGGCATCTCCTGCGGCGCCGCCGCGGCCGTCGCCGCGCGTCTGGCGCAGCAGGATGAATTCGCCGGGAAAACGATCGTGGTTGTCCTGCCCGACGCCGCCGAACGCTACCTCTCCACCGCCCTCTTCGACGGCATCGGCTGAGCGAATCCACAACGTGCTGCAGGCCAAGCCGGAAACGGCTTGGCCTTTTTCAGTCCCCCCAGACTTCCCGAATCGCAGCCAGCACGTCGGCCGTCGCCACCGCTTTCATGCAGGCGCGGTCGTGGCGGCAGCTTTCCCGATAGTCCCAGTAGATGCATCCCGCGCAGCGCTCCGTTTTGCGGATTTGGCGGTGGCGTTCGCCTTGCGGCCCCCATTTGCCCGGGCTCGTCGGCCCCCAGATGGACACCGTCGGCACGCCCTGCGCCGCCGCGAAATGGAGCAGCCCGCCGTCGTTGCCCACGAACAACCGCGCGCGCGCCATGGCCGCCGTCAGCACCGGCAACGGGACGTGGCCGAACCAACGGAAGTCGCCGGCGCGCGCCGGCGGCACCAGCGCGGCTTCTGCCGGACTGCCGATCCAGGCCACTTGGGCGTTTTGCGCGCCCGCCAGCCAAGCCGCGACTTCGCCGAAACGCTCGGGCAACCAGTTTTTTCCGCTCCAGCCCGAGCCGGGCGCGATCAGGACCAGCGGATGCGCGACGTCCACGCCTTCCGCTCTCAGGAATTCGTCTGCGGCCTGGCGTTCCGCCGGCGTCGCCGCATAGTCCAATTGCGCATCCGGCGCCGCCAGGCCCAGCGTCCGCACCAAGCCGCACCACGCCTCGGCTTCGTAGCGATCCTTTTCATACGGCTGGACGACGGTCGCGATCTCCGGCCGCACGCGCGGGGGGCGCCGCTCGCCGATGCCGGCCCACGTGCGCGGACAAATCGCGTTCGCCAGGAACCGGCCCGGCGCATCCAGCGGAGCGATCAGCACGTCCACGCCGATCCGGCGCAACTCCTGCGCCAGCCGCCATTGGTGCCATGCCGACTGGCGCCATTCGCGTCTGCCGCGCGCATAGTTCGGAAGGTTGGGCCCGAAGATCCGGATTTCATCCACGTGGCCGGCATACCGCTGCGCCAGTTCCCGGCTCCAGGGCCCCACCAGCCAGACGATCCGCGCCCCGGGCATCCCGCGCCGCAGGGCCTTGAGCATCGGCACCGCGTGCAGCACGTCGCCCAGATGGCCGGGCGTGGACACCACGCAGGCCGCGCCGCGCGCCGCCAACGCCGGCAACCCCCGCGCGGCTTCCGCCATCAAGGGATAGCGCAACCGTTCGCCCGGGCTTTTTCTGACCGTCGCGCTCATGGACAAGCCAATTCCTGCGCGATCCGCCGCGTGAGCTTCTCGCGGCCGGCCGCGTTCAGGTGGGTCAAATCATGCCAGTCTTCGGCCGTCAGCGCCAGTCCTTGCTCCGCCAGCGGCACGTAGCGGCCGAATCCGGGCGCGACGAAACCGGCCACCATCTGCCGCACGGTTTCCTTGGCCCGGATCCGCTCCGGGGAATACAGGGCGGGAGCCACGTCGCCCTCGAAAACCACCAGTTCGACCCGGCCCGCGGCCGCCTGCGCGGCGAAACGCCGGAAGGCGTTCCATTCCGATTCCGCGAAATGCAATTCGCCCCGCGCCCGTTCCGCCAAAGCCGCCCCTTCCGTCGCCGCCGCGGCTTCCGGCACAATCGAACCGCGGCCGGTGAACCGAAACGCGATCCGGCCAAGGAAGTCGCGCGCGCGCCACCCTTCGGTGGTGGCGGCCAGGACGTAGTCCGCCAAATGCCGCCAATGCCGGATCCGCACGCCCTTCGGCACGCACCCCACCACCGCCGGCAACGTTCGCCACGAGGCATAGGGGCGGAACCAAGCGAACGGGAATTCGTCCTGGTTCGTGAAATCGAGTTCCGAAAGATACAGGACGCAGACGTCGCCCGGCCGCAGCGGCAGATAGGTGCGCATGGCCAAGGCCTTGAGCGGCGTCAGGCCGAACATCGCGCGGCGGATGACGGGCGCGGGCGCCAGAAGTTCGCGCAGCCGCCGGTCGTCCACGCCATGCAGCATCTGGCTGGAGCCGACCAGCAGGACCGCCGGAGCGGCAGCGGCGCGCCCGACCGTTTCCTCCAGCCGCACGTAGCAGACCTCCCGCATGAAGTGCTGGCCGGGTTCCAGCCGCGGGCGCGCCGCCAGCCACAGCGCCGTCTGCACCCGCGCAGACCGCAACGTGGCTTCCGCCGCGACCACCAGCCCCAGCGTGAGCAGCCCAACCCAAATCCCGGGACGCTTCAAGCGCATTCCCAGCCACCAGACGACGGGAACGGCGGCCCCCGCCAAGGCCCCCGCCCCGGCCCGGAGAGTGAACAGGTTCGTCCATGATGCCGCCAGCGGCTGGCCCTCCACCCACGCCCAAAACGGCCCGCCGATGGCCAGCGTCGCCAGCGCGCCCGCGACGGGAAACAGCCACCCGGCTTTCCGCAGAAAAGCCCGCTCCGCTTGCCGGACGTTCGAATGGGAGGAGGTTTCGCGCATGGTCAGAACTGGAAATAGATGAAGGCCCCGCCGCCCGTGTTGCCCAGCGCCAGCGCCATCAGGAGCAGCGTCGCATAGAGCGCGGCGCGCGGCACCGCCGACAGCCGCAGCGGCGCCAACAGATCGCCGGTCTTCATCTGGAGCCCTTGCACCAGCCAGAGCGGGAGGCAAAACAAGACCAGCGCCGCCAAGGCATCGGTTGCCGACGCGTTCCACGCGAAATCCGTGAAGATCCGGACCAGCATGTCGCCGACTTGTCCCAGGGACTCCGCGCGGAACAGCAGCCAGCCCAGGCACGTCAGGTGGAAAAACAAGAACCGCCGCGGCCAGAGCCAGCGCCCCGAATCGGGCGTGCCCTTGGGCGCATGCTTTTCCGCCCAGGCATGATACGCCACCAGCATCGCGCCGTGGAAGGCGCCCCAGGCGATGAACGTCCACGCCGCGCCGTGCCACAGCCCGCCCAGCAGCATGGTCAACGCCAGATTGACGTACGTCCACCCCCGCCCCCGCCGGTTGCCGCCCAGCGAAATATACAGGTAATCCCGCAGCCAGCTCGACAGGCTGACGTGCCACCGCGCCCAGAAATCTTTCGGATTCAGGGCGAAATACGGGTTGTTGAAATTCAGCATCAGGTCGATGCCCATCCAGCGGGAGATGCCGCGGGCGATGTCGCTGTAGCCCGAAAAATCGCAGTAGATCTGGAACGCGAACGCATACAGCGCCAGCAGCGCGACGGCCCCGGTCGTCGCCTCGGCGCCGAAGGCGCCGTCCACCAGGACCGCCAGATTGTCGGCCACGACGCACTTCTTGAACAGCCCCCAGCCCACGAGCCACGCCCCGCTTTCCAAGCCGGCGCGCGTAATCGTCCGGGGCTGCTGGATCTGCGGCAGCAACCGGGCCGCCCGCTCGATCGGCCCCGCCACCAATTGCGGGAAAAACGCCACGAACGCCGCGAAATCCAGGAAGCTCCGCGCCGCCTTCAACTGGCCCCGGTACACGTCCAGCGTGTAGGACATCGTCTGGAAGGTGTAGAATGAAATGCCCACCGGCAAGACGATGTTCAGGTAGCGCACCGAAACCTCGACGCCGAAAACCTGCAGCAGCCCCGCCAGGTTTTCCGCGAAGAAATTGAAGTATTTGAAAAACCCCAAAATGCCCAGATTGGCGGCGATGCTGATCCCTACGGCGATCTTGCGGCGGCGGCGGTCGTCGCCGGCATCTTCGATGTATCGACCCACCCCGAAATCGATCGCCGTGGAAATGAAGATCAGCGAAAGGAACCGCCAGTCCCACCACCCGTAGAAAAAGTAGCTGGAGACCAAAATCAGGACGTTCTGGCCGCGGTGCGGCAAGACCCGGTACAGGCCATAGACCGCCGCGAAAAAGACCAGGAAGACCAGCGAGTTGAAAACCATGGCCGCCGTTTCCGCCTAGCCGGCTGCGTCCAGGGCCGCCCCCAGCGGTTGCGCCGCCACGGACCAGTCCAGATTCCGGTCGATCCACTCGCGCGCCGCCCGGCAAGCCGGATCGAACGCCGCCGGATCCTGCTCCAGCCGCGCCAGGACTTGCGCCAAGGCCCCGCCCACGTCGTCCGCGGCGATCACCGACTCGAACGCGCCCAGCGCCGCGAAGCCCCGCAAGCCGACGGGCGTGCCGACCACGAGCTTGCCATGGGCGACGTATTCCGGAATTTTCAGGCTGGAGCCGGTCCCGCTTTTCATCGGCGCCAACGCGACGTCGGCCAAGGCGAACACGGCCGCCTTGGTTTCTTCCGGAACCGGTCCCGTCCACAGCACGTTGGCGCCCGGCTCCGTCCCGCCGAAATCGAGAAAGCCCGCCAACGGCAGCCCCAGGACGATGAAGACGACCTCGGGCAAGGCCGGCGCCAACGTCCGCACGATCGCCTCCGCCGCTTCGCAGTTGGGCCGATATCCGGCCCCCATGAACACCGCGACCGGACGGCTCAAGCCGGCCCGGCGGCGCGCGGCCCGGGCCTCGGTCGGCGGAACGAATGCGCAAGCCGGCCCGGCGACGCCGTTGGGCACCACGACGGCCTTCCCGGCCAGCGCCGGAATCCGCGCCAGCGTCGCCGCGCGATCGGCGTCCGTGCAAAACGCCGCGGCCGTTGCCCGTTCCGCCAGATCCCGCTCGGCGGCTTCCGCCTGGGCCAAGGCATCGGCCGCGCGACACCCCAAGACGTCCCGCAGGAAAGAGAGGGCATCGTCGTGCGCGTCGTAGATCAGCGGCGCGCCGGCCGCGATCCGATCCCGCAGCGGCGGCCACGCCAAGGGCGAAACCACCGCCCAGGCCTCCGTCCGTGGCTGCAACGCGTCCAGCGCCGCCCGGAAATCCGTCGCGCCCGCAAGCTCTCCGGAAAACGCAAACAGCGGCGCCGCCCCGGCCCAGACGGCCCGCCCGCCGGCGCAACGCTCCGCGAATGCCGCGCTGGCCGGAATGGCCGCCATCCAGACGTCCGGCGCGATGGCCCGCACCGAAAACGGCCGGGACGCCGGCGACAAGGACAAAATGCAAACCCGGAACCGGTTGGCGAGAACGCCGGCGATGCCGGCGATTCGGCGGGCGCCGCCGGTCTGCAGTTTGGCCACGTCGTAAGGAACCACGTACGCCAGAATCGGCTTGCCGGCGCCGGTGGCGATCCGGCGGAGGTGCGCAAGCCCCGCCCGGCGACCGTGCCACTGCCGCACCCGTTCCCAGCGGCGCGTGTCCAGCACCCGGCCCAGCAGCGCCGGTCCGCCGACCGTCGCCCGCAACCAGCGGCCGCCGATCCGGGGCCATGCACCTTGCATGCCGGCGTTCGCCGGTCCACCGCGTTTCAACACCTCGGCCAACCGAATCCGTTCGCTAGAGATATCCATGTGGATTCATTCAGCGCCCCCGCGTTCCCGCCCGGCGCCGGAGATCGACGATCCGGTTCGCCCACGGGAGGCCAAGGCATTGGGCGGAAGCATCCGAAACTCACCGCGGAAAGTCAAGAAACGCCCCCGCCGAGATTCTTCCGGCTTTTCCCCGACCGGCAGACGCGATAGTCTGCCCGGCGTGAATCCTTCCCCGGAATCCGCTCCCGTGAAATGCCGGCCCTGGGTCCGGCGATTCGCGGCGTTCCTGCTGGTGGCGCTTCGCCATTCGTCGCACTGGATCCTGCGGGTCTTCTTCACGCTGCTGCTGCTGGCGGGAGCGTTGTTCGCCTACCTCCACCTCGTGGGCGTGCCGGCCTATTTCACGGACCGGTTCCTCGACCGCATGGCGCAATCCGGCTATCATCTCCAAATCGAACGCCTCGCGCTGGAAATCGATCGGGGCCTGGTGGCCCGCCAAGTCCGCGCGTTCCTGTCGGCGGATGCCCCGGAACCCTTCCTGGAAGCGGCGGAGCTCACCGTGGCGGTCAATCCGTTCGCCCTGCTGCGCCGGCGCGAAGTGGTGCCGATCCTGTCCATCGAGGACGGCGCCCTGCGGGCCCGGCTGGGCCGCAGCCGCTACGGCGCCCGCGAAGGCTCGCGGGACGTCGCCGTCGATCGCATTCGCATGCGGTTTTCCGCCGCTGCCCGCGAGGTGATCCTGCGCGAGTTTTCGGCCGATTTCCTCGGGATCCATTTCCGGGGCCGCGGGGCGTTCTATCCGGCGGAATCCGCCCCGACGGCCGCCGGCAATCCGCTGGCCGCGGCGATGCAGGCCATCGAAAACGCGCCGGACGCCGTCTTGCGGGCCGTCGAGCAAGTCAACCAGATCACGTTCCACGCGCCGCCGGCCGCCGATTTCACGTTCGCCATCCGGCCGGACCGGCCCGACGCCCACGCGGCGGCCTTCCGGCTGGACGCCGCCGGCGGCGGCCAGGTGCGCGGCGTGGAATTCGACCGCTTCGAGCTGGAAATCGCCCTGCAGAACCAGAAGGTGCAGTTGCCGAACCTGCAGATCCACCGGGCCAACGGCGTGCTGGGCTTGTCCGGCTGGTTCGACCTGACCAACCAGACGGCCTCGGCGCATCTGGTCAACACGCTCTCGCCCGCGACGTTCCTCGATTTGATGCCGGACCGCGTCCAAGCCGCCGCCGCCGCCGCGGTCGCCGATTTCGACTTCCCGCTGCGCCTCGAACTGCAGGTGGGCCCGGCCCCGGTCGCGCAATTGGCCGAACGATTCTCGGGCCGCCTCGAGTTTTCGCGCGCGGTCCTCCGCGACGTGCCCGTCGAACGGCTGGACGCGTCCTTCCGGCGCGACGGCAATGAAATCCGTCTCGACCAGGCCGCGGTCCAGTTCGATGCCGGCCCCAACGCCAGCCGCCTGAAGATCCGGGACGGCTTTTTCCTGCTCGACCGCAGGCGCTTCGAGGCGCACGCGACCGGCACGCTCGATCCCCACGTGCTGAAACCCGTCATGACGCCGAGTTTCCGAAACATCGTCAATTGGTTCGGCATTGCCGAGCCCCTCCAGGGCGACGTGACGGTGGGCGGCACGGTCGGCGATCCGGCCATCTACTGCTTCGGGCCGGTGCAGGCCACCAACTTCGCCATCAACGGCGAAACCGTCCAGTCCGCGCAGGGCCAGCTCGACGTCACGAACGAGGTCATGCATCTCCGCCACGTGACCTTGGTCCGGCCCGAGGGCGTCGCCCGCGGCGACGTCCACATGGCGTTTTCCAACCAGACCCTGCGCTTGGAGCAGATCGACAGCACCGTCGATCCCCGCGCCGTCGCCCGGATGATCGGCCCGGCGGCGGCGCATTTCATGGAACCCTTCCGGATCAACGGTCCGGTCCACGCCCGCGTCGACGGCCTGCTGGACTACTGCAATTTTTCACTGAACCGGCTGGACGCCCACGTGGAGGCCCAACGGTTCGGCTACGATCGCTGGGAAGCCGACGCCGCCGAATTCGACTTATCCGTGCGGGGCCTGCGCTTCCGCTTCACCAACGCCGTCGCGACCGCCTACGGCGGGCAGTTCGCCGGCACGGCCGCCCTCTATCCCGTCGGCAACGACGCGAACTGGCGCTACGAAGTCGATTGTTCGGCCCGCGGGGCCAGCCTGTCCAACCTGCTGACCGCCTCGCTCGGCCAACCCGTCGGCGACCTGCGCGGCACGGTGGACGGCGCCGTCCGCGTCGGCGGCTATATTGGCCAAGGCACCGGCCCCGCCGTCACCGGCGCGGGCCACGTGGACGTGCGCGGCGGCCTGCTGTTCCAGACCAAGCTGTTCAGCGGCCTCTCGGCCATCCTCTCCAAAATCATGCCCGAATTCACCTTGTTCGCGCAAACCGACGCCAGCGGCGACTTCACGATCCGCAACAGCCGGGTCCATTCGCGCAACGTCCAATTGCAGGGCACGGTGTTCAGCGCGAAAGGCGCCGGCCACTATTCCTTCGCCGGCGACCTCGATTTCCGCGTGGAAGTCCAGCTCCTGCGCAGCGGCCCCGTCGCCGCGCTCGTGCGCCTGGCCACCCTGCCCGTCACCCGCCTGCTCGAACTGCGCCTGACCGGCACCTTCGAGGAACCGCGCTGGCGCCCCGTCAACCTCAATCCCGCCGAACTCTTCGCCGGCGAAGACAAGGGGCCGAAGCCCGCTCCGCCCGCCGCCGCGCCGTGACGCGCGCCGCACCGTTTCTACGTTCCACGTAAACCGCGCGCAAAGTTTTTACGTTCCACGTAAAAATCCCCTTTGCAGGCCGGGCGGGTCCGTGATAGCTTTTCCTCCGTCTTCAGGGCGTGGTGAAATTCCCGACCGGCGGTACAGCCCGCGAGCCAATAGGCAGACAAGGTGCGATTCCTTGGCCGACAGTAAACAGTCTGGATGGAAGAAGACTTGCGGCGGCTTTGCGCCGTCACCGCCCCGAAGACAGAAAGGTCTTCGGTTTTTTATTATGTCGAAATCCGGACCAGAGTCCGTGTTCTGCACCGTGGAAGAGGCGCTCGACGTCGTCCGCGCCGGCCAGATGCTGCTGGTGGTGGACGACGAGAACCGCGAAAACGAAGGCGACCTCGTCGCCGCCGGCGAAAAGACCACGCCCGAGATCATCAACTTCATGGCCACCCACGGCCGCGGCCTGATCTGCGTGCCGATGGAAGAAGGCCGGCTCTGCCGGCTCGGTCTCGGCCGCATGGTGCCGCTGGACGAGCGCGACCGCTACCGCACCGCCTTCACCGTCTCCGTGGACGCCCGCGAAGGCATCACCACCGGCATCAGCGCCTTCGACCGCGCCCGCACCGTGCAGCTGCTGGCCGACGACCAGACGACGGCGTGCGACTTCATCCGCCCCGGCCACATGTTCCCGCTGCAGGCCGTCCCCGGCGGCGTCCTGCGCCGCACCGGCCACACCGAGGCCTCCGTCGACCTGGCGCGGCTTGCCGGCCTCAAGCCCATCGCCGTCATCTGCGAGATCATGCGCGACAACGGCGAGATGGCCCGCCTGCCGGACCTGATCGCGTTCGCGAACAAGCACGGCCTGCGCATCCTGACGGTCGCCGCGCTCGTCGCCTGGCGCCGCGCGCGCGAACGGATCGTGCGGCGCGACAGCGTCGTGGACCTGCCCACGGACTACGGCGACTTCAAGCTGCACCTCTATATCGACGAGTTGACCGGCGAGCACCACGTGGCGCTCGTCCACGGCGAACCGGAAAAGCAGGACGCCCCGCTGGTGCGCATCCATTCCGAATGCCTCACGGGCGACGTCTTCGCCTCGCGCCGCTGCGACTGCGGCAGCCAGCTCCACGCCGCCATGCGGCAGGTCGTCGCCGCCGGCCACGGCGCCATCCTCTACATGCGCCAGGAAGGCCGCGGCATCGGCCTGACCGGCAAGATGCGCGCCTACGCCCTGCAGGAACAGGGCCGCGACACCGTCGAGGCCAATCTCGAACTCGGATTCGCCGCGGACCTGCGCGACTACGGCGTCGGCGCCCAGATGCTCCTCGATCTCGGCATCACCCGCCTGCGCCTGCTGACCAACAACCCGCGCAAGGTCGTCGGCATCCAGGGCTACGGGCTCGAGATCGTCGAGCGCGTGCCCATCGCCTTCGCCCCCACCCCCCACAACGCCAAGTATCTCAAAACCAAGAAGGAAAAACTGGGCCACCTGATCTGACCCGGAAAGGACACCATGAACTGCAAGGAAACCAGCGGGCAACTCAACGCCAAGGGGTTGAAGTTCGGCATCGTCGTCAGCCGCTTCAACGACCTCTTCACCGGCCAGCTCCTCAAGGGCGCCCTCGACTGCCTCGCCCGCCACGGCGCGGACGAAAAGAACGTCGAAGTCGTCTGGGTGCCCGGCGCCTACGAACAGCCCCTCGCCCTCCAGAAATTGGCCCAAGCCAAGAAACACGACGCGCTGATCGCGCTGGGCACCGTCATCCAGGGCGCCACCTCGCACGCCGGGCTCATCAACGCCCAGGTCGCCCGCGCCCTGACCCAGATCGGCCTCGCCAGCGGCATCCCGGTCGTCGACGGCATCGTCGCCGCCGACAACCTCGACCAGGCCATCGAACGCTGCGGCAGCAAGGCCGGCAACCGCGGCTGGAACGCCGCCCAGACCGCCATCGAAATGGCGTCGCTGTTCAAGCAGTTGGCCTAGGATTGCATCTTCCGGCCGATCTGCTTCAATCGATCCGACGCCACCAACGAAAGGACCCCCGCATGGGAATCCGCCACGAGGCCCGCGAATGGGCATTGCAGTTCCTCTTCCAGTCCGAGTTCAACCGGGATGAATCCGTCGACGAGGGGTTCAAACTCTTCTGGGATCGCCAGAACGAAGAAACCGGCGCCCCGAGCGCCGGCCATCCCGCCGGCAAGGACGACCGCCAGCGCGCCAAGGCGCGGATGTTCGCCGAGGAACTGGCCCGCGGCGTCATCGACCACCACAAGGAGATCGATCCGCTGATCGCCAAGCACGCGGAGAACTGGGAAATCGACCGGATGGGCACCGTGGACCGCAACGCCATGCGCATCGCGGTCTTCGAGATGCTCTACCGCGACGACATTCCTCCCGTCGTTTCGATCAACGAGGCGGTCGAGCTGGCCAAGGCCTACAGCTCCAGCGAATCCGGCAAGTTCGTCAACGGCATCCTCGACCGCATCCGCAAGGGTCTCGATCGTCCCGCCCGCGGGCCCAATCCACCGACGGAATCCCGCTAGATCCGGCGCGATGGGTGCCTGGTTCCAAAGCCTCCGCAAGACGCGCGAGCGTTTCTCCGGCGCGCTGAAAGGCCTCTTTGCCGCGCCGCAGCCCGACGAAGCCACGGCCGAGGAACTCGCCGATCTGCTCGTCATGGCCGACGTGCCCTTGCGGCTGGTCCAGTCGCTCTCGCAGGAACTGCACGCCGCCGCATCCCGCCGGGAATCGTTGACCGCCACCTTCCGGCGGGTCCTGGTCGAAGCCCTCGGACAGAATCCAGTGCCGGACTGGGCGACGTTGCCCGCGCCGACCGTTGCCCTGTTGGTCGGCATCAACGGCTCCGGCAAGACCACCACCGCCGCCAAGTTGGCGCGGCTGGCGCTGCGTGCCGGCCGCAAGCCCCTGCTCGGCGCGGCCGACACCTTCCGCGCCGCCGGCTCGCACCAGCTCAAGCTGTGGGCCGACAAGATCGGGTGCGAATCCGTCGTCGGCGCCACCGGCGGCGACGCGGCCGCCGTCGCCTACGACGCCATCGACGCCGCCCTGGCCCGCCAGTGCGACGTCGTCCTCGTGGACACCGCCGGCCGCATGCACACCAAGGAACCGCTCATGCGCGAACTTCAGAAGGTGCGCGCGGCGATGGACAAGCGCCTGCCCGGCGCCCCGCATCATACCTGGGTCGTGCTGGACGCCATGCTCGGCCAGAACGCCGTGATCCAGGCCCGCCAGTTCCACGAAATGACGCCCCTCACCGGCGCCATCGTCACCAAGCTCGACGGCAGTTCCAAGGCCGGCTTCCTCTTCGCCGTGCGCCAGGAACTGGACCTGCCCATCCTCTATGCCGGCCTCGGCGAGGGCGCCGACGATCTCGTGCCGTTCGATCCCGCGACGTTCGTCGATGCCCTGCTCGATCTGGACGAATCGAAATGAAGTCGTTCCCGGAATCCGACCTGACGTGGATGCGCCTGGCGCTGGATCTCGCCCGCCGCGGCGAAGGCCTCACGCGCCCGAATCCGCCCGTCGGCGCGGTCGTCGTGAAAAACGGCCGCAAGATCGGCCAGGGTTGGCACAAGAAAGCCGGTGGCCCACACGCCGAAGTCTTCGCGCTGCGGCAGGCGGGTGCGGCGGCGCGCGGCGCCACGCTCTACGTCACGCTGGAACCCTGTTCCACGTTCGGCCGCACTCCGCCCTGCACCGATGCCGTTCTCCGCGCGGGCATCGCGCGGGTCGTGGTCGCCATGGCCGACCCCAACCCCAAGCATGCCGGCCGCGGCCTGCGGCTCCTGCGCCAGGCCGGCCTGCAGATCGACGTCGGCGCCGGCGCCGCCGAAGCCGCCGCCCTCATCGCGCCGTTTGCCTGCCATATGCTGCGGCAACGGCCCTTCATCACGCTCAAGCTCGGCGTCTCGCTGGATGGCCGCATCGCCGACCACACCCATTCCTCGCGCTGGATCACCGGTCCCGAAGCGCGTGAGGTGGTCCAAGCCATGCGGCGGGCATCCGATGCGGTGATGGTCGGCGCCGGAACCGTCCGGCACGACAATCCGTCCCTGTGGCCCCGGCCGGACGGGAAACGAAATCCGTGGCGGGTCGTCGTCGTTCGGAATGGCCCGATGCCTCTCCACGCCCAGATCTTCACGGATGAGCACGCCGCGCGCACCCTCGTCGCGGCGCCCAAAGGCTGGCAACCCGCCTGCGCCCGCAAGATCCGCAAAGCCGGCGCCACCGTTCTGGAACTGCCGAAAAACGGCTTCCTGCCGGCCCTGGCCAAGGAATTGGGCCGGCTCGGAATTCTGCGCGTCCTCTGCGAGGGCGGCGGCATCTTGGCCGGAGAACTGATCCAAGCCGGGTTGGTCGACGAGCTGTGCTTATTCCTGTCCCCCATGCTGATCGGCGGCCCCGTCGGCGCCATCGGCGCGGCGACCTGGCGCTTGCCGCAAGCCCCCCGTTTCCGCCGCGTCGAATCCAAATCCGTCGGTCAAGATTGGTTCCTGCGCCTGGCTCCAACCGGCAAGGAGAGCTGAAATGTTCACCGGACTCGTTCAACAGGTCGGACGGCTGGAGCGGATTTCCTTCCAAGGCGACGCCGGGCGCCTCGCGCTTTCCGCCCGGTTCGATTCCCCGCTGCAGATCGGCGAAAGCATCGCCGTCAACGGCGCTTGCCTCACGCTGGTCGAGCAACACGGCGAGAAGCTCGTCTTCGACGTGCTGCGGGAGACCTTCGAAAAAACCGCGCTGCAAGACAAAGCTCCCGGCGCTCCGCTGAATCTGGAGCGGGCGCTCCGCATGGGCGATCCGCTGGGCGGCCATCTCGTCAGCGGCCACGTGGACGGCACCGGCGCGGTGCGGCGCATCGAATCCGCCGGCCGGGACAAGGTGCTGGTCGTGGCCGCGCCGGCCTTGATCGCGGAAATCGTTCCCAAGGGTTCCATCGCCATCGACGGCATCAGCTTGACGGTCGTGGACGTTGGGGCGATCGAGGGCACGTTCAGCGTGCACGTCATCCCCCACACCTGGAGCCAAACGGCGCTGTCCGCTCTGGCAACGGGTGTTCGCGTCGATTTGGAAACCGACCTGATCGGAAAATACGTTCGCCGACAGGCGGCGAATGCGTGCGTTGCGGCGCCGGCGGTCACCTGGGACAAGCTGCGCGACGCCGGGTTCCTGGCCTGATCAATCGGCGAACGCGTACTTCACGATGCAGCGCAGGGCGCTGAAGCCGTCGCGCCAGCCGATCTTCTTCCCTTCGGAATAGTCGCGGCCGTAGTAGGAAATGGGCACCTCGTAGATCTTCAGTTTGCGCCGGGCGATCTTGGCGGTGATTTCCACCTCGAACCCAAACCGGTTTTCCTTGAGCGGAATGTTTTGGATGACCTCGCGCTTGAACACCTTGTAGCAGACCTCCATGTCCGTGAGGTTCAGGTTGGTGGTCATGTTGGAAAGCGTGGTCAGGAACTGGTTGCCCAGATAGTGCCAGTAGAACACCACGCGGTGCGCCCCGCCGCCCAGGAACCGGGAGCCGTACACCACGTCCGCATGGCCGTCCACGATGGGCTGCAGCAGCCGGGGGTATTCCTTGGGATCGTACTCCAGATCCGCGTCCTGGATCAGCACGACGTCGCCGGTGGCGGCCGCGAAGCCCGTGCGCAGCGCCGCGCCCTTGCCTTGGTTCACCTCGTGGAACCGCACCTTCAGATCGGCCTGTTCCCTCCCCATCTTTTCCAGCACGTCGCGCGTGCCGTCGCGGGAGCAGTCGTCGACGAGCAGGATTTCCTTCTCCATGCCGACGTCGACCGAGCGTACGAGATCGACGATCTTGGAAATCGTCGCCGCTTCGTTGTAGACGGGAATCACGATGGATAGTTTCACGGCTGTTCCTCTTGCATGTCCAAGCCCACGGGACCGAGGCAAAAGTAGTCGAAGGGCACGTCCGAGACAAGGAAAACCCCCCACTGCCGGACGGTGTCCAGCCGCAACGGCCTGCCGCCGGCCGTTTGCGCGATTTCCTCGGCGGAGATTCGCACGGCGTTCCACCCTTGCGTCACGCCGAATTCCTTCTGGAAGCGATCGGCATAGGGCGGATGGCCGGGCCGGTCGTCCACGCGGATCGCGAACGCGGCGGGGGTCGTCTCCGGCCAATAGACGTCGGCATGGAAACGCCGGATTCCGCGCCAATCGCCCACGGCCGGCTCGCGGAACAATCCGGGATAGGCCTCCGCGCACTTGTCCGGAACCGGCACCAGTTTGAATCCGCTCCCCCGAGCGGAGGACAACGCCACCCCGTTCAAGGCCCAGCCTCGCCTCGCCCAGACGGTTCCCGGCTGCGCCAACGCGGGAAAAGCCCGGCATTCCGCTTGAACCATCGCGACCGCCCACGCAAGCGGAAGGAAGCCCAGCGCGGCCACCGCCCCCCACCGCACGACGCGCGGCCGGTTCCACGTCGCGCAGACGCAAATCGCCCCGCCCAGTCCGAATAGCCAATCCGACCATTCGGCCGAGCGGCCGACGACAAGCTGCAACCCCTCCAGCAGGCCGGCAAAAACCGCCAGACCGACCCACAACGGCCACCCCCGGATGCCGGGCGGCAGCGCCCGCCCGATTCCGCCCGCCAGCGCGGCGAACAGCGCGACATGGACCGCCCCGCCCGAGGCGCGTACCAGCGGACCGTCGGGGAAGAAGGGCATCGGAGAGAGCAACAACAAAGCGGCGGCGGCGCCCAGCGCCGCCGCCCGCATGCCCCGCCCGCGCGGGTTCATCCCTAGGGTTCGGGTTCCGGTTCCTCGTACGGATCGATCCGATACCACCGGGTCCGCTTCAGGTACGAAGTCCGGTCCTCGAAGATATAGTTCGTCGACGTCACCGAGATGAAGAAATCGCTCATGTTGATGGCGGCCGGTCCATTGTACTTCGCCTCCCAGAGAATCCAGTTCTGGCCGAAATCGTCGGAATAGCGGATTTGGTAGCGCCGCCCCGGCAAGCCGCCCTGCCAATCGAAGCGCATCAGGCCCGAGACGTTGTAGGGAGAACGCGTGATGCGGAAATCGATGGGAATGAATATGAAGGGGTGCTCGCTCACGTCCACGACGTTCGTGTCGAGCACGGCGCCTTCCACCTTCCAAAGCCCGTTCGCCGTCTGGGATTCGATGCCGGCCTGCCAGAGATAGTATTCCTGATAAGCCGGCACGGTGGCCAACCAGGTCCAGTTGGTTCCGCCATCGCCGGAGAACCAGATCGAGACCATTTCGTTGAGATCCGCCAAATGGGTCGACCAGATCATGGGCCAACTCAGATCCAAGCCCTGCAACACGATGCCCTCGTCGTTCAAGGTCCGGATCTCGTAGTTCACGTTGGTATCGCCTTGGCTGGCCTGGGCGGTATTGCCGTACATGCCGATGTTGAGGCGGCCGCCGTTGACGTCCGGCTCCAGGCTGAAGTCCGCATACGGATTTCCATGGTCCACGGCCCAGGAGGTTTGTGGGTCGTCGTACGTCCAGTCGCCCCCGGTGGGGTTGGCCACCCAGCGTCCGTGGGCCGACACCGGATGCAAGTCCGGCGGCCAGGAGTATTCGCCGACGTCGGCCAAGTCGGCCGGGCCGATCGCGCTGCGGTAATCTTTGGCCATGCCCAGATGCCAAGGCCGCAGCGGATCCTGGGCGGGAATGGGGAACACGTTGCTCGCTCCGGCATAGAACCCGGAATTGGTCGCGCTGAAATCGTACAGGTTGTAGTCCATGTCCGCCTGCGCGAGCAGCGACGTCGCTCCGCCGATGGAATAGGCATAGGCGTCGGGTCCCGGGATGAAGACGTTGTTCTGCAGAACGTCCACGACCGTGTTTTGGAGCTGGATGCCCGCAATGGTCGACCACGCGAACGTCAGGTTTTCCAGCACGGAAGTCCGGGTGTTCTGGAGATTCACGCCGATGCCGGTCTTCCAGAAGCCCGAATTGAGGACTTCGGTTCCCTGGGCGCCCTGCACGTCCAACCCGGTGGAGGCCTGGCTGAACACGACCCCCTGGACCGTCACGTTCCGGTTGGATTCGAGCCGCACGGCGCGATCGGCCCCCCGGACGTTCAGGTCGCGCAATTGGAAATTGGACGCCTTGACGTCGAGACCGATCGCCGGGAAATTCGTCGCGCTCGAGCGGTTCAAATCCGTGGCGTAGGGGCTGTTGGGATTGCCTTGGATCACCACGTCGGCATCGGCATCCCCGCTGCGCGACCAGATGACCCGGAGATCCGCGCCCATTGGATAATTGCCCGTATCCACGTACACCCGGTCGCCACCTTCCAGATCATACTGGTCCAGGATCTGCCGCAGGCTGGCCTTGGGCGTTTCCGGGGTCAATCCGTCGTTGGCGGCGGAGCCCGGCTCCAAGCAGTAGACGTCGTCGGCCAGATCGCCGTCGTTCACGTAGAAGTCCTGGACGGTGTTGCGCAGGGCGAACGTGCCGTCCGTCGCGTCGGCGACGCCCGAACCGTCTTCGGCCACGACGCGCCACCACACGTTGAACCCGTCCAGTCCGGTCGTGTCCCATTCGTATTGGCCATAGGCGGCCGACTGGCCGGTGGCGATATCGATCCAGTTGGTCCCATCCAACGAATACTGCACGGCCACCGTCTGGTCGGCGACGTTGCCGGCCGCCCAGCGCAGGACCACGTTGGAGCCCTTCACGACGCCGCCGTCGTTGTGCGACAACGCGGTCAGCCAGAAGTTCCTCTGGCTCTTGCTGGCCTGGTCGGTTCCGCTGTACGCCCCCAGGTTGAGCCGATAGCCCCAATCCTGCCGGGCTTCCCAGCCCGCGCCGATCGCCTTGTTGCCCAAATCGATGAGCGGCGACGTTTCGCCGTCCGAATAGTCCCACGGATCCATGCCCGCGGCATAGCGGATCGGGCTCCAGCGTCCGCCTTGAGAATTCAGGTGCAGGTCGCCGGTCGACTCGTTCTGGAACTTGGGTTCGAAGGACACGCTGTTGGCGTCCTGGCCGGAAGCCGTTTGCCAGTAGGCCAGTTTCTCCCATTTGCCGTTGTGGATGCCGAGCCAGGCCCCGTTCCGGGTCTGCAGGTTGTTCCAGTCGGACAACAGATCGCCGTCCGTCCAGGCGATGACGGCGTTGGCGTCGTTCGTTCCGCCGGCCACGAGGACGTTGTGGCCGAGCCGCAAGGTGAACGCCCCGAGCTTGCCGATGGCCGTGCCGCGGGTCGCCAGCACCGTGCAGTTGGAGATGACCGAGTAGGCGGCATTGACCACGATGCCGGTCCGGTTGGCGTTGGTCGTCAAGATCGCCGAATTCACCAACGTCGCGTTGGTGCCGACGATGGCGGTCTCGCCCCAGCGCTGCCGCATGCGCTCGACGCGATTGCTGAGGCCGGACAGGGTCAAGCTGCCCCGGTCGATCTGCAGGTCTTGGATGCGGGTCCCGTCGCCGCGCACGTTCAGCGAAACGCCGGCTCCGCCCGCCCGGTTGGTCACCACCACGTTGCTCGCCACCAGCCCGTTGCCCCGGAAGATCAGGGATTCGCCGCGGAAACGCAGATCCCGCATGTTCACGTGGTTGGCGTTCATGAAGAAGAAGGCCCGATCCGATGCGACCGGCGCGAAATCGTACGGGGCATGGAACCAGGTCCCGTTGGTGCTCCCGAACACTTGGACGGACTGCCCCGGCGCCCCCTCGTCGCCCGTGCCCCAGATGATCGGGTTGTTGGTGTCCTCCAACACGTACAGACCCGTATCGACGTACACGTGGTCGGTGGGTTCGATGTCGATGGTGCCGAGCAGATCCTGCAACGTCAATTTGGGAATGTCCTGGTCGAAGCCGAGGTTCTCGTCGTTGCCCGGCATGACGGTGAAGACGTCGCCATCGGTCGACTCGTCGTTGACGTAGTACTTGAACGGGCTGTTGCGAAGCCCGAAATAGCGGTCGGTCTGGTCCATCACGTTGGTCGAGTCCCGCAGGAACAGGCGCCACCGGGCCTGGGGACTGGTGCGGAACACTTCGACGCCGTTCAGCGCCCAGGCGCTGTTCCACCAATACTGGCCGGCACCGACGGCGACTTCGCTGATTTGGATCCAGGTGTTGTCCTGGCCGTTGCGAGGAGAGTATTCCAGCCAAGCCGTTTCATTGCTTTCCACCCCGCCCCCATAGCCCCAAACCAGATTGACGTAGCCGTACAAAAGTCCGCCGGAATTCGCGGTCACCGCCAAGACCCAGCGATTGGTGCTGCTCTTGCTGGCCTGACCGGTGTTGCCGTACAGCCCGATGTTGCGGCGGCTGCCGCTCGGGGCGGGCTCGTTGCTCCAGGCGGACTGGGGCTTGCCCATGTCGATCAGCGGCGAAAAGTCCGGCAGATCCGGATGCGGCAGATCGTTGGTCCAGCCAACGCCCGGTTGGTAACGGCCTTCCACGCTGCGCAGATGGAAATCGCCGTTGGCCGGATCGTGGAACAGCGGATCGGCGTTGAGCGAATAGCGGTCCTGCTGGTAGAGCTTGACCCACTGGGGCACCGATTCGTATTGCACGCCGTTGATCGAGGCGACTTGCGCCGTGGAGGAGATGACCAAGGCGTTGTAATCCGCCCGGATGGCGGGATTGGTGGGCGATTCGTAGCAATAGTTGCCGGGCCGGGACGCTTCCAGCACCGAATTGGTGATTTCCATCGAAACGCCTTCGCCGAAGTAGATCGCGGAATTCCGGTTGGACCACAGCACGCAACCGTCGAGGAAGATCGCCTGGCCTTGGCTTGCCGCAACGGCATGGCTATTGCCTTCCCGGACGAGGACGCGGTCCAAACGAACGGGGCTGGCCCGCGCAATCAGCACTCCCGCGGCGGCCGATCCTTGGATATCCATGTCCGCGGCCGTACAGCGGGCCGCGTTTTCCACGAAGGCCAAGCCGTTGGAGAACCCGACCGTGCGGAAATTCGCCACGTTCACGTCGCGGGCCCCATAGAGCGTGAACGCCGCTGCCTGCAAACCGCCCGTCGGCACCAGCGTGGAACCGCCGGCGGCCCAGTTGGTGCTGCCCCGGAAGGTGACCCGATTGGTGACGTTTCCGCTGTTCAGGACCGTCACGACCACGCCGTTCGACAAGGCGTAATAACCGGTATCGATCCGGATTTCATCTCCCGGCGCGAGCACGAAACGGTCCAGAACGGCCTGGATGGAAGGCAACGGGCTGTTGGACGCGTAGCCCTTGTTCGCCGCGTCGCCGATCGCCGTGGTATACAGGTCGCCGACCAGGCTGTCGTCGTTCACGAAATAAGCCAAAAAGCGCGGCCGGAAGATGAACGGCACCGACGTCTCGCCGGACCAATTGGTGGCGCCCACCACCTGGATGCGCCAGAGCGCTTCCGGCGACGGATCTTCCAAGCTATACCAAACGTACGGCGCGCCATCGATGCTGAAGGCGTCGGTCACCGTCCGCCACGTCGCGCCGTTGTCCGGGGAATATTCGATCCGGACCATGTTGGTCGGACTCAAGCCCCGATACAGCCAATACAGCGCTTGCCCGTCCGCGGACGTGCCGCCATCGCGGAACGTGGCCGGCAGGATGCCGGGGTTGTTCGTGTCGCTGCGCGAAGCCCGGAACGTGCCGCCGAACGCGCCGAGATTGAGCCGGTCGCCGTTGGGCGCCGGCTCGTTCGAAACCGCCGGCGCCATGGGGCCGGCATCGATCGCCCAGGACGTGTCGGCGGAGACCGTCCAGGTCCCGTTGCTCCAATAGCCGGCGCGGCTCTGCAGGTGGAAGTTGCCGTTGGTTGGATCAACGAACAGCGGATCGGCGACCACCGAGCGCCAATCCCGACCCTTGACCTGCCACTGGGAGAGATTGGCGTAGGCGACGGTCTCGAAGTTGTTCGTGGCAATCTTCGCGCCCGGAACCAAGCCATAGAAATTGTAGTCGCCGGAAACGCTGGCGCTGTCGGTTTCTTCGAGATACACAGGCACCGCATTGGTCACGCTCAGGATGCTGTTCGACACGATCACGTTCTTGCCGGTGCGCAAGGCCCCGCGGCCGTTGCCCCAGAAGGTGGAGTTCAGGATCTGGTCGCCCCCGTTTCCGCCGCAATAATAGCCGTACTGGCGGTTGGCCCAGAACCGCCCGTTCCGGATGCGGACGCCGCTGCTTCCCGAAACCCAGATCCCGTTGGTCATGTTGCGGAACAGTTCCATGCCCGACAGCGTGGCACCGGACACGTTCTGCAGGACCACCCCGTTTTGGGCCTGTTCCACGCGGAGATCGTTGATTTCGATATGCCGGGTGTTCAGCAGATGAATGCCGTTGGCGGACGCATTGCCGACCAGGCGCGCGCCGCCGGCCGCGAAGTTGGTGCTGCCGTTGATGATCAACGGTTGCTCGGAGGTCCCCATGTTGCGATCGCTGATCGTCACGGCGGAACCGACCGGCAAGACGTACGTCCCCGTATCGACGTAGACGACGTCGCCCGCCGCTACGGGATAATTGTCGAAAAGACAAGCGAGACTGTCCACCGGCGTGGCCCGGTTGGTCGGATTGGCCACGCCGCACGGCAATCCCGGCCCCGTGCACCACACGTCGTTGATGGTGCTCGCGTCGTTCACGTAGTAATCGTAGGTGCCGGACTTGACCACCACCGGCAAGTCCGACGCATCCCACACGTTGGTATTGTCCTGGTAGGTCACCTTCCAATTCAGTCCCAGGCTCAGGGGCAGCGACCGGACGTCCCAGAGGTATTCGCGGCTGGCCGCCGGCAGATTGCTGGCGATCGGCGTCCAGGTCAGTTGGAAGTCGGTCGAATATTCCAGCCGGACCAGCGCGTCGTCGGGCAGGCCGCCGTGCAGCCAATAGAGCAGGACGTCGCCGGACATGACGCCTTCATCGTTGTAGGAAATCGCGCGCAACCACGGGGGATTGGTCTGGGTCAGGGAAGCCTGCGCCGTATTGCCGTAGGCGCCGAGATTGACGACGTTGCCGTTCGGATCCGGCTCGTTGCCGACGGGCCAATCCGCCGGGCCGGCATCCACCAGCGGCGACAGCACGGTATCGTTGGTCCAGGTACCGGAAGCCGCAACGAAGCGCCCTCCCGGGCTCTTGGGGTGGAAGTCGCCGTTGACGGCATTGGCGAACGCCGGATCGAGCGTCATGCCGTGCCGGTCCGACCCGTTCAGGGCGCTCCAGGCCGGCAGATTGTTGTACAGGTCGTTGCCGCCGGTCAGCAAAGCCTGTTCGGCGATCAGCGCGCCGTTGCGGCGATAATAGTCGTTGTAATCGCCCCGGAATCCGCTCGCCGCGTTGGCGTTGATGCCGAACCGATAGATGCGGCCATTGGCTCCGTTGGCCTCCATCACGCTGTTCGTCGCCGTCAAGGTGCTGGACCCGACGGAAACGGCGGTCAGGCTGCCCCACAGCACGCTGTTCTCGATCGCGATGGAACTGTCGCCCAACGCCACGGCCACGCCGCCGGTGGCGGTGCCGTTGTTCCACAGAACGGACCGCACCAGCCGGGTGCCCGGAGCCTTGCTCAGGTTCAGCCCGTAGCCGCGGTTGTTCTCGATGCGCAGCCCGTCGAATTCGCAGCCGATGGTCTGGAAGGCGTTGATGCCGCTGACGGCGTTGCGGAGCGTCAGATCCTTGAGCCGGACGTTGACGGCGTATTCCAGCGAAAAGACGCACGGGGCCGAGAACGACGGCGCCTGGAAGATGGTGCGCGCCGCCGGATTGGTGCTGCCTTGGACCGTCACGTACAGATTGCTCCAGCCGGAATCCGTCTGGGTGATGGTGATGGGCGGCGTGCCGGCCCCGTAGGTGCCCGCATCCACGTAGACCACGTCTTCGGGCGCCAGTTCGTAGGCGTCGAAGATCGCCTGCAAGCTGGCTTTCGGCTTGTCCGGCGTGTAGCCGTGGTTGCTGTCGTCGCCGATCGCCGTGCAATAGACGTCGCCCGCCGTGTTGGTGTCGTTCACGTAGTAGGGAATCGTCCCGCCATTGCGCAGGATGAACGGCGCGAGGACGTCGGCGGAGATGCCCAATCCCTCCAACGTCGCGCGCCACAGGCCGAGGGCCGAGCGGCCGTAGGGCACGCTGTTCCAGACGTAGCTGCCGGTGGCCGCCGGCCAGCCGACGACGATGTTGGTCCAGGTCAGGCCGTTGTCCGGGGAATATTCCAGCCGGACCGTGTCGTTGGTGGCGGCGCCCCCGATGGCCCAGCGCAAGACCACGTTGGTCCCCGCGGCACTGCCGCCGTCGTTCAGCGAAATCAGCGTGATCCACCCGCTGAGCGGGGTCCGGCTGGCTTCCGGAGTCCCGCCGTACAGGCCGATGTTCAAGCGCCGGCCGTTGGGATCCGTCTCCGCGGTCCACGCCATGGACTGCGGCTGGCCCGCATCGATCAAGGGCGACGACTGCGCGTCGTCCGTCCAGCCGGACCCCGGCACGTAGCGGCCGCCCCGGCTCTGCAGGTGGAAATCGCCGGCGCCGGGATTGGCCAGCAGCGGATCGTGCGCCAGGGAATGGCTTTCCTGCCCCGTCGCCACGGTCCAGGCGGAGACCGAGGCATAGACGGAGGTGCGCGCGGAGGAACCGGAGCCCGTTTGCAGCGCGCCCACCGCCGCATTTTCCTGCGCGACGTACAGGTTGTTGTAATCGCCCTGGAACCCGTATACGGGCACGTCCGTCTTGACGTAGACGCCGAACGAATTCGGCCGCACCATCCCGAAAATGGAGTTGGACGTCCGGAGATACCCACCGCCCAGATAGACTCCGTAGCGGTTCGACCAGAGCACGCTCGAGCCCAGATCCATCGCGCCCAGCCCGGAAGCTTCGAACAGGATGCCCGCGTTCCGGTTCCCGACCAGCGCCGAGTGCGCCATGTTGAAATTGGACGACAGGCCTTGGACCCGGACGCCGTTGTGGCATTCCTGGGCCGTGAGCCATTCCGCGCCGATGAAGAAACTGTCGTTGATGACCAGGGCGTTGCTGGCGCCGAGAATGTCGAAGTGGCTGATCCGGATGCCGTAGGTCCCATCCAGATGGAACGCGGACGCTTCCGGATCGGAAATGATGATTTGGCTGCCGCCGGCCGCCCGGTTGGTGCTGCCGACGATGTTGACCTGCTCGGCGGAGTCCTGCGCGACGCCGCCCGCATCCAGATCGCCGACCGTGGTCGGTTCCGACGTCTGGTAGCGGCCGGTATCCACGTAGACCACGTCTCCGGCTTCGAGATTGTAGGTCGCCAGAATCTGGGCAATCCACCGCTTGGGCGACGCGGGCGAGGCGCCGGTGTTCGTGGAGCTCCCGAGGGCGGTCGTATACACGTCGCCCACGACGGATTCGTCGTTGACGTAGTAATAGACCGGCCCGTTTTTCAGCACGAAATTCAGTTCGCTGGTGGCCTGGACGGCCTCGTCCGTTTCGTCCACCACCCGCCACAAGGCCAAGGGCGAAGAGGGCTGGCCCGAACTGTTCCACACCACCCCGCCCAGGTTGGCCGGAATGCCGGCAGCGACCAGGATCGACCAGGTCGCGCCGTTGTCGAGCGAGACCTCCAGCCGCACCGCATGGTCCGCGGCCGCTCCCGACGCCGTCCAGTTCAAGGCCACTTGGCCGGACGCCACGCCGCCGCGGTTGAGGGTCAGCAGATGCAGGGCGGAATTGGTGTCCGATTTGGACGCCCACGGGGTCCCGCCGTAGAGCCCGATGTTGACCCGGCCGCCGTTGTCGGCCGGTTCGTTTTCCCAAGCCGTGGAATCGGGCGCGCCGGCATCGATCAGGGGCGAGGTGACGTCGTCCTGCACCCAGTTGGTGCCGGACGTCCAGCGGCCGGCGCGGCTCTTCAACTGGAACAGGCGGTTGGTCGTATCGACCAGCAGCGGATCGCTGTCGAAGGAGTGCAGATCCTGTCCGGATGCCGACGCCCAGGCCCCGACGGTGTCGTAGATGAGCGGTACCGGTGAAACGTCGCGGGATTGGTCTTGCCGGAACACCCGGCCGCCGGCGCCCAGCCAGATGGAATTGTAGTCCGCGAACAACGTGTCCTGGGATCCCAATCCGTACACGTACTGCCCGGGCGCCACGGACAACACGTTGTTCCGGATCGTCGCCTGGTTCTGGCCGCTGAGCTGGATGGCGGTCTGGGCGGTTTCCCAGAACACGTTGTGCTGGATCACCGGGAAGACGGTGTTGGTGGCTTTGTCCCAGTTGGCGACATGGACCGCGTTGCTGGCGTTGAAAACCAAACAATTGGATATGCCCAGCTGCGTGCCGCCGTTCAGATAGAATCCGACGTTGGCCACGCCGATGGCCATCCATTCCGCCGAAGCGCCGTAACAGTTGTTGAAGACCACCGCTTGGCCGGCCGTGTTCGACACGGCGATGTTCCGCAGCCGGATGCCGACGGCATAGTCCGCCTGGATGCCGACGCTCTGGAAATTGCGCACCACGACCGTCCCGTTCACCAGGGAATTGGTGCTGCCCTGGAACGTCACCGGATTGGTGGCCAGCGTGCCGGCCGAATCCGCCTGCGTGATCCGCCAAGGCACGGTCGGCCGATAGAGGCCCGTGTCGATGTAGACGACGTCGCCGCCTTCCAGGTCGTACTTGGCCAGCAGCGCGTTGAGATCCAGCATCGGCGAATTCGACGACACGCCGGAATTCGCGGCGCTGCCCACCGCCGTGCAATAGACGTCGCCGACGGTGCTGTCGTCGTTGACGTAGAAATGGAACACGTCGTTGCGGACGGCGAAGAAATCCGTGCTTTGCGCCAAGCTGCCGTCCGACCCTTCGATCCGGAGATAGGCCTGGACCGACTGCTCGCTCGCCGTCGAATCCCAGATCCAGGCATTGTCCGCCGCGGCCACGCCGTTGGTCAGCAAGGTCCAATTCTCCCCGCCGTCGGCCGAATACCAGATCGACACCGTGCCGCCGTTGGTGATGGCGCCGCGGGAATTCCACAGGATTTCCACGTCGGTGCCGGAGGCCCGGCCGCCGTCGTTGAAGCTGATCAGGGTCAGCGCCCCGTTGGTCGGCGTCCGGGAAGCTTCCGCCGTGTTTCCATACCGGCCGACGTTGACGCGGCCGCCGTTGTCGACCGGTTCGGTGCAGGGCAAGAACGGATCGCCGGCATCGATCAGCGGCGACGACGTCGTGTCGTTCGTCCAGGTCCCGCTCGCCGGCACCCAGCGGCCGCCTTGGCTCTTGAGGCGGAAATTGCCGTTCCGCGCGTCCGCGAACAGCGGATCGTGCGACAGGCTGCGGCCATCCTGGCCGAATTCGCTGCTGGCCCACGTGCCCACCGAATCGAATTCCCGGCCGAATCCGCCCACGTACGACAGGGCCGCCAACGCGCCGTTTTCCAGGAAGAAGTCGTTGTAGTCGGCAAACAGATTGCCGCGGATTTCCAGAGCCGGCTTCCGGACGCCGAACGCTCCCATCACGCTGTTGCTGACCGTGGCGAACGACACGTTGTAGTTGGTCGATCCGCCGGTCGACGGAATGTTGCGGGACAGCACCTGGGCCGCGCCGTTCGACCAAAGCGTGCCGAATTCGATCCGCGTGTTGTAGGAGGCCACGCTGGAAATGCCGTTGGTGGCCGCGTAGGCCACGAGAACGTTGCGCAGGGTCGCGTTGGAACTGTACTGGACGTTCACGCCGTCGCCGGTACCGCCGAGCACGTCCGTCCGCTCCACCCGGATTTCATCCGAAGAAAGGACGGCGACGGCGGCGCCGGCCGCCGATTCGAACCGCAGATCCTGCAGATGGATGCCCCGGGTATTGTCCAGCCGGATCCCCGCCCCGACGAACCGGGTGCCGGCCGCGTTCGTGCTGCCCCGGACGAGAACGGGATCTTCCGCCGTGCCGCTGTCCAAGTACCCCATCTCGGTGGCGGTCCCGCCGGCGTACGTGCCGGTATCGATCCGGACCTCGTCGCCCGGTTCCAGGTCGTAGCGCGCCAAGACCGCGGCCAAGGTCGGCAAAGGCGAATCCGGCGCCAGACCGGTGTTTTCCGCCGCGCCCGCCGCCGTGCTGAAGACGTCGTTGGTGGTGGCGGCGTCGTTCACGTAGAAGACCAAGTTGGTGTTGTGAATGGCGAAATCCTGTTCCGACGCGGTAACCCAGTCCAATTTCTCGCGACACTGCACGCGCCAGCGGATGGTCGGCAGCGAAGGCTGGAGCGTGGAGTCCCAATCGTAGGTGCCGGCCAGAACCGGCAAACTCGACCCGACCGTTTGCCAAGCGGCGCCGCTGTTGGTGGAAATCTGGATGTCCACCGTATAGACCGCCGCGGTGAACGCCCCGCCGCGGGCGGTCCAGCGCAACGCCGTGGTTCCCCGCGCAACGCCCCCGTGGTTGTAGTTCAGCAGAACGAAGGTGCCGTCGTCCGGCGTGCGGCTGGCGAACTCCGTGCCGCCGTACACCCCGAGATTGGCCCGGTTCCCGTTAGGATCGGTTTCGGCGCCCACCGCCGTCGCCGGATCGGCCAGGTCGATCAGCGGCGAGGTCTCCGCATCCGCGACGAAGTTGCTGGCGGCCGGATCGTAGCGTCCGCCGACGCTGCGGGGATGCAGATCGCCGCCGGCCAGATTCGCGAACAACGGATCCGCTTCCAGGGAGTTGCCGTCGCTGGGATTCCAGGCCTGCCATTCGTTCAGATTGCCGATGCGGACGGTCCGCACGCCGAAAAGAACCGCGGAATTTTCGATCGTGGCGAACAAGTTCGCATGGGGGCGATGGTAGGCGTTGTAATCCCCGCGGAAGCCGGTTTCCGAAACGTCGAAGATGACGTGGGCCGGCCCGTTGGCCACGAAGACGCTGTTGCTGGCGAACAGGCGGCCCGACCGGACGCCTACCAGGGCGCCGGTGGCAACGGCCGTGCCGTCGGCGGCGGCGGGCACCGGGGCGATCACGCCGCCGATCCAGCGATTGGTGGCAGGCGGGATCTGGGATCCGGCAGGAACCACGACGTGGACGCCGGTCCGGAAGAAATTGAGCGCCGCGCACTGGATGAATTGGTTCTGGTCGGACCGCATGCCCAGTTCGAACGCGTTGCCCCGCGTGCCGACCGCGCGGACGCGCCCGATGAGATTGGAACTGGATTCCGTGAGCAACAAGCCCTTGCCGCCGCCATGGAGGCGCAAATCGCGCAACTCGATGTTTTGGCTATATTGAAGGTCGAGCACCGCGCCGGAACCGGAGTTCGTGAAGACGGTGCCGCCGAATTTTTCGTTCGGGCTGCCTTGGATCACCAGATAGTTGGTCGGCGCCACGGCCGGCACGGAAACGACCAGCGGAACGCTGAGCGCATAGACGCCGGTATCCACGTAGACGGTGTCGCCGTGCTCCACTTTGTAGCGCCCCAGCAAGGTGGCCAGCGAATTCAGCGGCGACGTGGCGCTCAAGCCGCTGTTCGTGGAACGGCCGATCGCCGAGCTAAACACGTCGCCCAGCGTGCTGCCGTCGTTGACGTAGTAGGCCAGCGGCTCGTTTTTCACGGCGAACAGGGTTTCGGTCTGGCCATAGACGTTGGTGGCGCCTTCCAGCACGACCTGCCAGACGCCCATGGCGGTGCTGTCCACGTTGGTGGTGGCCCAGACGATCGATCCGGCGTTGACGTAATCCCGGCCGATGTTGGTCCAGGTGACGCCGCCGTCGCCGGAGAACAGCACGTTGACGTAGTTGCTGCCGGCGATCCCGTTGTAGGCCCAATGCAGTTCCACGGTGCCCCGGACGGTTCCGCCGTCGGACATGGTCAAGGGCACGAGGAGGCCGGTCCCCGGCGGCGGGCTCTTGCTGGCCTCCGCCGTGTTGCCATAGAGGCCCACGTTGACCCGCCCGCCGTTGTCCGCGGGTTCGTTGGCATAGTCGGCATACGGGCCGGCCGGCACGCCCAGATCGATCAGGCGCGAGGTCGCGGCGTCGTTGGTCACGTAGGACCCGGCGACGGGATCGTACCGCCCGTAGGCGCTCTGCGGATGGAAGTCCAGCGAGGCCGCATCCGCGAAATCCGCCGCGTAGCCGAAGCTGCTCACGTCGTTCGAAAACCCGCGGCTGATCTGCCAATCGATCAGGAAGCGATCGGCGGGCCGATCGATGCCGCCGCCCACGTTGGCCCCGTCGGTGACCCGCACGTTGTTGTAGTCCGAGTCCAGCGTGCCGCTGCCGGCGAAATAATACACGTGCCGCAAGCTGCCGGCAGCCTCGAGAATGCCGTTCTTGACCTCCACGTTGCCGCCGCGCACGGACACGTTGGCCAGGCCGTTGTCCCGCATCAGGTTTCCGACCGCCTTGACGACGGACCCCGTGTTGGCTTGCAGACCGTTGTAGAGGCTTTGCTCGAGGATGGAGCGCACGAGGTCCAGCCGGGTATTGGCGCCGACGGAGATGGCGTTGGTCACGCAATAACCCACCCGCATGCGCTCCAGCGCGATGGACCCGCCGTTGTCGGCGTGGATGCCGACAAACGCGTTGGACACCATCAACGAGTCGAACGCCAGGCCGTCCGAGTACAGCAATTGGACGACGTAGGCGCCCAAGGTCCGGCTGCTCCGCTTCAGGACGGTGCCGTCGTAGGGCCGCAGCGCGTTGCCGGTCACGCGCACGGGCTGGTTGCTCGTGCCTGAATCTTTCATCAGGATACGGATGGCATCGGTTTCCTCGTAGGTGCCGGTGTCCACCCAGATCCGGTCGCCGGCCTCCAGGTCGAAACGGGCGAACGCGGTGCGCAGGGAATTCAGCGGCGCGTTGGACGTCGCCATCCAGTTGTCGGCCGCGCCCGGACCCGTGACGTAGACGGCTTCGTTGGTGTCGGCCGTGGCCACGTAGAGGTTCAGCGGCGCCTTGCGGATGGCGAAGAAGTTCGTGGACTGCGCCCACAGGTTGGTATCGCTTTCGCACGTCAGGCGCCAGACGCCGGCCGGCGTGTCCGGCAAGCCGGCCGGATCCCAGACGGCCATGCCGTTCGTGGCGGGCACGCCCGTCGCCGCGGCGTTCGTCCAGGTCTTGCCGCCATCCACCGAAACGCCCACGGTCACCGTCTGGGTGGTCCAGCCCCCGCCCGCCGTCCAAACCAGCAACGTCGGGGCGTTCGACACGCTGCCGGCATCCGCGAAGGAAGCCGCCAGGAGCCACGGCGTCGAAACCGCGATGCTGGCCTCCCACGTTCCGCCGTACTTGCCGACGTTCACCCGGCCGCCGTTGGGCTCGGGCTCGTCGCCGACCGCCGTCGCGGGATTGCCGGCATCCAGCAAGGGCGACGAAACGGAATCGGTGGCCCGTTGCCCGTTGGGCAGCCGCCGCCCCAGCGTTTCCTTGGTTTTCAGGTGGTAATCGTAGGTGGCGGGATCGGCCAGTTGCGGATCGCCCGGCACGCTGTGGACGTCCTGTCCGCCCGTCAGGCCCTGCCACGCCGCCAGATTGTCGGCCTTGGCGCCGGACGTGCGGTTCTCCCCCACCCGCGTGAAGGGGCCGGCGTGGAGGCCGTTGTAGTCGGAAGCGAGCAGGTTCGTCGTCGCCAGCGAAAACAGCGCCGCGTTGGTCGCCGTCGAAGCCAGGATGCTGTTTTCCAGTTCGAGTCCCGCGACGGCGCCCAGATAGACGGCGTTGACGGTGTTTTCGTAGAAAATGGACTGCCGAACCGCGACGTTCGAGGCGTTGTTCAGATAGAGGCCGATGCCCCCGCCGTGCGCCACGCAGCGGGTCAGCTCGTTGGTGCGGGAGATGAACTGCAGGTCGAACGCCCGGCTGGTCGCGCCCCGCACCTCCACGCCGTCCAGCGTCACGTTGGCCACGTTGGTCAGGGCCACGCCGCGCGCCACGTAGGCCACGGCCACGTCGCGCAGCACGAGGTTGGACACCCCGGGCTGGATATCGATGCCCAACGGCCGCGGCTGCGCGCCGCTGGATTGGAACAAGCTGCCGCCCGCCACGCGGTTCGTGCTGCCCGCGATGACGACGGGATTCGTCGCCGCCCCGGAGAAAGGCGCGGTCAGCTTGACGACGTTCGTCGCCGCATACGTGCCCGTATCGACGTAGATCCGGTCGCCCGGCCCCAATTGGCCCAGCTTGTCGAGCAAGGCGTGCAGGTTCCGCATGGGCGCACCCGCGCTCGAACCCGCGTTGGCGTCGTTGCCGATCGCGGAACAGTAGACGTCGCCGTTCTGGGAATCGTCGTTGACGTAGAAAGCGAACGTGCCGTTGCGATAGGTGAAATTCGTCGGCGACTGGCTGATCTCGGCGGCCCCGTCCAGTTCCACCCGCAGCAAGGCGTCGCGCGAAGAGGAGTCGTCCGGAACGGCCACCTGGTAGAAGTAGTGGCCATCCGCCGCCAGGTTGGTCGAAATCGCCTCCCAACTGGCGCCGTTGTCGCGCGAGAGCCAGATCGTGACGGTCGCGCCGGGCTCGTAGGCCCCGGCGTTCCAGCGCACCCACGCGCCTTCCTGCGCATTGAGCGTGCCGCCGTCCAGATAGCTCGCCAACTGGATCCAGGCGTTCGTGCGGGATTTGCTCGCCTGCGCCGTGCCGCCGAACAAGCCCACGTTCAGGCGCCCCCCGTTCGGGTCCGGTTCGCCGACAATCGCCGCCGCGGGATCGCCGAAGTCGACGCAGGGGGAAACGTTCGTATCCGTCGTCACGAAATCCGCCAGATTCGTGGCCCAGCGCCCAGCCGAACTCCGCACGTGGAAGTCCCCGTTGGTCGCGTTGGCGAACAGCGGATCGGCATACAGGCTGTTCGACCAGCCGTAGCCCGCATCCTGCAGCGCGGTGAACGAAGGCGCCGCCCCCACGCCCACGTTCCACACCACGTTGTAGCCTCCGGGGACGATCTGGTTGCCCAACAGCGTCGTGCCGTTGCCCAAGATGCTGTTCGAGACCGCCAGGTTGTTCGTCCGGGCATGCAAAATCGTCGGATTGCCCCACATCGCGCCGCTGAACCAATAGTTCGAGCGCGAGGAAGTCGAAACGTTGTAGAAGCCGATTTCCGAATTGTTCGCCGCCAGGCAGCGTTCGAACACGTGGCGCACGGCCGCGCCGGACAAATTGACGCCGTAGCGGTTCCCGGTGAATTGCACGTTCCGCAGCGTCACGTCGGCGGAAGACGTCCCGACCAGGCCATAGCGGCCGTCCGCCAACCGCAGGTTCTCCATTTCCAGATAGTTCGCTCCGCTGATGTCCAGCACGTCCGCCAACGTGCTGCCGCGGACCAAGGCCGTGCCGTTCGTGCTGCCCAAAATGCGAACAGGCGCCCCCGCCCGGCCGGAATCGAACAGGCTGTTGGTCACCGTCAACGTCACGTAGTTGCCGGTGTCCAGATAGACGACGTCGCCGCCCTCCAGATCGAACGTGGTCAAAATCTCATACAGCCCCGGCATGGGCGAATTGGAAGAGATGCCGGTGTTCGTGGAATTGCCCAGGGCGTTGCAGTACACATCCCGGCTGGGGCTGTTGTCGTTGGCGTAGAAGGCAAACGTGGTGTTGGTCGCGGTGCGCACGCTGAACAACCGGGCATTGGTGGAAGCCACGGCCGGATTGGTGCGGCTGACGACGCGCCACAGGACCGCCGGGTGGCTGGAGGCCGGCGTCCAGAGGTAGCTCTCGTCGACCGCCAGGACGTTCGTGGCGATGTCGATCCACGCCCCGCCCCGGTTGGTGCTGTACTGCAGATTGACCAAAGCGCCGGCCCCGAGATTCCCCGCCACCCATTCCAGCCGCCCGGTCCGGATCAGCGAGCCGCCGTCGTTGTACGCCATGGCGAGCAGCCAATCGTTGGTCCGGCTCTTGCTGGCTTGGTCCGTGCCGCCGTATGACCCTACATTCAAGCGCCCACCGTTGGGCGGCGGCTCGTCGCCGACCGAAGCCCCCGCCGGCCCGAAGTCGATCGCCGGGCTGTACGGCGCGGCCGCATCCACCACCCACGCGCCGTTGGAAACGAAGCCCGCCGGACTTTTCAGATGGTAGTCGTAGGCATCCGCATTGGCAAACAGCGGGTTGGCCGCCGTATTGCCCTGCCAATTGCCCAGCAGCCGGTGCAAATCCGCCACCGTTTCCATGTCCGCGCCCGGCAGCGTGTCCCAGAAAATGTTTCGGGAACCGCTCTGCGGCGTCAGCGTGCTGTTGGCGAAGCCAAACCGGCCGGCGACGATGCACGCGGTGAAATTGCTCACGACCGAGGCACCGGACAGTTGCACCGCCACGGAACCGGATGAAATCCAAACCGAACGCTCCACGGCATTGGCCGATCCGAATGCGCGGAACGCGTTGCCGATGCTGGTCACGCCGACGCAATTCCGAAACAGGTTGGACTTCACGTTGGCATCGGCCAGATTGATCCCGAAGGAGCTGTTGGTGATCGCGAAGTGGCGCTCCACGATGCAGTTCTGGGCACCCGAGAGCCGCAAACCTTCGCTCCCGCCCAGTGTCCGGAGGTCGGAGACCCTCACATGTTGTCCCTGAAGGGTCAGGAGGACCCCGCTGCCGGAAAAGACCACCCCATTGGTACTGCCGCGGAACCAAACGGGATTGCCGGCCGCCCCGACGACCGTGTTGGAAATCACGACCCCGGATCCATAGCTGCCGGTATCGATGTACACGGTATCCCCCGCCCCGAGCGCGACGGTGCCGATCAAATTGCCCAAGGTGGCTTTGGGCGTGGTTGGGGTGAGGCCGTTGTTCGCGTCGTTGCCGACGGCGGCCGGCGTCCACAGGTCGCCCACGTTGGACCCATCGTCGATATAGTAGTCGGTGCCGCTGGCGGACCATGCCCCTCCGAGCAAAAGGCACAACCCGACTCCCGCCATCCAAATCCGCGATTTCATGTTGATCGGTCCTCGCATCGGCGCCGTACGCGATCAAACGGCTGCGCACAATTCGCCTTAATTTGAATATAATATAAGAGCGCCGATCTTGGCAAGCGTTCGCGCCGCTTTTTTCAAGGCCGGGCAAGTCGGCAAAGCCGACCGCGAAAGGCACGAAATAGGCGGTCCAAGGCTAGTCCACATGGCTGCTTGGAGCCGGCATGCGAAGGGTTGCAGGTTCCACGTTGCGGGTTGAGGGTTGAAGGGTTCAGGTTACAGGTTGCAGGTTCCATGTTCGCCGGACCTCGGCCCTCGCCCCTCGCGCCTCGGACCTCGCCCCGCGCCTCTCAAGTCATTCAGCAGGAAAACAGGAAACAACAGGAAAACAGGATCTGGTCAGGTTCGCGGCCCCCATCCGTGTCCATCCGCGGCCCTGCCGTGGTTGTATCCGATTCCCCAGCAACATGTTTTGCGTATTTCGCGTGTTTCGTGGTAGAACACGGCTGTTCACTTGGAAATTGGAGATTGGATATTGGACATTGAAATGGGTTGCAGGTGACAGGTTGAAGGTTGCAGGGTTCAGGTTACAGGTACCAGGTTTGCCGGACCTCGGACTACCGACCTCGGGCATCGGACTTCCGACCTCGCCCCCCCCCGTCTACAGTCTTTAACCTTTAGGCCCCCGTCCCCCAACTGCCCTCCGACCTCTGGCCTCTACCCCCGTCTTCAGCCCCCTGCCCCCCCTGCTCCGCTGTATTTCGTGGTTGCCCTCTTCCGTCAGTCGTTGAGCTTGCGGAGAATATGGCGCGCAAGATGGTCCTTGATCTCCGCATGGCGGGGAACGGGTTGGCAGGCGCCGGACCGGGGATTCTGATACCAATCGTGTCGGCCGCCGTGCCGCAGAAGCACGCATCCGGCGGTCTCGATCTGGCGGATCAGTTCCCGCCGTTTCATGCCAGTTGCAATTCAGCCACCCGGCGCACCCCCGGAATATGGCCTTCGGCGATTTCCTTGAAGATATCTTTCAGGTTTTCCTGAAGTTCATCCCGGGTATCTCCTTGCGTGAGATAATCCGGATATTCTTCCAGATAGCCCAGCCAAACATCCCCATCTTTCCAATACACGTAGCGAATGGATTTCATGGTCATAGACTACCATCCTCTCCCTGCGAATCAAGTCCGCCGGCGGCAAAGCCATCGCCGCAAGATGCCCCCTTCGTGTCAGAACTTTGGATATTGGACATTGAAAAGGTTGAAGGTTGCAGGTTGGGGGTTGCAGGGGGCAGGTTTCAGGTCTCGGGTTCGCCGGATCTCGGACCTCGGACTTCCGACCTCGGCCCTCAAGTCATTCAGCAGGAAAACAGGAAACAACAGGAAAACCGGATTTCGTACAGGACCGGCTCCCCACTTGAAGAGTGGATATTGGACGTTGGATATTGGATATTCGAATCCCCGTTCCCAGGCATTCAGCTGCGGGAAACCGCCCGCTTGACCAACCGCTTCATCCGCGTCCAAACTGTATTTCCCCGCCCCATCCACGGCGCGCAATACACGTCGTTGCGCCAGGCCGTCCGGTACAGATGCCGGTAGAATTCCGCCTCCCGCCAGTGTCGGCCCGGCCCCTTCCACGGCCGCCACGTGCCGCCGTAGTGGATGATCTTCGGTTCCCGGATGCATCGGGCCACCGTCTCCGGATCGTAGACGACGTCACGGCAATGCGGGGGATAGAACACGAACGGCCCCACGTTCCAAGCGGGATCCAATTCGAGATAATTCCCGCGCACCACGTAGTTCAGAGCATCCTGATCGAGCCACCGCATCCGTTCGGGATGGCGCCGGGCGACCTCGATGGCGGTGTCCAGCGTGCCCTCCGCTCGCAACCGGCGCAAATCCATCACCATCAGGCCCGCATTGAAAACCGACGTCCCCTCCGGCACGTCCCAACCCTGCCAGTGCATCATTTGCGCCGAACGCCCCACCCGACCGGCGACCGGATCCTGGACGGCGGCCAGCGGATGGCCTTGCAAGTCCATTTCCGCCAGCGACGCAATATCTTCCAGCAACAACATGTCTCCGTCGAGGAAGACAACCCGGTCGATTTCGGCGGGCAACATCCGCGCCATGAACAGCCGCGCGTAGGTGTTGAGCGAAAAATGCCCTTCGTCCCGGAATCCCGCGAACTGGGCCGAATCCATGGCGATGAAATGCAGCCGGATCCAGGCCGGCGAAAGCGAACGCCGCATCTTGCGGCGGCTGGCCCGCGAAATGCCGCAATCCAGCACGTAGACGTCCGCGCGGCGGCCGCTTGAAAGATGGTCCGCCAGCGAGCGCAACATGACCGTGGCAGGCAGCGCGAACAAGTCGCTCGAGGTCGTGGCGATCGCCCACCGCATCGGTCAGTCCTCCGGGAGTTTGATGGCGATGCGGCCGGTGTAGTCCACGCGGCATAAAAGCAATTTCAGTTTTCGCTCGGCGATGAATTCATCGATGGCCTTCCTGGCGCCCTGCCAATGGCCGTAGTCGTCGATGATCAAGACACCCCCAGGCCGTAGCCGCGGATAGAGGTGGACCATTTCATGCCGGGTCGATTCGTACCAATCGGTATCCAGCCGCAGCAAGGCGATATCGGCCGGCGCGTCGCCCGGAATGGTTTCCTCGACCTTGCCGGCGACGAAATGGATACTGTCCGGTGGATAGTCCGTGCCGAACACGTTCCGGCGCACTTCGTCCAACGACGAATAGCAGCGGCTCCAGTGGGCCGGATCGGCGGACGTTTGCGCTTGCGCGAAACGCTCTTTGGCCCGCAGCCCGTCGATGGCGCAGTCCACGTCTTCCGGCGGCGGCATGCCGGCATAGGTGTCGTACAAATACAATTCGCGGTTTACGTCGCCGATTTCCCGCAACGCCAACGCCACCGCCATCATCGATCCGCCGCGCCACACGCCGCATTCGACGATGGCTCCTTCGATCCGATTCGTCGCCACGTAGCGCACGGCTCCGACCAAG
The DNA here is from genome assembly GCA_002347655.1 of Verrucomicrobia bacterium UBA2281. Lineage (GTDB taxonomy): Bacteria > Verrucomicrobiota > Kiritimatiellia > CAIQIC01 > Lenti-01 > Lenti-01. Next base: position 23,333 of record DDWR01000020.1, on the reverse strand, counting down.
GCGTTGATCCGCTCCGGCGAGGTCATCGTATACGGCCGGACGGTCCGGCAGATGGTTTTCGTGGACTCGTCGAAATCGGCAGGAAAATCGCTGGCCGCTACCGGTTTGGCCGGCGCGGGCGGCGCGGCATGCGGCAAATGCTTCCACAATGGCCCGAACAGGTTGCGAACGACTTTATTCATACGGCCGCGCCTTCCGCCAGCCCCCACATCCAAGCGGTATCGCGCCGCACGGTTGCGTTGGGAAAATGCTCTTCCACGGCCCGTACCACGCCGGGAATCGTCGGGGCATAGTCGTGACCCCCGATCACCGCCGCACCGACCTGTTTGGCCGCGGCGATGTCCCGATGGACGGCAGCGTAGGAATGGTCGCCGTCGATGAACACCAGCGACGGCGGCGGACCGGCATAGGCCGCGAAGAACTCGGCGCTGCCTTGGGCCGCGATTTCCACCCGGCCGCTCCGCAGAAACGGCGCCAGGACGCGCCGGGTCAGCGCCTGATGGGCTTCCGGCACCAAGCCCCAGGGGTTCCAACTGAAATTATCCACCGTAATGACCTTGCGGCCGTCCGCCACCCAACTGGCCAGCAACGCGGTGGTGAACCCAAACAACGTGCCGATTTCGATGATCGGCCCCGGCAACCCCGCGGTTTGGTCCACGGCCCGTTTCAGCAACTCGAGTTCGCTCTCGTTCAGCGAGCCTTTCCACGCCAACCCGGGATTGTGGCGGAATTCGACAAGCTGCGACAGCAACGGCCGATGCCGCAGCGCCAGTTTCAAGGCTTCCCAGCGGGAAATCATGCGGCCTCCGTACTTGCGGCGATCATGCCAAAGGCTTCAGCGGTGCCCATGTGAAATCCTCCAGATAACTGCATTCGCCCGCGCGGAACGCATATTCCCGCGGATGGGCGTGCATGTCGATTTCGAACGAACAGACGTTGCGGACGTTTTCGAGCTGGGCGTTGCCCCGCCAATCGGCCAGCCACAGGTTGAGGGAATAGCTCCCCATGTAGAGCCGCAGCTTGGGCAATCCGCAAGTAAACCGATAAAGCCCCGGTCCACAGGCCTGATTGTACAGCCAAGTATAAATCACCGGCCGGTCCAGCTCGTCGACGATCTGAATTCCGAGGCACAGGTTGCTTTGCGGCTCGCGCACCCGCACGTCCAACTCGATGGCCAAGGGCTGGCCCCAGAAATGGACGTTGCCGGCACCCGAGGTGACGACCCGCGCCCGCTCGACATAGGCGGGCGCATCCGGCTTGGGCGGCGCGACGTATTCGCCTGGCCCGTTGTCCACGCCTCGGCTCTGCGCCATGTAGTGGGCGATGGCCTCGGGCGGGCGACCCGCGAACGCCACGGTGCCGCGGTCCAGCACGACCGCGCGGGTCGTGATCTGCGAGACCGCCTGCATGTTGTGGCTCACGAACAGGACCGTTCGGCCGCCCTTGGCGACCGCGCCCATCTTGCCCACGCATTTCTTCTGGAACGCGGCATCCCCCACGGCCAGCACCTCGTCCACCACGAGGATTTCCGGGTCCAGATGCGCGGCCACGGCGAAGGCCAGGCGCACGTACATGCCGCTCGAGTAGCGCTTGACGGGCGTATCGATGAAATTCTCGATTTCGGAAAACGCCACGATCTCGTCGAATTTCCGCGCCACTTCGGCCTTGGTCATGCCCAGGATGGCGCCGTTCAGGAAGACGTTCTCCCGCCCCGTCAGTTCGGGATGGAAGCCGGTGCCGACCTCGAGCAGGCTGGCCACCCGGCCCTTGACGCGGATGCGGCCCGACGACGGCGCCGTCACCCGCGACAGGATCTTCAGCAGGGTGCTTTTGCCCGCGCCGTTGCGCCCGATGACGCCCAGCACCTCGCCCTGCTCCACCTCCAGCGAGACGTTCTGCAGCGCCCACAGGGTGTGCCCTTCCACCGGCAAGTGGGTCTGGTCCAGGCGCAGGTTCGGGTCGGGCCGCCCCCGCAGCCGGTGCCACCAGCTCTGCAAATCTTCCCGCAGCGTCCCGCTCCCGATCACCCCGAGGCGATAGGACTTGCAGACGTTTTCGATGGAAATGACGGGAGACATTAGACTAGAGACTATAGACTAAAGACTGGAGACGTAAAAGCAAAGACAATAGACCACAAACTATAGACCAGAGACTTCCAATCGCGCTCCGGACAGGGCGGTCTCACGGCTACGGCCTGTGGTCTCAAGTCTATCTTTCGGTTTCTTTTTCAACCGATTGGATCAAGCCAGTCAAAATGCGAGACGCTTCATCCGCCTGGGCCGCCAATGATTCATGGTCCTCCTTGTTGAAGTATCCCAACCGTTGGGACAGATGGATGAAACAACCAACCTCGGCGGCAGATCCGCGGGATATATACAGAAAATGAAGATAATCCCGCTGTGAATTGCGGGAGGCTCCCTCGGCGATGTTTGCGGGGATCGAATAAGCCGCCCGGCGGATTTGGCTGGTCAGGGAATAGACCTCATCTTTCGGAAAGGTCTTCGTCGCCTCATAGAGGGCCACCGTCAAATCGTCCGCCTTCTGCCACGCCACTATGTTCCTGTAGTCCCGCATTCCCATCTCCGTCTGGAGTCTCTGGTCTCTAGTCCCTGGTCTTTTCTTTCCAGTCTCCAGTCCCTAGTCTGTAGTCTGAAGTCTCCAGTCTCTAGTCTATCCTAATATCTTTGATTTTGACCGCCGGCACGCCGGCGTAGAAGGCGCCGGGTTCCACGTCGCCCGTCACGACGGCACCGGCCCCGACCACGGCGTGCTCGCCGATGGTGGCCGGACCGATCACGACCACGCGGGAAGCCAGCCATGCTCCGCGGCCGATCGCGATGTTGCGCCCGCTCCCGCCGCCGCTCTCGCGGCGCGCTTCGTCGATCAGATGGACGTCGTGGGTGCCCGTCAGCAGGCAGACGTCGTGGCCGAAAAAAGCATACGGGCCGACGGTGATCGCGCCGCCCAGCGTGTTGAACGTGGCGTTGTTGACGACGGCGGTTTCATCGATGCGCAGCCGCGCGCGCGAGCCGTAGACCAGCGGCCGGGTCTGCCGGTTCTTGTCGACGAACGCGTTCAGCAGTTCCCGGTGTTTCCAAACGAGGTCTTCCATGACCTTGGCGGGCAGCAGACGCAGGACGATGGCGCTCCACCACCGCTCTCGCTTGTTTTTCCACCATGTGCCCAGTTTCATTCCGCACCGTTCGCTTCTTATCCTAGCCTTTGGTTTCGCAGCCCGCATCCCGCCGCACTAGACCAGCGCGCCCTTTTTACCGTTTCGGACCAGCGGCCTACGTTACAGGGCATTATGCAATTCCTCCCGCCCAATTTCGCAATCACGGAGAATTTGGGCCAGAAGCCCACGCCCAATCGATTCGCCGCGATGGACGGGCACTACCGTGCAGCGGCCATCCGGATGGGCCAGAAAGTGGTGGCTGCCCTTGATGCGAACGACCTGGAATCCCAAGCGTTTCAGGGCTTGAATAAGCCGGGTTCCATTGACGGACGGAAACGTGCTCACGCCATCACGGCCACGCGCTGGACGCCAATGAACTGGTTGGACACCGGACTCTCCACCTCCAGGCACAGTTCAATGGCCTCTTTGATCCGTTTCATCAAAACGTCTAAGGATTTGGCTTGCGTGTGGCAGCCACGCAAGGCCGGAACCGAAGCCACAAAATACCCATCCTCGTCTTGCTCAATCACCACGTTGAATTCTTTTTTCATTTTGTTCATCTCGCAATGGCTCCATCGGCGCTTGTTCCGCTTGCCACTTCCTAACACGGCGGAGGACCGTATTCAAAACATTTGGGACTTGTCCCCCGTTTTCCGGCCACCCCTCGGAATTCCTCTGCTCCCTTTCGTGCCATTCGCGTCTTTCGTAGTTGGGCTTTCCAGCTTCCGTTTTCTCGTCCAGAGTCTCCGGCCCCCAGTCTCCAGTCTCCAGTCTTGAGTCTCAAGTCTCTAGTCTCCAGTCTGTGGTCTTCTCCCCGCGCTCAGACCGTATCCATGAACGTCCGCTCGACGCGGTTGAACACGGCCATGCCCAGCAGCAGCAGCGCCAGCGTGAACCCCGCGGAATAGCCCAGATAGGCCCAGGAAAACGTGCCCGTGCCGAAAAACCCGCAGCGGAAGGTCTCGACGATCGCGCTCATCGGGTTGGCCGCGATGAGCCAGCGGTATTTTTCGGGCATGGTCGACAGCGGATAGATCACCGGCGTCGCGTACATCCACAGCTGCACGCCGAAGCCCACCAGCACCTGCAAATCGCGGTACTTCGTCGTCAGGGAGGAAATGATCACCCCGAAGCCCAGCCCCAGCCCCGCCATCATCAGCAACAGCAAGGGCAGCAGCCCGATCGCCCAGTTGGGGCGGATCGGCGCGCCGCGGAACCAAAACAGGGCGTAGAAGCACAGGAAAAACGCAAACTGGATGGCAAAGCCGATCAGCTGCGACATCACCACCGAAACCGGAACCACCATCCGCGGAAAATACACTTTTCCGAAAATGCCGGCATTGGCGATGAAGGTATTGGACGTGCGCGTCAGGCAGTTGGCAAAATAGCCCCAGACCGTCGTTCCGGCCATGTAGAAAACGAATTGGGGCACGCCGTCGGTCGGCAAGCCGGCGATCCGCCCGAACACGACGGTGAACATCAGCGTGGTCAGCAGCGGCTGGATGAGGTGCCACAACGGCCCGAGGATGGTCTGTTTGTAGGCCGCCACGAAGTCGCGCCGGACGAACAACCCCATCAAATCCCGGTAGCGCCACAAATCGCGCAAATGCAGGCGGAACCAGCCTTTCGGCGGTTCGATCACCAAGTCCCAGCTCTGCGCTTCCGCGGGCGTCGCCATGAGGTCGGACCTTCTCAAACCGGCGGATGCAAGTCAACGGCGGAGCGGGACGGAACGGCCGCACGGTGGGACGCGCGCACGTCCAGCGCCGCGAGCATCCAGAGCGCCGGGATCGCCAGCCGCCCCGCCCAGCGCACGGCATGGGCCCACGGCGCTGCCGGAATATAGAAGGTATCCGCCAACGCCGCGCCCAGCACGGCGCACAACGCCAGACCAAGCCAGCCCCGGCCGCGCCGTTCCGGATTTGCCGCCTGCGCGGCGAACCAGACCAGCAGAAATGCCAGCAGCACGAAATCGTGCCGTTCGTGGTAGGTCCAAGCCAGATTGGCCAGGGCCAGCAAGGCGAACAGCGCCTCCGTCCGGGCGCGCCGGTAGCGGACGCACCAAGCCAGCGCCGCGCCCCAGATGCCGAGCACGACCGCCGCGCCCCGGCCGGTGTTCTCCCACCCCAGCGCATTGAGGATTTCCTGCACGGTGAAGGCCCCTTGCAGGACGTAGCGGCACAAGTCCATCCATTGGGCCAGCATCGTCCACGGCCACTCGCGGAGCCAAACGGCCGGCAGCGCGGTCAGCACCAGCCCCGCGAAAAACGCGGTCCAGATCGGCTTCCAGTTTCCGCGCACCAGCGGCACGATGAAAAACAGCAGCGCCATGGACGGCTTGACCAGCGCGGCCAGAAACAGGAACCCCGCCGCCACCGGCGACCGGTCGCAGCGCCGGACCGCCAGCCAGGCGCACAGCGTCGCGACGAGGCCGGCTTGGCCGTTCTGGACCACGTACTGCAACGGCGGCCACAGCAGGCCCAGCGCGACCGCCGCGCCCCAGGCGGCGCCGCGCGGTCCGCGCGTTTCCGCCTGGAACCATTTCGCCCATTGGCTCAACAGCAACGCCAGGAAAAACAGGTTTGCGGTCGTGTAGACCGGCAGCAGCCACCGTTCCGGCAGGAACCCGATCGTCGGCAGCAGCATGGACATGGTCGAAAGCGGATAGGTCGCCTCGGGCGGCGGCTGGCCGGGCAGCATGCCGGGCGTTTCCGGCGTCCAATGCGCGCTGGAGATGGAATAGATGCGGTGTTCCTTCAACCGCACGCGGTCGGGACCCGTGGACGGTCCGAACGTGTCGCGCAACAGCCGTTGCGCGAGTTCGTAGGGATTGATGCGCGCCCGCACGTATTGGCACACGACCCACTGCCGGGAAGCATCCGACCAACCATGCATCGTCCAGCCCCGCTGCGCGCTGCGAGCCGTCCAGACCAAGCCCGCCAACAAAGCGATCGTCAAGAGCACGTTCCAACCGGTTTTTACGGATTTCAGCATTTCAGTTCGTCCTGAGCCGACCTATTTTCGCCGGATTCATGTCCTGCCGTCTACGGTCTGTAGTCTCCAGTCTCAAGTCTCCGCCCCTTTCTCCCACTGGGCCTCGTACCGTCCGCGAACGGCATCCCATGCGGCCTGTACCAAAGCCCAGTTTACCCCGAAAAAGGCCCCCAAAAGGCCCAAAATCCGCGATTTCACCCGTTTTCCACCCAAAAATGCCAAAAAACTGGCCAAAATCGCAATTCCGGCCGCGACCAGAAGCCCTTGGGCCGCTTTTTGCCCCTCCCAGGCCATTCCGGCGAGCGAAAACAGCGCCGCCAGCATGAAAAACGGCGTCAGCAGCCGCAAAAACTTGTGCGAAATCCATTGGAACGCGATCGGATTGGCCCGAAACGAGAAAAAACGGGGTTCCAAGCCCGCCAATTGCCAAATTCCGGCCAACGTGCGGCGTTTCCGCACCCCTTCCTGGCCAAAACGGGCCGACGGTTGGTCGAAAACGCGCGCGGCGGGCTCGAACAGGCACCGATAGCCCTTCAACACGGCCCGCATGGGGATCAGCACGTCGTCCACGAGCGTATTTTCAGGAATCGGCTCGCAAAGGTCCTTGCGGATGGCATACAGGGCGCCGGTCGCGCCCGGCACGGCCCAAACCCGGCTTTCGGAGAGCCGGATGAACTTTTCGTAGCTCCAATAGGACTCGGCGCCCTTTTGCGCTGCGCCGGCCGCCGTTTCGTACGTGAGTTCGCCCGACACCGCACCCACGTGCTCGTCGGCGAAATTTTCCAGCAGCCTGGAAATCGCGCCCGGCTCCACCCGCTGCCGCGCATCCATCATGACGAAGACCGGCTGCCCCGCCCTCGTCATCAAATCGTTCAGCGTCGCCGCCTTGCCGCGCCGGGATTCGAATTCGAGGAGGTGAATCCTCGGCGGAGACTGCAGACTATAGACCACAGACTGTAGACTCGGATCCGGGCTCCCGCCCGAGGTCTCTAGTCTATGGTCTCTAGTCTCTAGTCTCTCCCTGATCCGCTCCCCCGTTCCATCCGTGCAGCCATCCAGTCCGATCCAAATTTCGCGGATGGGCTCGGTGCGCGCCAGTTCCAACAGATTGTCCAACTTGCGCGGCAGCGCATCCGCTTCGTTGTGCGCGGCGATCAGCACGGACACGCCGCCCGCAAACGGCCCTTTCCGCGCCGGCCGGGGACGCCACCGCGCCCACAGCCCGATCCACGCCGGATAGCCGGCGTAGACGTAGGCCAGCAGCGCGATCGAAATGGCCAGCACCCATTGCATGCTCCCTTCTTATCCGAAACCGACCTCCCCAGCAATCCGGGAATGGCCGCGCATTTTCTTTGAATGGCCGCGCCGGATCCAGTAGGATCGCCCTTTTGAAAGGCCCGACCGATCCATCCAACGCCATGTCCCGGTTTTCGAACACGTTGTTGCGCCTCTTGCCGATCGCGGTTCTTGCGGTTTCGGCGTGGGTACATCACGTCGCGGGACTGACCTTTCCCGTGCCGTGGGACGACGAAGCGCTGTTCATCTATCCGGCCGCGGCGGTGGCGGAAGCAAACCAGCTGCAAACGGACAGCCTCAACGCCGAACGGCCGGTGTTCTACCACTCGCCGGGCTATCCGATCGCGCTGGGGCTCTTCTTCAAGCTTGCGCGGCCCGGCTTGCTCTCGGCCCGCTGGTTTTCCTGGGGCCTGCTGGCGCTGGCCTTTCTGGCCAGCCTCGGCGCGGTCCGCCGGCTGGCCGGCCGGTTCCACGCCGAAATTGTCCTGTCCTTGTTTTTTCTCGGCGGCCACGTGACCATCGCTGGCAACATCGCCCGTCCCGAAGCCTTGGTGCTGGGCCTGTGCCTGGCGGGCTTCTGGATGATGGGCGCCAAACGGCCGTGGACGGCCGTTTCTTTGCTGGTGCTGGGCTGCCTCGTCCATCCGGCGGCCTGGTTCCTGTCGGCGGCGGCGGCGGGCGGCTATCTTTGGGAAGAAGGCTGGCGTTGTCCCGCCCCCCAAAAACGGGATTGGCCCTGGATGGCATTGGCCGCGGTTTGTTTCCTGGCGCTGGCCGTCTACGTCGGCGCCCGTTGGCGCTGGCTCTGGAACGACCTGCAAGTGGGCTTTGGATTCCTCCACCAGACCTGGGGGCAGCGGCTGGCCGTCCTGAAATCGCCGTGGAACGCCATTCCGGCCGCGCTCGTGCTCGCCTTGCCCGTCGCCACGTTCCGCATGCGGCCGCCGCTGTTCAGCCTGGCGCTGCTGGCCGCGGCCTTGTGGTTCCTGCCCATCTACCGTCCCGAAATGTGGTACTCCGTCTACACGGCATTCGCCTATGCGCTGGCGGCCGTCGTGCTGGTCGAAATCGCCGCGCGGCACCTGCCGCCGGGCGCGCGGCGCTTCGGCCGGCCGGCCGTGCTGGGCGCCATCCTGCTGGGCGCCTTCGTCCTCGGCCACGTGCCCGATCCGCGGCACTATCCCTATTATTTCTGGTGGCGCCACATGACCATCCGGACCCAGCCGGACTATCTCCAAGCGGCGGACGTCGAGGCCGTCGCCGCCGCGCTCCGCGCGCAGGACGCCGCTCCCGGAGCCGGCCGGGTCCAGTTCTATCCCAACGGCGACGGCGCGCTCTTTCTGGGCCGGCTGCCCGCGCCGTGGATTCCCTACTATCCCTCGTTCACGGACGAGCCCCCGACCGCCATCGTCTTCCACCGGACCCGGCTGGCCTATCCGTCCTTCCGGCCGCTGATCTCCGCCGCCCTGGAAGCCTGCGGCGTGGATCCTGCCCGCCCCCTCCACGCCCGGGACGAAACGGAAAAATGGTTCGTCTGGTTCCCCAACTCCGCGCCGGCGCCGGAACCCGCGGCCGCAATTTCGGCTGTCCAATGACTTCCCGCCTGACGTAAAGTCCGTCCCACCCGGAGCCCCCATGAACGAATCCAAATCCGCGCCATGCCCCATCTGCGAAGCCGCCGCTGCCGAACGGGATCCCGAGCTGCACTTGTTCTGGTGCGCCGATTGCCGCCACCTGTTCACGAAACTGCCCAAGACCGCCCAGGAAACCTACGGCGAGTCGTATTTCGACGACGCGCACAAGCGCTGGTTCGAGAACCCCGATTTCGGACTGTTCGCGCGGGTGGAGCGCGCGATCCTGCCCGTGGCCGGCACCCGCCCCATCCGGTTGCTCGACGTGGGCTGCGGCCGCGGCGATTTCCTCAAATGGCTCCGGCCCCGGCATCCGGACTGGCACTTGACGGGCATCGACCTCGCGCCCAACCAGCACCCCGACATCGAGTTCATCCAAGGCGACGTCGCCACGGCGCCGCTCGCCGGTCCGTACGACGTCGTCGTCACGTTCATGGTGGTGGAACATCTGGAGGAGATCCGGCCGTTCTTCGCGAAGATGCGCAGCCTGCTGGCCGATGGCGGCCTGTTGATGGTCAACACGTTCAACAACGACAGCCTGATTTTCCGCATCGCGCGGGCATTCAACCGGCTGGGCCTGTCGTCGGCCGCCTACCGGCGCCTCTATTCCCACCACCATCTCCAGCACTATTCCCGGCGTTCCATCCGGGAAATCCTCGTCCGCTCCGGCTTCGACGTCCAGGAACACCGCTGCCACAACTATCCGCTGGCCGCGGTCGACGTGCCCGCCGCCGGCCGACTGGTGGAACTGGTCTATCGGGCGTTCGTGGGGCTCGTTTTTCTCGTCTCCGATCCGCTCGGACTGGGCATCGAGCACACGGTGTTCTGCCGGCCGGCGGCGCCGCGCTGACCCGCGCGGCGCAGGGTGGCTGCGATTCGATGCAAGAATCCAGCCTGAAGGCTGGACTACGAACGGGCCTCGTACGTAGTCCACGCTTCAGCGTGCGGCTGTCCTTTTCGCCCAATACCGAGGGGCAGGGCACCCGATCGCAGATGCGCGCCGCGCAAAGCGCCGCGATTTCTTGACCTCGGCTTCCGTTTCTTCCAAGCTGTGCGCCAAGGGATTGAACCGTGGCAACCTCGACGACCGACCAGCAGCGCCGCTTCGCGGTGTTTGGCGCCCAAGGCTATCTGGGCCGCCATCTGGCGGCCCACCTCCGGGCGCAAGGTCATCGCGTGGACGCCTACGACGTGCAACCCGCCGCCGGAACCGCGTTCGACGTGGCCGACGCCGCCCAATGGGACCGCGTCGATACGGACGTCGACGCCGTCTTCTTCTTCGCCGGCCTGACCGGCACGCACGCGGGTTTCGAGCAGTACGAACGCTATCTGGCCGCCAACGAGCTCGGACTGCTGCACCTGCTCGACCGCCTCCGGCAGCGCGGGCACCGGCCGCGCGTCGTGTTCCCGTCCTCGCGGCTGGTCTACCGCGGCCGCCCGGAACCGCTGCCGGAAGACGCCCCCCAGGAGAGCAAAACCGTCTACGCCGCCAACAAACGGGCCGGCGAGGCGTTTTTGCAGGCCTATCGCGCCGCGTTCGGCATCCCCACCGTCGTCTACCGCGTCTGCGTGCCGTACGGCAACCTCCTCGGCCAGTCCTATTCCTACGGCACCATCGGCGCGTTCATCCGGCTGGCCAAGGAAACCGGCGTGATCCCCCTCTACGGCGGCGGAACGCCGCGCCGCACCTTCACCCACGTCCAAGACGTCTGCGCCCAGATCGCCGCCACCGCCCTGCGCCCCGAAACCGAAGGCCAGACCTACAACGTGGCCGGCGAAGCGTTCGCCCTCGCCGACGTGGCCGGCTGGATCGCCGCGCGCCTGAACGCCCGCGTGGCGACCGCCCCGTGGCCGGAAAAAGAATGGGCCATCGAATCCGGCGACACCGTCTTCGCCGACGAGAAGATCCGCGCGCTGCTGCCCGCCCCCCTCGCCTTCCGGCTCCGCGACTGGATCGCCGCCACGGATTTCGCCGGATGAATGCCGCCATGTCCGCCTCCAAAGAAGCTCGCTTCCTGAAATCCGCGCTCGACGAGCGCGGCGCCCGGACCCCGACGGAGGACGTCCGGGCCTGGCTGGCCGCGCGCAACCGGGACGTGGGCGTCCGCGTGGCCCGCACCCGGCTGTCGCAGATGCGCGATTGGGCGCTGGACGACGCCACCGGGCGCATCCGGCACGCCTCCGGCAAGTTCTTCTCGATCGACGGCATCCGCGTGGCCACCAACTGGGGGGCCCATCCCGAGTGGGCCCAGCCCATCATCAACCAGCCCGAAATCGGCTTCCTCGGCTGCCTCGCCCGCGAATTCGACGGCGTGCTGCACTTCCTCATCCAGGCCAAGGTCGAACCCGGCAACGTCAACTGCGTCCAGTTGTCCCCCACCCTCCAGGCCACCAAGAGCAACTACACCCGCGTCCATCACGGCAAAAGTCCCAAGCATCTCGAATGGTTCCTGGACCGCGCGCGCGCCCGCGTCCTGCTCGACCAGCTCCAGTCGGAACAGGGCGCCCGGTTCCTCCACAAGCGCAACCGCAACGTCATCGTCGAAATCGACGAAGACCTGCCGCCCGATCCCGACTTCGCCTGGCTCACCCTCGGCCAGATCAAGCACCTGATGGCGGACGACAATCTCGTCAACATGGACCTGCGCACGGTCGTTTCCGGCATTCCGTTCGGCCAGGACGACGTCCGCCGCGAGCCGGCATCGTTCGCGGAAGCCATGCGCGCCTCCGCCCTCGCCGGTCCCCGCGCGCTCATGGCGTTCGACGATCTCATCTCCTGGTTCACCGGCCAGAAAGTCCGCTACGAACTGCAGGTGACCCCCTGCGATCTGCGCGCGATCGCGGACTGGGAACTGACCGACGACGAACTCCGCCACCGGCAGGGCCGCTTTTTCCGCGTGATCTGGGTCGACGTGGAGATCAGCAACCGCGAAGTGACCGCGTGGCAGCAGCCGTTGGTCGAGCCCGTCGGCGAGGGGCTGCTCGCCTTCGTCGTCAAGCGCATCCACGGCGTCCACCATTTCCTCGTCCAGGCCAAGCTGGAATGCGGCAATTTCGACGTGCTCGAATTCGCCCCGACCGTCCAGTGCATCACCGGCCGCTACGACAAGCCGGAATGGAACGTGCCGTTCCTGGACTACGTCCTCAACGCCCGGCCCGACCAAATCCGGTACGACGTCCGCCAGTCCGAGGAAGGCGGCCGCTTCTACCGGGAGCAGAACCGCAACCTCCTCGTCGAGGCCGACGAATCCTTCCCCGTCGCCTGCCCCGAAAACTACCAGTGGATGACGCTGAACCAGTTGCTGACGTTTGGCCGGTTCAACAACTACCTCAACATCCAGGCGCGCAGCCTGCTCTCCACTCTGAGGTTTGCCTGACGTGGCCGCGCCCCCTCCCATCCGCGTCGGCGTCATGGGCTGCGCCCGCATCGCGCGCCGCTCCGTCGTGCCCGCGCTGCAGGCCGTGCCGGGCCTGCGCCTCGCCGGCGTCGCCAGCCGCTCGGCCGACAAGGGCCGCGAGTTCGCCGCCGCGTTCGAGTGCGCGTTCCTCGGCGACTACGCCGCCTTGCTGGCCCGCGACGACGTCGATGCCGTCTACATGCCCCTGCCCACCGGCCTGCACGCCGAATGGGCCGCGCAGGCCCTCCGGGCCGGCAAGCACCTTCTGGTGGAAAAGTCCTTGGCCGGTTCCCTGGCGGAAGCCGAAGACCTCGTCGCCCTCGCCCGGGCGAACCGGCGCGTGATGATGGAAAACTACATGTTCCGCTACCACGCCCAGCAAGCGGCCGTGCGGAAACTCGTCCGCGAGGCGCTCGGCGAAATCCGCCTCTTCCGCGCCACCTTCGGCTTCCCGCCCCTGGCGCCGGGCGATTTCCGCTACGACAAGGCCTTGGGCGGCGGCGCCCTGCTCGATGCCGGCGGCTATCCCCTCCAGGCCTGCCAGCTGTTCCTCGACGGCGATCTCCGCGTCCGCTCCGCCTGCCTGAACGGACCGCCCGGCGGCGCGGATCTCTGGGGCGGCGCCATGCTGGAAGCCGAGCGGAACGGCTGCCGCGTCCCGGCGCAGATCGCGTTCGGTTTCGACCAGTTCTACCAGTGCGGCATCGAAATCGTCGGCCAGACCGGCCGCCTGACGACGTCGCGCACCTTCACCGCCGGCCCGGACGTCGTGCCGCTCGCCGTCCTCGAAACCCCCGGCCGCAAAACCGAAATCCCGCTGCCGACCGACAACCATTTCATCCGCCTCCTCGAAGCGTTCGAACGCCGCGTCCGCGCCGACGAGTGGGAAGCCCCCTGCGAAGAAAACCTCCGCCAGGCCCGCCTGCAAGACCAGGTGCGCCGGCTGGCGGAAAACCCGAAGGAACGTTCGCCATGAGCCACGCCCTCCTGCCCGGTCTGTCCGTCGTCGTGCCCGTCTACCGCGGCGCAGCCACCCTGCGCGCCCTCGCGGACCGCGTCGAGAAAGCCTTGGCCGGCGGCTCGCTGCCGTTCGAACTGACGTTCGTCGACGATTGCAGTCCCGACGGCTCCCGCGCCGTCATCCAAGCGCTCGCCGCCGAAAAGCCCTGGATCCGCGGCCTCCACCTCATGCGGAACTACGGCCAACACAACGCCACCCTCGCCGGCATCCGCGCCGCCCGCTACGATCGCGTTGTCACGCTGGACGACGACCTCCAGCATCCGCCCGAAGCCATTCCCCTCCTGCTCGCCAAACTCGACGAGGGGTTCGACGTCGTCTACGGCAGCCCCGTCAAGGAATACCACGGCGTGTTCCGCGATTTTTCCTCCGTCGCGACGAAAACGCTCCTCAAGCACGTCCTCGGCGTGTCCGTCGCCCGCGAGGTGGCCTCGTTCCGCGCCTTCCGGACCGAACTGCGCGCGGCCTTCGCGGACTACCACAGCCCGGCGGTCTTCATCGACGTCCTGTTGACCTGGGCCACGACGTCCTTCGCCTCCGTGCCGGTCCAGCATGAAACGGGCGGCGGCACGTCCTCCTACACCTTTTCCAAGCTGCTGCTCCACGCCGTCAACATGGTGACCAGTTTCAGCACCTTGCCGCTGCGCGTCGCCAGCCTGCTCGGCGTCGCCACCGTCCTGTTCGGCACGGCCTTGCTGTTCTTCATCGTCGTCCAATGGATGCTGGGCGGGAATCCCGTGAAGGGGTTCACGCTCATGTTTTCGATGATCGTCATTTTCTCGGGCACCCAGCTGTTGTCGCTCGGCATCCTGGGCGAATACCTCGCGCGCATGTACCTGCGCTCCATGGGCCGGCCGCCCTACGTGGTCAAATCCATGGCCGGAGCCCCGGCGGACTCCCCGAACTGACATGTCCGGACCCCGCCCTTCCATCCTGACCAACATGGCCTTCCGGCAGAGCCGGACGTGGACCGATGCGGCGACGTCGATCTGCCGCGGCGACGAAACGCCCGACGAGTTGTGTCCGCTGCGGCAAGCGCTCCGTTTGTTCCGGCTGCGGCGGAAATTCGACGCCGTGGTCACCATGGGCCCGCGGCCGTCCCTCGCCTATGGCCTGCTTTGCGCCGTCCTGCGGATTCCGTCGAAGCAGATCCTGACGGAAGTTTTCCTCGATGCGGCACGGCCGGATTCCCTCGGCTGGCGCTTGAAAACGGCCCTGTTCCGCCTCGTCGCCCGGCGCGCGCTGGGCATCCTGACCAACAGCTCGGCCGAAGTCGCGTTGATCGCCCGCCGGTTCGGCCTGCCCGAGAGCCGCCTGCGGTTCGTGCCCATGCACACGACCATTGCCGAGCCGCAGACCGTCGCGGAAAACGACGGCACGGTGCTCTCCATCGGCCGCACCTTGCGCGATCTCGATGCGCTGGTCGCCGCCGCGCGCCGCGTCGCGGCGCCGTTCGTCGTGGTCGCGGGCACAGCTGATCGGCTCCCGGAACCGCTGCCCGCCAACGTCCGCGTGCTCCGCGACGTGCCCTTGGCGGAGAGCCACGCGTTGCTGCGCCGCGCGGCCGTCGTGGCCATCCCCCTGCTGCCCACCGAGCGTTCCACCGGCCAGGTCGTGCTGTTCGAGGCCATGGCGCTGGGCAAGCCGGTCGTCGCCACCCGCGCCGTCGGCACGGCGGATTACGTCCGCGACGGCGAGAACGGTCTGTTGGTCGAACCGGGCGATGCCGCTGCGCTGGCGGATGCCATCCAGCGCCTCCTGCGGAATCCGGAACTGGCGCGGCGCTTGGCCGCGACCTCGCTGGAAGACTGCCGGACGCGCTGGTTGCCGGACGTCCACGCCCAGGCCAAACTCGCCGCCATCCGCGGACTATGGCTCCAGGCCCAACCGGAAGCCGCTCCCGCATGACGCCGCGCCGGCCAATCTTCGCGCCCATCGTCGCCTGGCTCCAAGCCTGCGGCATCCTTTTCCTGGCCGCGGGCCTGCTGCTGGCCTGGGGCGCCGCCGCCGCGAATTTCGCGGGAAAGATCCGTTCCGGCGAGGCCAACGGCATGGTCTGGCTGGGATTCGCCGGTTATGGATTGCTGGCCACCGCCATCGTTGTCGGCTTGGCGTGGCTGCGCCGCCGCCGCGGCGACCGCGTTTTTCTCGGCACCGCGCTGGGGCTCACCCTGCTGGTCCAACTTGGGGCCATCTGGGCTGCGGATGCCCGCTGGGCATGGACCGGCGACGCCGCCATCTTCCGCCACTACCTCTCCGTCCTGGCCGACAACGGCTATGCGCCGGAAACGCTCGGCGACCTGAGCCAGCACTACGACTATCGCGTCTGGACGCGCCGCGCCTTGCCGTTCTACTACGCCCTCCGCGTCGCCGCCGCCGACCGGTTCATTCCCGCCATCCAGACGTTCCAAGCCATGCTGATCGCGCTTTCGCTGGCGCTGGCCTGGCGGATCGCGCGGCTGGCTTTCGGCCGGCGCGTCGCCTTCTGGACCGTGGCTTTCCAGTTGCTCATGCCGTTCCGGGCGTTCATCTGCCTGGAACTGAACCACCACGTCCTGGGTGGATTCTATTTTCTGGTCGGGCTATGGGTCCTGGCAGAATGGTTCCGCCCGGGACGGCGGCCGCTCCAAGCCGCGGGGTTGGCCGCGGCGGCCGCCGGCTTGCTGCCGCTGATGCGCCTGGAAGGCGGCATCGACGTCGTCTGGACGGGCGCCGTGGTTTTGGTTCTGCTCCTCGCCTGGCTCGCGGGCCGGCAAACCGCGAACCAGACGCTGCGTTCCGCCGCCGTCCTGCTGGCGTTGCCTCTGTTGGCCACCGCGCTCCTCGTCGGCCCCGTATTGCACCGCATCGACCGCGCCGACCGCCACCGCCACGAGGTGGGCGCCATCGGCTTCATGGCGCGGGGCTGGTCCCCGGAAACCGGCGGGGAATATTGCGGCACCTACGAACTCGTCGATTTCCTGACGCCGCACGCGGAAAAGAAATCCATGCAGACCGCGATCCTGGCCTCGCAGGCCTATTACAATCCGCGCGTGCTGCTGACCTCCTTGCTGCCGATCAAGCTGGCCAAGTATTTCCTGCTGGGCTATGCCTCCGGCGCCGAGGAAATGCTGGCGCGAAACGGCGCGGAACGCGCCCGGGCGTTGGCCGAGGGTGCGCGCACCGCGTTTCTGCTGGCCCTGCTGCCGTTCATCCTCTGGGGCGGTTGGTTGCTGCTGCCGCGGTTGCGGCGCAACCGCCGGCTGGCGCTGGTGGCGCCCTGCGCGCTCCTCGCCGCCACCTACGTGCTGCTGGGCGAGACCTCGCCGCGCTATTCGTTCTACGTCCAGCCGTTCCTGTTCATGCTGGCGGCCCTGCCGCTCGCCGCGTCTTCCGCCCGCCGCCGGAAATGGGCGCGCGCCGCCGTTCGCCCCGGCCTCGCCGCCGGCGCCGCGGTCGGCGGCGCTTGGCTGGTCGCCGCCGCCGCGCTGGCCGGAGCCCGCCCGGCCCTCGGCCGCGCCGCGCTCCCGGACCTGCGCGCGTGGTCCGCCGCCGCGGGCGCCGCCCTCGACGTGCCCGCCACGCTGGCGCCGCTCGAGATCCGGCTGGCGCCGCAAATCGCCTCCGGCGGCACCGCGTGGGGACCGGTCGCCGTGCCCGGGTTGACGCCGCCGCCGGTCGCCGTCGCGTTCTACGTCCTGCCCGAAGGCGTTCCCTCCGCGCTGCTGCGCACCGCGCGCCTGGAAACGGAAACCGCGGCCGGCACGCAAACAAACTCCTTGCCCGCGCGAATCCGCCTGGAATATCCTCCGGCCGGCATGGGAGCGATCTCCTTCCGGTCCCCGGCGGTCTGGCCGCACCCCCTGCGCATCGGCTACGCCACGTATGAGTACGACGAAAAAACAACCGAGTGACCTGGCCTGCCTCGGCGGACGACCGCTGTTCGCCGAGAAGCTGTACGTGGGGCGCCCCAACCTGTGCGCCCGCGACAAGCTGCACAAGGCGCTCGATCAAATCTTCGACAACCGCTGGCTGACCAACGACGGCCCCTTCCTGCGCCGCTTCGAGGAAACGCTCCAGGAATTCCTCGGCGTCCGCCACGTCGTCGCCGTCTGCAACGCCACCATCGGCCTCCAGATGGTCTACCGCGCGCTGGGCCGCGCCCGCCCGGCGCGCCGGAAGGCGCTGATGCCGGCCTTCACGTTCATCGCCACCGCCCACGCCTGGGAATGGGAAGGCGGCACGCCCGTTTTCTGCGACGTCGATCCGGACCGCCACCTGCTCGCGCCGGACGGCGCGGAATCCAAGCTGGACGACGAAGCCGCCCTGATCGTCGGCGTCCATACCTGGGGCCAGCCCTGCCGGATCGAGGAACTCGAAGCGCTCGCCCGGGCCCGGCAGATCCCGCTGGTGTTCGATTCCGCCCACGCCTTCTCCAATTTCCATGGGTCCCGCCGCATCGGCGGCTTCGGCGCCGCCGAAGTGTTCAGCTTCCACGCCACGAAGTTCTTCAACACCTTCGAAGGCGGCGCGATCACGACGAACGACGACGGGCTCGCCGCCGAACTGCGCCACATGCGCAACTTCGGCTTCGCCGGCTACGACCAGGTCGCCCGCCTCGGCACCAACGGCAAGATGCAGGAGATTTCCGCCGCGATGGGCCTGTGCCTGCTGGACGAACTCGACGGCCTGCTGGAGACCAACCGGCGCAACTACCGCGCCTACCGCGAGGCGTTCGCCGGCCTGCCCGGCCTCGCGCTGCTCGAACTCGACGACCCGGAATCCCTCAACTGCCAGTACGTCGTCGGCACCCTGGCCCCCGAGGCACCGGCGTTCGCGCGCGATCTGCTCGTCGACGTCCTCTGGGCCGAAAACGTCCTCGCGCGGAAATACTTTCATCCGGGCTGCCACCGCGCCGCGCCTTATGCGGGGCGCGAGCCCGCGCCCGCGTTGCCCGTCACGGACGACCTGTGCCGGCGCGTCGTCGTTTTCCCCACCGGCACCGCCGTGTCGCCCGACCAGATCCGGCCGATCGCGGAAACCGTCCGTTTCGTTATGGAGCATGCCGATGACGTCCAGCGCCGGCGCGAAACCCGCGCCTAAATCCATCGTCGTCTGGGGCGGCGGCGGCCACGGCCACGTGGTCGTCGATCTCCTGCGCGTCCTCGGCGGCTGGAACGTCGTCGGCCTCCTCGACAACCGCAACCCGCCGGGCACGCGCATCCTGGACGTCCCCGTGCTGGGCGACGCCGACCAGCTGCCGCGGCTCCGGGACCGAGGCGTGGCCCACGTCGCCGTGGCCATCGGCGACCCCGCCGCCCGCGCGGACATGCTCGCCCGCGCCCGCGCCCTCGGTTTCGAGATGCCCACGCTCGTCCATCCGTCCTGCGTCGTGTCGCCCGCCGCGGTCCTCGGCCCCGCGTGCGTGCTGTGCGCCGGCGCCCTCGTCGGCCCCCTGAGCGTCCTCGGCACCGGCGTCATCCTCAACACCCGCGCGAGCGTGGACCACGACGTCCGCCTCGGCGACTTCGCCCACGTGGCGCCCGGCGCGACGGTCTGCGGCTTCGTGGCGATCGGCCGCGAAACCTGGATCGGCGCCGGCGCGGTCGTGCGCGACCATCTGGCCCTCGGCGACCGCGTCATGGTCGGGGCCGGCGCGGTGGTCCTCCAGGACGTCGCCGCCGGCCTGACCGTCTTCGGCTGTCCCGCCAAGCCCCAGCCCAAGGAGCGCACGCCATGAGCCCCCGCCTCGATTTCGCCGTCGTCCTGCCCGTCTACTACAACGAGGAGTCGCTGCTGCCGGCATACGAAAAATTGAAAGCCGTCCTCTTGGAACTGGCGCCGCGCCGGCGCGGCGGGCTGCTCTACGTGGACGACGGCTCCGGCGACGGCTCGTTCGAGGTCTTGCGGCAGATCCACGCCAAAGGGGAGATTCCGGTGTCCGTCGTCAAGCTGTCGCGCAATTTCGGTCAGGTCATGGCCATCCGCGCCGGCCTGGCCCACTGCGAGGCCGCCGCCGCCATCGTGATGTCGGCCGACGGCCAGGAACCCGTCGAACTGATCCCGCAGATGCTGGCCAAGCACTTCGACGACCGGAACGAAGTCGTCGTTTGCACCCGCGCGGACCGCGAGGAAGGCGCCTACCGCACCTGGACCTCGCGCTTGTTCTACGCCACGATGCGCAAGCTATGCTTCCCGGACATGCCGACGGGCGGTTTCGACTGCTTCCTGCTGGGGCCGGCCGCCTTGACGGCGTTCCGGCAAGAACAGGAACTCCAGCCCTTCCTGCAAGGCCAGGTCCTCCGCCTGGGTTTCCCGCGCGCCTGGATTTCCTACGTCCGGCAAAAACGCGAATTCGGCCGCTCGCGCTGGACGCTCGGCAAGAAAATCGCCTACTTCTTCGACGGCCTGATGAACTACTCGTTCTTCCCCATCCGCGCCGTGTCCTATCTGGGCGTCGGGCTCGCCGCGCTGGGCCTGCTCTACGCCTTCGTCGTCCTGCTCGCCAAGCTGCTCGTCGGCAATCCCGTCAAGGGCTGGACGCCGCTGATGGTCGTGGTCCTCGTCCTCGGCGGCGCGCAGATGCTCACGCTCGGCGTGTTCGGCGAATATCTCTGGCGCATCCTCGTCCAGGTCCAGCGCCGCAGCCCCTATCTCGTCGAACGGATCCTGCCGCCCCGCGCGGACCGCTGAAGCCGCCGCGGTTTCTTCTGTTGCCCGTTCTGCGCCCTTTGGGCTACTATGCGCGGCCAACACAAGCAGAAGGAAGAGGCTCCCATGACCCCCATCAAACTCGGTTTGCCCAAGGGCAGTTTGCAAGACAGCACGTTCGCGCTGATGAAAAAGGCCGGCTGGAATTTCAAGGTCGGCTCCCGGTCCTACATGCCGGCCGTGGACGACCCCGACATCGCCGCGCGGCTCATCCGCCCGCAGGAAATCGCCCGCTACGTCGAACTCGGCCTGCTCGACGCCGGCCTCACCGGCTACGACTGGATCTACGAGAACGGCGCCGACGTCGTCGAAGTCGCCGAACTCTGCTACTCCAAGGCCACCAGCAACCCCGTCCGCTGGGTCGTCGCCGTTCCCAACGATTCGCCCATCCAAGGCGTCAAGGACCTGCAAGGCAAGCGCATCGCCACCGAAGCCGTCGGCCTCACCAAGCGCTATCTCAGCGAAAACGGCGTCGAGGCGGAAATCGAGTTCTCCTGGGGCGCCACCGAGGTCAAGGCCCCCGAACTGGTCGACGCCATCGTCGAACTGACCGAGACCGGCTCGTCCCTGCGCGCCAACCAGCTGCGCATCGTGGACACCGTCCTGACCTCCACCACCCGCCTCATCGCCAACAAGGACGCCTGGGCGGACAAGGACAAGCGGGCCAAGATCGAACAGATGGCCATGCTGCTCGCCGGCGCCCTCAACGCCGAAAACAAGGTCCTGCTCAAGATGAACGCCAAGAAGGGCGACGTCGCCGCCATCTGCGGCGTCCTGCCGGCCCTGCACGCGCCCACCGTCAATCCCCTGGGCGATCCGAGCTGGGTGGCCATCGAAACCGTCGTGGACGAAGCCACCGTCCGCGAAATCATTCCGCGGCTCAAGACGGCCGGCGCTTCCGGCATTATTGAACTTGCATTGAACAAGGTAGTGCCGTAAAACCACCGTCCGACATTGTTGAATCAGGAGAATACACGTTATGGGATCCGTCAAAAAGAAACGCCGCCTGAAGATGGCCAAGCACAAACGCCGCAAACGTCTGCGCGCGGACCGTCACAAGAAGAGGTAGGGTTTTTGGCCCGTTCGCGGGCATGCCATGCGCGGCTTCGATCACGGACGCCTAGCGCTCGGCCTCGTCCTCTTCGGCGTCGCGGCCGGCTGCCGCTCGCTGCCTAGCCCTCCGCCCCTGCTGGACGGAGGGCTTGTTTCGTCTCCCGCCCTCCTGCCGCCCGACCGGGAACGGGCCGCGCAGGCCCATGCGTTCTATTCCCTCGGCATCCACTACGAACTCGCCGACGACTACGCCGCGGCCCACGACGCCTACCGGCAGGCCGCCGAACGCGACCCCGGCAACGAACGCCTCGCCTTGCGCCTGGCGTCCATGCTCGTCTTCCAGCACCGGACCGCCGAGGCCCTGCGCACGGTCGAGGACTTCCTGCAGCGCCAGCCCGACTCCGCCGGCGCGCTGCTCTGGCTGGCCACGTTCTACGGCAACGTCGGCGACGACGAGCGCGTCGTCGATCTGTTCCGCCAGCTGACGCGCCGCTTCCCGGCCCGGCCGCTGGGTTGGCTGCAGCTCGCCGCCGCCCTGGCCCGCGCCGGCGACGAAGCCGCCGTCGAACCGACCTTGGAGGCCGGCCTCGCCCGGGCGAAACCGCCCACCGCCCTCCGGCAGGAACTCGTCCGCCTCCAGCTCCAGCGCCTGCGGGCCGCCGCCGACCCGGCGGCGGCCGCCGCCGCGCGCGGCCGGGCCATCGAACTCCTGCGGCAGATCGCCGCGGAACTCCCCGGCCACGCCGAAACCCTCTATGCCCTCGGCGACCTGCTCGTCCAGGACGAACAGATCGAAGCGGCGCTCCAGACCTACGAAAAAATCGGCCGGATCCAGCCCGACGATCCGCAGGTCCAGCCGCGCCTCGCCAAGGCCTTCCTCGCCATGGACGACCAGCCCCGGGCCATCGCCGTCCTCGAAAAAATGGCGCAAGACCTGGACGACCCGGCCAACGTCCATTTCTATCTGGCCGAACTCTATCTGCAGGCCGGCGAAACCACCAACGCCATGGACCATTTCCGCCTCGCGGCGACCGCCGCGACCAACGAACCCGCCCCGTGGATCCGCTTGGCCGCGCTCCAGCTCGACCTGGATCCTTCCCTCGCGGCCGCCACCTTGACCGAAGCCCTCGAAGTCCTGCCCGAAAACCCCAAGATCCTGGAAGTCTTCGGGCTCGTCCGCCTGCAGCAAAAGCGCTACCAAGAAGCCGCAGGGCTCTTCCAGCGCGCATCCGACGCGCTGGCCGCCCAGGATTCCGACGGCGGGCCGTCGCGACTGTTTTTCTACAATTTCGCCACCGTCTGCACCCATCTGCGGCGCACGGCCGACGCCGCCGAATGGCTCCGGCGCGCCATCGAGCAGGAACCCGCCCTGCTCGATCTCTACTTGCAGCGCGCCTTGACCGGCACCGCGACGTTCCGCCGGAACGCCATCGCCGCGCTCCGGGCCCTGAGCGCCATGCCCAACACCGAGACCGCCACGGTCCGCGCCTACCTGGCCAACCTCTATCTCGCCCAGGAGCGGCCCGCGACCGCCGTGCGCGAATTCGAAGCCGCCGCCGCCATCGTCCGCCAGGATCCGCTGCAGGCCGCCGTGCTGTCGCCCCGGTTCTATTTCTGGTACGGCGTCGCCCTCGACCAGATCCAGCAGACCGACCGCGCCGTCGCGAAGTTCGAGACCTGCCTCGCGCTCGACCCGGAATTCGCCGACGCCCTCAACTACCTCGCCTATCTGTGGGCCGTGCGCGGCGAGCGCCTCGACGAAGCGCTGCGCCACGTCCAGACCGCCTTGTCCCTCGATCCGCAGAACTCCGCCTATCTCGACACCCTCGGCTGGGTCTACTACCAGCAAGGCCGCTACGCCGAAGCGCTGGAATTCCTCCTGCAGGCCGACGCCCTCCGCCCGAACGACGCGGAAGTCCTCGAGCACATCCGGCAAACCCGCGAAAAACTCGGAGAAGCGGCCCCCTGAGCCGTCGTTCGTGGGCTTTCCGGCTGCCCACTTGATGATTGTATATTGAATATTGGACATTGAGATTCCTGGATTCCTCGCCCTCCAGGACCATCCCCAGTTTTGAGGG